>JAPLEJ010000052.1 GCA_026391435.1 Bacteroidota bacterium
TGTTCCCAGAGGGAATGAGGTATGATAAGGAAAATAAGCGAGTTCGAACTCCAAGAGTGAATAGTGTGGTCTCTCTAATCTCAAGTGTAGCAAGGGTTTCGGAGGAAAATGAGAAAGGCTACCTCGTTGGAAGTAGCCTTGGTTCTCGTTTCGTAGAGCGTACGGGATTCGAACCCGTATTACCTCCGTGAAAGGGAGGTGACCTAACCCTTAGTCGAACGCTCCAAAGTCCACTATGTTATTAGGGTCGCAAAAATAGCACCCAAACGCTTTACTGCCAAAAGATTTTTGATTTTTTAAGTGAATATCAATATGGTAGGGGGTTTTGCAAAGTATGAAGCAAAACCAATCAAATGCCCCATTTTGGTCAAATACGATCAGTTGTTTGTTTAAAACCTTGATTTTGTTGATTTATTCTTACTTATTTAGAGCTTATTTTTTAAAAAGATGGTAACTTTGCGTTTCCTAATCAAAAATAAATCGATTACAATGAGTTCAGTTAAAGTAGCAATTAATGGTTTTGGCCGCATCGGTCGTTTAGTTTTTCGTCAAATTTATAATATGGACGGAATTGAGGTTGTGGCCATTAATGACCTTACTTCTCCTAAAGTATTGGCGCATTTATTAAAATATGATAGTGCACAAGGTCGTTTTGCTGCAGAAGTTTCTGCTACAGAAGATTCAATTATTGTTAACGGACATGCTGTAAAAATTTATGCACAAAAAGATCCTTCTCAAATTCCTTGGGGAGCGCATAATGTAGATGTTGTGATTGAATCTACCGGATTTTTTACAGATAAAGAAAAAGCGGAGTTACATATTAAAGCAGGTGCGAAGAGAGTGGTTATTTCTGCTCCAGCAACCGGTGATATGAAAACAGTAGTGTTTAATACCAATCATGAAATTTTAGATGGTACTGAAACAGTGATCTCTGGTGCATCTTGTACCACCAACTGTTTAGCTCCAATGGCGAAAGTATTAGAAGACAAGTTCGGTATTGTTACAGGTTTAATGTTAACGGTGCATGCTTATACCAATGATCAAAACACATTAGACGGACCTCATCCAAAAGGTGATTTACGTCGTGCGCGTGCAGCAGCAGCAAACATTGTACCTAACAGTACTGGTGCTGCAAAAGCAATTGGTTTAGTATTGCCTTCTTTAAAAGGTAAATTAGATGGATCTGCACAACGAGTTCCAACGATTACGGGTTCTTTAACTGAATTAACCACTATCTTATCTAAGAAAGTAACTGTAGAAGAAGTAAATGCAGCAATGAAAGCAGCAGCTAACGAATCTTTTGGATACACCGAAGATGAAATTGTAAGTTCTGATGTAATTGGAATTTCTTACGGTTCTTTATTTGACGCAACACAAACTAAAGTGATGACACAAGGGGATGTTCAAATGGTTAAAACAGTAAGCTGGTACGATAATGAAATGAGTTATGTAAGCCAACTAGTGCGTACCGTGAAATATTTCGCAAGTAAAATAAAATAAGATTTTATAAAATAAATGCCTTCCCTCGGGAGGGCATTTTTAATTAGAATATAAAAGAAAAAATATACACTATGAGTTCATTTAAAGATTTTTCATTCGCAGGCAAGAAGGCTTTAATTCGTGTCGATTTTAATGTACCCTTAAATGAACAGTTTGAGATTACAGATGATAATCGTATGCGTGCCACCCTGCCCACCATTTCAAAAATTTTGAAGGATGGCGGTAGTGTTATTTTAATGAGTCACTTAGGTCGTCCTAAGGACGGTCCCACGAATCAATTTTCTTTAAAACATATTGTTTCCCATTTATCTGAATTATTAGGCGGTGTTACTGTTGAGTTTGCCAATGATTGTATTGGTTCGGAAGCGGTAGATAAAGCAGCAGCATTACAACCAGGTCAAGTTTTATTATTAGAGAACCTACGTTTTTATAAAGAGGAAGAAAAAGGAGATATCGCTTTTGCAGAAAAATTATCAAAATTAGGAGATGTATATGTCAATGATGCTTTTGGTACCGCGCATCGTGCACACGCATCTACGGCCATCATTGCTCAATTCTTTTCACCAGCTAATAGAACATTTGGTTTGGTGATGGAAGGAGAAGTGGTGAGTGCCGAAAAAGTAATGCATGCTGCACAAAAACCTTTTACTGCAATTATTGGCGGCGCGAAAGTGTCAGATAAAATTTTAATTATTGAAAATTTATTAGATCGTGCTACTGATATTATTATTGGTGGCGGTATGGCATATACTTTTTTTAAAGCACAAGGTGGTAAAATTGGAAAATCAATTCATGAAGATGATCGCATGCCTTTAGCACTTGAAATTTTAGCAAAGGCAAAAGCCAAAGGCGTTCAAATTCACCTTCCAGTTGATAATATAGTAGCAGATGATTTTAGTAATACCGCCAACACACAAAACTGCGCAAGCGGTGAAATTCCTGATGGCTGGGAAGGATTAGATGTGGGTGAGAAATCAAGAGAACTATTTGCAAAAGTAATTTTAGCAAGTAAAACTATTTTATGGAATGGTCCTATGGGGGTTTTTGAAATGGAAAATTTCCAAGCAGGAACAAAAGCCATTGCCGTAGCAGTAGCTGAAGCCACTCAAAATGGCGCTTTTAGTTTGGTAGGAGGTGGCGACAGTGTGTCAGCCGTGAACCAGTTTGGTTTCAATGATAAAGTAAGTTATGTAAGTACAGGCGGCGGAGCGATGTTGGAGTATTTTGAAGGTAAAATCCTTCCAGGAATAGCCGCCATGAAGGGATAGAAGTCTAAAATCTTGTTAATTTATACCCCTCAGCCTAGCTGGGGGGATTTTTTTGTCATGTAATTCCGTCATACGAAAAGTTTGGCATCTGCTTTGCACTAACTTTACAAACAAATACAAAACTATGTTACGCAAAAATTTAGGCTTATTCATTTTTTTAGGTGTACTCGTTATATTAATTGGGTACGGTTGTAATGGTTACAATGGATTGATTAATCAAGATGAAAATGTTAAACAATCTTGGAACAATGTACAAAGTGATTATCAACGTCGTGCCGACTTGATTCCTAATTTAGTTGCTTCGGTAAAAGGAGAAGCTAATTTTGAAAAAACAACTTTAGAAAATGTGATCGCTGCTCGCGCAAGTGCTACTCAAATGAAAGTAGATGCGAAGGATTTGACGCCTGAAAAATTACAACAATTCCAAGCCAATCAAGGTCAGTTGTCTCAAGCATTGGGCCGTTTAATGGTCGTGTCTGAAAACTACCCTAACCTAAAAGCAAATGAAGCCTTCCGTGGTTTACAAGCGCAATTAGAAGGAACTGAAAATAGAATTAAAGTTTCAAGAAATGATTTTAATGCTGCTGTTGCTGAATACAATAAACAAGCAAGGTCATTCCCTATTAATTTATTAGCTGGCGCTTTTGGTTTCAAAACTAAAGAAGGATTTAAAGCGGATGAAGCTGCATCTAAAGCACCAGAAGTTAAATTCTAAACTTACTTTAATTAATAAAATACATGTGGAATCCACTTTCTTTATTTAAATCACATGCAGATAAATTATTGAGTGCCTCGGACAAGCAATTGCTTGTCCAGGCGATTCAATCTGCCGAAAAAACAACAAGCGGAGAAATTCGCGTGTATGTGGAGAATCGGATTCCTAAAAATATGGATGCGCTTCAAAGAGCAGCTGAAAAATTCACTAAACATAAAATGGGCAATACGCAAGAAAAAAATGGGGTATTGGTTTATGTGGCAGTGAAGGATAAAAAATTGGCTATCTATGGAGATCAAGGCATACATGAAAAAGTAGGGGAGGCGTATTGGAATCAACAAGTGCAAGACATGATTGCCCATTTCAAAAATTCAAATTATGTCCAAGGGATGGTTCAGGTAATTGATTCCATTGGTAAAGCTTTAACGAATCATTTTCCATATGACCGCATTACAGACGACAATGAATTATCTGACGAAATCATGATAGGAAAATAAAATACAATGAAATTAATCAAACCTTTTCTTTTTCTATTGATTGGATTCTTTACTTTCTTTCCTGTTCAAGGTCAAAATGTTTTAGCCAAGCCAAGTAACCCAACTTTAGTGACCGATGTTGCTGGAATATTAAGTCCCCAAGAAAAGCAAGCCTTAGAAAGCAAATTGGTACTTATTGATGATTCTAGTTCCAATCAAATTGCGGTTGTAATATTACCCAGTTTAGATGGCAATCCTATTGAAGAATATGCCACTAAACTTTTTAGAACATGGGGCATTGGAAATAAAAAAACCAATAATGGTATCTTACTTTTAATTGCCGTTCAAGATAAAAAAATTCGAATTGAAGTTGGATATGGTTTAGAAGGCGCTATCCCAGATATCACAGCAATAAATATCATTGATAACGATTTAAAGCCTGCATTTAGATCAGGTGCTTATTATGAAGGAATTGATAAAGCCACAGATGATATTGCTAAAGCAGCTGTGGGAGAATATAAAGTAGCAAGAGCAAAAAAACCAATAGGAAAAAATAATGGGGCCTTATTGATGATCATTATTTTTGTTATCGTCTTAGTCCTCAGAGGTGGTGGCGGTGGGGGCTCAAGTATTGGTCGTAGTGGTTTTAGTGATGTAGCTACGGGTATGCTTTTAGGATCTTTATTGGGTGGTGGCGGCCGATCTGGCGGTGGTTGGGGCGGAGGAGATAGCGGTGGGGGCTTTGGTGGTTTTGGTGGCGGTAGTTCAGGAGGTGGTGGTGCCAGCGGTGGTTGGTAAGCCCAGCTTCATAAAATGAACTTCATCATATGATTTTTAATAAATACTTATAAATAAAAAACCCCTCCAAAATTGGAAGGGTTTTTTTATAACTGGAAATGGTTTAAAATTTGGGTAATTGGCTACTTACAATATTCACCAAGTTTTGTTGTCCTAGTTGTTTTTTGGCTTTCAAAATCTCCGCTAGTACTCTTACATTAAAGAAAGGATCTGTTTGTACTCTGTATCCAACAGGGATAGATTCTCTAAAAGATACAATTAAATCAATGCCTCGTTTAAATTTAACTTCGTTCGTAGTATTGATGAGTAATTTTGTAAAGGGCATGGTCATTTGGAACTTCTCTTCAGACTGAATATTTAAAGTCTCATATTTATCAGCGATAAAATCAAACATATTTGGCCAATAATTTAGTAACAGTCGTATTTAATCGCTTTTTAATCACTTGTTTCGAAAATGAAAAAGCAATTTGTTTTGCAGTTGTTGAATCTATTTCGTCAAGTGCGTCTAATGCAGCGCCCGCAATAGAATAAGATGAATCATGCGCCCAGGTAATCATTTTATCTTTATATACTTCCTTATTTAAAGCGCCAAGTGTATTAATGGCTTCTTCTCTCACAGTATTAGAAGGGTCTTTATCTGCGATATTAAAAATAATTTTTTCTAAGGGCTCTGTGATGGTAGCAGGATTCAAGCTATTAATTGCTTTACCGCGAATGATGTAAAAAGTATCTTTCATGGCATCTTGTATTAATTGCTGTGCTTCGCTATTTTTTAAATTTTCAGCAGCTTCACTTACAGCTTCATATCTATCCATAAAATTACGGGCGTGGTAATATTGGTAAATAAATTGGCTCAGTGGCTTACTGTCATTTTTCACCCACAATAATATTTTATCATTATCAACATTCACATTATCTGGCGCTTTTGCTGCAGGAAAGTAAAAGCTATCAACTTTGTTTTTAACCCAAACTTCATAATGATTTCTTTTACCATCTACATAAACATCAATGCCAACTGGGATTTCAAATAATTTATTATGTACTTGAGTTTGGTTCAATTTTACTAAAACTTGTTTCTTATTAATATCATATTGCTGCGTGATACTTATAAAAGGATGGTTATTTCCAAAATACCATTGGTTAAAAAACCAATTCAAATCCTTGCCTGTTACTGCTTCAAATGCTAATTTCAATTTAATAGCGCTTCCGTTCGAAAATTTATTATCTGTTAAGTACTTATTTAGCGATTTGAAAAAGGCGTCATCTCCTACAAAATGACGAAGCATATGTAAAATTCTACCCCCTTTTTGATAGCTCACCAAATCAAACACATCCTCTCTTTCACCATAATAAAAGCGGACTAAGTTTTTTTCTGCATCATTTGGGCTGCTAAAATAATTTCTAAGTCCCGTATAGTTTTCATAGTCGCCAGCATCCTTGCCTTTGCTATTTTCAAGCCACAGGGTTTGACTATAATCTGCAAAGCTTTCATTCACTGTTATATTACTCCAGCTTTCGGCTGTTACTAAGTCGCCAAACCATTGGTGAAATAATTCATGTGCAATGGTCCCTTCCCAGGCATTACCATCTTTTAATTCTCTAGCATCTTGTTGCACCGCATCGCTGTGAAGGGTGCAGCTTGTATTTTCCATAGCGCCACTCACATAATCACGACCACTTATTTGAGCGTACTTTGCCCAAGGGTAGGGTACGCCTAATAATTTTTCATACAAAGCTATCATTTGAGGTGTCTTACCATAAATTTGACGCGCTTGTTTTTCATATTCTTTTTCAATATAATAATTCACTTCCTTGCCTTTATATGAATCTTTTACAACTGCATAATCTCCAATGCCAATAAAAAATAAATAAGGAGCATGTACTTGATCCATTTTCCAAACATCCAAACGAGTACCATCATTTTGCGGCACTTGCTTCACTAATAGTCCATTGGATAAGGATACATATTTACTAGGTACATATAATTGAAATTCTTGTGTACATTTTTGATTCGGTTTATCAATAATTGGAATCCAAACAGAGGTTCCTTCGGTTTCGCCCTGTGTCCAAATTTGTGTAGGTTTATTTTTGTCTTTGCCCAGTGGATTTATAAAATACAATCCTTTAGCATCAGTAATAGCAGCACTGCCTTTAGCCTTATATTCATTGGGTTTGGCAGTATATTTAATATAGATAGTATAGTTTTGAGTTGCAGTATAAGTTTTATCTAATTCGATATTTAATATCAATCCATCATAAGTATATTTTAATGGTTTATTGACAGATGCATTTTTGTCTATACTCACCATGCTCACATTATATATGTCCATTCCTTTAGCATCTAATTTCAAAAGGTTAGTAGCATAAAAATGTGGATGTAATTCAAGCCAAGCTTCTCCATTCAATGTTGAATTGGTGTAATCAAAATGTGCTACCAATTTGGTATGTACTAAGTCATTTTCTTTAGTTGGGAAACTGCGGTAATTTTTTTTCCAACTGGTATCTTCCTTTATTATTTCCTGTGCTTTTAAAATTGAATTAGCTAAGATTAAAAAACAAACAAGGACTAGATACTTTTGTAAATTCATTTTCATATAACTTTTTTTAGAATGATTTTTATAACAACGTATGGACGTAAAATTAGTTACTAACTTATTAAAATTTTTGAAATTCAATTGTTAAAAAGAGGACTAACTAAAAAATAAGTAGTTTAGTGGTCAAATTAAGTGATGAATGAAAAGGTATTTTATTGAAGTAAGCTATGATGGTGCAGCATTTGGTGGTTTTCAGATTCAAATAAATCAACAAACCATCCAAGGAAGTATTGAAAATGCATTAGCTACTTTATACAGAGCGCCCATTGCCTTAACAGGGGCTTCTCGAACTGATGCAGGAGTCCATGCACTGCAAAATTTTCTACATTTTGATTCTGCCCTCGATATTCAGGCGAAGCATATTTATAATTTAAATGCGATTTTACCCAATTCCATTGTGATTAAAGGGATGTACGAAGTGCCAATGGAAGCGCATGCGCGCTTTGATGCCATTAAGCGTTCTTATCTATATAAGATACATACCTTCAAGAATCCCTTTTTAGAAGGCAGATCCTGGTATTATCCCTATCCTGTTGACCATGATTTAATGCAAGCTGCTGCCGATAGTCTTTTAACTTATTCAAATTTCGAAAGCTTTTCTAAGAAAAATACCCAAGTAAATACCTTTGATTGTAAAGTCTCAAAGGCTTATTGGCATTGGGATACACAAGACTTTTCCTTTCACATCGATTCCAATCGATTTTTAAGAGGGATGATTCGTGGTTTGGTAGGCACGATGCTGCAGGTCGGAAGGGGTATCATTTCTTTGGAGCAATGGCATGAAATAATCGCAACTAAAGATGAACAGAAAGTGGATTTTTCGACCCCAGCCCATGGATTGTATTTATCTGCCATAGAATACCCTAGTTATTTTTAAAAAATAGGGGAATAGCAAAAGCCCTACTAGTATTGACTATTATTCCATAATCATCACATTTTGAAGGGCTTGAACGAAAAAAAATCAAAAATAGTATACATATTATTTGGTCAGTAGCGTTCACTCCCTATCTTTGCCGCCCGTTAGCGATAAAACATCACTACGGATTGTTCTCTGAAGCGGCATTTACATTGAAAAAAGTTAAAAATATATTCATCAATAATTGGTGAATCTAAATAACAGCTGTATCTTTGCCGTCCCTCTTTAAAAAAAGAGGTTAGTTCTTGGAAATTATGTGGCCTAACTCATTGAAAAATAATTAATAATTATTTCATATAAAGTTTGGCTATCAACATAAATGTGCCTACCTTTGCACCCCGCTACGAATAATAGCGCGCAAAATAAACACAAAAGATCTTTGAAAGTTTGGAAATAACAGTAACTGTATAATTGAAAAATACAGGTAAAGGTTACAGCATCAAAAAAATTAAATCAGACGTCATTTT
>JAPLEJ010000051.1 GCA_026391435.1 Bacteroidota bacterium
AAATCCTACAGAAAAGAGCACTCATTAAACAACAGTCCCTAAAAAGACGAAAACAACTATTTTTAAAAGAAAAAATCCTACATTTAAACAACGAAACCCTCTACAACTAAACTGTCCACTTTCTTTGACGACATACATTGAATATCGCTAAAAGACATTCCTTATTGCGCTTATGGAGTTCAGGAAATGCCGCAAATACTTCTAAAAATAAAGTGTTATTAGTAATCGTATGTTTAACAATTATATCGGCATTTTTGTACCCTAATTTCAAAAGAAATATTTTTAGAGCATTTTCATTTTCTATAGAAGCTGCTTCATTAAAATCATTTTTATCAATAATTCTTTCTTGTTGTGGAAGTGAATTATTTTTTATTATAGTTTCAATATCACTTATATTAAGTAATATGGATTTGAACTCAGTTGATAAAGAAATTTGCTTTGCTAACGACGAGTCCGATAGGATAACGTTTTGATTGACTTGCAATTGATTCTTACTACAACTATAAATTGTAATCGTAAATAATAACGAAAGTGAAGCAAATCCAAAAAATATCCATCTATTAAATTGTTTCATTTTGTTCATTTTTTTATGAAATCAAATAAACACAATTGAAAGATTTGTTTTTGCAGTATTTATACTAATAAAGGATATACAAATGTACCCATTAGTAATAATTAGAAGCAGGTAAATAAAGTATTAATATTTTCTCAACAACTGTAATTCCCCTAAGAGGCAGCAAAAGTAAGCTCAAATACTTTAAAATACAAAGGAAGAATTAAAACAGTTTAAAGTTAACCCCCTTATTCTAAAACGAATTTGGTAACTCTTTGTATTGAGTCAAATATAATTTTTGAAAACAGCTTATCCACGGGCACTTCCATTGAATATTTTAAATTACCTACTACCGTTACCGTATCTCCTTTCATTGCATAAATGGGGCCAAAAATAGTATTGATTTCTCCTGTGCTTGAGTTGGAATAGGATGTGCCATTAACAGTAGGCACTAAATAAGAAGCATAGGATTTTAACAAGCCTAATTCAACAGTCGTTAACTTACCAGTATAAGGATTAAAATAAGTTTTATAAATCATTGCGACATTATCACCAGGCTTTAAAAGCCAATAGTGATCAGATTCCCATTCGACTCTAAAATCAACAGGCGAAGGAATTGGATTTGGCTTTCTATTGACTAGAACCCTACCCGTGATTCTTGAAAAACTTTGATTCGTTGATGGATTTAATGGCATATGATAAAAGCCATTTTTATCAACCATTAGAGATCTTGTACCTGAAGGATTTAAAGCTGAATCTATTGTATATGAAATAGTATAAACAGGTGGGACTATTTTATCATCCGTCTCCTTACTACAAGAAAAAGCAAATACAGTTATACATATTAATGTAAAATGAAAAAATATATTTACTTTATTTTGAAGCATATTTTTTAAACACTTTACGAGTATAAGGTAATCGAGTTAAGATAGACATTAAATATCACCTTTCCCTTCGATCCAAAGTTTGACTGCATCAGTGGTCACGGATTTTGGTCGTTCTAATGGGAACCCTAAAGCACGATCCCATGTTAAACTTGCTAAAACACCTAAGGCTCTGCTGACTGCAAACAAAACGGTATAAAATTCATATTCAACGATACCATAATGTACTAACAAGGCACCGCTGTGTGCATCTACATTAGGCCAAGGATTTTTTACTTTTCCTAATGATTCTAAAATAGGTGGGACTGTTTCATAAATTTTCCAAACAGTATTCACCAACTTATCATCAGGTAAATGCTTTTTACCAAAAGCCATTTGGGCTGTAAATCTTGGATCTGTTTTTCGCAATACAGCATGTCCATAACCTGGAACTACTTTTCCTGATGTTAAAGTTTTTTGAACATATTCAGCAATTTGAGCGGTAGTAGGCTCATCTGTTCCAATCGTTTCTTGCATTTCAAATATCCACTTAATCACTTCTTGATTGGCTAATCCATGCAATGGACCAGCTAGTCCATTCATACCTGCTGCATAACTTAAATACGGATCGCTTAAAGCAGATCCTACTAAATGAGTTGTGTGTGCTGATACATTTCCTCCTTCATGATCGGCATGTATTGTCATATACAAGCGCATTAATTCCTTTGTGGTTTCATCTTCAAAGCCCATCATGTATGCCAAGTTTCCTGCCCAATCTAATAAACCATTGGGATGAATGTGTTCACTATTTTTATATTTTCTTCGGTATATATATGCAGCTACTCTAGGTAAGCGTGCAATTAAATCCATCGAATCATCATAAGTATATTGCCAGTAATCTTTTTTATTCATTCCTTTAGCATACCCCTGTGAAAATTTACTTTCAGTTTGTAATGCCATGACCCCTGCAACAAACATAGTCATCGGATGTGTTGACAAAGGCAATGCATCAATCACATCAAAAACATGTGAAGGAACATGACTACGACGCTGCCAATTACTAGTGATTTCCTTTACATCAGAATCATTTGGAATTTCACCAATCATCATTAAATAAAATAAACCTTCAGGTAAGGGCTCGTCGCCTTTAGGCGCCTTTGGTAATTTTGTTTGTAATTCAGGAATAGAAAACCCTCTGAATCTTATGCCTTCTTGTGGATCTAATAAACTAGTTTCAGTAACTAAGCCAGTAATACCACGCATACCTTGATACACCTGCGCCAAGGTCACTTCGCCCACCTTTTTATCACCGTGCTGTTTTAGTAATTCTTTTATTTCAATGGCGGCCGCCGTTGCTTTTTTCTCAAACCGATCCTTTATATCTTCCATACAACAAATATTTTATTAAAACCCTTTTAAATTTGGACACAAAGTTAACTAAAAAACCGGCTTATTTTGGTGCTTTTTTATACAAATAGTAGACCACCCAAATAAAAATCATATTGGGTATCCAAGCAGCTAACATGGGTGGTAAATTCCCCTTGGTTGAAAAAATGGTGGAGAACCTATCGGTAATTATGAATAATGCAGCAATAGTGAATCCCATAGCCAAATGTGAGCCACTTCCGCCTCTCACTTTTCGACCTGCGATGATTGCACCAATTAAAGTTAAAAGTAATACCGTAACAGCTGTAGCATCTCGGCGATACCTTTCAATCTTTAATTCATTTAATCCTTCAGAGCCTCTCATTTCTTCTAATTCAATTTGATTTATGAGTTGAGGCGTGGTGAGTTTGTCTTTAGTATATCTGTCTTTTTCTAAATCAACTGGCTTAAATGAAAATTTTTTGTGTACACTTGGCGTATAACTCACCTCCTCTCTATTTTCAAATACTTTGCGTTCCAATACATCATTTAATAACCAATCCTTGTTTGCTGTATCATACAAAATCATATCTGCCCTAGTATTAGAAATCACTTTACCATTTTTTACTTTATAAGAAAAAAAAGTGCCTCCTCTATTATTGGCAGTATCGTAGTTATATATACCAGCATAAGTGACTGAGTCAATTTTAAAATAAATATCCGAGGAAGATTGCAGTAATGCATTGTATGAAGAATGGGCATCTACATAAGCCGCCTCAAATCCTCCCCTAATTTTTTCAGCTTTAGGTATGATCCATTGATTGGATACCCATAAAAATAAACCTAAAAAACATCCTCCAAAAACATAGGGCCTAAGCCAACGGTTATAGGAAGTGCCGCTTGCAATGATGGCAACAATTTCAGTCTGCTCCGCCATCTTTGAAGTAAAGAAAATAACAGCGATAAAAACAAATAAAGGAAATAATAAAGCAATGATATGTGGAATAAAGCCATAATAATAATGTGTGACGATTTCACCCGCAGATAAACCTGACTTTACAAAGTCATCCGTTTTTTCACTTGCATCAATGACTATAGCAATGACTGCAAATAAACATATGGAGAAAACAAAAACAGCCAAGAATTTTTTTAATATGTACCAGTCTAATTTTTTCAAGGTTACTATTTAAATTATAAGCGTTTACTAATTTGTTCTACCATTGATTTTTTCCAACTCGAATAATCTCCAGCCTGAATATGCACACGCGCCTCCCCCACCAACCAAAGATAAAAAGATAGATTTTGAATACTGGCTAATTGTAAGCCCAATATTTCATCTGCCACAAACAAATGTCTGCAATAAGCCTTGGTATAATATTGGCTCAGCTCATTAGGCAGGCCTGGATCTAATGGCGTAAAGTCCTTTGCCCATTTTAAGTTTCTAATATTAATAACCCCTTGTGTTGTAAAAATCATACCGTTACGGCCATTGCGGGTAGGCATGACACAATCAAACATATCCACTCCTAAATCGATGGCTTCCAATATATTCCATGGTGTGCCCACTCCCATTAAATACCTAGGTTTATGAACTGGAAGGTTTTCACAACAAAGTGCTGTAAAATCATATAATTGTTGTTCAGGCTCCCCCACACTTAATCCGCCAATGGCATTTCCCACTGCATTTTTTGAACTAATATATTCACAAGATGCTTTTCGTAAATCTTCATATATGCCGCCTTGTACTATGGGGAATAAATTTTGTGTATAACCATATTTGTCGGGTGTGTTATCAAACTGATGAACACATTTATCCAACCAAACATGCGTTAAATCCATACTCTTTTTAACATACTCATATTCACTTGGGAAGGGCGGGCATTCATCAAATGCCATAATGATATCTCCTCCAATACTCCTTTGAATATCCATCACTTTTTCAGGGCTAAATAAATGTTTGCTCCCATCTATATGTGACTGAAACACCACACCCTCCGGTTTAATTTTACGATTATTGGCTAATGAAAAAACTTGGTAACCTCCACTGTCTGTTAATATGGGCCGATCCCATCCCATGAACTGGTGCAATCCGCCAGCAGCTTCAAGCACTTCTAATCCTGGTCGTAAATATAAATGATAGGTATTCCCAAGTATGATTTGTGCATGAATATCCTTCTTGAGTTGTTGTTGCGTGACGGCTTTTACCGAACCAACCGTACCCACAGGCATAAATATAGGGGTTTCAATCACCCCATGATCGGTGGTTATTTTACCTGCCCTAGCCGAGCCAATTTTACTTTGAGTTTGAAGTTCAAATGTGAGTGCCGCCATGGGACAAAGGTAAGGTCAAAAAGGATGTTTTCCACATTCATTATTGGGGTGAAATAACTGGGCAAGCTTGCTTTACTTTTGTAACATGCTAACCAACCCAATGATGGCACCTATCATGATAGGCGCCTTTATACTTATTATTGCCATTCAGCTATTTTATTACTTATTTTTCTTTTTAAGATTATCGGTTTATAAGAAAAAAACAAAGCAGGTTCATGTGGAGCATCCTATTTCGGTAGTCATATGTGCCCGCGATGAAGCACCTAACTTAGCCAATAATTTGCCAGGGGTTTTGGTCCAACAATACAGTACTACACACGAGGTTGTTTTAGTGAACGATAATTCAGAAGATGAAACAAAATATTTAATTGAAGAATTTAAAAAATCATTCAAAAATTTAAACCCAGTTTTACTTTCTCAGGAAGCAAAGATGATCAATGGGAAAAAATTTCCCTTGTCTATTGGTATCAAATCCGCTAAAAATGAAACTTTATTATTAACCGATGCCGACTGCGTTCCTGCAAGTGAGCATTGGATGCAGTTAATGCAAGATGGATACGATGATGATATAGAAATTGTATTAGGCTATGGCGCATACAGAAAGAAGCCTGGCATTTTAAATAAGTTAATTCGTTTTGAAACTTTTCAAACGGCACTTCAATATTTCTCTTATGCATTAGCAGGCTTGCCTTATATGGGCGTGGGTCGTAATTTGTCCTATAAGAAAGAAGTTTTTTTACGTAATAAAGGATTTTCTTCGATCAATCAAATGCCAAGCGGTGACGATGATTTATTTATTAATCAAGTGGCTACTAATAAAAATACAGCTATCGTAATTGAACATGATGCCCATACCATCAGTGAACCCAAGACAACTTTTCATGATTGGATGAATCAAAAATACCGCCACTATACTACAAGTAAATATTATAAAAAAAAGCACGCTGCCTTATTAGGTATTTTCGCGTTGAGCCAATTTTTAGTTTACCCCGTTTTAATTACATCTTTATTTTTTACCCAACAATATATACTTGTCATCAGTTTATGGGCATTAAGGATGCTGGTGCAAGGCAGTATTTTACGCACGACGATGAAAAAATTAAATGAATTAGATTTATGGCCTTGGTTCATTTTATTTGATTTTTGGTCTATGTTCTATTATTTATTTACCTTGCCTAGCGTATGGAAAGCCCCACAGAAAAATTGGAACTAATCACTAAATATTTTGCCGACTTCACGCCGCATCAACTGCAACAGTTTGCGTCATTGGAAGAAGCATACAAGGATTGGAACGCAAAAATCAATGTGGTATCTCGTAAAGATATTGACCAACTTTATTTACACCATGTACTACATAGCCTATCCATTGCAGCCATTGCAGAATGGGAAAAAGGCACACAGGTGATTGATATTGGTTGTGGTGGTGGCTTCCCTAGTGTACCCCTTGCTATCTTTTTTCCAGATGTACAATTTTATGCCGTAGATAGTATTGCAAAAAAACTAAAAGTGGTGGACGCCGTATGCGAGATGGCAGGGATTAAAAATATTACAACAAAACATACCAGGGTTGAAGAAATTAAAAATAAAAAATTTGATTACGCCATTAGTCGCGCAGTGGCGCCACTAAGAGATTTATGGCAATGGGCTGGACCCTTGCTTATAAAAAAGGCAAACCAACCCAACGGATTGATTTGCCTTAAAGGGGGTGATTTACACCAAGAAATTTTCGAAAGTGGTGTGCGTCCTAAAATGATGTCCATCTATGATATATTTCCAGAGGAATATTTTCAGGAAAAATTTATCATACAAGTAAAGAAACCTTAGTTAGGTATTTCCAATTTATTATTAGTTCTATTGATATCTGGCATTCGAAAGCTAGGATCAATTTCGATTGACTTTAATGCCGATAACGGCTTTGTGGTTTCAAAAGTATAAGTAGGTGCTCCCCATTGCCATTCACGATGAACAATACGTTGCATCCCACCTTCCTCCTTCTTCCCTCCTAACATGAGATCTAATGGCATATAATGCAGCTCACTTGTACCGTCCTTATAAGTGATAAGTACTTCAATAGGCATAGGTAATTTACCATTGCGTTGAATACTAATGATGGCGGTGTTATTACCTGCTTGAATATCGTTCAATCCATAATCGATGGTCTTAGTTGAGTTCACCCAATATTCTTTAAACCATTGTAATTGTATACCACTTGTTTTTTCTGCAACACGAATAAAGTCATTGGCATTGGGATGCTTAAATTTCCAAGTGTTATAATAATTCATCATAATCACATCGCGCACCGAATCCCCTACAATATATCCTAGCACACCTAAAAATGTTGCTCCTTTCGAATAAGCAGCATTACTATAGGCATAGTTGGTATTAAAATGATCGGCATGTGTTGTTAATGGCTCTTCAAGTCCGCTTTTCACTAAAGCTAAGTAACCATTATAGCTACCAGCTTGAGTCAAGGGTAAGTCTAATTTAGCTCGAGCAATATTTGCAGCTACTTGGAATTTTGCTTTTTCACTGATAAAAGGAGATTGTGCAGCCACATTAGCATCATACCATCTTGATACTTTGCTTTCAGCAAATGTTGCAAACCCTTCGTCCATCCATGCATACAAACTTTCGTTGGTACCTAATATTTGTTGATACCAATTGTGCATCCACTCATGAAAAACAGTTCCTAAACTTGGTCCTTTGATTAAAGTGGCCATTGCATATTCCATTCCTCCATCACCTCCTTGAATAAATGAATACTGAGGATATGGATACGCTCCAAAGTTTTTTTCAATAAAAGGCAATGCTTTTTCCGCTGCCCATAAGACGTTTGCCCATGCGCTATCTGTACTCGCATTTTTTTCCTTATAATAAACATGTATCGTTAAACCTTTGCGTACTTCCTTAGATAAATGTTTGAATTGATTATCGGCAGCCCATACAAAATCATGCACATTATTTCCTTTAAAATTCCAAGTTTGCAAACCCTCTTTTGTAGGTATTGAATTTGGATTTTGTAGCACCCCTGTGGCGGCAACCATGTATGATTTATCTAATTGCAAACTCACATCAAAATTGCCCCATACACCATAAAACTCACGTGCTATATAAGCATTGGTATTCCAACCTTGATAATCATACTCCACCATTTTAGGATACCACTGACTCATAGAATAACGAACACCTTCGGCATTGTCCCTTCCTGAACGACGAATTTGCTTAGGCACTTGTGCTTCAAATACTAATGATAATTTTGTAGCTGTCTTGGGTGCAATTGGATTGGTCAATTGCACTTCTAAAATAGTTTCGTGTTCAATTAATTTCTGCGCCTTGCCATTAATAGTAATAGCGCTTACTCTTTGATATCCAATTTCAGTGGGTGTTAATTTTTGAATACGATCCGTGACACGCGCATCCCAATCTTTAATAATATCACCTCTTCTACTGGTCATGGTATTTTTACCTAACTCTCTACTGCGAATATCCATTGAAGAATTGGGTTGAAATGCATTCCAGTATAAATGAAAATATACTTTTCGTAAAGTGTCTGTTGAATTATTGGTATAAACTACCTCCTCCGTTCCCTTTACAACATTGGTAGTGACATCCAATGCTGCTTTAATTTTATAGTCGATATGTTGTTGCCAACGATCGGCTTGTGCCACTAATAAATTAATAAATGTAAAAATGCCAATAATGAATAGAAAAAACTTCTTGATCATAAGATTAAATTAAGAAGCTAATTTAATCATTTTTACCTTCCACGACGATGACAATTTCGCCTTTTACCTGCTTTTCAGAAAAATATTTGACTAGGTTTACTAATGTATCTGAAATGTTCTCCTCGTAAATCTTTGTTAACTCCCTACTCACGGATGCTTTTCGCTCAGCGCCAAAGTGGGTGGCGAATAATTCCAAGGTTTTTACAAGGCGCATAGGACTTTCGTAAAAAATCATGGTGCGCTCCTCATTGGCTAAGGATTCCATTAATGTTTTGCGTCCCTTTTTTAAGGGAATGAACCCTTCAAAAATAAAACGAGTTGCAGGTAATCCACTATTCACTAACGCAGGTACAAATGCGGTAGCACCTGGTAAACTTGTGATGGCCACACCGGCTGTTTTACATGCGCGTACCAATAAAAAAGCAGGATCCGAAATACCTGGTGTCCCTGCGTCTGTAATTAATGCGATATTTTTTCCAGCTTGTAATTGTTGCACCAAATGATCCAACACTTTATGTTCATTGTGTTGATGATAAGGCGTTAATGGCTTATGTATTTTATAATGCTGTAATAATTTAGATGAAGTACGTGTGTCTTCACATAAAATAAAATCAACCGATTGCAAAACCTCAATTGCTCTAAAAGTAAAATCTTTTAAATTTCCAATAGGTGTAGGCACTAAGTATAACATGGAAATAATTAAGTAATTAAAAAGTGGAAATTGCCAGTGAACTATTGAACAATTTCAATTTCAAAATATTCCATTACCGCGTTGGCTAATAATTTTTTACTAGCTTCTTCGGCCACTGATTTTGCTTCCGTCTCGGAGGCTGCTTCTATTTGTAAAGTGATATGTTTACCCACCCTTACATCACTTATCCCTTTCATGCCTAAATTATGTAAACCACCTAACACGGCTTTGCCTTGTGGGTCTAATAAATCCTTTAATGGCATGACTTTAATTTGAACTTGGTATATCATATAAAACTATTGAATGATTGTTTTTTTGTACAGCAAAGATACTAAGCAATACCCCATAAAGCCAAATGGAATGGCCAGCCATTTATAAAAAAATCCGGTGACTGCTATTTCAATAGCGACTAATAATAATGGTATGACTAATTTTCGTTTATTCGACAGCCCTTTTAGTGCTAACATAGGCAGACTCATCACCATTAAATAACTCACAATTACAATATATACATACCAAAATATAGGAGTTAATAAAATTTGTGCTGCTCCACCCGAATGCCAATAGATCAATGGAAATGAAGCTGTTAATATACCAATCATCGGGATAGGCACCCCTTTAAAATAAGTAGTTTGTGTCGTATCCAAATTAAATCTACCTAATCGAAAGGCTCCAGCCATTGGAATTAAAAAGGCAGGTGCTAGTAAAAGGGAATTATGACTTAAAGCATTTACATCATTGGCTAAGGCCATTCTCAAAAATTGAAATACAATACAAGCAGGAGCAACTCCGAAACTCACCACATCTGCAAGTGAATCTAATTGCTTCCCCATTTCCGATGAAACATTTAATAGTCTTGCTACAAATCCATCAAAAAAATCAATTACTGCCGCAATGGCTATAAATAAACTCGCCATATACAGTTGCTCTGGCATTTCAATAATCATGCCTCCTGTTTCATCGATGGAAGCTATAGCGCCTGCTTGAAACACATACACAATAGCCCAACATCCAAAAAATAAATTAAGGAGTGTAATTAAATTAGGAATTTGATTTTTAAATGAAGCCATGCTTTATTTTTTGTTTCGTTTCATGAGTGCTTCAATTTCCTCTGCCGTAATTGGAATATTTTTCATTAGATCCTGATTTCCATTGGCTGTTATCCAGAAATTATTTTCAATTCTTACACCCATCCCTTCTTCTTTTATGTAAATACCTGGCTCTATTGTAAATACCATGCCTGCAGTAATAGGCGCAGTTCTGGTTCCTAAATCATGTACATCTAATCCTAAATGATGTGAAATACCATGGTATAAATATTTTCTGTATGCTCTATTTTCAGGATCTTCATTTTTTACTTCCGTCTTTTTCAACAGTCCAATTTTTAAAAATTGTTGTGTGGCTTCCTCCCCTACCTTATCAGTATATTTTAAAATACTAATACCTGGTTTTAAAATTGATTTTGCATAATTATGTAAATGTAAACATGCATTGTATACTTGTTTTTGGCGTCTTGTAAATTTACCATTCACGGGTACCGTTCTTGTTAAATCCGCACAGTAGCCACCATATTCTGCACCAAAATCCATTAAAACCAATTCGCCATCCTTACAAATATTATTATTACTATTATAATGTAAGGTGCGCGCATTATCTCCACTCGCAATGATGCTATGATAAGCAACACCTGTTGCACGTTGGCTTAAAAATGAATGATAAATTTCAGCTTCAATCTCATATTCATGCACCCCTGGTTGTATGTATTGTAGTAATCTTCTAAAAGCAACATCGGTAATATCAATAGCCTTTTGAATCACTGCCACTTCTTCCTTAGTTTTAATACCTCGTAACTCCTTCATTAATTTTGCTGCTCTCAAATACTGATGTAGCGGATACCTTGATTGCATTTCATCTATAAACCTATACTCATTAGTGCGGATTAAATTATTCTTACGATCATTTTCATTTGAATCCAAATAAATAGCATCCGCTAAGTGAATCCAAGGTTGTAATAAACCATCTAAAACATCTATCCAAACAATGGTGGTCATGCCTGAAATTTTTGTTGCTTCATTTGCTCTTAATCTTTTACCATCCCAAATTTCCTTTAACTCTTGAGGACGAATTAACACTAATACTTCTCTATATTTTGGATCAGGATTATCCGGAAACAAAATCACCATGGAACCCTCTTGCTCAATTCCTGACAACCAAAACATTTCAGTATTTTGTTTAAAGTTATGAAGCGCATCTGCATTGTATGGGAATTCATCATTACTCACAATAATAGCAATGCTATTTTTTTGCATCTTTGATACAAAGCGTTTTCTGTTTTGTATGAAAATTTTAGAATCTAATGGTGTGTATTTCATGTTGTTCTTTTTTTGAATGAATGGGTCATGATGGGCTCAGCAAGTTAATTAAAAAATCAGCTTCTTATGCGATCTTACCCCATCCAATTTTGTTTTTTTGGGTTTGTAAAAACAATTTTGTGCTTTGATGTTCGGGCAAGCTTAAGGTGGGGTCCTTTTCACTGATGCTGGCCGCCGCTTCCTTGGCTAATTCTAAGTTAGCTCGATCATTTATGATATTGGCCAACTTAAAATTCAAGGCCCCACTTTGTCTGGTTCCATCAATATCTCCAGGCCCCCTTAATTCCAAATCTTTTTCTGCTATTACAAAACCATCGGTGGTACTGCACATGATTTTTAAACGCTCCTTGGCTTCACGACTGGCCTTTACACTGCTTAAAAGTATACAATAACTTTGCTCAGAACCCCTGCCCACTCGACCGCGTAATTGGTGCAACTGAGAAAGTCCAAATTTTTCAGAACTCTCAATCACCATCACCGAAGCATTGGGCACATTCACCCCTACTTCTATAACTGTAGTACCCACTAATATTTGTGTATCTCCACTCACAAAACGCTTCATATTGGTTTGCTTTTCAACGCTTTTTTGTCGGCCGTGTACCATGCTTATTTTATACTTGGGTTCTGGAAAATGACTTTTTACTTGTTCATATCCTTGCATTAAATCCTCATAACTCATTTTTTCACTTTCCTCAATTAATGGATATACATAGTAAGCTTGACGACCTTTCATTATTTCTGTTTTCACAAAGTCCATCACATTCGCCCGCGTGGTTTCATAACGATGCACCGTTTTAATGGCTTGTCTTCCAGGAGGCAATTCATCCATCACACTATAATCTAAATCTCCATAGGCAGTCATCGCTAATGTTCGTGGAATAGGTGTTGCCGTCATCACTAAAACATGCGGAGGAATAACCGCCTTTTTCCAAAGTTGTGCGCGTTGCGCAACCCCAAATCGATGTTGTTCGTCAATGACCGCCAATCCTAAATTTTTAAACTGCACTACTTCTTCAATGATCGCATGTGTCCCTACCACAAAATGAATCGTATCGTCGGCCAAGCCTTTTAATATGCGTCTTCTTTCGGCCACTTTAGTACTTCCTGTAAGTAATGCAATTTCAAGAGGCATTGATTTTAATAAATCACTCAAGCTCGCATAGTGTTGCTGAGCCAAGATCTCCGTAGGGGCCATGATACAACTTTGAAATCCATTATCTGCCGCAAGCAACATACTTAATAATGCAACCATCGTTTTTCCACTGCCCACATCTCCTTGCAATAATCTATTCATCTGTTTGCCCTTAGCGGTATCTACTCTAATTTCTTTAAACACTCTTTTTTGCGCACCAGTTAATTCAAAGGGTAAATATTGATTATAAAATTCATTAAAATGATCTCCGACTTTTTCAAATAAGTGTCCCTTACTATTTTTATGTCTTTGAATTTTTATTAAATGAATTCGAAGTTGTGCAATAAATAATTCCTCGAAAATTAATCGGTCTAATGCTTTTTTATATAAAGTAGCTGAAGTAGGAAAATGCACCTGCCTAAAAGCCTCCCATCTGCTAAGTCGATTTGTTAATAAAGCAATTGGTAAATTTTCGGGCAAGTCCCTTTCACTTATTTGTTGGAACAAGGTTTGTGTGAGTTTCCCAATTTGTTTCCCATTCAATCCCCTTGCTTTTAATTTTTCGGTCGAAGAGTACACCGGTTCTAATAATGACTTTTGTCCTTGCGTCATGGCCACATAGGGCTCAATTTCGGGGTGTACAATTTGTGCCCGTCCATTAAAAAAACTAACCCGGCCAAATACTAAATACAATTGACCCTCCACTAAATTTTTCTGAACCCAATTAATGCCTTGAAACCAAGCGAGTTCCAATTGACCCGTTTCGTCCCTTAATTGCGCAACCATCCTTTTAGCGCGTCGCTCCCCAATCATTTCGACACCTTGTAACACCCCTTTTACGTGAATATAATCCTGATCAGGGTTAATGGAGCTGATGGTATGCAGCTTAGTTTTATCTATATGTCTATGCGGGAAATGCTGCAACAAATCACCAAAAGTGTATATTTCTAGCTCCTTTTTAAGCAGATCAGCCCTAAGCGGGCCCACCCCCTTAAGGTATTCAATAGGACTAGATAAAAGTGAGGCTTGACTCAAACTAATTTTTTTAGATTCTGCACAAATATCCCAAAAAGATGGCAAAAAATGGGTTCCCATTTCATTATCTTCGCACAGCTATGGAAAAGGAAATTGTATTAAGCGGAATTAGGCCTACTGGGTTTTTGCATTTAGGGAACTATTTTGGTGCCATGCGCAATTATGTGCGTATGCAAGATGACTTTAATTGTTACTTTTTTGTAGCCAACTGGCATAGTTTAACCACCCATCCCGACACAAAGGAATTACAACAAAGTGTATTAAGAGTAGTGGCCGAAAATATTGCATGCGGTTTGGATCCCAACAAAGTTTCCCTTTATGTACAAAGTGATGTTCCAGAAATTGCAGAATTATATTTGTATTTAAATATGTTGTCTTATAAAGGGGAGTTGGAAAAAACAACCACTTTTAAAGACAAAGTGCGCATGCAGCCCGATAATGTAAACGCAGGATTATTAACCTACCCTGTTTTACAAGCTGCTGATATTTTAATTCACCGTGCAGTGAAAGTGCCAGTGGGTAAAGACCAAGAACAAAATTTGGAAATGGCACGCAACTTTGCAGAACGTTTTAACCATAGGTATGGTGAAACTTTTCCATTACCTTATGCATTTAATTACAATAGTGATTTGGTAAAAATATTAGGATTGGATGGCGAGGGAAAAATGAGCAAAAGTGAAAATCAAATGACGACTTTGTTTTTAGCAGATACCGATGATTTGATTCGTAAAAAAGTAATGAAAGCCAAAACGGATCCAGGCCCTTTAAGCCCCAATTCGGTAAAACCAGATTATATCCAAAACTTATTTACTTTAATGGGTTTAGTGAGCACCCCCGATACTGTTAAAAAATTTGAGGAGGATTTTAATAATAGTTCCGAGGGAAATTGCATTATAAGATACGGCGATATGAAAAAGCAATTAGCCGAGGATATGGTGCATTTTATAAGCCCTATCCGTTCACAAGCCACTGATTTACAAAACAACAAGGCCCATTTATTAAAGATCATTAAGCAAGGGGCAGACAAGGCTAGAGCAAGCGCTTCGGGCACCCTTTCTCTGGTTCGCAAAACAATTGGGATGGATTACCTATAAAACTTTTAAAAAAATAAATAGTACATCAACTATTTTGTATTTTCACTATCATGGCAAAAGCTAAAAAACCAAAACACGTTGCAGTCGCCGGCAATATAGGCGCAGGTAAAACTACTTTAACGGAGATGTTAAGTAAGCATTATCGTTGGATTCCTCAATTTGAAGATGTGGACCACAATCCCTATTTGACCGATTTTTATGATGACATGCCTCGTTGGAGTTTTAACTTACAGATTTATTTTTTACACGGTCGTTTGAATCAAATTTTAGATATTCAAAGAGGTACCGAAACGATTATACAGGATCGCACTATTTACGAAGACGCTAATATTTTTGCCCCCAACTTACATGAAATGGGTTTGATGAGTAAGCGTGATTATGATAATTATTATGGATTTTTTAGCACCATTAAAACAATGGTTCAACCACCCGACTTATTAATTTACTTAAAAGCATCTGTTCCTACCCTTGTTTCTCAAATTCAAAAAAGAGGAAGGGAATATGAAGAAAATATTCGTTTAGACTATTTAAAAAAGTTAAACGAATACTATAATAAATGGATTGAAGGTTATAAAGAAGGGCCATTGTTAATTATAGATTGCGATAAAAATAAATTCGGAGAATCCGAGGAGGATTTAGGCGAAATTATCAGCAAAGTAGACGGTATGTTGTACGGTTTATTTTAAACTTCACTGTAATGAATGCTATTACACCACCACTACTAGAACAATTCAAAATTATTTTAGGTGCTGACTTCGTTTTTACTGATACCGATAGTATTGAAAAATACGGTAAAGATGAAACGGAACAACTCCACTATGCCCCACAGGTTGTCGTTAAACCTAGACATGCAAATGAAATTGCACAACTATTAAAAATTTGTAATGAATATTTAATACCTGTCACCCCAAGAGGTGCGGGTACTGGATTAACTGGAGGGGCACTTCCCCATTTGGGAGGTTTGGTGATTTCCATGGAACGATTCAATTCAATTTTGGAAATTGATGAACGAAATTTACAAGTCACCACCGAACCAGGTGTGATTACCGAAGTATTACAAAATGCTGTCAAAGAAAAAGGATTGTTTTATCCTCCTGACCCTGCGAGCAAGGGAAGTTGTTTTATAGGTGGTAATATCGCTGAAAATTCTGGCGGACCTAAAGCGGTAAAATATGGTGTCGTAAAAGATTACGTTTTAAATTTAGAAGTAGTACTTCCTACTGGAGAAATTATTTGGACAGGATCCAATGTATTAAAAAATGCAACTGGATATAATATCACACAACTCATTGTGGGTAGTGAAGGCACATTAGGTATTGTTACAAAAATTGTATTAAGGTTGATACCCCATCCAAAATTTGATTTACTAATGTTGGCTCCTTTTAATAGTCTTGAAAAGGCAAGTGAAGCGGTGAGTGCTATTTTTAGAGCGGGCATCACGCCAAGTGCCATGGAATTAATGGAAATTGACGCCATCACTTTAGCTTCCAAATTATTAGACAGCACAGCCATCCCTTTGACCGAAAATTTAGCAGCCCATTTAATCATCGAGGTGGATGGCAATAACATGGAAGTATTAATGAGTGAAATGGAAGCTATTGCTGAGGTATTAGCTCAATATGAGGCGGGTGAATTATTTTTTGCAGATGATGCGCAACAAAAAAATGAATTATGGAAAATACGCCGACGAGCCAATGAAGCAGCGGTGTCGGCTGGGTATACCATTGAAGAAGATACGGTTGTTCCAAGAGCCGCACTCCCTCAATTAATAAAAGGGGTGAAGGAATTAGGAGTAAAAAATGGATTTAAGGTAGTGTGTTATGGCCATGCAGGTGATGGCAATTTACATATAAGAATTAATCATCCTAGCATTAAAAAAAGTTATGGTAGTCAGGAGATGAATGCAATTTTGACACAACTTTTTATTTTAGTAAAGGGATTAGGTGGTACCATTAGTGGAGAACATGGTATTGGCCTCATTCAAAAATCTTATATGCCTGTTTTATTTGACGAGGTATCACTTGAAATTATGCGGGGCATTAAAAAAACATTTGATCCAAACCAAATTTTAAATCCAGGTAAAATTTTCGACCTTAAATAATAACTTTACTTTAAATATAGAATTCAATATGAGCTTTAAAAAAAATTTAGTCTTCGCCTTTCTTTTCTTTAGTACTGCTTCACTTTGTCAAAATACGGTGATCACTAATGATATTCTTGATAGCAGACCCGTCTTTATTGGTGGCGGACTTGTATTAGGTGGCGGATCACATGCCTTTCAAGTGGGACTGAACCCAGAATTGATTAAAAGTTTCAATGCTTATGTTGATGGCGGATTAGCTATGAATCTTTATTATGAAGTATACGACGCTTCTGAAATTAATTCCATCAAAAGTAAAAATTTTAGATTGGGTATCGGCGCCTTTACTCGTGTTTGGCCAATTGAAAACTTTTTTGTACAAATTCAGCCTGAGTATAATTATGCCTGGATGAATCTAACAGATATGAGGACTGGGGTATCGGGAGTTGACAAATTTGGTGCAGAAAGTTTATTAGCAGGTGTAGGGTATGGGAGACGCAATGAATGGGGCATGAGTTATTTTTCCATAATGTATGATTTATTAAATAACCCACGTTCTCAATACATAGACATGTATAACAGAAAAGAACCTATTTTTAGAGCAGGAGTAGGATTTCCTTTAAGGTTCGGGGCTAGGAGAAGGCATTAATTATTTCTTCGGGTGTGCTGCAAATATTAACTCTGTCTCTCCACGCATCATACATAAAACCTTCTTGTTGCATATTATCCAATAAATGGACTAAGGGATCATAATAACCATTGGTATTTAATATAAATACTTTTTTATCATGAATTTTTAAGTTGTTCCAAGTAAGCATTTCAAACAACTCGTCCAAAGTGCCCATCCCCCCCGGTAATATTATTGCAGCATCTCCCTTTTCATATAATATTTTTTTTCGTTCATGCATGGATTCGGTGACAATGAGTTCGGTTAAGCCCTCATGTTGCGCTTCCCATTCCAATAATAATTTGGGAATAATTCCAATGACTTTACCCCCATTTAAAAGACAAGCATTGGCAACAGCACCCATCATCCCTTTATTACCTCCTCCATAAATGAGGGTCACCTCTTTTTGAGCCAATAATTTTCCTAAAACAGTTGCTTGTGTTTCAAAATCTGCTTGATGACCCGACCTTGAACCGCAAAAAATAGTAATGGCTGAAATTTTCATTTTTGAACTTCTTTTAATTAACTGTTTCCACAATTTAACTAATTAATCCAAAGTTTATATTTACTTTGCTTAATTAAAATAAATATATGAGCGCCTCCCTGCTTTTCGCCTTTGTCATTGCTTATTTTGTCCTCCTTTTAGGGGTGGCTAAAGTAGCAGGTAAAAATAGCAATAACATGTCTTTTTTTATTGGCAATAAAAACAGCAATTGGATGCTGGTTGCTTTTGGCATGATTGGCACTTCGCTTAGTGGTGTTACTTTTGTGAGTGTGCCAGGTGCTGTGGGAATAGATTCATTTCATTATTTACAAATTACTTTAGGCTACTTAATTGGCTACTTAGCCATTGCCTATGTTTTGCTTCCTATCTATTACAAGCTCAACCTTACATCTATTTATTACTATTTGGAAAATAGATTAGGAATGGGTGCTTATAAAACTGGGGCTTCTTTTTTTATATTATCTCGAACTCTAGGTGCCACCGCTCGCTTATACCTGGTGGTAAAAATTTTACAAGTATTTATTTTAGATAATATGGGCATCCCTTTTTGGGCAACCACCATTGTCATTTTAGTAATGATTTTATTATATACATATGAAGGTGGCGTAAAAACGATTGTATGGACCGATACGCTTCAAACATCTGGTATGTTATTGGGACTTATTATTTGTAGTATTTATATTCTGTCCAATTTGCACTTATCGGTAGTGGGTGCTTGGCAAGCCATGGAAGCGAAAGGAATTGCCAACATTTTTGATATGAATATGAATAACAAGTCGTTCTTTTTAAAACAAATTATTGGAGGTGCCTTTGTTACCCTTACCATGACAGGGCTTGATCAAGAAATGATGCAAAAAAATATATCTGTCAAAACTTTAAAAGATGCACAAAAAAATATGGTCACCATAGGGTTTACCATGTTATTTGCAATTAGTCTTTTCTTATTCTTAGGCGGGCTTTTAAATTTATATGCGGCACAAAATAATGTCACAGCTGCTGGTGATACTTTGTTTCCTACATTGGCTTTACATCATATGCCTCCTTATATATCTATCATTTTCATTTTAGCTTTAATATCTGCTTTGTTTCCTAGTGCAGATGGCGCGATTACCGCACTAACCTCTAGTTTTTGTATTGACATGATTGGAATGCAAAAAAAATTAGATTGGGATGAATCAAAAAAGAAAAAAATAAGACAAAGAGTTCATTTAGGCTTTGCATTTACTTTTTTATTATTAGTTATGGTATTTAAATGGATCGATAACAAGAGCATTATTGATTTAATTTTAAAAATAGCCTCCTATACTTATGGCCCCTTATTAGGATTATTTGCTTTTGGTATTTTAACACAACGCCAAATCAAGGACCGATGGGCCTTTCTACCTTGCTTTGTCGCCCCCTTACTTTGCTTATTATTAGATTACCTACAACCCTACTTTTTTGGAGCAGCCCCTGGCAGCTTTAGAATTGGACAGGAATTATTGATCATCAATGGCTTATTTACCTTTTTAGGATTATTGTTAATTTCATCGTCTAATAGCGAAAAAAAATAGAACTTTGGCCATGGATTTTATTCACCCTTTGGCTAATGATTATGCAGCGCAATTTAGCAATGCCACCCCTTCCTATTTAAAAGAAGTGTATGAAACTACTTTAGCAACCCATTCTCATGCGGATATGCAAAGTAGTTGGACCCAAGGCGGCTTTTTAAGCTTAATAAGTCAATTATTACAACCTACCCATATTTTAGAAGTAGGGACCTTTTCTGGATTTAGTGCGATGTGCTTATCCGAAGGTTTAAAGTCGGATGGCCAGTTACATACTATTGAATTGAGAGAAGAAGATGCTATTCAAGCAAAAAATAACATGCAAAACTGCCATCATAAGGAAAAAATAAAAGTACATATTGGTGACGCAGGTGAAATTTTACAAAACTTAACTGCTCCATGGGACCTTGTATTTATAGACGCCGACAAAGTCAATTATGCAAAATATTATCAAATGATTTTTCCTCATGTAAAAAGCAACGGTTTAATTATTGCTGATAATGTATTATTTCATGGCGAAGTATTGAATGAAGACATCAAAGGGAAAAACGCTAAAGCGATTCATGCCTTTAACCAAATGGTCATTAACGATTCTTTGGCAGATACCATTATGTTAACAGTCAGAGACGGCTTATCTTTAATTAGAAAAAAATAAGAATGAAATTAAAATTTTTAATTTCCCTTTTCATAGGGGGAATTTGTTTTGAATTAAGTGCACAAAAAACCGCTACCCTCATTTATATAGATCAATATAAAGACATCGCCATCAAGGAAATGAAACGCACAGGCATACCCGCTTCTATTACCTTAGCGCAAGGGATCGTAGAATCCAATAGCGGCCAAAGTAATTTAGCTGCCAATTTTAATAACCATTTTGGAATTAAATGTAAACTAGATTGGAAGGGCGAAACCACTTACCAAGATGATGATGCGAAACAAGAATGTTTTAGGGTATATCCCAACGCCCAAGCTTCCTTTATAGATCATTCGAACTTTATTAAATCAAGACCTAATTATGCCCCCTTATTCCTATTAGATCCTGTTGATGATTCGGCATGGACCATTGGTTTAAAAAAAGCAGGTTATGCCACTGCGAGTGATTATTCAAAAAAATTAATGAAAGTGATTGACGACTTTGAATTATCACAGTTTAATTTTCCTGAATTAAATGAAGAAAATGATTCTACTATTAAGGATGCTAAATTACCCATTACTAAAACGGATACAGTGGACTTGCCTATCATAGCGGCTATTCCTAAAATAAAAGTAATAGATTCGACATTTGATAAATCAGCCACTAAAGACACATCAGTGGCCTTGCCTACTATAGTGACTGTTCCTAAAGTGAAAATTTCGGATTCCATAAATAATAAAACAACTACGAAAGAGTCCACAGTGGCTTGGTCAACAATCACGCCAATTCCTAAAATAAAAGTAAAGGATTCGATAAATAGCGCTGCCAAAGTTACCCTTCCAAAAAAGGAAGTAAATAATTACCCTAAAACTCCATTTAAAATTAACCAAGTTACTGTCATATGGGCGAAAGCAGGTAGTTCATTATTGCAAATAGCCACCGAGCATCATATCCCATTATATAAAATTTTTATTTTTAATGATTTGAAAGAGTCAGATTTATTGGCAAACGATCAATTACTTTTCTTAAGTGCTAAAAAAACAGAAGGCAGTAAAAGCTTTCATACAGTTTCGAAAGGAGAAACCTTATATGATATCAGCCAAATGGAAGGTATACAATTAAAAAAATTAAAAGAATATAACCCGACAATTTTAAGCGATACGCTCACTATTGGAACTACTTTAATTTTAATGAAACCTAAGGAACCCTTAAAAAAAATAATTCTAAATAAATAATAGACGCCTTTTATCACAACTTTATTCATATGCAAACCATAAAAATATACGACAAGGAATTTACGCCCTATATTAGGGACGAAGAAATTCAAGATAAAATTAAGCTGCTTGCTCAGCAATTGAAAACTGATTACGCTGATAAAAAGCCATTATTTTTATCCGTCCTAAACGGATCATTTTTATTTACCGCTGACTTATTTAAACATTTAACAATTGAAGCGGAGGTTTGCTTTGTAAAACTTGCTTCCTACAAGGGTGTAAGTTCGACAGGCAATGTCATTACTGCGATAGGATTAGACACGAATTTAAGTGGTCGTCATGTGATTATTTTGGAAGATATTATTGATACAGGTAAAACCTTGCACCATTTTTTACCTCAATTAAAAACACAACAATTAGCGTCCTTAAAAATTGCGGTCTTGCTTAATAAAAAAGAGGCCCTTGCCTACCCTGTTCAAGTAGATTACGCCTGCTTCGATATCCCCAATAAATTTGTAGTAGGTTATGGTTTAGACTATGATGGTCTTGGAAGAAACTCAAAAGACATTTATCAATTAAAGGAATCCTAAATATATAATTTCGTTCAACTCCTTATCTGAATGCTTCCTTCACTCGATCAAAAAAGCTCTTTTCTCCCTTTACTGGCTTGGGTTTAAAGTTTTCACTCAATTGCATTTTCTCTAAAGCTGCTTTTTCTTCATCCGTTACATGCTGAGGTGTCCAAATATTGACATTAATTAATTGATCCCCTTTTGCATACCCTTGCACTTCAGGAAATCCTTTTCCTTTTAATCTAAATATTTTTCCGCTTTGCGTTCCTGGAGGAATTTTAATTTTTGCACGACCATCAATCGTAGGCACTTCTACACTTGTTCCAAATACAGCATCTGGTATGGTAATATATAAATCATATGCGACGTTCAATCCATCTCTATGTAATGACTCATGTGGTTCTTCCTCAATCATGATAATTAAATCGCCAGGGCTGCCTCCTCTTTCACCTGTATTCCCTTTGCCTGACATGCTTAATTGCATACCATCTTGTACACCCGCTGGTATATCAATTGAAATGGTTTCGTCACCAAACATTCGACCCTCTCCTTTACATGATGTACATTTTGCAGTAATGGTATTCCCTTCCCCTTGACAGGTAGGACAAGTATTCACTGTTTGCATTTGACCTAAAAAAGTATTGGTCACTCTTTTAACCTGACCCGACCCATTACAAGTTCCGCAGGTTTGAACACTATTTTTATCCTTAGCGCCATTACCACCACAAGAAGTACAAGGAACATGTTTTTTTACTTTTACTTGCTTGTTCACCCCATTCGCTATTTCTTCAAATGATAATTTTAATTTGATTCTCAAATTACTTCCTCGCTGACCTGTTGCTCTAGACGATCTTGCTCTTCCTCCCCCGCCACCAAAAAATCCACCAAATCCTTCGTCTCCAAAAATGTCACCAAATTGACTAAAAATATCATTCATATTCATTCCGCCACCACTGAAGCCACCTGCACCACCGCCTGTTCCTGGACCAAATGCTTGATGTCCAAAACGATCGTACTTTGCTTTTTTATCTGCATCACTTAATATTTCATAAGATTCGGCAGCTTCCTTGAATTTTTCTTCAGCTTGCTTATCTCCAGGATTCCTATCTGGATGAAATTGCATGGCTACCTTACGATATGCTTTTTTAATTTCATCCGCACTTGCAGATTTACTTACCCCCAATGTTTCGTAATAATCTCTTTTTGACATATTGTATTTTTATTTGCCTACAACCACTTTAGCAAAACGAATAATTTTATCATTTAACAAATACCCTTTAGATATTTCATCTACAATTTTTCCTTTCATCTTTTCATTAGGTGCGGGCACTTCAGTGATGGCTTCGTGCTTATCCACATCAAAAGTTTGTTGGATACTTTCCATCGCAACCACTCCTTTCGATTGCAAAGTGGATCTCACTTTATTAAAAACCAATTGTATTCCTTCTTTTTGTATGGCTATGTCATCTGAGCTATTCAATTGCTTTTCTGCACGATCACAATCGTCCAACACATCCAAAAATGATACAATCACTTCCTTGCTAGCGGTCTGAATCAGTTCCATTCTTTCTTTGGCAGTACGGCGTCTAAAATTTTCAAATTCGGCCATCAATCTTAGGTATTTGTCCTTTTGATCTACTAACTCCAATTTTAAGGTATCCAATTCGCTTAAAGGAGGGGTTTCGGCCCCTTGTTCCTCAGACAAATAGGCAGTATCGGCTGAAGCTTCATTTTCGAGCGGATTTGCCTCCAAATTTGCTGTTTCAGTGTTGATTGGTTCGTTCTTTTGCATAATCAGGTATTGATACAATTATCTGCCAAAAATATTGCCAAAGCAGTAAAATAGCAAAATTGACATAAAAGGGCTTAAAAATGAACAAGTTGTCACTTATTCTCTGCCTATATTTGTGCCATGACAAAGGTGTATTTAAATAAGAAAATAACGCAAAGGATTGCTTCGGGCCACCCTTGGATTTACAACAATGAGATTGACCGTATTGCCGGCACGGTGGAGCCTGGTGATTTGGTCGAGGTTTACTTTTTTGATGGTCAATTAGCAGGCCGAGGCTATATTAACCCCAACTCTCAAATCACAATACGATTATTGACTAAACATAGGGACACCATTGACGCCGCTTTTTTTCATAAAAAAATTGCAACTGCTTGGGCTTATCGAAAACAGCTTGGCTATGTCGAAAACTGTCGATTGGTTTTTGGCGAAGCAGATGAATTACCTGCCCTCATCATAGATAAATTTAACGACTATTTTGTTTTGCAAACTTTATCATATGGAATTGAAAAATGGAAGCCTGCTATTGTAGAAGCCATCCAATCCATTTTTAATCCTAAAGGAATTTATGAACGCAATGATGTTCCTGTAAGAGAACTAGAAGGACTTACTCAAATAAAAGGATTTTTAAGTGATCCCTTCCCTACCGAAATCTTAATCAATGAAAATGGTTTACAATTTTATGTCAACATTGAAACAGGACAAAAAACGGGCTACTTTTTAGACCAACAAGATAATCGAAGAGCCATTCAAAAAATTGTGAGTGGCGCAGATGTACTTGGGGCATTTACTTATACGGGTACATTTGAAATTCATGCCGCACATTATGGAGCAAAATCGGTTTTAGGTATTGACATTTCAGAAACTGCAGTAGAACAGGCGAATAAAAATGCAGCATTAAATAAACTTGACCACATCGTTAAATTTGAAGCTATGAATGCTTTTGATGTATTAAAAAGCTGGGGCAAAGAAGGTCGAAAATACGATGTCGTGATGCTTGATCCTCCTGCCTTTACCAAAAGCAGGAATAGCATAGACAAAGCAATTACTGGGTATAAGGAAATTAATTTAAGAGGGATGAAAATGATCAATAGCGGCGGATTTTTAGTGACTTCAAGCTGTACGAATTTAGTAAGCCCTGAATTATTTTTAGACACCATAGATATGGCAGCAAGAGACGCTAAAAAAAGAATTAGACAAGTCACTTATCAATCCCAATCAAGTGACCATCCTATTATATGGGGCATGGAAAATACCCATTACTTAAAATTTTTGATTGTAGAAGTTTGCGATCGTTAAAAAAATAATTCCTTAAATAACTTAATACAAAAAGCCTCCTTCAATCAGTTTGAAGGAGGCTTTTTAATTTTATTCTGTTAGCAACCAGCGATGTTTCAGTTTAAAGTATTCAATACAGTTTGAATGGCTTCAAAATTAGGTAAATCACCAGGCGTAGGACATATTTCAGCATATTGTACCACTCCTTCCTTGTCAATAACAAAAGCAGAACGTTTGCTCACTCCTGCCATTTCAAAAGCTGGGAAAACATCATATTTAACACCATAATCAGTACTTGCAGTTTTATTAAAATCACTTAATAAAGTAAAGTTTAATTTTTGCTCTTCTTTAAATTTACCTAAAGTAAAAAGAGAATCTACTGAGATACCCACCACTTCGGCGTTGGCACTATTATATACTCCGATATTGTCTCTGATACTACATAACTCAGTAGTACAAACACCTGTAAAAGCCAAAGGGAAAAATAATACAACCACATTTTTTCCTTTATAATCCGCTAAGGATACTGCTTTTTTTTCTGTGTCAAATAAGGTAAAGGCAGGTGCCGCTTGTCCAATTGAAATGCTCATTTTTTTATAATTTAATGGTTTATTTAATTTTGCTCAAAAGTAGGAAAGAGAGTTTGAATATGATTATTTTATGGGTCTAATTGTTTCATTTTTTTCTCTTTTCGATATTGCTGTTACAGAATCCATTAATTCCTTAAACAAAAGTGGGTGTTTTTCGTAAAAATCAATGGAGCTGTAAAAATCCTTCGCTGTCACTTTATTTAATTCAAAAATCTGTTGATACATTTCTACATTTTTACGCTTGCCCTTTAATGTACTGTCCTGATAAGAAATTTTTGAATAATACCCGTCCGACTGCATCAATTCCCATACAATTCTTGGCATTTTCGCAAATGCAACAGGCGCCTTTTCTTTTTCCGAAAATTGACAGGCTACTAAAAAAAATAAGGTTATTAAATATAGATATCTCATTCAAATTTTTCTTTATACTTATTAATATTGGCAATATCAATGGTTGACAAAGTTGCAATTAATTGTTTTTTCATTGATTTTTCTGCAGTTCCAAAGATACCAATGATCTCAGTCACTTTCCCTTGCATTAATATAGGGATTGCCATCGTATTTGAACTGGCTTCGTAAACTTCCTGCATACTCATTAATGAATTTAAAATAGCCGCCTTTGCAACAGAAGGCTTTTCCACTAATTGATCTAAACCTTCTCTATAATAACTGTATAATACACTGTGTAGTTTATCAAAACCGCTTTGGGTAAAGTTGTCAATAAGTAAATACCGATTTCGTTGACCATCGTATGATTTCCAGCCACTGATACCAGAACCTTCAGGCGCATTATTTACAATATTAAGCGCCTTATTAAAATAGGCTTTGCCCCCTTGGGGCGCATAAGAATCATAATCTAGACCTAGTATGACATAGATATAGTAAGCAAGTGTAGCCGTCAAGTTTGCTTCTAATGCATCAGAACCTTGCACTCTGTTTTCATTGAATTCAATGGGCTGGGACAATTGATATTTAAATGTAAAATTGGCGTCCTGCATATTTAGTAAAGGCGTTGTATATGCACTATTATAGACTGGCCTATTTGAAACGATACTCAACTTGGCATCATAAACACCTGATGAAACAATCGATTCAATGGTGATATAAAAATTACAATCAATTTTTTCTTCTTTAGAGAATGCATCGCTCGTCCACTTGCGTTGATTTAAAAAATCTTTTAGTTGACTTTGTAATTGTACGAATGTTTTTGGATCCACTTGATTATCTACCTTACTTGTTTGTATAGTAATGGTTGCATTTAATTCCTGCGAAATGCATTTTAATTGCAGCAGCAATGAAATACAAAATAAAGTAATGATTTTATGCAACATGGATCCTACTGTTTAACAATGAAAGGTTATCCCTAAAATACAAAAACGTCCCGATAGTATAACCATTTCGGGACGCTTTAATGCAAATAAGTGAAGATTAACGAAATAAATCGGTCTCCTCATTCTTGCGATAATAAATTTTATCATCAATGAATTCAGCTGTAGCTAAAATGGCTGGGTTAGGCATACGCTCATATGCTTTAGAGATTTCAATTTGCTCCTTGTTCTCATGAATCTCCTCTAAGCTATCTGTATGGCTTGCAAACTCTTCCAACTTACTATGCAATTCCTCTCTGATAGAGATATTGATTTGATTTGCTCTACGAGAGATAATCGAGATGGACTCGTATAAATTACCCGTTTTAGCTTTTAATGCCTTTAAACTTTTTGTTTCAACAACAGAAGCGACATTCGCCCCCATATGTCTTCTTAATTTACTCATTTTATACTATTTAATAAATAATCAGTTTGTGTTTTAATTTTTTTAGCCTCTGCTACCAATGGACTATCACTATACCTGTCCACAAAGTCGTTATATTCTACAATTACTTTCTCGAATCTTTCTTTTTGTTTGTCTACAAAACTATTTTCAGCAAATTTGAAATAGGATTTAATAGTTAACAATTTATATTGATCTGCATTTTTCGAATCCGGATACCCATCTGATAATAAACCATAAGAGATCGCCGCCGAACGGTATAATGCAAGATTGTAATATAATGAAGCCGTTTTATAGTCCTTCAATTCTAATTTCGCACGACAGGCGTCAATCACCTCAGTCGCTTCCTTCACTCTTGCACTTTTTGGATATGCATCAATGAAAGCCTGCATCAATTGAATGGTCCTATTGGTCGTCGTTTGATCTAACTCTGCTTTAGGAGATCTCTTAAAATAAGTATTCGCCCTCAAATATTCAACTTCCTCTCTTTTTGGACTACTTGGGAAATATTCAATAAAAGTTTTAAATAAATTTTCCGAGTTTTCATAATCCTTGTCTAAATAATAGGAATTAGCGAATTTTAAATACAACTCCTCATATCGAGCAGTTCCTTTCACAAATGGTATAACAGATTCAAAGAGCTGCTGAGCATTCGTGTACTTTTTTTCTTTAAAGTACTGTTCGGCCATTTTTACTTTATAGTCAGTATCCTTATTTTTCAAAATTTTCTGAAATTTTGAAGTACAAGAACTCAGACTCAAAACAATACAAAAAATGACTATTATTCTATTCATACAGGGAGGCAAAATTAGCTAATAATCCTCAATTTATGATTAAAAATAATCCAAATTGAAGCCTTTAGCGTTAAGATTTATATAAAAAAGGCCCCTCCAGAATGATCGGGTGGGGCCCATATCAAAAACTTAGGACAGTCAACTATCCTTTACTTGCATTGTCATCATCCATTTTCGCTTTGATTTCAGCTAAAGCACCTAAGTCACCCAAAGTAGATTTTTCAACTTTACTTTGAATTGTCTTTACTGCTTTTTTAGTTTTTTCAGTTTCAACTTTTGCTTCTTTCTTAGCTACTTCTTTTTCTTCTACCACTGCTTGTTCCCAAATTCTAGCATGACTTACTACAATACGCTTTTCATTACGATCAAATTCGATCACCATGAATTTCGCTGTTTCTTCTGCTTGAACTTGTTTGCCATCTTCTTTTGCAAGGTGACGGTTAGGAGCAAATCCTTCTAAACCATGAGGCAATTGTACAATAGCACCTTTATCGTCCTTGCGAACAATAGTACCATCATGAATAGATCCTATCGCAAAAGTTTGCTCTAATGCATTCCAAGGATCTTCTTCTAATTGCTTATGACCTAATTGTAATTTTCTGTTTTCTTTATCGATGTTTAAAATGATAATATCAACATGCTCTCCTACTTTAACATACTCAGAAGGATGATTGAAACGCTTCAACCAACTCAAATCGCTGATGTGAATCATTCCACCAATTCCAGACTCTAATTCAACAAACACACCATAAGGAGTGATGTTTTTTACAAGCCCTTTGTGTTTGCTATTTTCAGGGAATTTATTATCAATTGCACTCCAAGGATCTTGAGACATTTGTTTAATACTCAAACTCATCTTGCGTGCATCTTTATCAAGTGTAACCACTTTTGCTTCATGCTCATCTCCTAATTTGAAGAATTCTTTTGCATTGATTGGAGTATTTGCCCAAGTGATTTCAGAAACGTGCACTAAACCTTCAACACCAGGTTGAATTTCAAGGAACGCACCGTAATCTTCAATATTAACCACCTTACCTTTTACAACACTACCTTCTGATAAATCAGTTGGCAATACATCCCAAGGATGTGGTGTTAATTGTTTTAAGCCTAAGCTGATACGTTTTTTATCATCATCAAAGTCTAATACCACCACTTGAATGCGTTGGTCTAACTTCACTACTTCACTTGGATGAGAAATTCTACCCCAAGAGATATCCGTGATATATAATAAACCATCTAATCCACCTAAGTCCATAAAGGCTCCAAAGTCAGTGATGTTTTTAACCACCCCTTCTAATACTTGGCCTTTTTCTAATTTACTCATGATTTCAGCGCGTTGTGCTTCGATATCACTTTCAATTAATGCTTTATGAGATACAACAGCGTTTTTAATAGTTTCGTTAATCTTAACTACTTTAAACTCCATTGTTTTTCCAACGAATTGATCATAATCAGTAACTGGTTTCACATCAATTTGAGAACCTGGTAAGAAAGTTTCCATACCAAATACATCAACGATCAAACCACCTTTTGTTTTGCTAGTTACTAAACCAGTAACCACTTCGCCTGTTTTATGTACTTCCATAATTCTTTCCCAAGCGCGGAAAATACGAGCAGATTTACGGCTTAAATGAAGATTACCATCACGGTCTTCTTTTTCTACTACCATTACTTCTACAGTATCACCCGTTTTAACACCATTGGTGTCACGGAATTCATTCAATGAAACTAATCCGTCACTTTTAAATCCGATGTTTACAACCACATCAGTTTTAGTTAAAGCAACAACTAGTCCATTCATAATTTGACCATCAGAAATTTGTACGAAAGTGCTATCATACACTTTGTCATACTTTAATCTTTCTGTTTCAGCATAATGACTCACATTACGTTTGTCAACACTCCAGTCAAAATCATCATGTGCTGTTTGAATAATTACTTCAGGTGCTTTTGGTGTCGCAGTTGCTTCAACAGCTGTAGCGCCGTCGAATTCCTGTGCGTCTGCGTTTAGGTTTTTAATAAAAAATTTCATATAAAACCGGCGTTTTTAAACCGGACGGCAAAGGTAGGGAAAAAAGCCTAAAAAAAGGTTGAAAATGAGGCTAAAAAGTACGCAAAAACGGTACCCATTTATTTTATAATCAATTGATTACCAATATGCTGTGCCGCTAGCCATCCCGAGGTCCAAGCATGTTGAAAATTGAAGCCTCCGGTGATACCATCTACATCCATCATTTCGCCTGCAAAATGTAAGCCTGGAACCAATTTGCTTTCCATGGTGGCCGCCTCAATTTCTGTGAGCGTTACCCCGCCACAAGTAACAAACTCTTCTTTAAAAGTTGTTTTTCCTTTGACTTGCAAAGTAGTTCTTGTTAATGATTGTATTAATTGATGTTGTTGTACACTTTTTAAATCAGCCCATTTTGTATTAAATGAAATACCCGCATCTTGTAACAAATATTGCCATAATCGTTGTGGTAAATTAAATGGATTTTTAGTGCCTATTTCGCGACGACCTAAATCCATTCTTAAATTAATCCACTCCATTTTTAAAGTGGCTTCATTGTATTCGGGCGTCCAATTAATAATTATTTCACCTTCATAATGATCATCGGCTAATTCACGAGCACACCATGCAGATAATTTTATAGCAGCGGGACCACTGATGCCCCAATGCGTTATAAGCAAAGGGCCTTGTTCCGTTATTTTATTTCCTTTCCATTGTATGACTGCATTTTCTACCGCTACCCCCATTAAAGTGGTTATTTTTTTATCCACTAAATTAAATGTAAATAAAGAGGGCACTGGCGCCACGATTGTATGTCCTAATGTAGTTAACCAATTTAATTTATCAGACTTTAACATCCCTCCTGTTGCTAAACAAATAGCATCCGCTGTTATTTTTTTTTCACTCGCAAGCGTAAGTATAAAATTAGAATCTTTTGTATTATTCATTTTTTCAACCTGCACCACTTCCTGCCCTGTTAAAACTTTAATTTCATATTGATGAACTTTGCGCAAAAAACAATCAATGATGGTATCTGAATTATTCGTGGTCGGAAACATCCGTCCATCTTTTTCGGTATGCAGATCTACTCCATTTTTTTTAAACCACTCAATGGTATCTAATGTTGCAAATTGATAAAAAGCTTTTTTCAAAAACCGAGCGCCTCTTGGATATTTTTTTAAAAGAGTTTCTATCTCAGGGCAAGCGTGGGTTACATTACAACGGCCACCCCCACTCACTTTAACTTTAGATAATAATTTGTTGGATTTTTCAAGAATACAAATTTCCCAATCCGGATGTAATTCGGCCACTTGAATGGCACAGAAAAAACCTGCTGCACCACCCCCTACCACAACAATTTTTTTCTTTTCCATGAGGCACTTTAATGATCGTAAAAAAAGGAGGCTCCGTTATTAATAGTAAGAAGTATTCAAATTTGGATTTAATTTTTCAGCCGATTCAATCATCGAAAAATCAGACAATATAAGAGCTTCCTTGTTTTTAACACAAATATCATGTTCAAAGTGAACAGATACTTTTCCATCCTGCGTCTTTACTGTCCATCCATCTTCCTCTGTAAAAACTTTATGGGTGCCCATATTAATCATAGGCTCAATTGCCAATACTAAGTTTTCTTTCATTTTTAATCCTGTTCCTCTTTTCCCATAATTAGGAACTTGTGGATCCTCGTGCAATGATTTACCTAAACCATGACCAACCAATTCGCGAACCACACCATAGCCATGGATTTTTTCTGTATGTTCCTGAATGGCATAACTAATATCACCCACTCTATTATTCACGGTGGCTTTTTCAATTCCTTTATACAAAGATTCTTTAGTCACTTTCACTAGTTGTAAAACTTCTGGAGCTACCTCGCCTAAAATAAAAGTATATGCATGATCACCATGCCATTTGTTTAAGATGACCCCTAAATCTATTGAAACAATATCGCCCTCTTTTAATGGTGTTTTATTGGGAAAACCATGTACAACCACATCATTCACTGATGCACAAATATGATGAGGATAGCCATGGTAATTATAAAAAGAAAGTGTCGCTTGATGGTCTTTGACAAATTGCATACAAAATTGATCTATATCCAAAGTGGTCATTCCAGGCTTTATAATAGTAGCCACCTGTGTTAGTGTTTTACTTACCAACAAAGCTGCTTCACGCATTAATTGTACTTCCTCTTCTGATTTTAAATGCACCATAAATACGATTGTCTTAAAACAAAACAAACCTGCCTAAGTAGACAGGTTTGTAAAGATAAATATTTTTAAAGTAATCAATTCACTAAAGAGGCGAATTGGCCATTGGATTTCTTCCTTGAATACGACCTGTATTCATTAATCCATCATATTGACGCATTAATAAGTAGGTTTCAATTTGTTGTAGTGTATCTAAAACAACACCTACCATAATCAGTAATGAAGTTCCTCCGAAAAAGGTACTAAAGCTTTGCGTTACACCTAATTTTTGAGCAAATCCTGGTAAAATACCTACTAGGGCTAAAAAGATAGCACCCGGTAAAGTGATTTTATCCATTACAGCTCCAATATAGTCAGTAGTGGGTTGACCAGGTTTAACACCAGGTACAAAACCATTGTTACGTTTTAAATCTTCAGAAATTTGCTTAGGATTAAAAATCAAAGCAGTGTATAAGAAAGTAAAGCCAATCACCATGATGGAGTATATTAACATATACCAAGCATTACTATGGTCATTGAAAATGCGTACAATTCCTTGTGCTGAATCTAAATTAGTAAAAGAAACAAGTGTAGGTAAAAACATAATGGCTTGTGCAAAAATGATTGGCATAACACCAGCACTATTCACTTTCACAGGCAAAAATTGTCTTGCACCACCTACTTGAGACCCACCGATCACTTGCTTAGCATAAGTAACAGGAATTTTTCGAACACCTTGTACTAATATAATTAAGCCCATTATAATGGTCACTAAAATTGCAATCTCAATTAAGAATATTAATAAACCACCGCCGCCTTTTTGGCTTTTAGAACCAAACTCCATGATCAAAGATTGAGGCAAACGACCTAATATACCCACCATGATAATGATAGAAGTACCATTACCTAAACCTTTATCTTGAATTTTTTCACCCAACCACATTACAAATAAAGTACCTGCAGTTAAAGTGATGACAGTAGAGAACCAGAAAAACGGTTTGTAAGCAGGAATCAATGCATCAGCATATCCTGGACTATTTAAATAGGCAACATAGGCACCTGCTTGAAAAGTAGTAACAATAACTGTTAAATAACGAGTCCATTGATTAATTTTATTTCGACCACTCTCTCCTTCCTTTTGAACTTTTTGTAATTGAGGAACTAAGATGGTCATCAATTGCATAAAAATAGAAGCCGAAATATATGGCATAATACCTAATGCCAAAACAGAGGCTTGTGAAAAAGCGCCTCCAGCAAACATATCAAAAATACCCAGCATCCCATTATTCCCACCTGACTTTTGAGCAGCTTCGATAGCTAATGGGTTAATACCTGGCAAAGTGATTTGTGCTCCAATACGGTATGTTAATACAAGCGCAAGGGTTACTAAAATTTTACTTTTTAGTTCATCAATCGCCCAAATATTTTTAAAAGTGCCTAGTAATTTTTTCATCGTTGTTTAATTATTTCCCAAAGGAATTTTAAAATCATAAGTCGCATTAAAACCGCTACTCACAATATACATTAAAATCATTAAATAATTTCAATCGTTCCGCCTGCAGCAACAATTGCATCCTGTGCTTTTTTGCTAGCAGCGTTCACTCTGAAATTGATTTTTGTTTTTAATTCCCCATTAGCCAAAACCTTTACTAAATCGGTACGGCTAATTAAACTGTTCATGTATAAATTTTCGGGAGTGATTTCAGTGAAACCGTATTTCTCAATCAATTGATCCAATTGACCTAAATTAAATACTTTATAATCAATACGATTGATATTCTTAAATCCACGCTTTGGAACACGACGTTGAATAGGCATCTGACCACCTTCATGCGCCATTTTACTTTTGTAACCTGCACGGCTTTGACCACCTTTGTTACCTTTTGTTGATGTACCACCTTTACCAGATGCTTCACCACGACCAATTCTAATTGCTTTGTGAACGGAACCTTCTGCAGGTTTTAAATTGTGTAATTTCATTTTTTTGATTTTGTACTTTCGGGGTATCACCCCTCGCATTTATAATAATGAAAAAAAGCTGATTAGGCTATTTCTTCTACTTTTACCAAGTGTAATACTTTATTTACCATACCCAAAATTTGAGGAGTCGCCTCCACTTCTTTAGAAGCATGCATTTTTCTCAAACCTAATGCGATCAAAGTTTGTTTTTGACGCTCAGATCTGTCAATTCCGCTTTTTACTTGAGTAATTTTTATCTTTTTCATCATTGAATTATTTATGAGTATTAAATAAAAGTAATTAAGGATTTATTATCCGTTAAATACTTTAGATAATTTAATATTTCTTGTTTTTGCAATTTGAATTGGTTCACGTAATAAACCTAAAGCTTTAATAGTTGCTTTCACCACATTATGAGGATTAGCAGATCCTAAACTTTTTGCTAATACATCCGTGATACCAGCGCTCTCTAATACAGCACGCATACTACCACCTGCAATAACACCCGCTCCGTGTGCAGCTGGCTTGATTAATACTTTTGCAGCACCATCTTTAGCTAATTGCTCATGTGGAATAGTTCCGTGCATGACAGGCACTTTTACTAAATTCTTTTTAGCATCTTCAATTCCTTTTGTAATAGCTTCTTGAACTTCTTTGGCTTTTCCTAGACCTTGGCCTACAACACCATTTTCGTTACCTACTACTACTAAAGCTGAGAAGCTAAAAGTACGACCACCCTTTGTTGTTTTAACAACGCGGTTGATAGAAACTACTTTTTCTTTTAGTTCCACATCCCCAGCTGCTTTAACCTTATTTACATTTAATTTAGACATGATTTTCTATTAGTATTTTTATCAAATTAAAATTGAAGTCCCCCTTCTCTTGCTCCTTCAGCCACTGCCTTGATTCTACCATGGTATAAATTACCACCTCTATCAAATACACAAGTTGTAATTGAAAGTGCTGCTGCTTTTTTAGCTACTGATTGACCTGCTAATTTAGCTTTGTCAATTTTAGCAACTTTTTGAGCAGCGATGTCAGCTTCTCTTGAAGAAGAGGCAGCTAATGTTACACCTGTTACATCATCAATCAATTGACAGTATATGTCAGCGTTGCTTCTGAATACAGATAAACGAGGCTTTGTTGCAGTACCCGTTATTTTTTTACGAATTCTGTATCTGATCTTTTGTCTTTGAGCTAATTTACTCATATTATTTATTTTTTGTCATCCCGATGCTGCCGGGATCTTTGATTTTTAATTACTATTTACCTGCTGCTTTACCTGCTTTTCTTCTTACCACCTCATCAGAGTATTTAACACCTTTTCCTTTGTATGGTTCTGGTTTACGTAATCCTCTGATTTTTGCAGCTACTTGACCAATTAATTGTTTATCGCTACCTTCTAAGAAAATTTTAGGATTTTGTCCTTTCTCAGTAGTTGTTGTAACTTTTAATTCCTTAGGTACTTCAAAAATGATATTATGAGAATATCCTAAAGCTAGGTCTAAAATATTTCCAGCGTTAACGGCTTTAAAACCCACACCCACTAATTCTAGATCTTTTTTATATCCTTCTGTAACTCCTTTTACTAAATTGCTGATCAATGAACGGTATAAACCATGCATTGCTCTGTGGCGAATTTGTTCTGTAGGACGGATCACTGTTAACTCAGTTTCAGTAATCTCGACAGTAATGTCGCGATCAAGTTCTTGAGACAATTCACCTTTAGGTCCTTTTACAGTTACCACCGAATCCTTTACCGTGATAGTTACCCCTTTTGGGATAGAGACCGGTTTTTTTCCAATTCTTGACATAGTCGTTTTTTTTATTTTTTCACTTAGTTGTTTTCAGCCCCGACTAAAGGCTTAAATGCAATCTAAGCAATGAATTAATTTTTTCTATTATGAAATCGCACACAATACCTCACCACCCACATTGTTGGCTTTTGCTTGCTTATCTGTTAATACTCCTTTTGAAGTACTTAAGATAGCAATACCTAAACCATTGCTTACTCTTTTAATATCAGCTGGCTTCGCGTAATGACGCAAACCTGGACGACTGATACGATCTAAAGAACGAATCGCAGGTTGTTTGGTAGATGGATCGTATTTCAAGGCTATTTTGATTAACCCTTGTTTAGTGTCATCTTCAAACTTGTATTTCAAGATATATCCTTGATCATATAAGATTTCAGTGATACGCTTTTTTAAGTTGGACGCAGGTATTTCAACGATACGGTGTTGTGCCATTTGGGCATTGCGTATTCTTGTTAAGTAGTCTGCTATTGGATCTGTTACCATATTAGTATTTTAAATCAGTTCTAAATTTTGTTTGTTTCAGTATTCAAATGAATGAACTTAAATCAATATTACTTTTGTTAAAGTATTACCAGCTTGCTTTTTTAACACCCGGTATTAAACCATTCAAAGCCATGTCACGGAACATAATCCTTGATACTCCGAAATAACGGATATACCCTTTAGGACGACCTGTTAATTGACAACGATTTTTCAAACGAACCGGTGATGCATTTTTAGGTAATTTATCTAAACCTACATAGTCACCAGCAGCTTTTAAAGCGGCGCGTTTTTCAGCAAATTTTTTGACAGTTGCCTCGCGCTTTTTTTGTCTTGCCTTGATGGATGCTTTTGCCATAATTCTATTTTATTAATTAGTTATTTTCTTTTTTATTGCTTTTGAATGGCATACCTAGTTCTTTTAATAACTCGTATGCTTCTTCATTAGAAGTTGCAGATGTAACGAAAGTGATATCTAATCCAGTAATTTTATTTACTTTATCAATATCAATCTCAGGGAAAATGATTTGTTCAGTAATACCTAAAGTGTAATTACCGCGGCCATCAAATGCCTTATCGCTGATACCTTTAAAGTCACGCACACGTGGTAACGCAACTGATACTAGACGGTCTAAAAACTCATACATTCTTACGCCTCTTAAAGTAACGCGAGCGCCAATTGGCATTCCCTTACGCAACTTGAAGTTTGAAATGTCTTTTTTAGACATAGTTGGAACCGCTTTTTGACCAGTAATAGTAGTTAACTCATCTAAAGCGATGTCTACTAATTTCTTGTCATTTACTGCGCCATTTACACCACGGTTGATGCAAATTTTTTCCAACTTTGGAGTTTGCATTACAGACTTGTAACCAAACTTTTTAGATAAAGCAGGGATCACTTCGTTAGTGTACTTGTCTGCTAATCTTGGAGTATATTTTACTGTGCTCATTATTTAATTACCTCCCCTGATTTTTTTGAAATTCTTACTAATTTACCTTCTTCTCTTGAACGCTTCACTTTTGTAGGCGCACTTGTTTTAGCATCCCATAACATTACATTACTAATATTAATAGCCGCTTCCACTTTAACGATACCACCTTTTGTATTAGAAGCAGACGGTTTTGTGTGCTTGGTGGCAATGGCAACGCCTTCCACTATTACACGACCTTTGTCTACAATTACTTCCAACACTTTGCGAGGCTTTTTCAAGTCCTTGTCATCACCAGCAATCACTACTACAGTGTCGCCTTTCTTGATGTTGAATTTGGGTTTGAATCTGTTAATCATAATTATTTATAATTTATAACACCTC
>JAPLEJ010000001.1:0-3012 GCA_026391435.1 Bacteroidota bacterium
ATTACCAAACAGGTACCAATGTTGGAGAACCTAGTACCATTCTTCCGTAATGCTGATGGTAGAACCAAGAAAAAGGTATTAAGTTGTATTTTCTCCGAAAAAATGACTTTGGAAAATGGTCGAGTTGCAACAACCCCCTTTTCACAACCTGTATCAATTTTACTTATGATAATCAAAGAGTTAGAAGGGTCTAAAAATAAACAGGAGGTCGAAAATAACCTCCTGTCTACTATGGCTCCCCCTCTCCGACTTGAACGGAGGACCCCATCATTAACAGTGATGTGCTCTAACCAACTGAGCTAAGGAGGAGTGTTCCTTTTAAGGGTGGCAAAAATAATAAATTTTAGCTAAGAACAAAACATTAAACCAAATAATTGGGCTTTATTCCAATAAAAAGTCCGTTTTCCCTGACTTCAACGGGGTAGGTTTTTAGGAAATAGCCTTCCCCACTTGAATTCCTACCATTCTCCATATCAAAACAGTATTTATGTAATGGACAAACCACCTGCCCCAAGGGATTAATATAGCCCTCATTCATCTTGCCGCTGGCATGTGGACATTTACTAGCAAAAGCGTAATAATGATCCTGCCATTTACCTAAAGTAAAATTTAGGCCCTCTATCTCCATATTGAGCAAATTATTGGAAGGCCATGTTAGTGTTAAAAGGTCACTAGTAATTAAGGTCCATTGAATACTACTCATTAGGTGTAATAAACAGTTTTATAGGGAAATCTAATTTGATACATATCTCTGACTTTATGTAAAATGACAGTTCTTAATTCTTCTATATTTTGTTTTTCTATGGCACTTATGAATACAGCTTGGTTATTCGTAATACCATTCCACCTATCTTTTAATTCTAATAAAAGATCTTGTTTTACCTCATCTGAAATCCATTCGTCAAAATATTTTTGCTGATACAAATCCATTTTATTAAAAATAGTAATGATAGGCTTATCAAAAGCTTTTAGTTCTTGTAAAGTTTTATTCACCACGCCTATTTGATCTTCATAATTTTTATGTGAAATATCTACTACATGCAATAATACATCTGCCTCGCGAACCTCATCTAAAGTACTTTTAAAACTTTCAACTAAATGATGCGGTAGTTTACGAATAAAACCAACCGTGTCACTTAATAAAAAAGGTGTGTTCTCAAAAACTACTTTTCGAGTAGTTGTATCTAATGTGGCAAACAATTTATTTTCGGCAAACACATCACTTTTGCTAATTAAATTCATAATAGTTGATTTGCCCACATTGGTATATCCTACCAGTGCAACACGAATAAACTCGCCTCTTTCTTTTCGTTGTGTGAAAGCTTGTTTGTCAATTTCAAGTAATCTTTTTCGTAAAAGTGAAATTTTATCTTTTACAATACGACGGTCAGTTTCAATTTCTGTTTCACCAGGACCTCTTGATCCTATTCCTGCTCCTTGCCGCTCCAAATGCGTCCACATCCCCTTTAAGCGTGGTAAAATGTATTGGTATTGCGCAAGCTCTACCTGTACTTTGGCTTGTGCTGTGCGGGCGCGTGCTGCAAAAATATCTAAGATTAAATCACTTCTGTCAATCACCCTTACTCCAACTTCCTTTTCTATATTCGTAATTTGAGAACCAGATAATTCATCATCAAAAATAACTACATCAATATCTTTTAAGGCAACGTATTGTTTTATTTCTTCCAATTTTCCCTTACCTACAAAAGTGCGACTATCAGGATGTGGTAATCTTTGCTTAAAGGACTTCATCGTTTTTGCACCTGCGGTTTCTGCTAAAAAAGCTAATTCATCTAAGTATTCGTCCACTTGTTCTTCTGTCTGATCTTTTTGAATCACACTTACCAATACCGACTTTTCTTCTTTCTTAAATATTTTTCTTTTCTCTATCAAAATGATCTGTTTTTACAAAGATAAACTAAAACTGAGGGGAATGAAAAAACCCTCTAAAAAGAGGGTTTAAAATATAATTAAAGATTTATTACAATCCGCTAATTGTAAGACCGATTGAAAATTTATTGAAACTTGCTCCGAAACCGTCTCTTAAAACTGGTGTTATGGTATAGCCCATGTCAAGAGAGAATAAGCCATAACCTGCACGACCTGTTAACTCAACATTAGCTGGATTAAAAAATCGGTTACTGTATCTCTTTTCAATAAAAGTTTTACCATATACAGAATTGCCCTCGCTATTGACATAATTTTTTGACTTAGTATAGGCTTTTAACAGCGTTCCTAATTTTAATCCTACAGCATATTTAAACGACTTTTTAGGATTTTCAGGATTCGTAAAATACCTTAATTCTACAGGCGCTTGAAAATAAATTGTAGTCACTTTTGATTTTTCAAAATGACTTTCAGTTGAACCAAGGTGCTTAAACGGTAATGTACTCGCAGATGATTTTATATCAACAAGGGTATGATCATCAAAAAAAATGTTAGAAGTTCCAATACCAGCTCCATATGCCACTGAAAGTCTCGGATTTGATTTAAAAGGCTTATCATACATAAAGTAGATATTAAAATGGCGACTGAATCCGCTAGTTTTAACACTATCCGGAGCATTTTGCCAGCTATCCGAACCAAATTGAATCATAAAATGATCTGCAGCTCGACCTGTTAAATCCGATTTTGACCAATCTTTTTTTGTGGTAGTTGGAGTTTGTGCTTGTACAAAAAATCCAAAAAGTAAAAAAGAGGCTGTAATAAAAATGACTTTCTTCATTTGGCAAAAATAGTAGAAAAAAAGGGTAGATAACATTAAAAAAGGTTAAAATATTCAATATTTAAGCATCAGAAGATAGGCAAATTTTACTATTTTTGCCGCCTACATCGAAAGATGCGGGCCTATAGCTCAGTTGGTTAGAGCACCTGACTCATAATCAGGGGGTCCTAGGATCATGCCCTAGTAGGCCCACAGCTGGCCAGGTTTTGTGTTTTTAGAGGGAAAACAGGGGTGAATGGATGGAATTAGAGGAACCTGATTAAATGATACAGCCTACTGATATTTTA
>JAPLEJ010000001.1:3021-3331 GCA_026391435.1 Bacteroidota bacterium
CTGTCAAAAGCGTAGACCCTTTTTGTTTGGGGTTAGTCTCGGCCAAGTTCTGGCCAGGTTTTGTGTTTTTAGAGGGAAAACAGGGGTGAATGGATGGAATTAGAGGAACCTGATTAAATGATACAGCCTACTGATATTTTAGGAAGGATCAACATTAAAATAAATAAAAAACCATCCTAGGTTTTGAGGATGGTTTTGAATGAAATTTTATTTAAAATAATTGCAGCAGGTTTCTTTTATACCCTATAAAATTTGTCCGCTTCGCTAATTTTTTAAATTGTTAAATGGTTGAATAGTTAAAAAGCCCTAA
>JAPLEJ010000027.1:0-30242 GCA_026391435.1 Bacteroidota bacterium
ATCCAATCAAGTAAGAATGAAATTGACTTTTTACTGGCGCACAAAAATTATGTTGAAACTTACGATCAATTTATACAAAACAAGGAGGTTAAAAAAAGAGTAACGCACCACGATACAAAAATCAGTAATGTTTTATTTGATCATATTCATGATGAAGAAAAAGCCATCTGCGTAATTGATTTAGACACCACCATGGCGGGTTATTTTATTAGTGATATTGGCGACATGTGTCGTACTTGTTTATGTGCTGTTTCAGAAGAAGAAAAAGATTTAAATAAAGTTAAAGTGGATACCGAGAAATGGCAATCCCTTAAACGAGGCTATTTGCATTATATGCAGGATTCACTTTCATCATTCGAAATGGACCATCTATTTTTTGGAGGACAGTTTATGATTTACATGCAAGCACTTCGATTTTTAACAGACCATTTGAATAAGGATATTTATTATGGTGCTTCCTATGAAGGTCAAAACTATGTCCGCACCTTGAATCAAATTAGATTATTGGAAGAGTACAATACACTGTCTTAATCTCTTTAAACGACAAGATTTTATAAAAAAGGAGAAATTTGCATTTCTCCTTTTTTGTTATTCTCTTAAAATATATCATTCATTCCAAAGTCTGGTTTTCTGTTTTTCCATTTACCTCTCGTAAAGTCTGGAATCACTTGCATCTGACCATTTTCAGCAATTGATTTTTCAGAAAGGGGAGTGATGGCATACCAGGTTGCTAAATCATAAACATCAAGAGGGAAGGGAACATTGCGTTTAATACACTCTACAAATGCATTTTCAACAAAAAAGTCCATTCCGCCATGACCTGCACCTGCAGCTTGACTCTCATATTTCTTCCATAAAGGATGATCATATTTCTTTAAATAAGGTTCTGGATTCTCCCATTGATGTGGTTTGGCAGAAACGCCTTCTATATATATATGTCCAGCATCTAATTGACCACCACTAAAATCCTGCCATAAACCTTCGGTACCTTGAACTCTAAATCCTAAATTATAAGGACGAGGTGAATTAGTGTCATGTGTTAATATAATGGTCTCTCCATTATGGGTTTGAATCTGAGTTGTAACGATGTCTCCTAATTTCCATTTTAATTTCGCATTAGGGTGATTTTCACCACCTTTAGGGTGGTTAACTATATATTTATGTAAACCTCTTGCCTTAGTTGCTACCGATGATAATCTGGTCAATAGATTTCCTCTATTCGCATCAATCATCATGGCTACTGGACCCAAACCATGTGTAGGGTATAATTCCCCGTTTCTATATAAAGAATGGTTGGTACGCCATTTAGCCTCACTATATGCTTTGGCACCAAACTCAATGCCGTCATTATATCCATTTTGACCATCATTGAACTTCACAGATCTTAAATCATGCTCATAACCCCCTTGTAAGTGTAGCATTTCACCAAATAAGCCTTTTTTAACCATATTATATACTGCTAAAACATCACGTCTATAACATACATTCTCTAAGCACATGACTGGTACACCTGATTGTTCACTTGCATTGACAATATCCCAGCAATCGGTCAATTTGATAGCACCACATACTTCAACACCAGGAATCACTTTATGTTTAATAGCTTCTAAAGCCTGTTTGATATGCCATTCCCAGGGTGTAGCGATGATAACTGCATCAATATCAGCACGTTTTAATAAATTGATATAGTCATCATTGCCTTTATTGAACTCAGCAGCAGCTGGGCGACCGGCTTTTTGTAATATGCGTTGAGCGCTGGCCATCATCTTAGGATCTGGGTCGGCAAAGGATACAATGACTGTGTCCTTACGCTCACAAAGCATCTCTAGATGACTTTGACCTCTGAATCCAGTACCTATGATACCAATACGAACCTTATCCTTAACAACATTAGATTGTGCTTTAATGAATTGAGGCGTAAGTCCAATAGCCATAGTAGACAAGCTAGCATCTTGAACAAATTTCCGACGACTGACTGATTTTGACATTTCGTACAAATTTTGAATTTAAAAATGAGTGACCTAAAAGCTAATATCATATGACAAGCCTTTGTAACTAATAAACAATTTAACTAGAATAGTTTAGATAACCATATTGTTCTAATATAATTATCAATCAGTGTAAAGTTCACCTAACATAATATAGATCATAATCTATTAGGGGACAATTTACCAAAGTAGATATAGACCATTGTCAAAGACATTAAACGAACCTATATCCGCTCTATACTTACATTACTATCTATTTTAGACCTAACTAATTGCTTATAATTAACATTATGTTAAATAGTATATTTGTAAGTGTAAGGGTCACTATCCCATTAAATGACATTGAGCTGCCATAGTTGGTTCAAATATGATTCTAATTAACAAGCTATCATAGGCTCGATTCTTGAATCATTTTGTTAGTAGCTTTATGAATAGAAATTAATTCCCATACTGGATACCATACCTGATAAAAGATCTACTATGTACAATGCATCAAAATACCGCAAGTTATTTACCCTGTTTCTTTTCCTATTCATTGTACAATCGGTATCCCATGCCCAGGATTGCAAAGTTTTAGATCCCAACCTTTTAGGCGTCTATACCGGAGATTGTAAGAATGGCAAGGCCGATGGTCAAGGTAAATCTGTGGGCTTACATAGTTATGAAGGTGAATTTAAGGCAGGTCTACCCGATGGTGAAGGAATTTACACAGATGATAAAGGAAGTGTTTATAAAGGACAATTCAAAAAAGGTAAACGTGAAGGTTATGGAGAATATATTATAAAGAATGGAATGGACAGTGTATTAACTGGATATTGGAAAAAGAATATTTACGTGGGCTTATACGAAAACCCCTATAAAGTAGTTTCAAAAACTTCGATGGTGAATACCATTAATATCAATACCCAAGCTTCAAAAACCTTCCCAACCATCGAGGTTTCCATTGAAAGTTTTATAGGCGGTGTTATAGATGTACATGGTGAAAATCCTAAACCTACTTTAACAGGGGTTGTTTTTAGTAAAGGAACTTATCACCTGATGGATGAAATGACTTCTCAACAAAAAAAGAACGTATATATTTTTAACAATGTCATCTACCCTGCTACTGTTTCTTTTAGGTTTGGAACAGAAGAAGTGATAGTAGATTTTTATGAAGTAAAAAATTATAAAGTGAGTGTTGTTCTAAGAAATTAAAATTTATTATTGTTAATAAAAAAGCCTCCCGTTATCTGGAAGGCTTTTTCTATACAAATAGAATTATACTTTAATTATACTTCTCATGTAATTTATCATATAAATTATATTTAGCATCAAATTCATCATATGCTTTTTGATCTTTCCCTCTAGCTCTGTCTCTTTTGTAGCTATAAAGTGTGGCTAAAAAATCAACTGTTTTTCCCATTACACTCTTTTCAGTTTTTGTATATTTATCTTTATCTTTTAAGTTATTGTATGATTTTTCAATCCATTCTATTGCTGTATTAACTTTGTCTAAGATAGGTATATCTAAAGACGTATTTAATTTCTTTACAGAATCAACTAGTAATTTAAATTTCGCATCCTCTTTCAATTTAACAGCTGGCGTAGCAGTTTTTGGAAGTGCTGGTCTGTTGGTATTAAGAGCTTGTAGGGATCTAATATTTTCTGCAAATTTGTCATCTAAAACGGAGAACTGATTATAATAACTTATCCCAACATTAAATGCTGCTGCAAAGTTATTTGGATTCATTGTATAAGTTTTTTTATAGGCTTCCTGTGCTCTTAATAAGTATTCATCTGCTTTTTGCACACTCACGCCTTCTATATTTTTACCAGCCATAAACATATCGCCAAACATTTGACAAGCCAATTCAGTCATTGTATTGTCTGCAATCATCTCATTATATGTGGCGATCTTCTCATCCATACTATAATGTTTTTCAATATAGTCAGATTTATACTCTAACCAATTTTCAGCAGGATAAGCATTTTTTGATATTTTATAATAAGTATCAAAATTATTTTTATCTTTTGAGTCTATATATTGAATTAATAAATATCTATATACGTCTACTAATTCTTTGGTTTGCATTTTAGCATCCACTAATCTTTTATAATATTTTGTAGATGACTCTTTATTTCCTGCATTTTGATGAGCATAGCCAGCATACATTAATGAGGTAGTATCAAATTTTTGTTTTGAGTTCAAAGACATCCCCTTTGTAAAAATGATATCACTGTATATTACTGCTGTGTCAAAATTGGAGGCAGATTTTTTCCAATCTTTTCTTTCAAATGAAGCCACCCCTTCTTTAAAGGATTTATAAAATATATCAATAAATGGTTGTTGTCCATATTCTTTAGAAACTTTAAAACTAGTATCTAATAAAATATATTGATCAACAGCACTATGCATAGTATGATATGCATTGGGGTATTTTTTTACCAATGAACTGTCTTTCGTAATCTCCCAATTAATAACTGCTTTTACATAAATTCCTTCGATTGTATTTTCAAGAGCTGGTTTTTTGGTAACCACTCTTTCATATTCTGTTTTAGCTGCATCAATCTTTTTTAGAAAAAGGATTTCTTGAACTTTTTTAAAGTCTTGGGCAACTGACACTTGAGAAAGTATCACTAAGCTTAACAATCCGATAATTTTTTTCATAATTTTTATTTTTGGAAGGTGGTAATTAATTTTTACATTTTAGGCATCCGGTGTAATTTCTGGTGTTATCTCATTGGATGCATCACTAGATGGCGTTTCATTTTGATTGCTTGGCTCTTCCCCTTCTACGATGTCTATACTTGGTTCATCCTGTTCTTCAATTTTTGAAGTAGCTGCAATTTCATCTCCTTCATCTAATTTAATCAATTTTACACCTTGTGTTGCCCTACCCGCTTCTCTGATTTCAGTGATGCTGGTACGAATGGTTACACCCGATTTACAAGTAATGATAAGATCTTCTTTTTCTAATACATCCATTAATCCAACCAAACTTCCTGTCTTTTCAGTGACATTGATGGTTTTGACTCCTTTACCCCCGCGATTGGTAATACGGTAATCATCAATAGCAGTTCGCTTACCATAACCTTGTTGGCTTACTACTAAAATAGTACGGTTTTTATCTTCTCTATTCACACAAACCAAGCCTACCACTTCGTCTGTATCATTATCAACTTCAATTCCTGCTACACCAATAGCACCACGACCCGTTGGGCGCACTTTTTCTTCAGGGAAACGAATAGCCCTACCCGATTTCACGGCCATCATAATTTCGTTGTTGCCATCGGTTAAACGAGCAGCTAATAATTCATCTCCTTCATTAATTGTAATTGCATTTACCCCACTTACCCTTGGACGACTAAATTCCTCTAAGCAAGTTTTTTTAATGATGCCTCGTTTTGTACACAATACGATATAATGATTATTGACATAATCCTTATCATCCAATTTACGTACTTCAATGATGGCTTTTACTTTATCATCCTGAGGTATCTGGATTAAGTTTTGAACGGCTCTGCCTTTACTTGTTTTTTCTCCTTCTGGAATTTCATAAACCCTTAACCAGAAACATCTTCCTTTTTCTGTAAAGAACAACATGGTATCATGAGTAGAAGCAATAAATAAATGCTCTACATAATCCTCTTCTCTTGTTTTAGAACCTATGGCACCACGACCCCCTCTTTTTTGTTGACGATATTCAGAAACAGAAGTACGTTTAATATATCCTAAATGAGAAATGGTAATCACAACATCTTCTTCTTCAATTAAATCCTCCAACTTCATTTCATCGGCTAAATATTGAATTTCAGATTTGCGTTCGTCTCCAAATTTTTCCTTTACTTCTAATAATTCAGTTTTGATTAATTCAAAACGCAAGTGTTCGCTGCCCAATAACTCTTTTAAAGAAGCAATCAATTTCATTAATTGATCAAATTCTTCTTTAATTTTTTCGCGCTCCATTCCAGTTAATCTTTGTAATCTTAACTCTAGGATGGCTTTTGCTTGCACTTCTGAAATACCCCAGCCTGCCGTCATTAATGCTTCCTTTGCTGCATCTGGGTTGGCAGAACTTCTGATTAATCTTATAACTTCATCTAAATGATCTAAGGCGATTAAATAACCTTCTAAAATATGAGCACGATCTTCGGCTTTCTTTAATTCAAATTTGGCACGACGAATCACCACTTCCATTCTAAACTCAACAAATTCAGTAATTAAATCCCTTAAATTTAAAATTTTAGGGCGGCCTTTACTTAAAGCAACATTATTAATACCATAACTTGTTTGAAGCTCGGTGAATTTAAATAATTGATTTATGATGACTTGTGCTACAGCATCTTTTCGTAATTCAATGACGATTCTTGTTCCTTCGCGTTTATTACTTTCATTATTAACATGCGTAATACCGTCAATGGTTTTATCTACTACTAACTGACCAATTCTATCTGTTAAATTATCGCGATTTACTTGGTATGGAATTTCATTAATGACAATTAATTCACGGCCATTGGCCTTTGTTTCAATATTACATTTACCACGCAATACCACACGACCTCTTCCAGTCATTAATCCTTGCTTGACCCCTTCCATGCCATAGATGATGCCCCCAGTAGGGAAATCGGGTGCTTTTACAAATTGCATTAATTCCTCTATTGTAATATCTCTATTTTCAATATATGCGATACAACCATCTACTACCTCATTTAAGTTGTGAGGCAGCATATTGGTGGCCATCCCAACTGCAATACCTGATGAACCATTCACTAATAACTGAGGGATTCTTGTTGGTAAAACAGAAGGCTCCTGTAAACTGTCATCAAAATTTAATTGAAAATCAACAGTATCTTTTTCAAGATCATCCAACATGGCTTCAGAAATTCTTTGTAATCGAGCTTCTGTATAACGCATAGCAGCAGGAGGATCCCCATCTTGGTTACCAAAGTTACCCTGTCCATCTACTAACTTATAGCGCATAGTCCACTCTTGTGCCATACGAACCAAAGTGTCATAAATAGCAGTATCTCCATGGGGGTGAAATTTACCCATTACTTCCCCAACAATACGAGCAGATTTTTTATAGGCTTTGTTGCTATTATTACCAAGCTCATGCATAGCAAAAAGAACCCGACGATGTACTGGCTTAAAACCATCTCTCACATCAGGTAAAGCCCTACCCACAATGACAGACATAGAATAATCTATGTAAGATGTTTTCATTTGTTCCTCAATGTTGACCCTTACTACGCGATCATTATCTTGAGTTGATTCTAAACCTAAATTATCTTCCATATTTTATATGCTTTCTTTACACCAAAATTGTATGACTAAAACAGCCAAATTGATGTATTACGAAGATAACTTTTCGAGGTCTTTTTTTTAGATTTTAAGGGGCCTATTTTTGGTTCATTTATCCACAGTTGTGGGTAAGAATTCAGCTTAAAAATGGGGTTGTAATGAACTACAAATTTGGCCTTATTTGGCCTCGGTTGTATTCATTTCCCACTCATAATCCAATTGGCGCTTATCCAAATTAGCAGCCACCACTTTGATGGTAATTTTATCCCCCATATTAAATTTTCGACCAGACCTTAATCCCACCAATGCATAGTCCGATTCTACTAATCTGAAATCATCATATTTAGACAAAGTCGTCACACTTACTAATCCCTCGCATTTATGTGCCACTGTTTCAACCCAAAATCCAAAAGCAGAAACACCACTGATAATACCTTCAAAACTTTGACCAAGATAAGATCGCATAAATTCCACTTGTTTGTATTTATTGGAAGCCCTTTCCGATTCCATCGCAGCTCGTTCTCTTTCACTACAATGAACACATTTTTCCTCCAAACCTTCGTCATTCATGGGTTGACCATTTAAAACTGAAGCTACAATTCGATGTACTAAAATGTCTGGATAACGACGAATAGGTGAAGTGAAATGACAATAATTATCAAAACCTAATCCGTAATGACCAATATTTTTTGTCGTATAAACCGCTTTAGCCATGGTACGAATTCCTAATTGCTCCATGACATGCTGTTCAGGCTTCCCTTTAGAGGCTAACATTAACTCATTAAAACTATGCGCGATATGTTCAGGAGTATCAATATTGAAAGCATAACCGTGCTTCTTTGCGAAAATTACAAAGGGGGCTAATTTATCCTCATTGGGTTGATCGTGTATTCGGAATGGAAATGGAATAGGTTCTTTTTTAATTTTGATCTTATCCATTTTCTCTGCTATTAGCTGATTCGCCTTTAGCATTAGTTCTTCTATCAATTGGTGCGATTCCTTACTTTCTTTAATGGTAATGCCAGTAGGCTTTCCTTTTTCATCCAGCGTAAACCTTACTTCCTGAGATGAAAAATTAATGGCACCATTGTCAAATCTTTTTTGTCTCAATTTTTGAGTAAAATCCAACAACCATAAAATTTCGTTAGAATGATCTCCTATTTTAGTGTCAATGATTTCTTGTACTTGCTCGTAAGTAAAACGACGATCCGAATAAATGATGGTTTTACCAAACCAGGTTTGTATAATTTGACCTTGTTGATCTACTTCAAATGTGGCAGAAAATGTTAGTTTTTCTTCATGTGGTCTTAAAGAACATAATTCATTTGAAATGCGTTCTGGCAACATGGGATAAACTCTGTCAGGCAGATAAACCGATGTAGCGCGTTCATAGGCTTCTTGATCAACTGCTGTATTAGGTTGCACGAAATGGCTTACATCAGCAATATGGACGCCAATTTCAATATTTTTATTAGGTAATATTTGATAGGAAATAGCATCATCAAAATCCTTGGCATCAAAAGGATCAATAGTAAAGGTTAATACTTTTCGATAATCCTTTCTTTTAGCAATTTCAGCTTCTGAAATTTGATCTGATAATGATCTTGCAAAGGCCAATGTTTCTTCACTAAATTCTAAAGCAAATCCAGCTTCAGCCACAATTGATTTCATGGCTAAATCATTTTCTTGCTCAGGTGTAAATACACTAATTACTTCCCCCTCTGGTTTTCGACTTGCTTTATCCCAGCTAGTTAATTGCACCATTACCCTATCCTTGTCTTTAGCTCCTTTTAATTTATTAATAGGTATGTATATATCCGGCATGGGATGAATACTATTCGGAATAAAAAAGGCATGCTTATTAGTGACCTGCATGGTTCCTGCAAAAGAAACTTGCTTTCGCTTCGTGACTTCAATAATTTTTCCTTCTTTTTTTCCTGTGCCTTGTCTAATTTTTGTGATTTTGACTAAAACTTGATCCCCTTTTAATGCGGTATTAAAATCGGTGGGGAATACCAATATATCATGCTCTAAACCAGAGACCATCACAAAACCCATTCCAGATTTAGCAATGTCTAAAGTTCCTTTATAACTAGTGGTTATATTCGTATTTTTCGTTGTAGGTTTCCCCTTTTTTGTTGTTTTTTTCTTAGTTCCCATTGTTGTTTTTATAAAATTGTGCAACATTTTTAATCACCAGTTCATCAAATTTCGCCTGCTCTCCAAATAAAAAATGGGGCTTTATAGGTAAAACATATAATGGAATGTCGTGTAGTTCTTCGGTATACTTCACCAATCTTACTGCATCTTTTTCGGTGGTTAAAATTAATTTGCTTTTTGAATTAATTTGATTGAATTTTTCTTTGATCTCATTTAAATCCTCAATTGAGAATATATGATGATCGCTATAACTTAATTGATAATAGGTATGTGTGTTTTCATGTAGATAATTTTTTAAAGGAAGCGGATTGGCAATTCCACAAACCAATAATACTTCGTCTCGCATGGTTAAAATCCATTGATCAGTTGGATTGTAAATATGGTAAGGTGTGTTGTAGGTGATTGAAGTGAAAAATAAATGTTGAGTTGGTTCTGGATTTAACTTTTCAATAATCTCTTCCCTTTCCAATTCGGTTAATTGAGCAGGACATTTTGTGATGATAATAACATTAGCTCTATTTGCTGATTTTCGTTCGTCTCTTAAATCGCCGGTAGGAATAAAAAAATCATCACAATATAAATTATCATATTCGGTGAGTAAAATATTATAATCTGCCTTAATTTCTCGATGTTGAAACGCGTCATCTAAAATAATAAGTTCCAAATTTGGTACATCTTGAATTAATTGCGGAATGGCTTCGATACGTCTTTCTCCAACGGATACGGATACATTGGGATACTTGATATGAAACTGCATAGGCTCGTCACCAATTTCAAGAGCCGATGTAGTCGCATTGGCTAGTGCATAGCCCTGTGTTTTTCTTTTATATCCCCTACTTAAGGTAGCCACTTTATAATCATCGGATAAAATAGATAATAAATATTCAACCATGGGTGATTTGCCAGTACCACCTAAGGAAAGATTACCAACACAAATCATTGGAACATTAAATTGTACCGAATTTAAATATTGCTTGGAATACAATGCATTGCGAATGGATACAATCCAACCGTATATAACCGCAAACGGTAAAAGTAAAACTCTAAAAGATTTTAAAAAAAGGTTATTAAAATTCATAACTATTCCAAGGCGTAATGCAATGGGTCAAAGGTACATCAAATTCATGGGTATCTTGAATATTTGGGATAGGGTCAAAATAGGAAACCCCTATTCTTTTATGAGGATGTTTGCAATTTTCAAAATACTTATCATAGTATCCTTTGCCAAAACCCACCCTATGTCCCAATATATCAAATCCCAATAAGGGCACTAAAAAGGTATCAATTTGATCATAGGTAATTTGCTTTTCAGTAAGTGGTTCAGTAATACCCCATTCGTTAGTTGTCATTTCATCTGAGGCGGTAAAAAAATCCATGGTACCCGAAATTTTATTGACTACCGGATAAGTGATTATAAGATCTGGGATAATGTAATTTAAGTACTTCACCAACAACAGCGAATTGGGTTCATTGTGTTTTTCGATAGGATAAAAACTACCAATACAGTGGGTAGGAGACCAATCTAATTTTTGTAATTGTATTAAAATTAAATCATCCCATTTGACGCATTCAGACGCCGACAACTTTTGCCTTTTTTGTAATAATAAATTTCTAGCGTCTACTTTTAACATAGCTTAAATTACGAAAAATAAATGAATGCTAAACACATTCAAAAAAACTGAAAACAGTAGTACCATAATTACGCTGAAAGGAGAACCCTTCATATTGGTTATAATCATTCCTTGGAGTATGCTCTAGTATAAAATAGCCATTGGGCGCAATGAGTTTTCGTTGTACAATCATTTTGGGTAGCTCATCAATGGTGTTTAATGCATAAGGGGGGCCAGCAAAAATGACATCATAAGTTTGAGTACAAGAAGACAAAAATTGAAAAACGTCCATTCTATTTAATTGAACATTTTCCATTTTCAATAAATCCACATTTTTTTTGATGAATTCCAACATCGTTGGATCCTTTTCCACAATCGTTAATTCTGCTGCGCCTCTAGAAGCCAATTCATAACTAATGCAGCCAGTACCTCCAAATAAGTCAAGGGTTTTAATTCCATCCAACTGCACTTTATTTTGTAAAATATTAAATAAACCTTCTTTGGCAATATCTGTAGTGGGCCTTGTATGCGGCATATGCTGCGGTGGATGTATTCGTCGACCACCATATTGTCCTGATATAATTCTCATTAAAATATAAAATAAGGGGCGTAAGTATGATTAGGGAATTCCTTATTCAAGGTATCTCCAATTCCTCCATGGGGTGCTAATAATATAAGGGTATTCGCAAAATATTGTTCTAAAGTTTTTATCCAATGAACTTGGTCTGGATCAAATCCAGCAATGGTTAATGAAAAAGTATTAGGGACAATACCTGCATTAGAACAGGTATTTAATAAGGTATACGTATTTTGATCAGATCCTCCCACTTTAAAATAATTAATTAATTTAAGTTCTCCTTGTTGATGTATGACAACACAAAAATTAGTGTCAAACATAAATACACCTACCCCATCTTGGCTTTGATTGTGAATTAGAAATTCAGTGTAATGATGCCATTTACCAGTTGGGAAAGACCTATTTAATAAAGTATTAAGTGCATCAGGAATACTAAAAACCAAAACTTTATCATCAGTAAGTGGAGTGACTCTAATTTCTTCTTCAAGTGAAGTTCCGTGCAAAAGGGCTAATTCATTTGTATACATCAAGGCATCATCTATGCTGTATTTTTTTGTTACAATAAAGCTGGCATTATTTAAAACAAAGTAGATATTTTTATAGGTGTTCTGAATTGATTTTGAATTATTCTGCAAATAAGCAACCAATTGATTCCACCCTTGATTTTCTGGATCATTTACAAAATATTCAAAGGAGACAAATTGGTTAGAGACCTCATTTTTTACCGAAAAAGCAATAGAATGATCGTCCACTATAAGGTATAAATTCTCTACCTTATTATTAGCAGTACTTTCTAATACTCCGTAAATCCCAATTTTTTTCTTTGCCATAATACAATTCTTATGCAATATTATAAAAAAAGGGGCAGTTCGTTGTAAAAACTAATTGTAGATTTGCCCAATATGAGTGCAAACAATGCTACCCCATCCCTACAAGTGACTGTTTCAAGTAAACAGATTTTAGCCATTTCCTTACCTATTGCACTTGCCATTTTAGTGCCTCAGTTTAATTTCATTATTAATAATATTTTTTTAGGTGCTTTAAGTTCAAAAGCACTAGCTATTGGAGGGATTACAGGTGTATATTATCTCATTTTTGGTGTCATGGGTCAAGGATTAAATAATGGCTTACAGGCCCTCATTTCAAGACGTGCTGGTGAAAACCGAATCGATGAGATTGGTGTGATTTTCTCACAAGGTGTTTTTTTATGTATTTTTTTATCCATCCTCGGTATTTCCTTTACTTATTTTGTGGCACCTTCCATATTTCATGCCCTTTTACAAGATACTGAAAGGGCGGATTTGGTCATCCGTTTTTTAAAGGTTCGCATTTGGGGACTCCCCTTTTTGTTTATTTATCAAATGCGAAATGCACTACTAGTGGGCACCAATCAAAGTAAATTTTTAATCATTGGGACTGCAACTGAAGCTATAGTTAATATCTTTTTTGATTATAGTTTGATATTTGGGCATTTTGGTTTTGCTGCTATGGGTTTAATGGGTGCCTCATATGCATCCATCATTGCAGAGGCCTTAGGATTATGGGTCATTTATTTGGTGATTCATTACAAAAAAATGGGCGTTCGTTTTTCCTTATTTCAAGATTGGAAATTAAGAATGGATTATATCAGATTAATATTAGTTCAGTCCTCACCCATTATGGTGCAGTATATGATTAGTATTATTAGTTGGGAATTCTTTTACATACTAATTGAGCATCGTGGTGAACAAGCATTGGCGGTGTCTAATTCTATGCGTAATATATTTGGATTTTTTGGAAGTTTTACTTGGGCATTCTCTGCTACCACCAATACCATGGTAAGTAATATTATAGGACAAGGAATGAAAGATAAAGTGATCCCTTTAATTCATAAAATAGTGAGATGGAGTTTTGGATTTGCATTATGTGTTTTTACTTTACTAAATATTTTCGCGCACCCCTTTTTATCTATTTACGGGCAAGGTGAAGATTTTATTCAGTCAGGCATACCGGTGTTAAGGGTGGTCTCCTTTGCATTATTAATCATGTCCATTGCCACCATTTGGTTGAATGCAGTAACTGGAACAGGTCAATCAAAAATTAATTTAGCCATTGAATTTGTAGCTATTATTATTTATTTGATATACGCTTATTTAACGATACAGCATTTTCAACTTCCCATCTACATCGGATGGATGTGTGAAATTATCTATTGGCTGAGTTTATTAATTCCTTCCTTCATTTATATTAAATCAATGAGGTGGGAAAATAAGACCATCTAAAAATAAATTTTAGTTGGAGTAATTATTTACTTCTTGATTTTTCAATGTAGACTGATGCAGACCCTTCAAATTCAGGAATGGGTAAATGTAATTTTGAAATTTTTATACTTACTTTATTAGCAATAGGATGTTCTAATAAAATATCCTCCGCCATCTTCCCTACTAAGGTTTCTAATAAAGGAGTTGGAATGGCCATCCATTTTTTTAAAAGTGCATACACTGCAACATAATCAATGGTTTGCTCTAATTTATCTATAATCGTATTAGGAGGTGTAAAATCAACATCTACATCAACAATATAAGTATTTCCAAGTTTTTTTTCTTCGGCATACAAGCCATGGTATCCAACGAATACTATGTTATTTAAACTAATGCGCATTGAATGGGTATGTGACATTAGGATATGATTAATGACCTTTTGCGGTTAAATATCTTTCAGCATCTAAAGCAGCCATACATCCACTGCCTGCTGCGGTCACCGCTTGACGATAATTTTTATCCTGTACATCACCTGATGCAAATACCCCTGGCATATTTGTTTTAGTGGTTCCTGGTTCTGTGATAATGTAACCAGTTTCATCCATGGTAATATAATCTTTAAAAATATCGCTATTGGGTTTATGACCAATGGCAACAAAAAAGGCACTCACAGGAATTTCTTTTAATTCGTTTGTTTTTGTGTTTTTTACACGCACCGCTTGTACAGATTTCTCTCCTAAAATTTCATCGGTCTCTGTATTAAAATACACTTTAATATTAGGCGTGTTCAAAACTCTATCTTGCATTATTTTACTTGCACGCATTTGCTCTTTGCGAACAATCATATGAACGGTGGTACACATTTTAGATAAATAGTGTGCTTCTTCCGCTGCGGTATCCCCCGCTCCAATAATCGCTACTTCCTTTCCTTTAAAAAAGAATCCATCACAAACTGCACAAGCGCTCACTCCAAAACCATTTAATCTTTCTTCACTTGGAATACCCAACCACTTTGCACTTGCTCCAGTTGATATAATAACCGCATCGGCTTCAATTAATTTTTCATCATCAATCCACACTTTTTTTACATCCCCACTAAAATCAACCTTAGTCGCTAAACCATAACGAATATCTGTACCCATGCGAGCAGCTTGTTTTTCAAAATTCACCATCATATCTGGTCCTTGAATACCATCCGGGAACCCAGGATAATTTTCAACTTCGGTGGTAATGGTTAATTGACCGCCTGGTTGAATACCTTGGTATAATAAAGGTTTCATATTCGCCCTCGCTGCATAAATGGCAGCGGTATAACCTGCAGGGCCTGATCCTATAATTAAGATGCTTACTTTTTCTGTTTCCATAACCTGTTTTTAAACTTTTCTACTTACTTCTAATTTTCTTCTGTAAAAAAAAGCCCCGTCTAATCGTTAGATTGAAGGGGCTTTGTAATTTATTTTATTATTAGCCCAAATAAGCCTTAAGTGCATTACTGTATCTCGCTTTTTGTAAACGCTTTATAGCACGCTCTTTAATTTGTCTTATTCTTTCTTTTGTTAAATCGTATTTAATACCAATTTGTTCAATGGTCACCCCATTCTCACCATCTAAACCAAAATAAGCATTAACTATCTCTGCCTCCCTAGGACTCAATGACTTAAGTACGCGACGAATCTCCTCTCTTAAGGAATCTTTCATCACATCCATATCTGTTTCATCGCCCCCTTTTAATAAATCACCCATGGCTACATCTTCAGCTTCATGCACTGGTGCATCTAATGAAGTATGACGCGTATTGGATTGGAAAATATTATTGATTTCAGTTTCAGACATCTCTAATATACCTGCTAATTCCTCTGTGGATGGCTCACGCTCATGTTCTTGCTCAAAAGCCATATAAGCTTTATTCGCTTTATTATAAGTTCCGATTTTATTTTGTGGTAAACGCACCAAACGACCTTGTTCAGCCAAAGCTTGCAATATGGATTGACGAATCCACCAAACTGCATAAGAGATAAATTTAAATCCTTTTGTCTCATCAAATCTTTGAGCCGCTTTAATCAAACCTAAGTTCCCTTCATTGATTAAATCAGATAAAGACAAACCTTGGTGTTGGTATTGTTTTGCAACGGATACCACAAAACGCAAGTTCGCTTGCACTAATTTATCCAATGCTCTTTGATCACCCATTTTAATGCGTTGCGCTAAAGTGGTCTCTTCCTCCGGGTTAATCATAGAGATTTTCGAAATCTCTTGTAAGTACTTTTCAACCGCTTGTGAATCTCTGTTGGTAATCTGTGTTGCAATTTTCAGCTGCCTCATGCAAAGAATTTATTTAAATGTATAACGATGTAATACCTAAAAAAGTGTGTCCAACAATAAGTTAATATACTAAATAATAACAAATGTCAGTCGACAAAGGTACGATTTTGCGATTAATTGAGCAAATATTGATAGAAAGGGATTTATGCACATAAATATGGGTAAAATGTCCCCATTTTCTAAAAATTTAGGAATAATCCCCCACTGGGATTTATCTTCGTCCTATGATTGATTTTAGATCCGATACAGTAACCCTACCTACTAAAGAGATGTTGGCTTATATGCAACAAGCCCCCATTGGAGATGATGTATTTGGCGAAGATCCAAGCATCAATGCTTTGGAAGCAAAAACAGCCACCATTTTTGGGATGGAAGCGGGTTTATTTTGCCCAAGTGGAACCATGACCAATCAAATAGCAATAAAAACACATACCCAATCGGGAGATGAAGTGATTTGTGATGAATTATCCCATATTTATCAATATGAAGGCGGTGGCATTGCATCCAATTCTGGTTGTTCGGTTAAACTATTACAAGGAAACCGGGGTCGTATTACTGCTCAACAAGTTTTAGCAGCTATTCATCCTGAGGATGTCCATAAGCCTATTTCGAAGCTAGTAAGTTTGGAAAATACAAGCAACCGAGGCGGAGGAGCCTGTTATGATTTACTAGAAGTGGCGGCTATTCAAAAAGTAGCAAAAACGCATGGCTTATCCCTACATTTGGATGGGGCTAGATTGTTCAATGCCATTGTTCATAAAAAAGAAGATCCGACACAATATGGAAAACTGTTTGATTCTATTTCACTTTGTTTAAGTAAAGGATTAGGCGCACCAGTGGGAAGTGTTTTAGTAGGCAGTACTCCCTTTATAAAAAAAGCGCGTCGTTGGCGTAAAGTATTTGGTGGTGGCATGAGACAAGCAGGTTCATTAGCAGCAGCAGGGATTTATGCATTAGACCATCATGTACAAAGATTATCGGAGGATCATGCAAAAGCATTATTAATAAAAGATGCTTTATTAAAGAAAGATTTTGTGGAAGAAGTGTTCGAAGTAGAAACCAATATTGTGATTGCTAAAATTCAAGGAAAATACAATGCAACAAGTTTAGCAGAGGAATTAAAACAAAAAGGAATTTTAGTGATTGCGATGTCCCCTACTTTAGTTCGATTTGTTTTGCATTTGGATATTAATGCAGAAATGACCCATCAAACCATCGAAACCATTCATGCTTTGTAGCGTAATGGTGGTCAATTTTTGAAAGTAAAAAAGAAGAATAGAAAAGAATAATAAATAAGAATTATGTTAGAAAGAATTAATCCAACATCTACGCAGGCCTGGTTTGTTTTAAAAAAACATTTTGAAGAAGAGATGAATCGCAAACACATGAAAGATTTGTTTGCAACCGACCCTACCCGATTTGAGCAATATTCCATCACTGTTTCTGATATTTTATTTGATTACTCAAAAAATATTGTCACTGATAAAACCCTTCAATTGTTATTTCAGTTAGCAAAAGAATGTGGTTTACCCAATGCAATTACAGCACAATTTGATGGAAAGGCAATTAATGAAACTGAAAATAGAGCGGTACTTCATACTGCATTACGAAATTTTAGTGGAACTCCTGTATTCGTGGATGAACAGGATGTCATGCCTGAAATTATTCGCGTGCAAAAGCAAATGAAAACTTTTTGCAACCATATTCATCAAGGGGAACATGTAGGATATACAGGTAAAAAAATCACCACCATTGTCAACATTGGTATTGGGGGAAGTGATCTAGGCCCGGTGATGGTGACTGAAGCTTTAAAACCATATTGGGTCAAAGGAATTCAAGTTCACTTTGTAAGTAATGTGGATGGTACGCATATCGCTGAAACTTTAAAAACAGTCAATGCCGAAGAAACCCTCTTTTTAATTGCTTCTAAAACATTCACGACACAGGAGACTATGACCAATGCGCATACAGCTAGATCTTGGTTTTTAGAAAAAGCAATAGAGGAGAAACATATTGCAACTCATTTTGTTGCATTAAGTACCAACGAAAAAGCAGTGAATGCATTTGGAATTAGTAGTAAAAATATGTTTGAATTTTGGGATTGGGTGGGTGGAAGATATTCATTATGGAGCGCTATCGGATTATCAATTGCATTGACCATAGGATATGACAATTTCGAAGGATTATTAAAAGGAGCACATGAAGCAGACTTACATTTTAAAAATGCTGCTCCTGAAAAAAATATGCCAGTGATTATGGCCTTATTAGGAATATGGTATACTAATTTCTTTGGAGCACAAAGTGAAGCCATCTTACCTTACGATCAATACATGCACCGATTTGCAGCCTATTTTCAACAGGCCAATATGGAAAGTAATGGTAAATTTATTGATCGAAATGGCACAGCTGTTAACTACACAACAGGTCCTGTTATTTGGGGCGAGCCAGGCACCAACGGACAACATGCATTTTATCAATTAATTCATCAAGGCACATTAGTAATACCATGTGATTTTATAGCTCCAGCCATTAGCCACAATCCAATTGGCGATCACCATGATAAATTATTAAGTAACTACTTTGCACAAACCGAAGCTTTGCTGAATGGCAAAACAAATGCAGAAGTATTAGCTGAATTAACACAAAGCAAAAAATCACCAAAAGAGATTGAGACCTTAACACCTTTTAAAGTATTCGCAGGAAATAAACCTACCAATTCTATTTTAGTTAAAAAAATAACCCCAGCTACCCTAGGATTTTTAATTGCCACCTATGAACATAAAATATTTACACAAGGAGTGATTTGGAATATTTTTAGTTATGACCAATGGGGTGTTGAATTAGGAAAGCAATTAGCAAATAAAATATTACCTGAATTAACCCAAACTGAAAAAGTCGACAATCACGACAGTTCTACCAATGGATTAATGAACCAATATAAGGATTGGAAAAAACAAGCCTAATGCAAGCACCTATATTAATAAGGAATATTGAATTAAAAGACAACGAGGAAATTGCGAAAGTAATACGAGCTGCATTAAAAGAATTTGGCGCCAACAAACCTGGTACGGTTTATTTTGATCCTACTACAGATCATTTATTTGAATTATTTCAAATGCCTGGTTCTATTTATTTTGTAGCAGAAGAAAATGGAATCGTAATAGGCGGTGCAGGAATCTATCCTACTATTGGCTTGCCTCATAAAACCTGCGAGTTGGTAAAATTATATTTAAATAAAAATGCCCGAGGTACAGGATTAGGAAAAAAATTATTATTAAAATCTATGGATTGGGCCAAAGACAATGGCTATGATCAAGTGTATCTTGAATCCATGCCCGAACTTTCCAAAGCAGTTTCTATTTATGAAAATGTAGGTTTTGAAAGAATCAACCATTCACTTGGCAATAGCGGACATGACGGTTGTGATATATGGATGATCAAAAAATTATAGATCTATACAATTACCATTTATCTACTTCCTCGCCACTTAAATTATCCCCTTGACTTGCTGGAGTATCTTTAGCTTCTAAAGGAACTTTCTCAGTGATCACGATATGTTCGTTTTCATCACTTGATTCCTCTTTAGGTTGCTCCATAGTTTGTACTATTTCACCAACTGTATCTTTTTCAATTTGGGCTACTGGCGGTGTTGAAAATCTTGGTCTTTCCTCTTGTCCGTTCGCGCCATCCTCTTCATGATTAAAAGCATCAAAATCAAAATTGGGCATTAATTCTGTTTTCACAAAATCCATAGCCTCGGTTACTGCTTTAATAAATTTATTAAAATCCTCTTTATAAATAAATACTTTATGGCGATCGTAGCCATTATTATCAAAACGCTTTCTGCTTTCTGTAATCGTTAAAAAGTAATCATTGGCACGCGTCGCCCTTACATCAAAAAAATAAGTGCGTCTTTTACCAGCCCTAATACGAGTACTGTATACACTTTCAATTTGTCGATCATTATTCCCTTCGAATTGCTCTTGTTCCATAAATACTTATAAATTATAACTAAAAATATAAAATGTTATTGAAAATTAAAAATTTTAAGCCTTTTAATCAAGGGGGGTATTTTGAGCCTTTTGCGCCTTATATAATTCAGCATAAAGGCCATTTTTAACTAACAAACTATCGTGTGTACCCATTTCTGCAATCTTACCCTCGTCTAAATATATAATAACATCAAAATGAAACTGGAAGAAAATTCGGTGGGTAATGATAAGGGTTGTCTTGTCCTTAATATAAGTTTCAAAATTAGCGAGTATGGTTTGTTCTGTTTGGGCATCTACTGCACTTAAACAATCATCTAATATAAAAATGGCAGGATTTTTTATTAATGAACGCGCAATGGCTATTCTTTGCTTTTGACCTCCACTTAAAGTAGTGCCTCGCTCCCCTATTAATGTTTCAAATTGCCTTGGTAGTTGATTGATTTCATTTAAAACATGAGCGGCTTGCGTTGCTTTTAATAATTCTTCATTAGAAGGCAAATCACTTAACCCAAATTGAATATTTTTTTCAACTGAATCGCTGAATAAAAAAACATCTTGTTGAACATACCCAATATCATTTCTTAATTGTTTTAATTCAATATCATTTAATGCTATGCCATCAATGGTGATTTTCCCTTTGGTGGGTTCATACATCCTTGTCAATAATTGAGCAATAGATGTTTTACCAGCACCCGTCTTGCCCAAAATCAGCACTTTTTGTCCAGCTTTAATATGTAAATTGAAATCAGTTAAAGCATGCACACCTGAATGTGGAAAAACCAAGCCAACATGATCAAAATTGATATCGCCTTTTATTTCAATAGGTGTTTCTTTACTATTATTTATAATACTTGGTTGAATAGATAAAAATTCATTAAGTCTTTTTTGAGAAGCAGCAGCACGCTGAATCATGCTCGCTGTCCATCCTATTGCACTAACGGGAAAAGTAAGCATATTGATATAAATCACAAACTCAATGACAGTAGCAACTTTGGAAGGATCCGCTAATGCCTGCAATCCCCCTAAGTAAATGGTCAATAAAGTACTTAATCCAATCATTAATGCCATTGTGGGAGCGTAAAACGCTTCTACTTTTGCTAAGCTCACTGCATTTTGACGATATAATTCACTGTTCTTTTTAAAAAAACCAAGCATTGCTTTTTCTTGTACAAATGACTTGATGACTCTTATGCCAGAATAAGATTCTTGCGCGTTGGTCGTTAAATCAGATAATTGACCTTGAATTTGTTCGCTCTTTTTATTAATAACACTATTCACCACATAAATGGTGATGGCTAAAATGGGAAGTGGTGCTAAAACATATAAACTCAGCATAACATCTTTAGAAAACATATTGTATAAACAAAAACCGATTAAGGACACCAAATTGATTAAATACATTAAGGAAGGTCCAGTATACATTCTCACCCTACTTACATCCTCTGTAATACGACTCATTAAATCACCTGTACTATGTGTTTTATAAAATTCAGTATCTAGTTTTTGATAATGCGCATACACTTGATTTTTTTGATCAAATTCAATATGCCTGCTCATCACAATAATCGTTTGGCGCATAAAAAACATAAAAATGCCCCTTATAATGGCTAATATTAAAATGGTTAAACTGCAAAAAGTAATGAGGCCAGCGAAACTAAAGCTAAAATAGCTGCTTAAATGATCGATGCTTGATACGATGTAATCATTATGTATACTATTAGCGGGTTTCGCACCTGGCAGTTTTGCTTGTACTAAACCAACCACATAACCGGTAATTTGAGGGGCTAAAACAGCCAAATAATTGGTAGCAATGACTAATAGGATGCCCATGAAAAACCGCACCCTATACTTCCAAAAAAACACATTTAATGCTGATAATTCTTTCACTTACTCCTTTTTTGTAAAGATACATGGTAGTCAATATATTAGACCAATTGTTTACCCCTTTAAAATACAAGTATTTTTGCAAAATTGGGTTTCCCTTCCTACATTTGCCGCGGAGAGTTGGCAGAGCGGTCGATTGCGGCAGTCTTGAAAACTGTTGACTGTAACAGGTCCTGGGGTTCGAATCCCTAACTCTCCGCAGAATAACAAAAAAAGGGGCTAAAAGCCCCTTTTTTATGACCTAGTAGGTCATTATTATGATAATTCTAGCTTTCTATTGTATCCCTTCCCCATGAAAGGAAACAGTTTTGGTCAAATTACCGCTAAAAAATAGCGTGGCTGATTTTGAAAATACACCCATTGCACTTCCATTAAATCCTAACACTACATTGGCATGAGCACCAGGCGTCAACATCTGATCCTTAGTAAATTTAGGAGTGGTACAACCACAACCTGCCATGACATTATCTAAACTAATATTGTAATTACTAATGTTTTGTATATCAACAGTAAATTCGGTGGGTTTGCCAAACTTTATTTTACCCATATCATAATTATCATTGGTGAATTTCAATAATTTAGTAATATCAACTTGATTTGATGGGGTATTTTGAGTAAAGCCATATGAGAATGAAAATATAAAGGAGCCAATTAAAATGAATTTTTTCATAAAAAAGAATTTTATTGTTTTTGAAGTTTTTGTATCATGGCATATTGAAATAAATCATAAGGATTATTTAAATTCAATTTACGATAAATCGATTTCTTAATCGTAGATATCGTATTTGGTTTCAAGTCAAATTTTGTTGCAATTTCACTAGTTCTCATTCCTTTTACAAGGCAATCAAATACTTCTTTTTCGCGTTGTGCTAAAGGCTTGATATTAATTCCGATTTTTTTTCTAAACATAAAATTAAATTTTATTTATTTAATATAAATATGTAGCTATACCTATTTACTACTTGTTCTAAAATATCTTTTCTCGCATCACTACAATCTTTTAAAAGCTCTCTTTCTCCAACTTGTTTTATTATTAATATATTATTTGATAATTTAGCTAGTGATTTTGAAATTCTTTTAGCTCTTCGAATTGATAAATCTTCATTGTATTCATAAGTACCATTACAATCAGTTGCAGATACAATCACAATTTTTTTACCATTCATTCTCTTTACTCTTTCTATCAACTTATAATATTCATTTAAATCCTTCTTTATAATATAAACTTGGTCAAATGGATGATGTAATTCAACATAATCATTCGTTAAGCTTTTGAGAGAATCAATGGCCCTAATGAATGTGGGCGTCAACTTAGCTAATTCAGCTTTTCTAATTTCGTCTTCTTTTTCCTTATTGGCAATTAACTGTTGTTCAGGTATAGGAATATTTAATAAGGCAATGTCTTTATTATATACCCCATTTTGATTTATATAATTTTCAGAATTGATACTAAATTCATGTATATTTCCAAATGTATCATACAATTCAATACTGTATTCACTATTGGGTCTAGTATTAAATGTGTAATTGGATTGCACATCCAAAAAAGTACTATCCACTAGATATTTATTTCCTTGATCATTAAAAGCGTACAAATACACTTTAGTATGTTCCATTAATTTCTGATCCGTTAAAATTTGACCTTTTAATTGTATTTGAACTTTTTTGTAATCGAAAGCTAAAATATCATCTGAGCCATATCGATTGGAAGTAAAAAATCCAGCATAATTATTCATGTAAAAAGCAATATCGTCAAATGAACTATTAATTGGATACCCTAAATTTTTAATGACCATCTCCCCTTTTGAGCTTGATTCAATTCTAAATATATCTAACCCACCTAAGCCAGGATGTCCATTTGAACTAAAACAAAATAGCCCATCATAAAAAGTAGGAAACAACTCATTCCCTTCTGTATTTACTTCTGGACCTAAATTAGTTGTCGCTTTCCAAGAACCATCACTATTTTTTTCAATATAATATAGATCAGATCCGCCAAAACCAGTAGGTTCGTCTGAAACATAATATAATCTTTTGCCATCTTGTGATATGGCGGGATGAAAATAACTGTAATTGCTATTGTTAAAAAACATTTTATGCCCTCTACTCCAATGACCGTTAATGAAAATTGATTCCCATATTTCTAATTGGAATACCCCTTTAGACTTAGATTGATTTTTTGTAAAATAAGCATGTAATCCGTCCTTTGTAAAACTTACTGATCCTATATTAAATTTAACCCCTTTTTGTAAATTAAATAATTTGACAGACGAGTCAGTATATTTAATATAATTAACACCATATTCGGAATTAATCTTATTATTATCATTACTTGTTTGGCTAGTATAGTCAACATTGCTACGTGGTAATTTTTTATCAATCCAAACAAAACTTGAAATATTATTAGTTCTAATATTTGCATTTTGGGAAAAATATAATTTTGAATACCCAGCGCCATCCCATGCAAACTCATTCTTTTTAAATTTATTAAATAAAGGAAATTTTAATTTCAATTTAGGTAATCTATTGGACTCAAATACCAAACCACCATTATAGGGTGTTGCGTTATAATCATTATATGGCGTATTTAATATGGTATTAAAAATTGTGAAATCAACTGAATCAGAATAAAATCGTTTTAAATTTTTAAAACCATAAACTCTGGAGTCAATTATTTTTGTTTTTATTGTATCTGGCAAGGATATATAATAATTAATGGCTTTGTCATATTTTTTTAAAACTGCATATAATTCAGGTAGCTGAGTAATGCTTTTATGACCCTTTTCAACTGCTTTCTCAAGGTATTTTAAAGCACTATCGTATTGATTGACCATTTGATAAGCAGTAGCTATATTTTTTAATGCAAGTGTATCATTCGGTTGTAATAATAAATACTTTTTATAATAAGGTATGCTATAGGTATATCTTAAATTACTTAATTCCTGATTAGCAATTTTTAAAAGCGATTTTCCTTTTCTGCTTTGTCCCGATACCATTAAAGACAGACAAACAAATATGGATATTAATTTAATTCGATTCATAATTTATAGATTAAAAATAACGAGTAGATTTAATTTTAGATTTATTAGCACCTATCTCATATCTTATCATAATTTCATGTGATCCGCTCGTATAATATTTTAATGGCGAAAATGGCATATCATAAGCATATCCAATTCTTAAACTTGGTGAAGTTTGTATTTCTGCCATTCCTAAAATAGCATCCCCAGTTCTATAACTTACACCAACTCCTAAAATATTCCTTAGCCACACATTCGTGTTTAAATCAAATTCTAAAGGAGCACCACTTACCATTTTTATCATAGTGGATGGTTTTAAATTAATTTCTTCATTAATTTGAATAACATAACCCATTGTAGCAAACAAATGAAAATCATCTGTTCTTTGAATACCTGAATTAAAGTTATCGTATTTTGCTAACCTTGATTTTAAAACACTCGGAGATGAAATACCAACATAAAATTGATCGGTATTATAATATATACCAAAACCTACTGATGGATTCCATTGTGAAGTATTTTCAGTAGAAATAAAACTTGGGTCTGTAGTTGTTTGTCGATTTTCAATAGACAATAAATCTATTTGGTAATTCATTAAACCAACACTTAATCCAGCCGATAAGATACCATTATCTGAAACCTTTATCCTACTTGCTAAAAAAGCATTTATTCCATTGGCCTTTTCGGCACCTAATTGATCATTATATACTTGAACACCAATACCTAATTTCCCATCTTTTATTGATTGATCTATACTTAATGAAGTTGTTTTGGGTGCCCCCTTTAATCCCACCCATTGATTTCTTTGAAAGAAATTAAAACTTAAAGCTTCTCTACTACCAGCGTATGCAGGATTTACCCCTAACATATTATACATATACTGAGAGTACATGGGCTCTGTTTGAGCAAATGTTTTTTCAATACCAATAAAATGGAAGATAATGCATAAAAACATTGCTATTTTTAAGCCTATTGAATGATATATATTATGAGTTCTGATTTTCATTACTAATATATTAATTGCTTATCTTTTTATTGTTAATGGTCCTGCTAATCGAACTACGCCTCCACTAAAATTGGTTCCCTCTACTATATAATAATAGGTTCCTTCTGGGACATCTTCACCAAGGAAATTAGAAACCCCTTTCCCTCTCCAATCATTCTTATAATCATCACTACGATATACTTCATTACCCCAACGATTAAACACTTTTACTGAAACTTTTGAACCAAATGGTTTAATTATTGTCCATGTATCATCTATACCATCATTATTCGGTGAAAAACCTTCTGGTATTTTAAAGTCAATCTTAGGAATTACAAATAAAGTGGGTATTCTTTTTGTACTATCCGAACTTAAACGAGCTGGATCAGTGGAAGCTAATTCAACTAAACCATTACTCATTGGCGCTTTTAATATAGCTGTATTTAAGAAAGTGCCAGAGTTATTATTACTTACATTTACAAATAAATTGATTGAATCTAGATGATTCGCATTCATTATCGAAGAAATAGACAATAACTCAACATTAGCAATTCCGTCATAACCACTATTTTTGGTCAAATTTCCTGAAGTGGTTACACTTAGAACTTTAACCCCTTTTATATCATTAAATACTTTAGTTAAATCATCTTTTACACTTATGCTATCAATTATTTCATTGGTAAGATTCTTAATTGTAATACTAAAATTGATATTATAACTGCCATCCAAATTTACATTTATCCCAGTAGCTGACTTTTTAATATCAAATATTTGAGTTGGAATAAGTGGCTTCACTAAAATATGTAAAGTGGCATTCGCACATGATTTAGGGGTACCTCCACAAACTGTATAAATAATATCAATCGGTCCTTTAAAACCAGGGCCCGGTGTAAAAGTATATGTGCCATCAGGATTAATTACTAAAACCCCTTGAGAAGCAAGTGGTTTAGTATAATCTGTTACCACTAAACTACTTTGATTAGATCCAGTATTTTTATCATTCAATAATATATTACCAGAAGTGCTGTTTTGATATGTACTTGCAAAGTCATCAGTCGCAATCGTTATAGGCGCAATACCTAATGGTTTAATTGTATAATAGACTACTGCATTTTTACAATTAGGTGTTGGAGTACTATTATCACAAATATTATATACCAAGCTATCTGTACCTACAAAACCTGGATTGGGAGTATAGGTAATGGTCCCATCTGGGTTAACAATTGCTTTACCATTGGCTGGATTTTTTGAAACCTGCAACGATGATTTATTTAATTCTACTCCCACATTTGACGCCTTATCATTTAATAACACATTTGTATTAACTGGTGTGTTGACATAAGTAAATTCAATATCTGGGTTGATTATAGGTGGATTGTTTTTTACATTTGGATCTATCACTGTAATTTGAATGGGAACAATAGGACATCCAGTTGATTGTCCAGGATTACAAACTGGGACATAATAAATATAAGTACCAGGCGTGTTTGAATTGAATGTATAAGTACCATCTAGATTCATTTTAAAATTAGCCCCTTCAGGATTAGATATCGCTGGCTGTGGTGTTCCATAAGTGGTACCTACGGGAACATTATCATTTGTACTCACATTTCCTGTTACAGGGATGTTCACTAATGTTTCATTAAAATCAGGTTTTAACACCGATGTCGCTATAATTGGATCAACTAATATATGTAAGGTTGCGGTAGCACATACTCCAGCACTTGTACAAGCTGTATATGTAATATCTACAGGGCCACTAAAGCCAGGAGCTGCTGTAAATACATAGCTTCCATCAGTATTGAATACGATTGTCCCTTGGCTTTTTAATGGTACACTATTGTCTGTTAGTTTTAATGTTGATCCACTAGTATTATTATCATTAGTTAATACATTACCACTTACTGGTGTTGCGCCATTTGTGCTAGTGAAATCATCACTTGCGCTTGTTGGTGATGGTGCAGTAGCTGGATTCACTGTGTAGTAAACTTTTGCAGTGGTACAAATTGGTGGAACACTGTTATCACAAACTTTATAAGTTAAACTATCAGTACCAACAAAACCAGCTGCTGGAGTGTATATAATTGTGCCATCTGCATTTACTACTGCTGTACCATGTGTTGGTGTAACTGTAATCGCTAAACTTGATGGATTTAATATTGTTCCAGGATTAGAAGATTTATCATTTGCTAATACATTAATAGTGTTGCTACCACCTGCTTTAAGTGTTGCCACATCCGTGTTTGCAATTGGTGCATTCGTATTACTTAACGGATCCTTTACTGTTATCACTAGAGGTGTTACAGGGCAGTTCGTTGTTTGACCCGCCGCACAAACTGGCACTTCATAAGTATAAGTACCAGGTTTAGTACCTGTGAAAGTATAAGTGCCATCAGGATTTATTGTAATACTTCCTCCCGTTGGATTTGTGCTTGCTGGCATAGGTGTACCATAAATACTGCCCGCTGGTATCTTATCATTTGTTGATAAATTACCACTCACTGGTACATTAATATTTGTTGCATTAAAGTCTGGAGTAATAATGGGTGCAGGGTCTACAGCAGTCACCGTAATATTTAAAGTAGATGTTGCAGTTGCAGTTCCATCAGTTACGGTATAAGTAATCGTAGGAACGGTTCCATTATAATTTGCTACTGGCGTAAATGTATAAGATCCATCTGCATTGACTACCACTGTTCCTACTCCTGGAATGGTTGCTGTTGTTCCTGCTGCATAATCTACGCCACCTATCGTGAACTTAGTGACAGCAAGTGTAGTTCCAGCATCCACATCTGTATCATTTGTTAAGACATTACCTGTGGCAACGCCATCCTCTGCAATTGTTTTTGTATCTGCTACAGCAGTTGGGGCAGTATTGGATGAAATAACTGTTATTACTAAAGTTTCCGTTGGACAATTGGTTGTTTGACCTGACGCACATACCGGCACTATATAAGTATAAGTTCCAGCAGTTGTTGCCGTAAAGCTATAAGATCCATCAGGATTAACCGTAATCGTTGATCCAGGTATTTGAGATGGTTGACCATAAGTAGTTCCTGCTGTTACTGCATCATTGGTAGATATATTTCCAGCAGCTGGAATATTTACATAAGCAGTACTTGCATCGTTTGTTAGTGTATTTACTGCAGGACAACCATTATTAGAGGCAACCCCTGTTACAGTTCTACAATTATCTATAGCATCTAGTATGCCATCATTATCACTATCTGTATCTCTGTAATCTGGTATTCCGTCACCATCAGTATCAACAGGAGTTGCACCATTTGTTCCTTTTTCAACACTATCAGGTATGCCATCATTATCACTGTCGGTGTCTAAATAATCTGGGATACCATCACCATCTGTGTCTACTGGTGTTGCACCATTTGTTCCTTTCTCAACTGAATCAGGTATACCATCATTATCACTATCGGTATCTCTGTAATCTGGTATTCCGTCACCATCAGTATCAACTGGCGTTGCACCATTTGTTCCTTTCTCAACTGAATCAGGTATACCATCATTATCACTATCCGTATCTCTATAATCTGGGATACCATCTCCATCAGTGTCTACTGGCGTTGCACCATTTGTTCCTTTCTCAACTGAATCAGGTATGCCATCATTATCACTGTCGGTGTCTAAATAATCTGGAGTTCCATCACCATCGGTGTCAACAGGTGTTGCACCATTTGTTCCTTTCTCAACACTATCAGGAATGCCATCATTATCACTATCTGTATCTAAATAATCTGGTATTCCATCACCATCAGTATCTACAGGTGTTGCACCATTTGTTCCTTTCTCAACACTATCAGGAATACCATCATTATCACTATCTGTATCTAAATAATCTGGTATTCCATCTCCATCAGTGTCTACTGGAGTTGCTCCATTTGTTCCTTTTTCAACGCTATCAGGAATACCATCATTATCACTATCGGTGTCTCTGTAATCCGGAACTCCATCACCATCAGTATCAACAGGAACTGCACCATTTGTACCTTTCTCAACTGAATCAGGTATACCATCATTATCACTATCGGTATCTCTGTAATCTGGTATGCCATCACCATCCGTATCTACAGGTGTTGCACCATTTGTTCCTTTTTCAACGCTATCAGGAATGCCATCATTATCACTATCGGTATCTAAATAATCTGGTGTTCCATCGCCATCCGTA
>JAPLEJ010000027.1:30268-34753 GCA_026391435.1 Bacteroidota bacterium
ACAGGTGTTGCACCATTTGTTCCTTTTTCAACGCTATCAGGAATGCCATCATTATCACTATCGGTGTCTAAATAATCTGGTGTTCCATCGCCATCAGTGTCTACTGGTGTTGCACCATTTGTTCCTTTTTCAACTGAATCAGGTATACCATCATTATCACTATCGGTGTCTAGATAATCAGGTGTACCATCGCCATCTGTATCCACAGGACTATTTGCATTAGTTCCTTTCTCAACTGAATCTGGAATTCCATCACCATCGCTATCTGTATCGTATGGATTTTTCTTGCCATCACCATCTGTGTCAGGAGGTGTAACACCACCATTAGAAGACGCTGGAACTCCATTCGCATCTACAGCTCCGTCAATTCTACCATTACCATCTAAATCAATGCCATTTGATTCTCTTGCATCTGTAATACCATCACCATCACTATCTAAATCTAAATTATTGGGAACTCCATCTCCATCTGAATCACAAGTCGTAGAAGATGGTATACAAGCTGCGTTTTCAATCGTATCTAAAATACCATCATTGTCATCATCTAAATCAGCACCATCAAAAATCCCATCTCCATCACTATCCAAATCCACATTAAGAGTAGTAATTGGAGATACGCAACCATTTGCATCAGTATATTTGACAGTTATATTACCACCACTAGTTCCAACAATTACATCATTGACATTTAAATTTGGGCTACCTACCCAACCTGTAGGTAAAGTCCAAGTATAAGAAACCGCATCAGCAACTGGTGTAATTGAATAAGATGATCTCATACCCGACACCACAGATGTTGAACCAGTTATGGAACTAGTACCAGCTAATGCTGCATTAACAATCGTAATAATTTCCGAACGATCCGATTCAACACCATTAACAGTTTGTGAAACAAAATAACTAGTAGTAGTTGCAGTTCCTGTTAATATGGTCGGTGCCGTTGTGGTAGCTGTTCCTCCTACTGAACTTGTATACCATTTTAAATCGGTACCAGAAGCAGTTAATGTTACAGGACTGGCTCCATTACAATAAGTAATTGTTTGTCCAACAATTCTAGCGTTGGGTGAAATACCAGGCGCTAAAGGTTTTACAGTTACTGTTACCAATTGACGAGGACTACTCATACATCCAGTTCCTAGTGGATCATATTGTTCTACATAATAATTAGTAACACCTACTGTTGTTGTTAATGGAGTCACTGGCGCAGATAATAAACTACCTGAAGTGATTGCATCATACCATCTTAACTCATAGGAAGCATTGGTTAATCCAGCAGTTAAATCAATTGCAGTTGCATTTAAATTATAAATTTGATTACTAGCAGTTGTTATGGCTTGTACCAAAGTAGTATTAGTTACTTCTAAGCCTAATGAAGCTAAAGAATAACAACCTGTACTACTTTTTGCATATAAGTAATAAGTGCCAGCAGTCGTAACTTGCGTATAAGTGCCAACCAATGTGGAAATAGTTGGGTTAGATGATACCGTATGCCACTCATATGTAATTCCTGCAGTTGCAGATGGTTGATAAGAAGTTAAATTAACCGATCCAGGGTAACAGAAATTAGCCGTAGTTGCCGAAATATTTGGAGTAGCAGGTAATGGATTAATTGTAATTGAAGATGCGGTAGAAGTTGCTTGACAAGTATTTGCATCAATCACTTTTAAAGCATAAGCTCCTGATAATGTAGGTGTATAGCTAGCAGAAGTAGCACCCGAAATTGCAGCACCATCTAATAACCATTGATATGATGGACCTCCTGACCCCGTTAAACTAATTGACTCTCCTGCGCATATTGAAGTTGCAGAAGCAGTAATAAATGGTGTAGGTAAAGGATTAACTGTAACATTAATATTTTCACTAGTACCATTTGCAATAACTCCAGGAACTCCAGACAATACAACTCTATAAGATCCAGTTGTTGTGGCAGTATAAGTTGAACTTGTTGTTGATGAAGCATCAGCAATTATAGTTGTCCATGATGATGATGATCCACCAATAGTATTTTGTTCCCATGTAGCTGTTTGTCCCGTTTCTTTATTAATTGAAATTAATACTGATCCTGGTGCACAAAATATAGTGGAGCCAGTTACTGAAGCTGCAGGTAAAACAGAAACGGTAGTAATATTAGATAATACAGAACAACCTGTTGAAGAAGTTACACTTACTTTATATTGTCCTGCAGCTAATACTGTTAAACTATTTGCAGTTTGTCCCGAAACAACAGACCAAACATTTGAACCAATTGCTGCAGTATACCAAATATAGGTAGGCGTCAGTGCATTTGTACTTACAGATAAAACAATACTTGCACCAGCATTCAAAGTTAATACTGCTCCTTGAGTAATAGATGCTGTTGGTATTGGATTTACAACTACAGTAGTGGCAGCAGCCGAATTACTATTTTCAATGGTACAACCACCTGCTAATTTTGCAGTTAAAGAATAAACACCAGATTGTGCAACAACTAAACTTGTAGTTGTGGCACCACCAATTAGAACCGAATTTTTATACCATTGATAAGTGACATTTGCAACTGGGGTGGTACTTAATGTAACTGAACTACCTTCACAAATAGCTAAAGCACCCCCTGCAGTAATACTTGGCGCAGCAGGTGTTGGATTTAAAGTGGTAGAAGAAGAGGTAACACTACCACATGAATTAGTTACAATAAATCTATATTGATAATTATTAGCAGTAGCAGGTGCATCAGATAAATTTAAAGTAGCACTAGTAAAACCACTGTATGTAATACCAGTATGGTTAGGTACATTACCTGCTGTAATACTAGTCCAAGTTGGTGAACTAGTATTAGTATTTACCTGCCATTGATAGGTTAAACTTGTAGTACCCCCATTAGCCACTGTTGAAAAAGAAGTAGCAGCTGTGGTACATTTAACACTATTAGCAGGTTGAGTTGTAATAGTTGGAATGGTATTTATCGTAATTGTAACAGCATTAGAATAAGCGGAATAACCAATTATGTTCGTGCTAACTATTCTATATTTATACGCATTAATTGTTAAAGGAGCAGCAGAAAATGTTAAGTAAGGAACCGTACTTGTATTTGAATTAAAGTTAGTATAAGTAACACCTGCATCTGTTGCATTAGCGCCCCCAACAATATCAGTCCAATTGGCCCCACCATCGGTACTTCTTTGCCATTTAATAGCAATGGATCCTGATGTGCCAGACTGTAAAACTACATTTGAACTTGAAAATAAAACACCAGGTGAACTACTGGTTGCACAAAGTGCAGCAGGAGAAGTAATGGTATAATTATTATTAAGCGTACATCTATTTTTAGTATTATCTAATGCATTTGTAGCATATGTGGAAGTATAACTTACCACCCCTGCAGATGAAGATTCGTAAACATTCAACAACCCATTTCCATTTGTATCGGTGCCAGTTGGAAATGCAGAAATACTAGTTGCAGTATTGGAACTACTTGCTTCAACAGCATCCGAACAACCATCGCCGTCGGAGTCAAGGTCTAATTGATTAGGGATTCCATCACCGTCGGTATCCGCATTGCAACTATTGATTGCTATAGAAGCAAAACCAATATCATCTACCTCCCCCGCTGAGGATGAAGCTATAAATTCAATAATTAATGAAGCAGACGCTATGATAGGATTGGGTAATTTAATAATAACATCAGACTTAGAAGAAGTCGTATTTGCAGAAGTGCTTGGTAGTGAAGATAAATTAGCAGTAGCCCCATTTGCAACGGTAATTGAAGGTTGTGCAGTATTTGCTGTTCCTGTTTTTATAGTTGCATAAGTCATTCCATTTAACTTAATATTTAAAGTTGCTACAACAGAATTATCAGCAGCATTTGTATTAAACCAATACATATTACCTAGGGTAATCTCGCTGTTTGCAGGAAGGTTTGTAATTGTTCTTGTAATTGTAGATGTGGTGGATGCATCTCTTCTAAATTCTAAACCATTAGCATTTAAATTAATTCTACCTACTCCACTTGTCCATGTACCTCCATAGGTGCCGCCAACAGTCCAGTCTGTCAATGAATTTGTATTTCCACCTGTTGTTAGGAAAGTTTGAGATAAAACAGATACACATTCACTAGTATCTAAAACCCCATCATTATCATCATCTAAATCAATTATATCAGGTACTCCATCATTGTCGGTGTCTGTACAATAATTTTTAGTATTATCTAAAGCATAATTTGAATACGTTGAAGTATAACTTATTACACCAGCAGTTGCTGATTCATAAACATTTAATAACCCATTCCCATTGGTATCGGTGCCTGTTGGATAAGCAGTAATACTTTTTGCCGTTTTAGAACTACTTGCTTCTATTGCGTCCGCACAGCCATCACCATCTGAGTCTAAATCCTCACTATTAAATATGCCATCCTTATCTGTATCTAATTGACAACTTTTTAAGGTATAAGGTCCCACTTGACCAATAAATCTAATCTCTCCTAAAGTGATATTAAAACCCAATGCTATA
>JAPLEJ010000014.1 GCA_026391435.1 Bacteroidota bacterium
GTAAAAGGAAATTGTCCTGGTACATTTTCAGTTAATTGCCATTCGGCTATATCACCCCAATCGCTAAACTTTGGAAGCCAAACGCGTTGCAATTTTAAAGCTGAAGGTGTTTCAAAATTTAATTCTTTTTTTATTTTTTTTCCACGCACTTCATAATGTAAAAAATCGTCTTGGTATTTTAATTGAACACTTGGCCAATGGACAATACCATTTTTTACCTTAGGGTCTATTTCCTTTTCAATACGAAGTAGCTCCTTTTGTATGTCCTTATTTTGTTTGAAACTAGGTTGATTTAATACTTGTTGAAAAGCATACCATTTAGAAGCTTGTTGCTTTTGCTGGGCAATCCAAACTTTATTTTGGTTTATAGTTTGCTTAATTTCTCCTAAATACGAAATGCGAGATGATGGTATCAATGGCTGTGTTACCTGAGTCTCATCATATGGAATTTCCCATGGAATTGGATTCCATTTAATTTTATGTTTAATAAAGATGATGTCGATTAATGCATTGTACATTTTTTGAATACCCGGATCATTGTAATGCGATGCAATGGTGCCAAAAATGGGTTGTCCTTTTGTTTTATTATCCCAAATATGGTGCGCACGCATGTATTGTTTTCGAACATCTCTTACTGCATCTAAACCACCTGCTCTTTCAAATTTATTCACAGCAATTAAGGAAGCGTAATCGATCATATTAATTTTCTCCAACTGGGTTGCAGCCCCAAATTCTGGAGTCATGATATAAACTGGCACCGTTACAAAATCAACAATCCCTGCATCATTTTGTCCCACACCAGCCGTTTCTACTATGATACAATCAAATCCGGCTACCTTACATAAATCAATTACTTTATCCATTTCCTTGGCTAAAGTTTTTTGATCATTTCTAGTAGCTAAAGAACGCATAAATACATGAGGATGATGAATGGCATTCATTCTAATCCGATCTCCTAATAATGCCCCTCCTGTTTTTCTCTTACTAGGATCTACCGAAATAATGGCAATGGTTTTGGTAGGATTGGTTAATAAAAAATATTGCACTAACCGATCACAAACACTTGACTTACCAGCACCCCCCGTTCCTGTTAATCCAATTACTGGAATATTATTTTTATTTTTCGAAAGTGACCACTTCAATTTTCCGTTTTGCAATAAAGTAATAGATCTACTTAAACTGCGAGGGTCAATTTTTTTAGCAATGGGTAATTTTTTTGAAAGGGAAGGCATTTTAGAATATTCAAAATTACATAGCGCCACTACTTCTTGAATCATTCCCTCAATCCCAAGCTTTAAACCATCTTGGGGTAAATAAATTTTGGAGATGCCTATCTTTTCTAAATGAGCCGCTTCGGCAGGTAAAATAGTACCACCACCTCCACCTACTATTTTAATATGTTGGTATCCTGCATCATTTAATAATTTTCGAACAAAACTAAAAAATTCAATATGCCCACCTTGATAAGATGTAATTGCAATGCCTTGAACATCTTCGTCAATCGCTGCTTCCACAATTTCAAGTGCTGATCTATTATGTCCTAAGTGGATGACTTCCACACCCTTATCCTGCATCACTCTTCGCATGATATTGATGCTTGCATCATGTCCATCAAATAAACTAGTAGATGTAATAATACGAATGGGCTTCATGTTATAAAACTAACAAATGTTAGGAATATAAGCAAATGTATTTACGCTGCCGGGGAAAAATTTGTTTACTTTTTTTGAGCTGCATATTTTTTAGCAGCTTCAATAAAATGAACAAATAAAGGAGCTGGATGCTCCACGGTACTTTTTAATTCTGGATGATATTGAACTCCGATAAAAAAGGGATGTTGTGGTAATTCAACAATTTCTACCAATCCTGTCGCTGGATTGTTTCCACTATTCAATAAACCAGCGTCTGTGAATGCTTTTAAATAGGCATTGTTAAATTCATAACGATGACGATGACGCTCGCTAATTTCTGAAGTGCCGTATATTTTATAAGCAAGTGTATCTTTGGAAATAGTACAAGGATAAGAACCTAATCGCATGGTACCTCCCTTCATTGTGATTCTTTTTTGTTCTTCCATCATATCAATAACTGGATGGGATGTATTAGGATCCATTTCAACCGAATGAGCCCCTTTGAGTCCCATTACATTTCGAGCATATTCAATCACGGCCATTTGCATTCCTAAACAAATACCAAAAAAGGGTAACTTATTTTCTCTAGCAAATTGTACTGCGATAATTTTTCCTTCAATGCCTCTATTTCCAAAACCAGGTGCAACTAACAATCCATCTAATCCAGCTAATTGCTGATTTACATTTTCAGCTGTTAAGTTTTCGCTATGCACATTCACCACATTTACTTTTACTTCATTCATTGCACCAGCGTGAATAAATCCTTCTAGTATTGATTTATAGGCATCTTGTAATTCAATATATTTTCCAATCAGTCCAATATTGACAGTTGATTTAGGATGTTTTAATTTATCTAAAAAAATATTCCACTTTGTTAAATCAGGTTCCTTGAAATTTTGAATATTTAATTTCTTTAATACAATTAAATCCAATTGTTCTTTTAACATCAACAAAGGCACTTCATAAATAGTACTAGCATCTAAAGACTCAATTACATTTCCTGCTTTTACATTGCAGAATAATGCAATTTTTCGTTTTATCTCATCATTTAATGGATGTTCTGTTCTACATACGATGACATCGGGATGCACCCCAGTTTCACTTAACATTCTAACACTGTGTTGTGTTGGTTTTGTTTTTAATTCTTTTGCTGCATTTAAATAAGGGATTAAAGTTAAATGCACCACCATCACATCATCTTCTGGCAATTCCCATTGGATTTGACGAACAGTTTCAATGAAAGGAGTACTTTCAATATCACCCACGGTGCCCCCAATTTCAGTAATCACGACATCGTATTTTCCTTCTACACCCAACAACATCATACGTCTTTTAATTTCATCCGTAATATGAGGAACTACTTGTACCGTTTTTCCTAAAAATTCACCTGCTCTTTCTTTATTAATAACAGTTTGATAAATGCGCCCTGTGGTCACATTATTCGCTTGAGAAGTAGGGGTGCTTAAAAAACGCTCGTAATGCCCTAAATCCAAATCCGTTTCGGCACCATCTTCCGTAACATAACATTCACCATGTTCATAGGGATTCAAAGTACCTGGATCCACATTAATATAAGGATCAAATTTTTGTATGGTAGCAGATATCCCTCTAGCTTGCAATAATTTTGCCAATGAAGCAGCAATAATGCCCTTTCCCAAACTACTCGTTACACCGCCTGTTACAAATATATACTTTGCCATACTGTTTAATACTTCAAATTTTATTGAAAAAAGGAACGCGAAATAGCAAAAATGCCAAATGCGCCACTTTTATCAAAATGGTTAATTTACTTTTTAGGACCTATCTTTATTTGGAAAAATTACTAGAGGTCATACAAACCTACGCCAAAAATAATGGCTTACAAAATGATCCAATGTACCGAACAAAAAATGTTTATAACTGTTATATAAAAGTGAACATCTTTAAAATAAAACATCGAAATATTATGAAAAAACTAATTTTTTCTACTCTAGGTACCCTTTTTATAGCTGGTTTACTAAGTTGGCATTGGTCACCTTCTTAGTATCCAAGTATCAAAAAAGCAGAGGTGATTGAGTGCCTTAATACCGAAACTTTACAAGCCTACCAATTAGAAGCCAGCACCCCCCAATTTGCATCCATGCATCCAAAACCTTTGGCAATTCAACCCGAAAATTTATTAGGGAAAATGATGACATTTGAAGCTGCTGATGGGAAGCAGGCCAATGCCTATTTTATTGCAGCCAAAAAGAAATCCAATAAATATTTAATTGTGATACAAGAATGGTGGGGTTTGAATGATAATGTGAAATTGGAATCAGATAAATATTTTAGCGACTTAGGAGATGTGAATATAATTGCAGTGGATATGTATGATGGAAAAGTAGCTGCCACTCCAGATAGTGCTATGAAATTAATGCAAGGTGCCAATATGGAAAGAATGACTGCCATTATTCAAGGAGCCATAAAATACGCAGGAAGTAAGGCTGCTATTTATAGTGTAGGTTGGTGTTTTGGCGGTATGTGGAGTTTGCAAACTGCTATACTCGCTGGACCGCAAGCAAAAGGAACTATCATGTATTATGGACGACCTGAAACCAATATGGATAAATTAAAATCTATTCAATGTGATATCATCGGTTTCTTTGGCAATCTTGATAGAAGTCCTTCACCTGCCATGGTCAATGATTTTGAAAAAAATATGAAAGAAGCAGGAAAAAATTTATCTGTAAATAAGTATGAAGCAGGACATGGATTTGCAAATCCAAGCAATCCTAGTTTTAATGCCGAAGCAAAAGCAGACGCATATACAAAAGCAATTGCATTTTTAAAAGCGCACTAATATTTATTAAGAATAAAAATTTAAGAAAATTAGTAACCCTTAGCGGGAAGTAAATAGTTTTTAACATAGTCGCCCACCCCTTCTTCTAAACTTGCAAAGGGTTGATTGTATCCTGCTGCGCGCAGCTTGTTCATATTTGCCTCGGTAAAATATTGGTATTTATCCCTGATATCCAGTGGCATATCAATAAATTCAATATTGGGCTTCAAGCCTTGAGCAGTAAAAGTATTTGCAGCTAAATCATAAAAGCTACGCGCTTTTCCAGTGCCTAAGTTATGCAATCCATTTAGTTGAATTGACCAATCATTTGATTGCATTTTTTGCATCATCCAAAAAATGACACGAACTACATCTTTCACAAAAATAAAATCTCTTAGTTGTTCGCCATCATTAAAATCGGATCGGTGGCTTTTAAACAACTTCACTAAACCAGTTTCTTTAATTTGGTTAAAGGCATGAAAAATAACACTGGCCATTCTGCCTTTATGAGATTCATTAGGACCATATACATTAAAAAATTTCAAGCCGGCCCATGAAGGAGGTGTTGCTTTTTGTGCAATAGCCCATTTGTCAAATTCATTTTTACTAACGCCATATGGATTTAAAGGGACCAATTGATCTAAAATGGTGTGACTATCCTCATATCCATTTTCGCCAGCACCATATGTAGCTGCAGAAGAGGCATAAATAAATGGTATTTGCTTTTCAGTTGCAAAAGTCCATAAGGTTTTTGAATACGTTACATTCAGCTCCTCATGAATGGCATAATTAAATTCGGTAGTATCGGTACGAGCTCCTAAATGCAAGATCACATCAATCGAAAAATCCAATGTGTCTAATTGTTCTAAAAAAGCTTGTCTTTCAATTACTTTAATAAATTGCTTTTTCTCCCAGTTATTTCGTTTGGCTTCTACCCCAAAATCATCCACCAAAATAAGTTGTGTAAACCCTTGTTCATTTAAATATTGCACCATCACTGACCCAATGAATCCGGCAGTACCAGTAACAACGATGGTGAGTTGATTGGACATTTTATTTTAAGCTAATTTTTTTTCAATGGCCGTATCATAATCATTTTTCCAATTCAAAATGGAACCCCAATTTTCACTGTTCACCATTACATCACTTTGGGTTACTTTACCAATGGTGGTAGCTTTAACACCAAAAGAAGCAGCCAATGCTTCAACAGCAGACACCGCCGCTGCATCGCAGGTGACCACCACCCTACTTTGCGCTTCGCCCATCCAATAAGCATCTTGTCTTAATCCACTTTGTTGTGCAGTCACTTCAAAACCCTTATTATTTACGAAAGCCGATTCCAATAAAGTTACAATCAATCCACCTTCACTAATATCGTGCGCGCTAATAATATTTTTTTTCTTAATTAAAGAAGCCACTAATTGTTGCAAAGCAAATTCTTCTTCCAAATCAAAATGAGGTGCTTGAGAAAATTCAACTCCTTTTAATTTATTTAGGTATTCAGAAGAACCTATATCATTTCGTTGCTCTCCTAATAAAATAATGATGTCCCCTTCCTTCTTAAAATCTAAGGTCATTCTATTTTTCATATCTTCTACAATGCCCACCATACCGATGGTGGGTGTAGGAAAAACAGGACCGTCTGGATTTTGATTATAGAAACTTACATTACCTCCAGTAACAGGTGTATTAAATTTTCGACAAGCTGCACCCATCCCTTCGACCGATTTTACAAATTGATAGTACACTTCGGGATCATATGGATTACCAAAATTTAAACAATTGGTAACGCCAATAGGCTCACCACCACTACAAACAATATTTCTCGCAGCTTCTGCAACTGCAATCATAGCGCCTTGATAAGGATTTGCAAAAACATATTTACTATTACAATCTACCGTCATTGCTAAGGCCTTGCCTGTTCCCTTTGCTATTACAATAGAAGCATCACTTGGCGCATTGGTTGAAGTATTGGCTGCTCCTACCATACTATCATATTGAGTATATATCCAACGCTTTGAAGCGATATTGGGTATTTGAACTAATTGTTGAACGCTTGCTTTTAAATCAGTAGTATCTGCAATTGAATTCATATCAAAAGCATTTACTTTTTCTAAATAAGCAGGCGCAGCATATTCACGTGTATATACAGGAGCACCTCCACCTAAAACTAATTCGTAAGCAGGTAGTGAAGCCTCTAATTCTCCATTCATATAAAAATTTAATAAGCCATCGTCCGTTACTTCTCCAATATTACTACAAGACAAATCCCATTTTTCAAACACGGCTAATACTTGCGCTTCTTTTCCCTTTTCAACGACCATCAACATACGTTCCTGACTTTCACTTAATAACAGTTCCCAAGCTTTCATGTTTTGTTGACGTGTAGGTACTTTATCTAAATCAATACGCATACCCACTTCACCCTTCGCGCTCATCTCGGCAGTAGAACAAATAATTCCAGCTGCACCCATATCTTGCATTCCAACCACACCCCCAGTCTCAATAACTTCGAGGCATGCTTCTAATAATTTTTTCTCTTGAAATGGATCACCTACTTGAACCGCAGGTAATTCTTCAACACTGTCTGCTGTGATTTCGGCAGATGCAAAACTTGCACCACCAATACCATCTTTACCAGTAGCACTTCCCACAAAAAATACAGGGTTCCCTTTTCCTAATGCAATCGCACTAACCGTTTTTCCCGCTTTCACAATGCCAACACTCATTGCATTCACTAATGGATTAGTATGATAACAATCTTCAAAATATAATTCACCTCCTACTGTTGGTACACCAAAACAATTTCCGTAATGACCAATACCATGAACCACTCCAGCCAATAATCTTTTTGTTTTTGTATCGTCTAATTTTCCAAAACGCAAACTGTTTAAGGAAGCAATAGGACGCGCACCCATGGTAAAAATATCGCGTTGAATACCACCCACACCAGTAGCAGCGCCTTGAAAAGGTTCCAATGCACTTGGGTGATTATGACTTTCAATTTTAAATACCACACCATAATCATTTCCAATATCCATTAAACCTGCATTTTCTTCACCAGCAGCCACCAACATTCTGCCACCATCACGAGGTAAAGTTTTTAACCATTTAATTGAATTTTTATAACTACAATGTTCGCTCCACATTCCACTGAAGGCACACAATTCGGTAAAGTTGGGTGTTCGACCTAGTTTTTGTTTGATGCTTTCAAATTCATCGGCTGTTAACCTTAATTGTTGCGCTGTTTTGACAGTTATTTCCATTTGAGTTGGATGATGGTGATTTAAGATGACGCGAAGGTACAAAATGACGTATTACACCCTGATTAGAATTACCAACATATGCAAGATTAAAATGTGTATGATGTAAATGGCAAATACTGTTATTGATTATCAATCTTTTGCAATCAATTTAATATTCTATTTTATTTTAATGTTAATAATTTGTCTAAATTTCTTGTCTTTTATCATTCTAAAATTTCATTTTTTTGATTTTCTTATATATTTTCGCTCAAATCCGTAAATAAATTAACTAATTAATCATATATTTTATTTATTAATATTAAAATCTCCTACCCTATGGCAGTTTCGAAATTAGAGTACATTTGGCTTGATGGATACAAGCCAACACAATCACTAAGAAGTAAAACAAAAGTTGAAAAAGATTTCAGTGGCAAATTAGCCGATTGTGATGTATGGTGTTTTGATGGATCTTCGACAGAACAAGCACCAGGTGGTTCAAGTGATTGTTTGTTAAAGCCTGTTTTTATTTGCAAGGATCCTCAACGCAAAAATGCTTACTTAGTCATGTGTGAAGTATTAAGTTCAGATGGAACACCACATCCAAGCAATGGTAGAGCCACCATCGAAGATGACGATAATGATTTTTGGTTTGGTTTTGAACAAGAATATTTTTTATGGAATCCTGCTACCAATAAACCAGTAGGTTTCCCAGAAGGTGGTTATCCTGGACCTCAAGGACCTTACTATTGTTCAGTAGGCGCCAACAACGCCTATGGTAGAAATATTGTAGAAGAACACCTGGATGCTTGTATTGATGCAGGTTTGAACATTGAAGGTATTAATGCAGAAGTAGCAGCAGGACAATGGGAATTCCAAATATTTTCAAAAGGTGCTAAGGAAGCGGGTGATCAAATTTGGATTGCTCGTTACTTATTAGAAAGAATTGGTGAGACCTATGGTGTATCCATTAATTGGCATTGTAAACCATTAGGCACTTTAGATTGGAATGGTTCTGGTATGCATGCCAACTTCTCTAATACTACTTTAAGAACTTGTGGTAAAAAAGAAACTTACGATATCATTTGTGAATCTTTCCGTCCATTTGTAAAAGAACATATTGAAGTATATGGTGCTGATAACCATTTAAGATTAACAGGTAAACATGAAACAGCATCCATCCATGATTTTTCTTTTGGAGTATCTGATAGAGGTGCAAGTATTCGTATCCCTATTGGTGCGGTAGAAAAAGGCTGGAAAGGTTGGTTAGAAGATCGTCGACCTAACTCTGCTGCAGATCCTTATAAGGTTGCTGCCAGAATTATTAAAACAGTTAAAACAGCAAAAGTTTAAATTTTACATACAAAGACCCCCCACTTTGAATCAAAATCCCCCAATTTGGGGGATTTTTTGTTGATTACTCCTACTCAAATGACCCTAACTTTGTTGAATTGCTAATATAAAATTTAATCATATATGTCACTAAGAACCGATGCAGTTAAACATGTTAGTCATGTTTCAACTCCAACACCCAATGTCAACGCACCTAAAATCACTGCTATTTTTAATGAAAGTGTGTTTACATTAAAAACTGCTAGAGAATATTTAAGTGACGAAGCTTATAAAAGTTTAGTGAACAGTAATAAGGGTGCTAAAAAAATTGACCGTGCCGTTGCCAATCAAATAGCGACTGGATTAAGAGCTTGGGCAGAGAGTAAAGGAGTGACTCACTTTACACATTGGTTTCAACCTTTAACTGGCGCTACAGCCGAAAAACATGATTCTTTTTTTACTTTAAAATCAGATGGCACTGCTATTGAAGAATTTGATGGTGCTGCATTAATACAACAAGAGCCAGATGCATCTTCATTCCCGAATGGTGGTTTAAGAGCCACTTTTGAAGCAAGAGGCTATTCGGCATGGGATCCAAGTTCACCCGCTTTTATTATTGAAATCGGAAACGGGAAAACCCTTTGTATCCCAACTATTTTTATTGCATACACAGGTGAGTCATTAGATTATAAAGCGCCTTTAATGAAAGCAGTGGAAGCAGTGAACAAAGCGGCTGTTACTGTTTGTAATTACTTTGATAAAAATATTTCAAAAGTAGTTCCTACATTAGGCTGGGAACAAGAATACTTTGTGATTGATGAAGCATTGGTAAATGCAAGACCCGATTTAGTACAATGCGGTAGAACTGTTTTTGGTTCAGCACCTGCAAAAGGACAACAATTAGAAGATCATTATTTTGGATCCATTCCTGAAAGAGTGTACGCATTTATGCGCGATTATGAAAACGAGTCTTACAAATTAGGTATTCCATTAAGAACAAGACATAATGAAGTGGCGCCTGCACAGTTTGAGTGTGCCCCTATTTTTGAAGAAGTGAATATCGCTGTTGATCATAATATTTTATTAATGGATGTGATGACAAGAGTAGCAAAGCGTCACCGCTTAGTCGTTTTGTTACACGAAAAACCATTTGCTGGCATCAATGGTAGTGGTAAGCACAACAACTGGAGTATGGCTACCGATACAGGAATTAATTTATTAGCGCCTGGTAAAACACCAAAGACCAATTTGATGTTCTTAACTTTCTTTGTAAACACTATCAAAGCAGTTCACGATTATGCAGATATTTTAAGAGCTTCTATCGCTTCAGCTTCTAACGATTTTCGTTTAGGCGCGAACGAAGCCCCTCCTGCTATCATTTCAGTTTTTATTGGTGAATACTTAACTAAAGTGTTAAATGATGTGGAAACAAGAGTGAGTGGAAAATTTGATGAACAAGATGAAGCCATTTTGAAATTAGATTTACACCGCAGTATCCCTGAATTATTAATTGACAACACCGATCGCAATAGAACTTCTCCATTTGCTTTTACGGGTAATAAATTTGAATTCCGTGCAGTAGGATCAACAGCCAACTGCGCACACCCAATGACTGTATTGAATACCATTATGGCCGACACTTTAGTAAAATTCGCTGGTGAAGTGGATGCCTTAATTGAAAAAGGAGATAAAAAGGAAATCGCTATCATGCAAGTGATTCAAAAATATATTGTATCAAGTAAAAAGATTTTATTTGAAGGAGATGGCTATAGCGAAGATTGGCATAAGGAAGCAGAAAAAAGAGGCTTACCTAATTTAAAAACGACCCCAGTTGCATTAGATGCGATGATCACTGATAAGTCTAAGAAATTATTTAAGGACAATGGTATTTATACCCATAGTGAATTGGAAGCGCGTCATGAAATTGAATTAGAAACCTATATTAAAAAAGTTCAAATTGAAGCACGTGTAATGGGTGATATTGCGACCAATCACATTATCCCCGCTGCTATTAAATATCAAAATGAATTACTGAAAAATGTAAGTCTGCTTCGCGAAGCGGCATTACCTGAAAAATTATACAAAGGTCAGTTGACTTTATTAAAAGATGTAAGTACGCATATTCAACAAGTATACGATAATGTTCATGAAATGGTAGAAGCGCGTAAAGTAGCTAATAATATTACCGACACCCGTGAAAAAGCCATTATGTATGAAGCAAAAGTAAAAGCGGCCTACTTTGATAAAATAAGATATCATGTAGATAAATTAGAGCAATTAGTTGATGATGAATTATGGACCTTGCCTAAATACAGAGAGATTTTATTTTTACGCTAATAGAAATTCAAAAAGTGTTCGAACAAAAAAGGAGCCCCATTTCGGAGGCTCCTTTTTTTATTATTAGATTTTAGTTTATTTAAATCAAAGAAATAAATACTCTCCTTCTCTCTCCATCGCTTCGCTCAAATGTTCGTTCAGGATAGTATTTTTTTCTTTACACTCTAGCTTTCTATAAATAAATAGGGGGCTCCTTTACGGGGCCCCCTATTTATTTTCATAAGATAATTTTTCGAGCTTTTATATTTCTAAAAAAGCGAAGAAAAATTAAAATTATTTCATCGTAAAAGTTTCTAAAAACTTAGTGGTAAAATTTCCCTTTCTAAAATCTTCATTTTGCATTAACTGTAAATGAAAAGGGATCGTTGTTTTCACCCCTTCAATCACATATTCGCTTAAAGCACGGTACATTGTATTGATCGCTTCCTCACGTGTTTGTGCAACTGTGATTAATTTACCAATCATAGAATCGTAATAAGGAGGAATCACATAGCCTGCATATACATGACTATCTACACGAACGCCATGCCCACCCGGCGTGTGTAATACGGTGATTTTACCTGGTGATGGTCTAAAATCATTATAAGGATCTTCTGCATTAATACGACACTCAATGGCATGTAATTTAGGTTCATAATTTTTACCTGAAATTTTTTCGCCCGCTGCTATTTTTATTTGCTCCTTGATTAAATCATAACTCACTACTTCTTCCGTAACACAATGTTCCACTTGAATACGCGTATTCATTTCCATGAAATAAAAATTACGGTTCTTGTCTACTAAAAACTCAACCGTACCAACGCTTTCATAATTAATGGCCGACGCCGCTTTAATAGCTGCGTCACCCATTCTTTGCCTTAATTCAGAAGTCATAAATGGCGAAGGGGATTCCTCCACTAATTTTTGATGCCTTCTTTGAATAGAACAATCTCTTTCACTCAAATGACACACATTACCATATTGATCTCCGGCTACTTGTATTTCGATATGTCTTGGCTCTTCTACAAATTTCTCCATGTACAAGCCATCATTCTTAAAACTTGCGGCGGCCTCCATCTTTGCATCACCAAATGCTTTTTCAATTTCTGATTCATTCCAAACCACACGCATTCCTTTACCCCCGCCCCCTGCAGTTGCTTTAATAATAACTGGATATACAATTTCTTTTGCTAATTTTTTTGCTGCTTCTACACTTTCCAACAAACCTTCTCCGCCTGGTACTACAGGAACGCCTGCTTTAATCATTGTTTCTTTCGCAGTGATCTTGTCTCCCATTTTATTAATCATCTCAGGAGTAGGTCCAATAAATTTTATACCATGATCGGCGCAAATTTGTGCAAACTTTGCATTCTCTGCTAAAAATCCATATCCAGGATGCACGGCATCAGCATTTGTGATTTCACAAGCCGCCATGATATGAGGAATATTCAAATAGGACTCCTGTCCTTTCGGACCACCAATACAAACCGCTTCATCCGCAAATTTTACATGCAAACTATCTTTATCAGCTGTCGAATAAACTGCAACGGTTTTAATCCCCATCTCACGACAGGTTCTAATAATACGCAAAGCAATTTCGCCACGATTGGCTATCAATATCTTTTTAAACATTTTTTTAATTTAAATTAGAAAATGGGAGTAAGCCTAAGCTGGTTCAACCAAGAATAATGGTTGATCGTATTCCACTGGACTTGCATCTTCAACCAATATTTTAACGATGGTACCTTTTACCTCACTTTCAATTTCGTTAAATAATTTCATGGCTTCAATAATACAAACCACTTTACCAGGGCTTACTTCTGTTCCTTCTTCCGCCATCAATGGCCTATCAGGAGCAGCTCGTCTATAAAATGTGCCAATCATTGGACTTTTAATAGTAATTAAATTACTTGCCACGGGTGCCGCCGATGGGGTGGCTTCTGAAGCTGGCGCTGCAACGGCTGTCGCAGGTGCTGCGCTGTAAACTTGAGCAGGTACCGATGTGACAGTTACTTTTTCCTCTTTTTGTTTAATAGTGACTTTACCATCCTTGTCTTCAATGCTTATTTCTCCGATATTACTCTTGTTAACTACTTTGATTAAATCGTGAATTTGTTTCAAGTCCATATTTGGCAATTTTTGGGTAAAATTGGGGTTTTTTTATTGATTTTAGCAAAAAAAAGGCCTTTTTTTATTAAAAATGGGCTTTTTTTATTAAAAATGGGCTTTTTTGGCAAAATAAAAACCCCTGAATTTAGGGGTTTTTAAGGCTATTTTAGGTGTAAAAATGGACCTTCCTCCATCTACTTCACTCTTTCTACATATTCCCCATTTTTGGTATTAATTCTGATTTTTTCACCTTCATTTACAAATAAAGGCACCATTACGGTAGCTCCCGATTGAATCGTTGCAGATTTTAAAGCACGAGTTGCGGTATCTCCTTTCACGCCATTTTCGCAATAAGTAATCACTACTTCAATTTTTTCAGGTAATTCAGCACCAATAGGCATTTCGGTTTCAGTGTTCATAAACACGAAAACCTCTGCCCCTTCAATCAAGAATTCAGGCGCATCGATCATTTCTTCCGCTAAAGCAATTTGCTCGAAAGTCTCATTGTTCATTAAGTTATAACCGCTATCGTCCTTGTATAGGAACTGAAATGCTTTTTTCTCAACACGAACAGGATGAATGTTTTCACCACTATTCCATGTTTTTTCGATGGACCTCTTATTATCTACTCCTTTCAACTTTGCCCAAATTTTTGCTGCGGCACGAGCTGTTTTATTTTCCCCAAACTCAACCACAGAGTATAAGTTATTGTCCAATTTTAGAATCATTCCACGTGTAATGTCTGATGTTGTTGCCATAATTTATTTTTTAAATTGTCTGATCGAACGGCAAAAGTACTACTTGCAAGCCATTTATAAAAAAACCTCTAAATTTTGTTGCTAAATAAGGGTAAAAAAACCTTGTTTAGCCTATTTTTGCGCCACAAATAACAAATATCACTCGATGTCAGTATTAATTAATAAAAATTCAAAGGTAATTGTACAAGGGTTTACAGGTACCGAAGGTAGTTTTCATGCAACTCAAATGATCGAATATGGGACGCAATTAGTGGGTGGCGTTACTCCTGGCAAAGGGGGTGCCACACATCTTGATCGCCCTGTATTTAATACAGTTGCAGATGCTGTCAAAAATACGGGTGCTGATGTTAGTATCATTTTTGTACCGCCTGCATTTGCTGCAGATGCCATCATGGAAGCCGCTGATGCTAATATTGCATTAGTCGTTTGTATTACCGAAGGCATCCCTGTACAAGACATGATTAAAGTAAAAAACTATTTACTAGGAAAAACAACAAGACTAATAGGACCTAATTGTCCGGGTGTGATTACTGCAGAAGAATGTAAAGTGGGTATTATGCCAGGTTTTATATTTAAGAAAGGTACCATTGGTATTGTTTCAAAAAGTGGAACACTTACTTATGAAGCAGCAGATCAAGCGGTGAAAGCGGGACTAGGTGTTTCTACCGCTATCGGAATTGGTGGCGATCCAATTATAGGGACCAACACAAAAGAAGCGGTGGAGTTACTAATGAACGATCCCGAAACAGAAGGCATCATCATGATTGGAGAAATTGGCGGAAGTATGGAAGCCGATGCAGCCAATTGGATAAAAGATAATTTAAGAAAACCAGTGGTTGGTTTTATCGCTGGCCAAACAGCCCCTCCAGGAAGACGCATGGGACATGCGGGTGCCATTGTAGGAGGCGCAGATGATACTGCCGCTGCAAAAATGAAAATCATGACTGCTTGCGGTATTCATGTGGTAGCAAGCCCTGCAGATATTGGAATTACCATGGCTGCTGCTTTAAAAAAATAAATCAATTTTTATTGCATTACATATCTATCCCTTATCCTAAAAAGATAAGGGATTTTTTATTGTAAGTTTGTTGTATGAAGCTTCCTTTAATCCTCATATCATTCACTCTCTTTTGCTTGAATAGCAATGGACAGTTAAATAAAAATCATACAAGTCAAACTAGTATAAAAATTCATTGTACTCCCCCTAAGTTTTTAACAAAGGGCAGTACTATTAAATTAAAAGTGCAGGTAAGTCATCAATTAGTACAAGAAAAAACAGGACAACTTACTTTATCAATTACAAATCCTATTACCCACCAATCTGTGGATGGTTGGTTTACTAATATCTTTCCTTTTCAATATTTTACAACTATTAAAAATGAAAATTTCGAAACTGAATTTCCAATCACAGTGCCTTATGATTACAAAGGAGATATCGCTATTGATATTGTAGCAAGGGTGAATGAATATAAAGATAGTGTTCATATTAGCCTCCCCATCAAAAAACAAAAATAACCTTGCAAGAAAAAGTAAAATATTTAATCATTGGCCAAGGTATAGTAGGCACATGGCTGAGTTACTTTTTACAAGAAAAGGGTATTTCCTATAAAGTCATTAACGACGAAAAAATAACCTCTGCAAGCAGCGTTGCAAGCGGCGTGATGAATCCAGTAACGGGTCGCAGAATAGTGCAAACCTGGATGATAGAAAGCGTATTACCCTTTGCTGTTGAATCCTATCAAGCATTTCAAAAAAACGAAAGTGTCGAAATTATTAAAGAAGCCCCCATCGTTTTAATTCACCCATCGGAACAGATGTATGAAAGTTTTGAATACAGACTTACACATGACAATGTTTACTTAAGTAAACATAATTTGGAGCAATGGAATACAATGTTCAACACCCCATTTAATACTGGCCAAATTAATTCTTGTTATTGGATTGACCTAGTTGCGTTTTTAAAATTGGGCCGTCTTAAAATGAAATCACATTATATAAGCGCTCATTTTGATTACAAGGATATGACCTTGTTAGAAAATGGGGTACAATGGAACAATATCATTGCAGATCATATCATTTTTTGTGATGGCATCAATAGTATGCAAAATCCTTATTTTAAAACACTTCCCTTTGCACCCAATAAAGGGGAAGCATTAATTGTAAAAATTGAAGGGCTCCCCGCAAAAAATATATATAAAAACAATGTGGCTATTGTGCCTTGGAAAAAAGATTTATTTTGGGTGGGTTCCACATTTGAATGGAGTTATTCCGACAGCCTACCAAGTGTTGCCTTTAGGGAAAAAATGAAAGCCTCTTTGGATCAATTTTTAAAATTACCTTATACCATTGTTGATCACCTTGTTGGTATTAGACCAGCAAATACGGAAAGAAGGCCCTTTGTTGGCCTGCACCCTAAGTACCCTCAGATAGCCATTTGTAATGGCATGGGCACCAAGGGCTGCTCCTTGGCACCCTATTTTGCAGATCAATTAATTGCACATATAGAACAGGGCACCCCAATAGAAAAAGAAGCAGATATAAAAAGATTTGCTGCCCTTTTATCCTGAGAATAAATTAAAAAAACTATATTTTTAACTTCTATTATTTCAACACTCATTAAATTGTAAAAGCATGGGCACACAAGAAACTGAATCATATAAAATACCTATTACTTATCGTAAGATGGAAAACTTACATATTGTATTTTGGTTGTTTAAAGATATTGCATGGTGCATGTTTTGGAAACCACTTGGAATTGCAATGATCTTCCCTACATTAATTATTTCTATTGTCATTGCATACCGAACAAGACATATTTTTTCTGAATTAGCGCACAACTTGGCTATTACCGTTTGGATCATGGCCAACTCCTTTTGGATGTGTAGCGAATTTTTTGGAATGGATACCCATATAGTATGGGGCAACTTTACCGTAAAACATTTAGCCATGTTTCCTTTTTTAACAGGAATTTTATTACTTGCTTATTATTATATGATTTACAAGCCCAAACATAAAACAGATGGTCTTACTTTATAAATGATCTATTAATTCAAATGTTTTCTTAAACGATAGGATTGAAAAAAAGTAGCCATCCCTAGTAAGGAAATACTTAAAAAGGCCCAACGCAAACCAATAGCGTGGGATAAAAATCCAATGATGGGAGGCCCTATTAAAAATCCAAAAAAACCAATGGAGGATACAGATGCTAATGCAATACTGGTTTGGCCTGGCGCGGCGGCCCTTCCGACGGTTCCATAAATTGTGGGTATGACCGAGGATACCCCAAACCCAACTAGCATAAAGCCAATCGTACTTAATAAAATATCGGGTAAAGCAACAGCAACTACTAATCCAATTGTAACCAACAATCCACTAAACATAAGTTGTTTTCGTGTACCCCAATAATTAATTAATATATCTGAAAACATGCGCCCGATGGTCATGCATGCCATAAAGCTGATATAACCCAAGGTTCTAAATTCATCAGACACGATTACTACTTTTTGAAAAAAGATACCGCTCCAGTCAAACATCATCCCTTCGCAAATCATATTGCCTAATGCAATAAAACCAAATTGTAAAATAAGAGGGCTTGGCTTATTCCACAATTTAAGTAAGGGTTGTTTATTTTTTTCACTAGGCATTAAATAAGAATGCGCAATTAATAAATAACAAATAGAAATAAAAGCCACCACTATAAATTGATGTAATGGCAGAATTTGTTTAGCCACAAACAGCCCACCCACTAATCCTCCTACAAAACCCGCCAAGCTCCAAAATCCATGAAAAGTGGAAATAATACTTTTATCATACAATTTAGATAGCACCGCAGCTTGCGTATTCACTGACACATTATATAAATTACCTGCCATGCCAAAAAGGAATAAACAACAGGCCAACTGCCATGTATTTGAAATAGTTCCAATCAGTACTAATGAAAGAGGGTATACCACAGCGGCAATTTTAAGAATTCTATTGCTGCCATAAATGGAGGTAATACTACCCGAAATGGGGATACCTAAAAATGTTCCAAATGGTAAAAATAAAAGTAAAGCCCCTAATTCTGCATCATTTAACCCCAATTGCATTTTAATATCAGGGATCCGGCTGGCCCAACTCGCAAAACAGATACCAGTGAAAAAGAAAAAGCCAGACAATGCAATACGCCTCACTTTATTGGAAATTGGTGGTTGGGTCATGGTGCAAAGATGATGAATTTATAGGAATTGGGCTATATTTGCACACCAAACCTACTTCAATAGTTTTATATGTATCGTACGCACCATTGTGGAGAATTAAATAGCCAATTTGTTAATCAAAATGTGACCCTAGCCGGCTGGGTACAAACCATTCGTAAATTTGGAGCAATTACATTTGTTGATTTAAGAGATCGATACGGAATTACACAACTATTAATAGGGGAAGAACTTCAAGCCGAATTAGATAAGCATCCATTAGGCCGAGAATTTGTTATTCAAGTAAAAGGATCAGTTATTGAACGATCTAATAAAAATGCAAATATCCCAACTGGCGATATTGAGATCAAAGTAGTTGAATTTAAAATTTTAAATTCTTCCATGGTACCTCCTTTCACTATTCAAGACGATACTGACGGCGGGGATGATATTAGAATGAAATACCGCTTCTTGGATTTAAGAAGAGGTGCCGTAAAAAAGAATTTAGAATTAAGATATAGTGTCAATCGTGCAACTCGAAATTATTTACACGAAAAAGGTTTCATGGATATTGAAACTCCTTTTTTAATAAAATCTACGCCCGAGGGCGCACGTGATTTTGTAGTACCTAGCAGAATGAATCCAGGTGAATTTTATGCTTTACCACAATCACCGCAAACTTTCAAGCAATTATTGATGGTAAGCGGATACGATCGTTACTATCAAATTGTAAAGTGTTTTAGAGATGAGGATTTAAGAGCGGACAGACAACCTGAATTTACTCAGATAGATTGTGAAATGAGCTTTGTGGAACAAGAAGACATTTTAAATATGTTTGAAGGTTTAATCAAAAGTATTTTTAAGGAAGTAAAAAATATAGATTATACCGAAACGGTACAAAGAATGTCATGGGAAAATGCGATGTGGCAATATGGAAATGATAAGCCAGATATTCGTTTTGGTATGGAGTTATGTAATATTAAAAAACCAGCCCATGTATTCTCCGATAAAAAAGATCAGGCTGCTTTAATTAATGGTGTTGATTTTAAAGTATTTGATGAAGCTGAAACGGTGATTGCCATTTCGGTACCTGGATGTAGCGAATATTCACGCAAACAAACAGACGAATTGACCGAATGGGTAAAACGCCCTCAAATTGGTATGAAAGGCATGGTCTTTATTAAGTGTAATACCGATGGCAGTTTCAAAAGCAGTGTAGACAAATTTTATACTGAGGATAAATTAAAAGCCATTGCCGAAGCTGCAAATGCAAAAGCAGGCGATTTGATATTAATATTAGCGGGTGCGGAAGAAAGAACAAGAAAGGCGGTCAGCGAACTTCGTTTGGAGTTAGGAAAACAATTAGGTTTTAGAAAGGAAGATGAATTTAAATTATTGTGGGTATTAGATTTCCCTTTATTTGAATACGACGAGGAAGGCAATCGTTGGGTTGCTCGACACCATCCCTTCACTTCGCCAAAACCAGATCATATTGAGGTGATGATCAACAATGCTCCAGAAATTAGTGACGCAGCTAAATACTTAGAACACCCTTATGCAGGCATTAAAGCCAACGCATATGATATGGTATTGAATGGCAATGAAATTGGAGGTGGTTCAATCAGAATTTTTCAACGCGCCCTTCAAGAAAAAATGTTTGCTGCATTAGGAATGTCACCCGAGGAAGCGCAACATAAATTTGGATTCTTATTAGGCGCTTTCGAATATGGTGCACCACCTCATGGCGGTATCGCATTTGGATTTGATCGTTTATGTGCATTATTAGGCGGCAGTGAAAGTATTCGTGATTTTATTGCATTCCCTAAAAACAATAGTGGGCGAGATGTCATGCTTGATGCACCAAGCACCATCGACGATAAACAGTTTGAAGAATTACAGATCAAGCTGAATTTGAAATAATTGAATTTTAATATTTACACATTATGTCGAATCAATTGAAATGGTACACGGTACTCTCCTATTGTTTAATTCCAATTGCATTATTTTTTGCTTTTTTAGATTTACTTATTTTATTAAGTTCGCTCGCTAATCCAAGTATACTCATTATGTTGTTTATAGTCGCTTGCTTGGTTATTTATACATTTACTAGTTTTAAATTTTTAAAAAAAGGCATTGAACGAGAACAGGCACAAACAAAAAAGTTAAAAGAATGGATTAAAGTAAACGCTTTTGTGAGTTTATTTTTATGTAGCTTATTTTTCATCAATTCAATCAGTATCCTCATTTCAACCAACGATGTTTTAATGGGTTATATAAACGATTTTATACAACAGCAATCAGGATTTCCTGCACAGGTGACGAGCAAAATGATACTTTCTATATTAAAAGGCGTATCGGTGTTTTTATTAATTACAAGCATCATAGGTATTGTACATATCCGAATCACTTTACGATTAGTAAAGCAATACGATTATCTATTCGAGTAAGGTCATATCCCGAAATGCTTTATCTCGATATTAAAAAAGCTGTTCGTTTCAGTGCGCTAATTTTGTACCTTTATTACAATGAACAACCCCATTCCTTTAGCCGAAAGATGTAGGCCTCAAACCCTATCTGAGTTAGTTGGACAAGAACACCTTTCTAGTCAGGACAGTGTATTGCAAAAAGCTATAACCAAAGGAAAAGTGCCTTCAATGATTTTATGGGGACCTCCTGGCGTGGGCAAAACTACTTTGGCAAATATCATAGCGACTAGTTTTAATAGCGCGTATTATCAATTGAGTGCTATCAGCAGTGGCGTAAAGGAATTGAGAGAAGTAATAGAAGAAGCAAAAAATAAACCGGGTGCCATTTTGTTTATTGATGAGATACACCGGTTCAATAAAGGGCAACAAGATGCTTTATTAGGTGCAGTTGAAAAAGGAATCATTACATTAATTGGAGCCACAACCGAAAACCCAAGTTTCGAAGTAAATAGTGCCTTATTAAGTAGATGTCAGGTATTTATTTTAAAGGCCTTGGACGAAAGTGCTTTACTCAAACTAGTTCAGCAAACCATTGAAAAGGATGATTTATTTAAAGGCCAAAACATCGAAATTAAAGAAACAGAAGCCTTATTGCAATTGTCAGGAGGGGATGGTCGAAAATTATTGAACTTATTAGAATTGTCCGTGGAAGCCTTAATCGACATAGACAAATCTGGCAAACCCTTAGTACTGACTAATGATTGGGTGATGGAAGTAGCTCAAACCAATATTGCACTGTATGATAAAAACGGAGAACAACATTATGATATCATTTCTGCATTTATTAAAAGCATGAGGGGATCGGATCCAAATGCTGCTGTATATTGGTTGTCTAGAATGATTTCAGGAGGAGAGGATGTGAAATTTATTGCACGACGAATGCTTATTTTTTCGAGTGAAGATATTGGCAATGCTAATCCAAATGCCTTTTTATTAGCCAATGCCTGCTTTGATGCGGTGAATAAAATCGGATATCCAGAAAGTAGAATCATACTATCACAATGTGCTATCTATTTAGCAAGTTCGCCTAAAAGTAATGCGTCCTATGAAGCTATTAATAACGGATTGGCATTGGTTGATAAAACAGGCAACTTACCAGTGCCGCTTCATTTGCGAAATGCCCCAACTAAATTAATGAAAGACTTATCGTACGGAAAAAATTATCAGTATTCCCATTTGGGTGATCATAATTTTATAGAGCAGGAATATATGCCTGATGATATCAAAAATACAGCCTTGTATCAACCACAAAAAAATACACGAGAACAAGAAATTAAAAAGTTTTTAAATAACCGATGGAAAGGTAAATACGGTTATTAGGCAATCCAATAAATTTTATCTATTTTTATTTTATGAGTAATTCGAATGACCTCCTATTGGTGACCAAGCACTTTTCAGAATTGACCACGACCGAACTATATGCTATACTTCATTTAAGAAGCAATGTTTTTGTGGTGGAGCAACATTGTATATTTTTAGACCCAGATAACAATGATCAAAAAGCGTATCACACCCTAGGCTGGATGGGTGATGAATTGGTGGCTACTACCAGACTATTTGATAAAGACATCATTTATGAAGGGTATCAAAGTATTGGCAGAGTGGCCAATAGTGCAAAATTTAGAGGCATTGGCGTAGGAAAAGCATTAATGAATTATTCCATTCAAGAATGTGAACGATTATTTGGTAAAGACGCTATAAAAATAGGTGCTCAGTTATATATTAAAAAGTTTTATAGCGATTTAGGTTTTGAGCAATCAGGTGATATTTATCTTGAAGATGAAATTGATCACATCCCTATGATATATCATTAAAACAACTTAATCGAAAATTTAACTCCGCTAGCATTCGGGCTATTTTGTAAATAACTATTTATAAAATCGATTCTTGCAATTTTGAAGATATTTTCGATAGCAAAAAGAGTTTCATAATAATTCAGTTTCCCTTTAATGTTTAACGTATTAGCACCTAGAACAAAAAACCAATTCCATTTATTTAACAAAGGAATTTTATTGGAAATAAAGCCATTTAAATGATACTCCATATGTGATTCAGTATATAGAGCAGCGCGATTGCTAAATTCATAGTAGGGCAACATTTGAAATCCTACCATATAACTTTGACTTAAAACAATTTGATTTCCTAAATAATGTTGAAAATCGGGAGCAAATAATTTTTTATCATTTAAAAACCCACCTACAATAAATCGAGCATTCAATTTTCCCAATAATTGAAGATTCATATTATGCGAAACCGTAAATTTCCATTTTGCAAAATCTACATCACTCCCCAACACCCCATCCACACCTTGGGTGTACATTAAATTAAGTGTAGGGTATTTTGATCTTAAACCAATGAGTCGATTGGGTAATTCTAAATACTTAGTGCCAGGTCGCCAAGTAACACTCAGGCTTGTAATGAAAGATTGATGTGGGTCTATATTTTTAGTCATTAAAGCGGTAGGAAAATTTGGCGTAAAGACATTTCCTTTTAGTTCATTCACTAAATTCTCTAGAGGAGCTCGGTCCTGAAATTGTATATCGAAATTCATATTCACTCCTTGCCCAAAATTACGCGCATAATTAAGTTTGAAAAATCCTGCTTCATAGGTTTTCATGAAATTATTGCCGCCACTTAAGGAATAGGCAGTATTATCTAACTCTGATATAGGGTTATTATTATTAAATTGAAACACATTACTTCCAAAACTTGCACTAATCACCGACCTAGCTTTGGTCGGAAAACTATAAGTACCTGATAAACTAGAATAAAACTTCTCTTTTTCTAACCCGTATCTAAATGAGGGCGAAAAACTAATATTATTTTTCTGAGCAAGTTGTTTATTCCATGTGGCTTTAAAATTCATTACATACCCTTCTGCAGGGTTAAAATTAATAGGGGCAGTATATATTAAAGGAGCTACGTTAACTCGTATCTTTTGGGATTGTTTATTATAATTATACCCTCTAAAAAATAAATCAGTAAAATTAATTTTATTCCTTTTTTTGTCTATACTATCTAAATAAGCAGGTGTGCTTCTTAGTTTTTCTAAGCTGTCTTTTTTAACAAAATCGATAGCTTCTTTTTCCAATAAAGGCAATGGCCTGGCACTATCCCAATATTGTAATGATTTTTTATTAGAGCTATCTAAAAACTTAATTACAACATTTGTAAAATATTTTTTATCGAATTTTTTATCTAACTCATATTCATTATACACCTGAACAATACTACCCTCAAATTTGAAACTAAAAAATTTACCCGATAAATTACTTACTTGTTGCTTAATGACCCATTGCGATCCAATAGGCATATAAATTTGTTCATAACTAATTGAATCTATGATTTGTAATTGCTGATCCTTTGTGATTTGTAATTGAGTGCTGTATAAACGCCATTGTCCTTCGATGATATTGATAAAACCAGCAAACAAAGGCTCTTGTTTGCGGCGGGGCGTTACCCTAATCCTGGTTACTTCAAGCCCATTTTCATAAAAAGATCCCATGTATTTGTATTTATAAAAAGACATAGCATTATCTGCTATAGGCGAAACATATCCCCTTGGATTCAAAGCCTCCCCTATGCTAATACTGTTTTCGTAAAAGGAAATAATATTTGGATTACCCAATCCAAAGCCATCACTACGTCCACTCACTTTGGTCGATTTCACTTCTACCTTTGTTTGCTTGTCCCTTACAGAATAATCCGCAAAAGTTTCTGATAGAAAAAGAATTTTAGCTTTATTGGTATCGCCATCCTGAAAATCGACCTTATTTCCTAAAAATTTTTTGGGGTAGTCATTTAATTGTATCAATCCCTTCAAATAGACCTGACATTTAAAATTATTATACTCTTTTAAATGATCTTCTCTTTTTTTAATGGTGTTGCTAATAATTTCATAAGCAGGATCTTCCGCCTTATTGCTCACGACTACTTCGGTTAAATCGTATTGTTGCTCGGCCATTTCAAAATCTAGTGTAGTGATTTCTTGCTTGATTTTCACCTTCTTTTCGATGGTTTTAAAACTGATACTTTGACAAACAATGACATACTCACCCGAAGACACATTTATACTGTATACCCCTTTGCTATTAGCAGTCGTGCCTTGTTTTGTTTTTTTAATTAAAATAGAAGCGAATGGAATTCCCTTGCCTTGCGCATCTTTAACAGTTCCTTGTAAGACACTTGCATTAACCGAAGCAAACGATAAAATAGCGCACAAAATGAATACATAAGATTTAGAAATAGTAGCTATATAATTGAGGATTCTCATGTATTGATTTTTTTCATAAAACGATTAAAATGCAAGTTTGTTACTTCCCTATCATTTGAGAATAGCCCAAATTAGTGCATTTCAATGGCTAAATACTTTGCTGTGTGTGTTTTTGATTTTTTTATCATCTCTTCGGGTGTTCCTGCAAATTGAACCAACCCGCCACCAGTGCCCCCCTCTGGGCCCAAATCAATGAGGTGATCAGCTACTTTGATCACATCCATATTATGTTCAATAACCAATACAGTATTACCCCTATCCACTAATCTATTTAACACGCCTATCAACAATTGAATATCCTGAAAATGCAATCCTGTGGTAGGTTCATCTAAAATATAGAATGTTTTTCCAGTATCTTTTTTACCCAATTCAGTAGCCAACTTTACACGCTGGGCTTCACCCCCACTTAAGGTGACAGCCGATTGTCCTAAAGTGATATACCCTAATCCTACTTCATTTAATACTTTTAATTTTCGATAAATAAAAGGTACCGCTTGAAAAAATTCACAAGCTTCTTCTACTGTCATATTCAAGACATCACTAATCGATTTTCCTTTATACCTTATCTCAAGTGTTTCTCTATTGTATCTTTTACCTGCACACTTTTCACAGTGCACATAAACATCAGGTAAAAAATTCATTTCAATAACACGCATTCCTCCGCCTTCACACACTTCGCAACGGCCACTTTTAACATTGAAAGAAAAACGACCCGCTTGATACCCTCTAATTTTAGCCTCAGGGACAGAAGCAAATAAGGTACGAATGTCAGTGAAAAAGCCACAATAAGTAGCAGGGTTGCTTCGCGGTGTTCTTCCTATAGGTGATTGATCTATCTCGATGACTTTATCTATGTTTTCCAAACCCGTTACTTTTAAAAAAGGCATGGGTTTGGTTTTACTATGATAGCAAAATTGAGATAAAATTGGATATAAGGTTTCGTTGATCAAAGTAGATTTACCACTTCCACTCACCCCAGTGACAACAGTGAAAGTGCCTAATGGAAAATCGCAATTCACCTTTTGCAAAGTATTACCAGTAGCACCCTTGATACTAATGCTGTTTCCATTTCCCTTTCGTCTTTGTTCAGGGATATTAATTTTCTTTTTGCCCGATAAAAATAACGCAGTGTCGGATTTTAATTTGATTATTTCTTGCGGTGTCCCTTGTGCGACAATATGCCCACCATGTATTCCAGCTTTGGGCCCAATATCAATTAAATAATCTGCAGCCATCATGATATCCTTGTCATGCTCGACAACTAAAACCGTATTACCAATATCTCTTAATTGTTTTAATGCTTTAATTAATCGCTGGTTGTCTCTTTGATGAAGTCCAATAGATGGTTCATCTAATATATAAGTGATCCCCTGAAGTTGCGAACCAATTTGAGTCGCTAAACGAATTCTTTGCGACTCTCCACCACTTAATGACTTTGAAGGACGACTTAATGACAAATAGGATAAACCCACATTCATTAAAAAGGAAATCCGATCATCAATCTCTTTTAATATAGTAGTTGCAATGAGTAACTCTTTTTTATTTAATTGTTTAGGTAGTTGTTTAAACCAATCTTGCAAATGATCTAAATGCATTTCATTTAAAGTAGCAATATTAAGTTCATTCACCTTAAACCATAAGCTTTCCTTTCTTAATCTTGCACCTTCACAAACCGGGCAAGTATTCAATTCCATATAGCCTTCCACCCAAGCTTTTAAATGATCAGTGCTTTGCGAAGAGGTAAACCATCTTTTCATCATGGGCACAATCCCTTCATAACTTCCAGTATATTCATTTGGAATATTTTCATCATTCAAATCCATATCCAAAGTGGAAGAAATATTCTTATCTCCAAAAAGAATCAAATCAAGTTGATCTTTAGATAAATCCTGAATGGCCTTATCTAAACTTATTTTATGCTTTTTGGCAAATTGTTTTATTTGATTAAAAACACTTGCTTCTCTAGCTTCACCTAAAGGATGAATCGCCCCTTCATTGATACTTAAGGAATGATCATGTAGCAATAAACCCATATCTATCGCATATACATTCCCTAATCCTTTACAATTGGGACAAGCGCCATAAGGAGAATTAAAGGAAAAACTATTTGGAGAAGGTTCTTCATAACTTAGTCCGGTGGTCTCACACATCAATTGCTTTGAATACTGCACTACTTTTACTTTCTCTTCTTCTAAAACAAATAGTAAGTCCTTGCCTATTTTTAAACATTGGGTAACGCTATCTGCTAATCTAGTTTTCATAGCGTCCGTTACAGGTATTCTGTCAACTACAATTTCAATATCATGAATTTTATATCTATCCACTTGAAACTTAGGCCTTAGTTCAATAATTTCACCATCCACCCTTGCTTTGACGAATCCTTTTTTTCGGATTTCTTCAAATAGTTCTCTATAATGTCCTTTACGTCCTCTAACAACAGGTGCTAATAAATTAATTTTTTTACCCTTAAACTGAGTGAATATATTTTGTATAATTTCTGCCTCAGAAAACTTCACCATCGGCTTTCCTGTATTATAACTATAGGCTTTACCAATACGAGCATATAATAATCTCAAAAAATCATATAATTCTGTAACTGTTCCAACGGTCGATCTTGGATTTTTGTTGGTCGTTTTTTGTTCAATGGCAATCACAGGCGACAAGCCCGTAATTTGGTCCACATCCGGTCTTTCCATTTCACCCATAAATTGCCTTGCATAAGCGCTAAAGCTTTCCATATACCTGCGCTGACCTTCGTTATATAGGGTATCAAAAGCCAAGGAGGACTTGCCACTACCGCTAACCCCAGTTAATACCACTAATTCATTTTTAGGAATGACAATGTCAAAATTCTTCAAATTGTGCTCCCTAGCACCAACCACCGTTATATATTCTTTTTCTTTATTCATGGGTTCCCGTAAAGTTATAACAACCCATTAAATAAATAGTTGACTTACAAGCATAAACATTTAGTAATTTTGTGAAAATAGGCCTATTTGACTGCACGAGCATTGAATTTTGTGATCTGGTCTATTAGAATACAAATAGAATAACCAGCCGACTCTTATAAATTAAAATATGAAAAAAATAATTTTGTGCATTTTTAGTCTATTATCCATTTTTTTGGCATTTGGTCAGGACACAACAAAAGCAAACACCCATAACTATGCGATTGCTGAAAAAAATAAACTAGATACTACACAACAAATTATAAGTGGTCGATTCAACAGTCCTGCACAAAAAAATAAACCCTATATTATTTTAATATCTGCAGATGGGTTTAGAAGTGATTTCGCAGAATTATATGAAGCTAAAAATTTACAATCTTTATCAAAAAACGGGGTACGTGCTAAATTCATGACCCCTTCTTATCCGTCGGTTACATTTCCTAATCACTATAGTATTGTTACTGGCTTATACCCTTCTCATCATGGGTTAGTAGACAATAGTTATATAGATGTTCCTTCTGGGGCTTTCTATAATATGGGTAATAAAAAAATGGTAGCAGAAGGGAAATGGTATGGAGGGACACCATTATGGGTATTAGCAGAGCAACAAAAAATGATTTCAGCTAGTTTTTATTGGGTGGCTTCAGAAGCTGCTATAAAAGGTATTAGACCTACTTATTATTACAATTACAATGAAAAAATAGGTATTGCTAGTCGTATTAATACAGTCAAAAAATGGTTAAGCTTACCCGAAGATCAACGACCCCATTTGATTACATTTTATTTCCCAGATGTTGATCACTTTGCACATGAATATGGGCCAGAGGATCCAAGAGTTAAAAAATCAGTTCAATATGTAGACAGCAGTATTAATGCATTACAAGCCGCATTAGTACCATTACACTTACCTATCAATTATATATTTGTGTCTGATCATGGCATGACCACTGTAGATAATGAAAATGCACTAGGATTACCTAAAGCAGTTGATACTAATTATTTTAAAGTGCCTTGGGGAGATGCGCAATTACATTTATACGCAAAGGATTCAACAAAGATTGAAGCTACTTATGCTGCCTTAAAAAAAGACACCAGTATCACAGTATACAAATTAGATGAAACGCCTGCTTATTGGCATTATAAAAAATCAGATGATTGGAATCATCGTTTAGGCGATTTATTATTAATCCCGCATCTACCTAAAGTATTTAATTTGTCGCCTTACAAGCCCACTAAAGGCAAACATGGATTTGATAATCATTTAGTAAACATGAGGGCGAGCTTTATGGCATGGGGGCCTGCATTTAAAAAGGGATTAACTATTGAAGGATTTGAAAATGTAAATATTTATCCTTTGGTTGCTCATATTTTAGGATTAAAATATGACGAAAATTCTATTGATGGCAAATTGAAGATATTAAGTCCCATCTTAAAAAAACAATAGTTCACTTATTGTTTTAGCTCCATCAGCATTGAATATAATTTGTTTCTACAAAAGAAGAATGAATTTAAATTATTAGAGTTAATTCATTGTCCATTATTATTTATGGCGAAATAATAACATTAGTTTTGTCACAATCTAATAAAACAAAATATTTTCGTGCGTAAGGAGTTGTTGGACAGATGAAATAATAATGAGCAAAAATAAAATTCTTATTCTTGAAGAGGATATTCATATGGGGCGTGGCTTACAGGACGTGCTACTTCACCTTGAGTATAATTCCGTTTTATTTCAAGATTCTGAAAAAGCATTAAAGCAAGCAAAAATATTTAAGCCCGATTTAGCAATTTGCAACATTCATTTAGGGGGTAATTTAAAGGGCATTCATTTTGTAAAGGAAGTATGCAAAATACACCCACAAATTGAAATTATATACATTACCGAGTTTAGTAGTATGCAAATGATAGAAAAAGCATCTATTACCAATCCATTAAATTATATCATTAAACCATGGAATCGGGATCAAGTAAAAATTAGTGTGCAATTGGCATTTGATTACATTGAAAAAAAGTATTTGAAGGAAGACAAACTCAGTCACCTAAGCTTAACAGAATATAAAATTATCGACTTAATTGCAAAGCATAAAAAGAGTAAGGAAATTGGAGAAATATTATTTATTTCAGAGAAAACAGTACGAAATCATCGATATAATATTATAAAAAAATTACAAATCCCTAGAGATAATTATAGTTTACTTAAATGGGCTTTAACCTATTTAAAATCGAATTAAAAAGTGATGGCCTTATTCTCTGGCTCATCAGGACATAGCTTTTCTGATTGGTAGGCTTTAATTTTTTTATCACAGAGCTGCCTTAATTGTTTAAGTATAGGCGCATATTTTGTATTCAATGCTAAATTTATAGTTTCAAGTGGATCATTTTTTAAATCATATAATTCTTCAGGGGCATGTATAAACCGATATCTAAAATATTTCCACCTTTCAGTCCTAATACCCTCACTGGATGGAATCTCTTTTAATTTCCATAGGTGTTCAATTAAAATTGATTTTCTATTAGAAGGCACATTCCCATTTGAAACAAAATTTCCCAAATTCAAACCTTGGTAATTTTTAGGGGACTGAACCCCTGCCATTTCAAGTATGGTCTTTGTTACATCTATATTTAATACCATCGCATCTATTTTTGAAGGATGATGTTTCCTTGGATCATAAATGATGAGTGGCACACGAATAGATGTTTCATACATTAGCCACTTATCTGCTAATTGCCTATCTCCAGTGAAATATCCATTATCTCCAAGAATGATAAAAATGGTGTTATCAGACAATCCCCTTTCCTTTAACAATTGACGTATTGATCCAATTTCATTATCAATTTCTGTAATCATTCTATAATATCCTTTGATACTATTTTGATATTTTTCAGGAGTATCAAATCGCCATTTCCATCTTGTACGATTTAACCCTTGTCTCACTTCAAGTGGCAATTGGTTGAAATACTTATCTTCCGATAATAAGGGATTTGGAATTAAAGTATTTTTATAAAGGCTATCCGATTTAGCTTGCCAAAAATATTGTTGGACCGAAGGGTCATGACCATGAGGCGCACTAAAAAATACAGAAAGGCAAAACGGTTTATCTGTAGGTGCATTTTTTATAAACTCTTGTGCTTGATATCCGCTATACCTAGTTAGATGAACGGTGTCCTTATTAATGGTTTTATAAAAATAACCTCTCCTATCTTCCGCATCCCCTCTATCATAAAAATCACTTTCATTAAAATACTGCTTAGCACTGTCTATAATCACTCCTAATTTTCCAAAAAATCCAACATGATACCCATGCTCCTTTAATATTTTTGGAAAAATAATATCGGCATACGGTTTTTGTAATTTTGATTTCTGAAAAGTGTAATCATGTGTCCGCTCATATAAGCCAGTGAGTATGGAAGCCCTGCTAGCGGCACAAATGGGCGTAGTAGCAAAAGCATTTTTAAAATAAGTGCCCGAATTGGCCAATGCATCCATTTCTGGTGTTTGTATAATGGTATTACCTGCAACACCTAAAGCATTCCACCTTTGATCATCCGTAACTATAAAGATAATATTAGGTTTGGTGTTTTGAGCAAAACCTGTAAATGGAATGACCAAACAAAAAAGTTGAATAATCCATTTCATAGACACCATTTAATTGAATAATTATTTATATGCAACCACTTTTTGCTTACTAGTTCCTAGTCCGTCAATTCCTAATTCAACCACATCCCCTTCCTTTAAATAAATATTTGGATTAAAGCCTAATCCAACGCCAGCAGGGGTTCCCGTACTTATAACATCGCCTGGAAGCAAGGTCATAAATTGACTGATGTATGAAATTAAATGTGGGATATTAAAAATTAAATCATCTGTATTGCTATCCTGCATCATTTTACCATTTAAGGATAACCATAAACGCAAATCATGAGGATTTGCTATTTCATCTTTCGTCACCAACCAAGGACCTAAGGGCGCAAAACTGTCACATCCTTTTCCCTTATCCCATGTACCTCCTCTTTCTAATTGAAACGCCCTTTCACTTACATCATTATGCAAAACATATCCAGCAACATAATCCATCGCATCGGCTTCACTAACATAACTAGCTTTTTTACCCATCACCACAGCAAGTTCTACTTCCCAATCTGTCTTTTCGGAATTTTTTGGAATGATGATATGATCGTAAGGCCCAGTTAATGAAGTAGTAGACTTCATAAAAATAATTGGCTCGGCAGGAATAGCCGCATGCAAACAATTTTTGAAGGACGCGCAATAGGCGATCCAATTCTTACGTCCAAAGGAATTTCAGGTAAATTACCTTTTTGAACTAAGGCTGATAATTGTTGTAGACCATCTGCTTTAAAAAAAGATTCATCATAATCATATATAAATGCACTTACATCGTAATTTTTCCCATTGATATGCACCCCTGGTTTTTCTTGTTCACTAGCGCCGAATCTTATTAATTTCATTTTATTAAATTATAATTTTTAAATATTAACTATTTAGAGTAACAAAACCTCCGTCAATGCTAAAGTCACTTCCTGTAATAAAACTAGCCTCTTCACTACATAGATACAATACTTGATGCGCAACTTCAATGGGTAATCCCATACGGCCAATAGGTTGTGTTTTAGATAATTTATCAAACATTTCTGCCTCCTGACCAGGATAATTTTTCTTCAAAAATCCATCTACAAAGGGAGTATGCACCCTTCCTGGGGAAATACTATTACATCTAATTTTATCTTTAATAAAATCCTTGGCCACACTCATTGTCATCGCATGTACAGCACCTTTGCTCATGCTATATGCAAACCGATCCGACAATCCCACTTTAGCAGCAATAGAACTAATATTGACAATGGTACCACCACCACTTGATTTCATTAAGGGCAATGCTGCATGTAAACAATTATAAACTCCTTTTACATTCACTTTAAAAATTTGATCAAAATCAGTTTCGGTGGTATTGATAGCATTACCAATATGTGATATACCGGCACAATTCACTAAAATATGTAGAGCAGGTATTTTACTAAAGGCTTCCAATAGTTTTTGTTGATTTGTAACATCCACTTGAATGCTACTCGACTTTCCATTATTGGAAATAATTTCATTGGTTGTTGCTTGCGCAGCCTCGGCGTTTAAATCTAATACAATCACTTCGGCACCTTGTTTGGCCAACACATTGCAAACTTCCTTTCCAATACCGCTTCCTCCTCCTGTAACAAAGGCTACTTTATTATTTAGTTGAAACATATTAAATGATTTATGATGATTTAAGTTATAAGGACACTCCTCTTTTCCAAGGTATGAAATCGTCTTGATGTAATAGTACTGCTTTTGGAATGATTTCACCACTCGCTGCCTTTATGCAATACTCTAAAATTTCTTCACCCATTTGTTCAATGGTTTTTAATCCATCGATGATATCGCCTGTATTGATATCAATAATATCTGACATTCGATTAGCCAATTTTGTATTGGTAGAAACTTTGATGACGGGACAAACTGGGTTTCCAGTTGGTGTACCTAAACCTGTCGTAAATAAAATTAAAGTGGCTCCACTCGCCGCTTTACCTGTAGTGGCTTCCACATCATTTCCAGGTGTGCAAACTAAATGTAATCCTGATTTTATGGCAGGCTCGGTATAATCTAATACATCTTCAACAGGTGCAGTACCACCTTTTTTACAAGCGCCTGCACTTTTAATGGCATCGGTAATCAATCCATCCTTTATATTACCTGGCGAAGGATTCATATGAAAACCGCTTCCCACTGCATGTGCCATTTTATTATAATCTTCCATTAAAGTGATAAACTTATTCGCTGTTTTTTCATCCACACATCTGTCTAACAATTCTTGTTCAGCACCACATAATTCAGGAAACTCCGCTAACAAAATTTGACCGCCTAATGCAACCAAAATATCTGCAGTATAACCTACTGCCGGGTTAGCCGAAATACCACTAAATCCATCACTGCCGCCACATTTAACCCCTATACATAATTTACTTAAAGGCGCAGGCGTTCGTTCAATTTTATTGGCTTCTACTAAATGAGTTAATGTTTGCTGAATTGCAGATTTGATTAATTGCTCCTCGCTTTGACTTTGTTGTTGTTCAAAAATGATAAGCGGTTTTCTAAATTGAGGATTCCTTTTTTGTAAATCATCTTTAAAATCCTGTATTTGCAAATGCTGACAACCTAAACTTAATAAAGTAACACCAGCCACATTAGGATGATCGGCATAGGCAGCTAATAAATTACTTAGTGTGGAAGCGTCTTGACGAGTTCCGCCACAACCGCCGCTATGATTTAAGAATTTAATGCCATCAATATTTTTAAAAATTCTTTTATGGGTGATAGGCGCAAAAGCGGTTTGTTCATCAATGCCCATATGACCGGTTTGTTGATAGGAACTAATTAGTTGATCTGTAAATTCTCTGTATTTATCGGTAATGGTATAGCCTAAAGCATGATGTAAGGATTCTTTAATCACATCTAGATTTCTATTTTCACAAAATACAGTTGGAATAAATAGCCAATAATTTGCCGTCCCAACTTTTCCATCACTTCGATGATAGCCGTTAAAAGTTTTATTCGCAAATTTGGAAACATTGGGTGCTTGCCAAGTAATTTTTTTTCCACGATACGAATATGGATCCGCTTCGTGTTTGGTATTTTGTGTTGTCATGCGTTGACCTATTTCAACTTTGTCAACAACAATTTTTCCAACCGTAATACCATACATCGTTACGAAAGATCCAACCTCTATATCTTTTATAAAAAATTTATGCTTTTCTTCAATATCCTCTTTTAAAATATAAGTGTCATTTTGATACTGAATTGATTCTCCCTTCACCAAATTAGTTAAGGCTACTAACACATTATCCTTAGGATGAATTTTTATGACTTTGATGATTCCCATAGTTTGTATAATTCATTAAAAATACTACAAAACTATTTGGACTAAGCGACTCCATATCACTATTTTGTAAGGCATAAGCCAAATAGGTATAACTTGATGAAAATCAATGTAATAAGGCAAATTCGCTTCTACTTGAAAACGCTAATTCCCCCCTACAATAATCCAATTAGCGCCATCACTGACTACCGTTACATATTTGTATTGATTAGGTAAACTATAAGTCGTACTTCCATCAATGGTTTGAGACGAGGTAGTACCCACAGTCACCGCATTACCACTAGCGTCAATTTTTTTAATCGTAAATGTTTGACCATCTTTTGATACTGCGGTAGGAAGTGTAATCGTGAATGCTGCAGAAGTAGCATCTCCTGTTACTATTTGATCTGAAGTAAGAATAGTATAAGCTCCAGTTTTAGCAGCAATAGAAAGTTTATTTCCTTGGGTTTGTAATGTTCCAAATATTTTTGCTTTTGTGGTACTTGAAGATCCTATAACAGTACTATTACTACCTAAGCCAGTTGCACTTGCACCTATTACAATTTCGTTACTAGAAGCATCTGCTAAGGCTTTCGCATAATAGCCAATAAAAATACTATTAGTTGCAGAAGTTAAGCCCGTAGAACCATCTGCTATCCATCTACCAGCAGAATGCCCAAAAGCAGTGTTATTAGAAGCAGTTGTAACAGTTGATAAAGTAAAATGGCCAAATGAATTATTTGAACTCCCACTTGTTAGTGCTGTTAAACCCGAAACTCCAAAAGCATTATTACTAGTACCGTTAGTATTTCCATATAAGGCTCTGTATCCTGTAAATCGTCAGCATAAAGTGGACA
>JAPLEJ010000013.1 GCA_026391435.1 Bacteroidota bacterium
ACTAATCCAATTGGAGCGGGAGACCAGGCTCGAACTGGCCACCTATAGCTTGGAAGGCTATCGCTCTACCAAATGAGCTACTCCCGCATTTTCTCCTTTTGTAAAGAACTCTTTTTATTGTCCCCTGCCCCAACGAGGCTGCAAGTTACAACAAATTTTGTGGGCAGAGTAGGGTTCGAACCTACGTACTCGTGAGAGAACAGATTTACAGTCTGTCGCCTTTAACCACTCGGCCATCTGCCCCTAAATTATTGCGCACCCAATTCTGAGCCGGAAATGGGACTCGAACCCGCGACCTGCTGATTACAAATCAGCTGCTCTACCAACTGAGCTATTCCGGCATGACATAAAAGAACTATCCCCATTTTTGGGATGGCAAAGGTAATGGAATTCTTTATTTATCAAAATTTTAGGGCACTATTTTATCCCAAAAGCAAGGTAAAAACGAAAATAATATCAAATTCAAGCTCCTTGTGGGTTAAATCCAAGTAAATACGAAAATAAAAAGCCCACTGTCGCGTAAAAAAATACGAAACAATGGGCTGAATTTTTTAATTTTTAATAAGATCAATTATGCAGCTAATCGTTCTTTTTTCTTTTTTAGTTGATTAGTGATCGAATCAAAGGCTTTATCAAAGGAGGTTTGAAAAGTTTTTGAGCTCGCTTTTACAAAACATTCCTGCTTGGGTATATGAATTTTAATTTCTACTACCTTATCCTTGATCGCATGTGCCAGACTTTCAAATTTTAAATACACTTCTACATTCGTTATTCGATCATGAAAGGTTTCCAGTTTGTCTAACTTTTTTTGAACGAAATTTAAGAGTTTTTGATCTGCGTCAAAATGCACTGTCTGAATACTGATGTTCATACAATAAAATTTAATTGATATTAAAATGAAAAGAACTAATCAGGAAGTAACATCACTTACACCTGTACTAGTAAGTTACTACTTTTTTGAATCAATTTCAGTTTAGAAAATTTTTTATGAAAACTTTAAGTTTCAATATGACGAAGGTCATTTATTCCCTATCGCATTGCTGATTTGGGTTAGGCTTTGGGATGCGCTTTAGCAAATACCTCTTTTAATTTTTCGATGGTATTGTGCGTGTATACTTGTGTGGCTGCTAAACTACTGTGGCCTAGCAATTCCTTTACCGCATTTAAGTCGGCGCCATTGTTCATTAAATGTGTTGCAAAGCTATGCCTAAGTATATGTGGACTTTTCTTTTGCAATGTAGTTACTTGTGATAAATAAAATTTCACAAAAGTATATACTGCTCTTGGTTGTAATGCTTTCCCTTTTTCTGTAACTAGTAATTGAGGAACACCCGCAGCTTCGGCTGGCTTCTGACTTATATATTTTTTTAACTCCAATGCTAATTCAGGACTGATCGGAAGTATTCGTTCTTTATTTCCTTTTCCTAATACCTTGATTTGCTTTTTATTTAAATCAACATTATTTTGTTTGCATTGAATCAACTCACTTAATCGCATTCCGGTGGCATAAAATAATTGTATGACCATTTTTTCAGTGAAGCCCTTCCACCCTTCTGCAAATGAAAGATTCAATAATAATTGTTCCATGTCATTCTCGGCAACAAAGGCGGGCAATCGTTTACTAATTTTTGGACTGGTGACTGTCTCCATCGGACTTTTCGTTAAAACTCCTTTTTGAATTTGGAATTTAAAAAAAGATTTTAAGGAAGATATTTTTCGATTCAGTGACTTGCCTGTTAGCGCTGCTTCCTTTAATGAAGCTAGCCAGGTTCGAACCATGGTACCAGATACTTGATCTAACACCATCGTATCATATTGCGATTCAACAAAATCAAAAAATTGAATGAGGTCATTCGCATACGCCGTAATGGTGTGCGAGGAATACCTTTTTTCAAATTGGAGATAAGTTAAAAAGGCATTTAATGGTGTATAGCGCGTTTGTAATGACATTGCCTTATAAAGATACAGTATGTAATGAAAAGAAAAAACCCAACCTAGGTTAACCTAAGTTGGGTTTTAATATGATTAAAGGGGGTAGTCATCTTTTAGAAAGACGATTAATACGAATTACCCTTCTATTTTTCCGCTGAAAATTTGTTGCTTGTAAACTGCTTTCAACACTTCGAAACGACGTTTAACAGATGGTTTCACAAATGCTTGACGCGCACGTAACTTTATTAAAGTCTTACTTTTTTCAAACTTCTTTTTGTACTTTTTAAGTGCTTTGTCGATGTTTTCGCAATCTTTTGAATCTATAATTAACATAATATATACCTCCTCAGGCGTTTTTACTAAGTCCCCATTTCGGGACTTAAATATCATTAAATTTTTTTTCAAGCCTTTAAATTTCTTAAAAGGCGCAGAAAAAATTGGAAGGCAAAGATAACATTCCTTTTGAAAATACCAAATTTACTGTAAATCTTTATCCTCAATTCCCTTTCCTTTCAAGGCACCAGAAATGGCTTGATCCATCACCCTTTCGGCAAATGGGCGTGAAATATCATTTAATTCCTCCGTTTTGGCCTGTATTAAATGCTTGTCTTCCATTGTTATAGCTAACTGTAAAGCTTGCATAGCGCTTGCAGTTAATGAAATTTCATCCTTGGTTAATAAGGACGCATTCTTCATCATGAACTTCTCTGTAACGCTGAGCATTTGCTCCCCCTCGGTCCTAGCTTCTACTAAGGCACGCATACTGATATCCGCCTTTGCATTGGTAAGACTATCTAATAATCTTTGTTCCACTTCCTCATCGGTTAATCCATATTGTGGCTTAATATCTACTGTTTGACTTACCCCACTGCGCAACTCCTTTGCACTAACTTGTAAAATGCCATCTGCATTAATTAGAAAACGGACTTCTACTTTGGGTAGTCCCGCGGGCATGGAGGGTATTCCTTTTAATGTAAACGCACCTAATGGTCGATTGTCTTTTACTAAATCACGCTCACCTTGGTAAACAGATATATTAATTCCTGTTTGCGCATCTTTTTGTGTTGTGTATTGTCTGGCCGCTTGCGTTGGAATTTTTGCATTACGTGGAAGCAATACATCCATTAATCCACCCATGGTTTCAATACCTAAACTTAATGGTGTGATATCTAATAATAACATGGACTGATTATTGCCCGCTAAAATATCTGCTTGAACTGCGGCACCTAATGCCACTACTTCGTCAGGATTCACCGAATCATTCACTTCTTGATTAAAAAATGTAGCAACACTTTTTTTAACTAATGGAACACGCGTACTTCCTCCTACCATGAGCACTGTATTAATATCTGCTATTTGCAAACCAGCATCCTTCATCGCTCGAGCACAGCAATCCATTGTATTTTGTACAATGGGTTCAATTAAGGTTTCAAAGATTTGTCGAGTAATCGAAATTTTTTCACCTGCAAATTCTGTTTCAAAAAATTCTTGAGTAGATAAAACAATTTTAGCTTTTTCAGCAGCTAATCTTAATTGTTGTTTTAATAATTTATGATCCTCTAAATCATCTACCCCCATTTGCTTCATCCAATATTGTATAATGGCACGATCTAAATCGTCCCCGCCTAAATAAGTGTCTCCATTGGTACTTAAAACTTCAAACAGTCCATTAGAAATTTTTAAAATTGAAATATCAAAAGTGCCGCCCCCTAAATCATATACAGCAATTGTTTTTTCTTCGCTTGGATCCATTCCTAAACCATATGCCAAACTAGCTGCAGTAGGCTCATTGATGATGCGTAAAACATCTAGTCCTGCTAATTTTCCTGCATCGCGCGTGGCTTGTCTTTGCGTATCATTAAAATAAGCAGGCACTGTAATCACGGCTTTGGTGACAGGTGTTTTTAAAATATGTTCGGCTCGTTTTTTAAGCTCTGCTAATATATAAGACGATAAATCAATGGGAGAATAAAAAGTAGATCCCACTTGAATTTTTACTAAACTATCTCTGTTGTCATCAATAATTTTATAAGCAAAAAAATCCTGATGCGCTCTGATGTCTTGATGGCTTTTTCCCATCAATCGCTTTGCACTAAAAATGGTGTTTTGAGGATCTGATTCTAAAAAAGGTTTTGCTTGCTCTCCTACTTCTACATTTCCAAATGAATCAAAATGAACCACACTTGGAACAATACTACTGCCATCAAATTCCTTTAATGCAGTTGGTAATTTTGTTTCGGGATGTATAATGGCTACTAAACTATTTGTAGTTCCTAAATCAATTCCAACAATCATTTCGGATTGTTGTAAACTACCTGTTGCAATATTAATACCAATTTTAGCCATTCAAAAAATTTTACAAATGTACATTTCACGCTGTACATAAAATTGCGAATTAAGGAATGAATTTATTTTGACTTTTTAATCAACCTTGTTTTAGAGAAAGTATCATGAAAGGGTTGATCATTCCATGCTAAACCAAACATGCTAATGATCGTGGTTCTTAAAGTGGCCCTGATGAAAAACTGCCCAATATTGGGTCTTTTCCCATCATAGGATATCACTTTGGTTCCAGTAATCATTTTAGCAGGGGTTTGTAAAAATATCCACTCAAATAAAAAGGTGTAAACCCAAGTAAAGCCAAAAAAGAAATACCCATATTGAAAGGGTTTAAAATCCCAATAAAACACATAAAAAGTATACCATTTGTATAAAAAATAGGCCAAAAAGGTAATCAATATGGTGTCGATTAAGAAGTGTAAAATACGGCTTCCTTCGCCTATTGGGGTTGTTGTTGGGTTCATGATGCAAAAATATTGCTTTTTAGTAGTTATTTTTGCTTAAAGTATAAACTATGACTTTAATACAAGAACTGCGTTGGAGAGGAATGATTCAAGATATCATGCCAGGGACCGAGGAACTTTTTCAAAAAGAATCCGTTTCAGGCTATATTGGCTTTGACCCTACTTCAGACAGTTTGCATATTGGTAGCCTAGTCCCTATCTTATTATTAATGCATTTACAAAAAGCCGGACATAAGCCCTTCGCATTGGTGGGCGGCGCAACGGGTATGGTGGGTGACCCTAGTGGCAAAAGTGAAGAACGAAATTTATTAAGTGAAGAAACTTTACAATTTAATTTAGCCGGCGTTAAAAAACAATTGGCGCATTTTTTAAACTTTGATCCTAGTTTACCGAATGCTGCCGAAATGGTTAACAACTATGATTGGTTTAAAGATTTTAGCTTTTTAGATTTTATAAGAGAAGTTGGCAAGCACATTACAGTGAACTATATGATGGCGAAGGATAGTGTAAAAAAGAGAATCGAAGGCGATACCGGAATGAGCTTTACCGAATTCACTTATCAATTAGTGCAGGGTTATGATTTTTATTGGTTGTATAAAAATAAAAATTGCAAAGTACAAATGGGAGGCAGTGATCAATGGGGAAATATTACAACAGGCACTGAACTTATTCGTCGCAAAATAGGTGGAGAAGCATTTGCCTTCACTTGCCCTTTAATTACAAAAACCGATGGTGGCAAATTTGGGAAAACCGAAAAAGGAAATGTATGGTTGGATGCAAGTAAAACATCTCCTTATCAGTTTTATCAATTTTGGTTAAACGCTAGTGATGAAGATGCAAAAAAATGGATTAAGATATTCACTATGTTACCTATTGATACCATCGAAAAATTATTAACAGATCATAACGAAGCACCGCAATTAAGAATTTTACAAAAAAGATTAGCAGCCGAACTTACTACCCTAGTGCATAATGCAGATGACTTAAACTTCGCCATTGGCGCCACTGAAATTTTATTTGGCAACGCAACCACCGAAGTATTACAATCCCTAAATGAAGCGCAACTACTACAGGTGATGGAGGGTGTGCCTACTTCAAATGTTGCGTTATTACAACTGAAGGAGGGCTATGACTTTATTAGTCTACTCGCAGATACTCAAATATTTCCAAGCAAAGGAGAAGCCCGTAAAATGTGGCAGGCAGGTGGTTTAAGTATCAACAAAGAAAAAGTGAATACCGAATTTACGCAAGTGAATACTACCCATTTATTACAGGGCAAATATATGTTGGTACAAAAAGGAAAGAAAAACTATTATTTAATTATTGCATCTTAAAAAAAATGCTTGAATATAAAAAAGGAGTCCCGATTTATCAGGACTCCTTTTTTATTTATACTATAGCGTAGTTTATTTTTATTGGATCACTTTCCATAATTCTTCTGCTACTAATGCATTCCCTTTTGGATTTAAATGCACCCCATCAGATGTTAATATTCCTCTTGAAAGATTGGTTGGATTGTTGGCTAGGCTGTAATCATGAAATATTTTTCTTAAATCAACAAGGCCTAATTTATTGGCTGCGGCATATTGACGAATCCAATTGCTATAAGAATTCAAATCCCCATCTTGTGAATTGGTAAAATCATTTTTTTCACCGATCGCAGCTGGTGTCACTAAAATTACTTTAGCCCCTTGTAGTTGAATTTTTTTAACTACTGCTTCATAAAAACGGCCAAATTTATCAAAGTCAGTTCCCGTACCTGAACTTGATTTATGCCATACATCATTCACCCCTACATAAATCACAACCACATCTGGCTTTTTATCTAATACATCGTTTTCAATTCTCAAATACAGATCATAAATTTTATTACCGCCAATTCCTGCTCCATTCAATTCATAATTTTGATCAATGCCCTTTTGTTGAATCATTGTTTGCATTAAATCAATAAATCCTCCCTTTTCAACTGCGGCTTGTGTGATGGAATCCCCAAAAAATACAATTTTTTTCTTTTTATCAGGCTTAAATGAAAGCAAAAACAAACAAGCAATAAAAGTGGTCAATAATAGCAATTTGTATCCCATAACATTAAAATTTTAGGTTGAAAATGATTTTAGCTAGTTAAGTTATGCCAAATTGATAATAATGCCTCTAAAACACATAAATATTTGGAAAATTTTACGCTGACCCCTATTTTTGCACTCCATTCATCGAATGGAATAGGATTGCCTGATGGTGTAACGGTAGCACAACTGTTTTTGGTGCAGTTTGTCTTGGTTCGAATCCAGGTCGGGCAACCAAATTTACTTAACAACTCATTGATTTTCAATGGGTTGTTTTGTTTCAGGACCTGTTCAATTCCATTTTTACCCCAATTCTTA
>JAPLEJ010000054.1 GCA_026391435.1 Bacteroidota bacterium
AAAGATATGGCTGCGGAATTATTTAAGCCATTTGTTATTCGTAAATTAATTGAAAGAGGTATCGTAAAAACAGTGAAGTCGGCTAAGAAATTAGTTGATAAAAAAGAAGCTATTATTTGGGATATCTTAGAAAATATATTGAAAGGACATCCTGTGATGTTAAATCGTGCCCCAACATTGCACCGTTTATCAATACAAGCATTCCAACCTAAATTAGTTGAAGGAAAGGCAATTCAATTACATCCTTTGGTTACCTCAGCGTTTAACGCGGATTTTGATGGTGATCAAATGGCGGTGCACGTTCCATTAAGCCATGCGGCTATTTTGGAAGCACAATTATTGATGTTGTCTTCACATAATATCTTGAACCCTCAAAATGGTACACCAATCACCCTTCCTTCTCAGGACATGGTATTGGGATTGTATTATATCACTAAAGGAAAAATCACCAACGAAACTGAAACCATTAAAGGTCAAGGTAAGGCGTTTTATAATTTAGATGAGGTAATCATTGCTTACAATGAAAATCAAGTTGATTTACATGCTAATATTAAAGTAAGAACAACAGTGCGTGAAAACGGAGTGTTGTTGTTAAAATTAATTGATACCACAGTAGGCCGTGTGTTGTTTAATCAACATGTACCAAAACCTGTTGGTTACATTAATGCTTTATTAACTAAGAAAAGTTTAAGAGAGATCATTGGTGATATTATTAAAATCACTGACGTTCCTACTACTGCTAAATTCTTAGATGATATTAAAACTTTAGGATTTAAAATGGCATTCCGTGGAGGTTTATCCTTTAACGTGAATGACTTAGTTGTTCCTGCAACAAGACAAGCATTATTAGATGGCGCTAAAATTGAAGTAGAAGAAGTTTGGGAAAACTACAACATGGGTTTAATCACCAACAATGAGCGTTACAATCAGATTATTGATATTTGGAGTAGAGTAGATACGCGTATCACTGAAACATTGATTCGTGAAATGGCGATCGATAAGCAAGGATTCAACTCAGTTTATATGATGTTGGATTCAGGTGCGAGAGGTAGTAAAACTCAGGTTAAGCAGTTAGTAGGTATTCGTGGATTGATGGCTAAACCTCGTAAGAGTGGTAGCACTGGATCTGAGGTTATTGAAAACCCAATCTTATCTAACTTTAAAGGTGGATTGAACGTATTGGATTACTTTATCTCAACGCATGGTGCTCGTAAAGGTTTGGCGGATACTGCATTGAAAACTGCGGATGCGGGTTACTTAACTCGTCGTTTGGTGGATGTTTCTCAAGATGTGGTTATCTCTGAAGAAGATTGTGGAACCTTACGCGGTATTGCAACAAGTGCATTAAAAGATAACGAAGATATTATTGAACCATTAGCAGATAGAATTGAAGGTCGTACTTCATTGCATGATGTATTTAATCCGTTGACCAATGAATTAATGGTCGCAGCGGGTGAAGAAATCATGATTGATGTAGCTAGAGCTATGGAAGATGCAGGCATTGAAACAGTTGAAATTCGCTCTGTATTAACTTGCGAATGTAAGCGTGGTGTTTGTGTAAGCTGTTATGGTAGAAACTTAGCAACTGGGTATGTAACACAAAGAGGTGATGCAGTGGGAATTATTGCTGCACAATCTATTGGTGAGCCAGGTACTCAGTTAACATTGCGTACTTTCCACGTGGGTGGTGTTGCTGGATCTTCATCAGTTGAATCTAGCTTAAACGCTAAGTTTGATGGTACTATTCAGTTTGATGGTTTAAGAACAGTTGATACGATTAATAATGATGGCAATAAAGTTAAAGTGGTTATTGGACGAACTGGTGAAGTAAGAATTATGGATGTAAAGAATGATCGTTTAATGATTACGAATAACGTTCCTTATGGTGCTTTGTTAGCTGTTAAAGATGGCGCACAAGTTAAAAAAGGTGATGTTATTTGTACTTGGGATCCATTTAACAATGTCGTTGTTGCTGAACAAAATGGTAAAATTAAATTCGAAAATATTACTGAAGGATTTACCTATCGCGATGAAGCGGATGAGCAAACAGGTCACCGTGAAAAAGTGGTTATTGAATCTAAGGATAAAACAAGAATTCCTACTATCATTTTGGAAGGAACGAAGGATAATAAAATGTATAACTTACCAGTAGGTTCACATATCATCATCGAAGAAGGTATTGAAGTGAAAGCAGGTCATGTATTAGTTAAAATTCCAAGAGTATTAGGAAAATTAAGAGATATCACTGGAGGTTTACCTCGTGTTACTGAATTATTTGAAGCGCGTAATCCAGGTAACCCTGCGATTGTGTGTGAGATTGATGGTATCGTAGCATTTGGTAATATCAAGCGTGGTAACAGAGAGATTATTGTAGAGTCAAAAGATGGTATGGTGAAAAAGTACCTTGTTCCTTTAACGCGTCAAATCTTGGTTCAAGATAGCGATTTCGTTAAGGCAGGTTCTCCTTTATCAGATGGTCAAATTGCACCTGCAGATATCTTAGCGATCAGAGGTCCTTTTGCAGTTCAAGAATATGTGGTGAATGAAATTCAAGAGGTTTACCGTTTACAAGGGGTAAAAATTAATGATAAACACATTGAAGTAATCGTGCGTCAAATGATGAAGAAAGTTGAAATCGTTGATGCCGGCGATACTAAATTCTTAGAAGAGGACCTAGAAGATCGTTATGACTTTATTCAAGAGAACGATCGTATTTATGATAAGAAAGTAGTGACTGATGCAGGCGAAAGTGCACTTTTAAAAGCTGGACAAATTGTTACCGTGCGTGAATTAAGAGAAGAAAATTCAATTTTACGCCGTTCCGATAAAAAAGTAGTTGAAGTGCGTGATGCAAAACCTGCCACTGCTCGACCTGTATTATTAGGTATTACTAAAGCTTCTTTAGGGGTACAAAGCTGGATCTCAGCTGCGTCATTCCAAGAAACGACCAAGGTATTAAGCCAAGCGGCTATCCAAGGTAAAGTGGACTTAATGTTGGGATTGAAAGAGAATGTAATTACAGGACATCTTATCCCTGCTGGTACCGGTCAAAAAGAATTCGAAAAATTGATCGTAGGAAGCAAAGAAGAATACGAAGTATTGGCCACTACGCGCGAAGCGATGAGCTTTGACGAAGAGGAATAATATTCAAGTATAGATTTTGTTAAAAGGCAGGAAGTAGCGATATTTCCTGCCTTTTTTCATTTTTATCCATCTGATTTTTCTTATTTTTATAGGGTAGGGCGATGTGTTTTTTGCCGTATATTACATTAAATAAGTAGTTCAATGAAGTCAATCAACTGGGTCGTAAATGGAGTATTAGCTATTGCAGTTATCGTATTGTATGTGTTGCATTTTAACAACACGGATACGCCAATCAAATCAACTGCCGCAAATGGAGCAGGAACTAAAGTAGCTTATTTTGAAATTGATTCAATTCAAAATAGTTATTCCTTTTTCAAGGAAGTAAAATCCGCATTGCAAGTAAAGGATATGGATAATGCAAAACAATTAGCTGCATTAAAAAATGCATTTGCCTTAAAGTACCAAGAGCTTCAAAAAAATGGACAATTTTTATCTCAAGCAGAAATAGGAAGTAGACAACAGGAATTAGCACAATTGGAGAAAAATTATACCAATAAGGAACAGCAGTTATCTCAGGAATTACAAGAGGAAAGTTTTAAAAGATTACAAGAAGTAAAAAAGAAAATAGAACTTTTTTTAGGAAAGTATAATAAGGATAAAACCTTTTCGTATATCTTTTCGAGTAATCCCGACTTGATGTATTATAAGGATACAGCATACGATATCACGGCTGATATTATAAAAGGCCTTAATACAGAATATAAATCAAAAGAATAATTTGACTTAAATCCTTCCCGATCCATCGAGAAGGATTTTTTATTTACATACACAATTAAACATTATGTCCACCACCGAAACTTCTGAATTTAAACCAAGACTAAGTGCATTAGATGCTACAATGATTGTTGCTGGTAGTATGATAGGGTCGGGTATATTTATTGTAAGTGCCGATATCACAAGAAATGTGGGGTCTGCGGGATGGTTATTAGTGGTTTGGTTAATTACTGGCTTTATGACGCTTACGGCTGCATTAAGCTATGGGGAGTTGAGTGCCATGTATCCAAAAGCCGGAGGCCAATATGTCTACTTAAAAGAATCTTATAATCCTTTGTTGGGATTTTTATATGGTTGGAGTTTTTTTTCGGTGATTCAAACAGGTACAATTGCAGCAGTAGGTGTTGCCTTTAGTAAGTTTGCTGGATATTTTTTCCCTTCCTTAGAAATGATTGATGCCAATATGCTTTTTCAAATCGGCATGATTAAAATATATCCAGCTCAGCTTATCTCTATTGCTATTATTGTTTTATTGACCTTTATCAATACAAAAGGAGTGGAGGGTGGAAAATTAATACAAACCACTTTTACCGTTACTAAGTTAGCGTCCTTATTTGGTTTGATTGGGTTTGGATTTTTATTAGCTTCTAAATCTAGTATTTGGAATGCGAACTGGGAAAATGCTTGGTCCATGAAAAACATTGCTACTGATGGGAGTACAACCCCTTTATTTGGGGTAGCTATATTAGGGGCTATTGCGGCCTCCATGGTAGGATCTATTTTTAGTAGTGATGCATGGAATAATGTTACTTTTATTGCTGGGGAAATCAAAAATCCAAAACGAAATATTGGGCTCAGTTTATTTTTAGGAACCCTTATTGTAACTGTTATTTATATAGCTGCTAATTTGATGTATTTAAGTGTACTACCCTTAAATGAAATTGCACATGCTCCGGCAGATAGGGTAGCCGTAGCTGCCTCTAAAGTTATTTTTGGAAATGTAGGAACCTATGTGATTGCAGTGATGATTATGATTTCCACTTTTGGTTGTAATAATGGTTTGATTTTGGCCGGAGCTAGGGTTTATTATACCATGGCAAAAGATGGTTTATTCTTTAAAAAAGCGGGGGTATTAAATAAAAATGCAGTTCCAGAATGGGCACTGTGGGCTCAGTGTGTAGTAGCAGCTTTATTATGTTTGAGTGGAAAATATGGTGATTTATTGGATATGGTATCCTTCATTGTGGTAATATTTTATGTACTTACTATTATTGGTATTTTTATTCTTCGCAAAAAACGACCAGAATTAGAGCGTCCTTATAAAGCTTTTGGATATCCAATATTGCCAGCGATATATATATTAATGGGTACTTGCTTTTGTATTTTATTAATTATTTATAAGCCTAATTTTACTTGGCCAGGCTTAATTATTACACTCATTGGTATACCTTTGTACTACATCGCTTTACGCAATAAAAAAACGGATTAACCATGATGGATGAAAAAGCTTATATCGCTCTTTTTGAAACTTTTTCCAATACTAAAATTGGAGTGATTGGCGATATTATGTTAGATACTTATTGGTGGGGCAATGTGGATCGTCTCTCACCAGAAGCACCTGTACCTATCGTCTCCTTGCAAAAAAAGGAAATAAGGTTAGGAGGCGCCGCTAATGTTGCATTAAACTTAAGGGCACTTGGCGTACCCACTGCTTTGTTCGCTATCATTGGGAAGGATGCCGAAGGAACTGAATTAATGAGCTTGTTAAAAAAGGAAGGAATCAATACCAATTATATTAGTTCAAGTGAAGCAAGGGCAACTACTAATAAAGTGCGCATCATGGGTCGCAATCAACAAATGATGCGATTGGATCATGAACATACCCATGATATTACAACCGAAGAGGAGGATATATTATTAGCTAGTTTTTATGCTTATATAGATGCAGAAAAACCGGCCGTTATTATTATAGAGGATTATAATAAAGGAGTTTTAACGCCTCGTATTATAGAATCTGTTATTTCGTATTGTAATAAAAAAGGAATTCCAACATCGGTAGATCCCAAGCAAAAAAACTTTTTAGCTTATAAAGGCTGTACGATATTCAAGCCTAATTTAAAAGAAGTAAAAGAGGGTTTAAAAATTTCAATAGGGGATGTAAATTTGAGTAATTTAAACAAAGTGCATGCAGCACTCCACAAAAATCTTCAAAATACCATTTCATTCATTACTTTATCTGAACATGGGGTGTATTTTGCAACTGCAACCGATCAAAAATTAATTCCAACTCATATCCGAAACATATCGGATGTAAGTGGTGCGGGAGATACTGTCATTGCAGTAGCTTCCTTGATATATGCTTGTAGTCAAAATTTTGCATTGGCTGCTGAGATAGCTAATATTGCAGGAGGATTGGTTTGTGAGCTTGTTGGGACAGCGGCTATTGATAAAAAAGTATTACAATCCGAAGTAGTTAAATTACTTGTTAAGTAATATTGGTTTTAATTTTTTTAATTGTCTATAATATAATCTGATGTATTCTAAAAAAATAGCCATTATTGTGGCAGGAGGAACTGGGCAAAGAATGGGATCGGTAGTGCCAAAACAGTTTTTAAATATTGAGGGTAAGGCAATTCTATTACATACCATCGATCAATTTGTTAGTGCATTTGAAGATATTGAATTAGTAGTAGTATTGCCGGAAGGCTATATTGAAGAAGGTAAAAAACTGTTGTTAAATAAAATTAAAAATAAGATCCAATTTATAGCGGGAGGAGACACTCGATTTCAGTCGGTAAAAAATGGATTAGCGATGGTGCAACAAAAATCTATTGTATTTGTGCATGATGCGGTTAGATGTTTGTTGACGCCTGCCTTAATACAAAGATGTTATCAGCAGGCTGTTGAAAAAGGCTCAGCCATTCCAGCAGTAAGCTCAACAGATACAGTACGCATTATGGAAAATGAACAACACCGTTTATTTGATCGTGAAAAAGTGATGTTAATTCAAACCCCACAAACTTTTCAATCTGATCTTTTATTAAGTGCTTTTGATCAGCCATATCAATCCCATTTTACAGATGAGGCTAATGTGGTAGAAGCCAATGGGCAAGCCGTATTTTTAGTAGATGGGGAATTTGAAAATATAAAAATTACAAGACCATTGGATTTGGCTATTGCCACCTATGTGCTTACCAAGCGACTTACTTAATCTTTTATTAATCTGTGTTTAAATCTTCTCTAGGGGAATCGTCCTGAGCTAATGTTTGACTTACTTTAGAAGTACTTTTGCTTATTTTTTCTAAAATTTGATGCGCCACTTCCATCGCTAAATAACCATCCATTTCATTCACTATCGGAGTTTCGTCATTCATTATGGAATGTACAAAGCTGCTAAGTTCTGCTTTGATGGCATTGCCTTGTTCAATAACTGGGTTGGTAATGGAAATGGTTTTAGTTCCTTGGTGCGTTTCAATATCAAATGCAAATGCATCGTTATCGCCAGGTTGTTGTAATTTAATGATCTCTGTATTTTTTTCTAAAAAATCAATACCGATATAAGCGTCTTTTTGAAACAATCTAATTTTACGCATTTTTTTCATACTAATTCTGCTGCTTGTTAAATTAGCAACACATCCGTTATTAAATTCGATACGAACATTCGCTATATCTGGCGTGTCTGTTAAAACGGCGACACCACTTGCGGAAATAGTTTTAACATCACTTTTTACAATACTTAAAATGATATCAATATCATGAATCATTAAATCAAATATGACACTTACTTCGGTACCCCTTGGATTAAATTGAGCCAAGCGATGCACTTCAATAAAAAGGGGATTCAATTCTAAATCCTTTAATGCGGTATAGGCGGGATTAAATCGCTCAACATGCCCCACTTGTAATTTAACATTGGCTTCTTTCACCATGTTTACAATGGTTTTACCTTCTTCGATTGTATTAGCCATTGGTTTTTCAACAAAAACATTTTTACCCATTTTAATCGCCATTTCACACACTGGAAAATGTAAATGAGTAGGGGTCACCACATCAATGATATCACAAGCCGCAATGAGCGCTTCCTCATCCATATATCTTTTAAGGCCATAAGTTGCTTCTACTTCATGAGCATGTTCATTGTTGGGATCAAAAAATCCAATTAATGTCACTTCGGGAATTTCTTTCCAGTTATTTAGATGGTATTTACCCAAATGACCCACTCCAAACACGCCCACTTTTAGCATAACTTTTTTGTATTAGGGGTGAAGTTACGCTATAAGCGATTGAAATTGAAGCTGTTTAGTGAGTTGTGGAAAATTGGCCGAATGCTGTTAATTGTAGCTAATTCACAGGCAGTTTTGGGCGCAGAGAAGCAATCATTTACATGACCTTTTTGTATCTTTAATCAATTCCTTTAATCCTCCCCTATGCACCCCAATATTCAACATTTATACCAAATTGCGATTCAGCCCAGTCGGCGGATTATTGGATTAATGAGTGGTACATCAATGGATGGATTGGATATTGCCTTGTGTACCATAACGGGTTCAGGAAAGCAAACGATAGTGCAATTGGATGCTTTTATAACAATACCCTACAACCAGGATATAAAAGATAAATTATTATCGGTTTGTTCAAGACAAACTGTTTCCTTGGAGCAATTGTGTTTACTACATCCTTGGATTGCATTACAACATGCAGGAATGATTTTAAATGCTCTTAAACAGTGGGGCATAAAGCCAAGCGATATTGATTTAATTGCAAGCCATGGTCAAACTATTTATCATGCGCCCAAATCACTACATCCACATGACGAGTTTGCAACAGCTACTTTACAGATTGGTGATGGAGATCATTTATCAGTTGCCACAGGTATTATTACCATCAGCGATTTTAGGCAAAAGCATATTGCAGCTGGAGGCGAAGGAGCACCTTTAGCAGTGTATGGAGATTATTTATTATGCACCCACACCACAGAGAATAGGATATTATTAAACATTGGGGGCATTTCAAATTTTACTTTTTTAAAGGCCGATGGCAGATTGGATCAACTATTTTCAACTGATACAGGACCGGGAAATACATTAATGGATGCGTATGTTCGGAATAATTTTGAAGGATTATCCTATGATATGGATGGGGCTATTGCAAAAAAGGGAAAAGTAAATGAGCCATTATTAGCTTCCTTGAAAAGTGATTCTTTTTTTAAATTAGGTTATCCAAAAACAATTGGTCCGGAATTATTTAATTTAGAATACATTATTCAATCACAAATGGCATTAGGCGAAACCATTTCACATGAAGATGTTATGGCTACGCTTAATAGATTCACTGCTGAAACCATTGCAGAAGCTGTTTATGATTCGTTACCTTCCGATATAAATTATGCATTGTATATAAGTGGGGGTGGCATGCACAATACAGTATTGATGCAACATATAAGACAATTATTGCCAATGGCGAAGGTAAGTTCAACATTGGAAATCGGATTAGAACCAGATGCTAAGGAAGCAATTTTATTTGCTTTACTTGCGAATGAAGCCGTTGCAGGTACTCCATTACATGCAGGACAAAATACTACAAAAGTAGCTACAACGATGGGAAAAATAAGTTTTCCTAATTAGTATATTATGGATGTTCGACTACCATTTCAATTGCCTTCTTAACTGAGCCATAAGTGTTTAATAGATGGGCCGCTTTTGTTGAATCTTGCATATTAAGTTCATCCATGATCATCTTGACACCTCGATCAAATAATTTTTTGTTAGTCAACTGCATATTCACCATTTTATTTCCTTTGATGCGGCCTAATTTAATCATCACTGAAGTGGATATCATATTCAATACCATTTTTTGTGCAGTCCCACTTTTCATACGTGTACTTCCTGTCACAAATTCGGGTCCAACCACCACTTCAATGGGAAAATGAGCGTGAACAGAAATAGGACTATTTGCATTACAACTAATACTTCCAGTGGTGATGCCTTCTTGTTGACATTTTTTTAATCCTTCAATCACATAAGGAGTAGTGCCACTTGCAGCAATACCCACTACTACATCTAAATTACTTACTTGGTATGCTTGTAAATCTAGCCAAGCTTGATCTATATTGTCCTCGGCATTTTCAACTGCATGGAACATGGCTTTTTGGCCACCTGCAATGATACCTACGATCATATCTTCTGAAACACCAAAGGTAGGAGGGCATTCACTAGCATCCACTAATGCTAAGCGACCACTGGTGCCAGCACCTATATAAAAAAGACGACCCCCGTTTTGTAATTTATGTGTAACCGAATCTATGAGTAATTGTATTTGTGGAATTTGTTTTTCCACTTGGTCGGCTACTTTTTTATCTTCGGTATTGATATTTTTTAAAATAGTAGAAGTCTCCATTTTTTCAATATCATGATATAAGCTAGACGCTTCGGTCGTTCTTTTGAAATTATTATCCATTCGCTGATAAAATATTTAATGCTTTAACAAATTGATCCAATTCCTCTGTAGTAGTGTATACATTTGGACAAATACGACAGCCAATAACATTCACATAATCTATAGCTACAGTGAATATCTTAAATTCCTTCATTAATCGGGCAGCTAAATCGCTAGGCTTAATGCCTACCACGCCTACATTGGCGATACCGCAACATTTAGTTTGATCAACTGGGGTATTGATGACAATTTTTGGATTATTTCTTACTTTACTTGTCCAATAATTTTGTAAAAAACGTAATCTAGCTTCTTTATTTTCAGCGCCGATCATTTCATAATAATCGATACTATCATTAATAGCTAAGTCGGTATGAACTGGGTGGGTGCCAATATGGTTTAAGCGACCAATTTTTTCTAATTTTTTTTCACCATCTGCTAATAAAGGCCATAAGTTTTTGATATTATTTTTATTAATGTATAATATGCCTGCGCCTAGTGGGGTGCTTAGCCATTTATGTAAAGAAGCTGCGTAATAATCACAACCTAAATCATCAATTCGATAATTGAAATGAGCAAATGCATGTGCACCATCAACAATCACTTGCACCCCTTTGGAGTGCGCCATAGCACAAATTTTCTTGATAGGTAAAATATGCCCAGTAATATTAACCATATGACTCACCATCATGACTTTTGTTTTGGGCGTAATCGCATTTTCATATAAGGCTACAATTTCTTCGTCATTGGCGGGGTGATTTGGAACAGACACTTTTACATTCACCACACCGTATCTGTTTTTTACTTGTTCAAACATATCTAGCATTGAACCATAATCTTGAACTGCCATGACGGCTTCATCTCCTTTTTTCCAATCAAATCCGCCAATCACTAAATCCAACGATTCGGTGGCATTTCGGGTAATGATTAATTCCTCAGCCGAACAACCACCAATGCCAGCCAATCGAGCTGCAATTTTATTTTTATTATCCCATTGAACTGTTCTCATATAATAGGAGCCTTGGTAATTGACTTCCTTTATATGCTCGATGAATTTATTTAATATTGGCTGCGGTATAAAGTTATAGTAGCCATTTTCTAAATTAATATAATCTGGTTTTAAAAGGTATTGATTTCGAATAGTAAGCCAAAAGTCCTCTTGTTCAGCTAGAACAGGAGCAGGCAAATTTGATTTTTGTTTAAAAGCTTGCGCTAAGCCCGTTAATCCAATGGGTGCAGCAAGGGTGGTTAATAAAACATCTTTAATAAATTGTCTTTTTTTCATGATAGATTTTTTTGATTTCTTCCCAATTAAAGGGAGCAAGCAATGATTATAAACAAAAAAGTGACTAATGCAAAAATACGGCTATATCAACAATTTAGCTACTCCTTTTACTATATATATGACATTAATATTCCATAAAGTGTTCACTATTTTATTGTAGCTATAATGGCGTTGAAATTTGCTAATCAGTCACTTACGCATAAATCAGGGGGATGATTGTCTAAAGGCGACCACTTAAATAATTACCATTTTTAAATGGAATGTTTTAGTTAAATTAGGTGTATTAAATAATGTAAAATAAAACACATGAAAAAAATTGGAGTTGGCTTTTTAGTCATCATTTTGACTTTCCCAATGTGGAGTATAGGGCAAGAAAAAGTGGATCAAGCCATGATGCTTAAAATAAGAGAGGAAGGACTGCAAAGATCTAAAATTATGGATATTGCATTTAATTTAACTGATAAAAGTGGTAGCCGTTTAACCAACTCAGAAGGGTATATGCGTGCTGCTAATTATGCAAAAGAAACTTTAGGTGGATGGGGATTGGAAAATGCAATCATTGACTCCTGGGGTGAATTTGGTAAGGGCTGGGATTTAGAAAAAATGTATTTAGCAATGACAGCACCTTATTATAAACCATTACTTGCTTGGCCTAAAACTTGGACATCAGGAACCAAGGGTTTAAAAAAAGGAACTTTATTAGTGATTGCATTAAAAGATTCAGCATCCTTACAAGCCTACAAGGGTCAGTTAAAAGGTAAATTAATTATCATTGATCAATTGGATGCTTATAAACAAAGTTTTAAAGCAGACGCAACTCGATATACAGATGAAGAGTTACTTAAAATGGCTGCAGCGACTCCTCAAGCAGGGGGCGCTCGTCCTCAAACAACAGATACTGCACAAATGCGCAGAATGCGTGAGCAATTTGCACGCAGTGGCGGCGGGGCTGCAATGCGTACAAGTAATTTATTAAAAGCAATGGCAAAAGAAGAAGGCGCTATTGGAATGGTGACTTCTGGTGTTCGTAATCATGATGGAACTATGTTTGCTCAAGGTGGTGGTGCCTATAAAGGAACTGATCCCGAAAACTTTTTAGATATGGTGTTGGGGATTGAAGATTACAATACGTTATTAAGAATTGCAAAATCAGGAACAACAGTTTCAATGGAAGCAGATGTAAAAGCAAAATTTCAAGATAAAGATTTACAAGGTTATAATGTCATTGCTGAAATTCTAGGAACAGACCCATTGTTAAAAGATGAAGTAGTAATGATTGGGGCTCATTTGGATTCATGGCAATCAGGAACGGGCTCAACAGATAATGCAGCTGGGTCATCCGTAATGATGGAAGCGATGCGTATTTTAAAAGCCATTGGAGTGCAACCTAAGCGTACTATTCGAATTGGCTTATGGAGTGGGGAGGAGCAAGGTTTATTGGGTTCAAGAGGATATGTGAAAAAAACATTCATGGACGAGTCAGGAAAACCAAATGCGGCACACCAAAAATTTTCTGGCTATTATAATATAGATAATGGTACTGGAAAAATTAGAGGTATTTATTTACAAGGGAATGCAGATTGTGCAAGTATCTTTTCAAGTTGGTTTACTCCCTTTAATGATTTAGGCGCGAACACCATTACTATTAGCAATACAGGAGGAACGGATCATCAATCCTTTGACGGAGTTGGATTACCTGGTTTTCAATTTATTCAAGATCCTATCGAATACAATACAAAAACACATCATAGCAATATGGATGTGTATGATCATTTGATAGAGGATGATTTAAAGCAAATGGCTACTATTATTGCTGCTTTCACTTATAATACAGCACAACGAGATGCTAAGTTGCCAAGAAAAGCGAAATAATTAAGATATAGATTTATTAAGAAGTAGTCCTCAGAAATGCGGGCTACTTTTTTTTGCGGTAAAATGTAAAGTATTTAAATTAGCAGCTTTTATAAAAACTAGGCGGATTAGCTTCCAGCATAGCTTCAATTTTTTGTGCTGTTGGAGTGATAGATAAACCTCCTAAATTAGTGCACCTTAAGGTATGATGGATTTGATCGCCGACTGCTTTCATCGTATTGATTACTTCATCTAAGGGAATGAGGTGTTCATAATTAGATAAGGCCATATTTGCAGAAGAGATGGCATTCATGGCTGCCATGACGTTGCGACCAAGACAAGGGGCTTCTACACGATTGCCAATAGGGTCGCAAATAATACCCAAAGAGTTTTGTAATGCAAGTGAAGCGGCTGCAATAGATTGTGCTAAACTACCCCCATTCATTTCTACTAAAGCTGCAGCGGCCATACCACCACCAGATCCTGTCTCGGCCATACAACCTCCCACTTCTGCAGCAAATGTTGCATGAGCGGCAATAAATACACCAATTAATCCTGCACTTAACATTGCTTTTATAATCGCATCTTCTTGTAAATGTAATGCATGGGCAGTACCAAATACTACGCCTGGTAAACCACCACAGGAGCCTGCAGTAGGGGCGGCTACAATGACACCCATTGAACTTTTAACTTCCATAATGGAGGTAACGTACATGATTGTATTATTCATCACATCCCCATTTAATAAATGGTTGGCGTCTAAGTTCTTTTTAAAATTAGGAGACTGGCTTCCTAAAATTCGATCATCATAATGGGTACCCTTTAATCCAGTTTCAATGGCAGCTCCCATGATATGAATAATCGATTTCATTTTATCCATTACTTCCTGAGTACTAATATTGCCACGTTTACTTTCATAATCGACAGCTAATTCCCAAAGTGCTTTATTTTTATCTTTATTGTATTCAAGCATTTCATCACATGAAATAAAAGGAACCGATAAATTTTTTCTGGCCATGATAGGTAAGACAGGCTGAACACATTTAATAGCTTTTACCGAAGGCATTTGCATTATTTCCTTACAAATAAGGTCGGGCAAATTATTTTGAGATTTAATTTCAATAAAAGATATTTTTCCTTCATGAAAAATGATCTCATCAAAATCAATAGTCGATTTTAAATAAGTGAGTAGGGGTTCCGATTGATTGCAATAGATGAGTGTTTCATAATAATCACCAGCAATAGAAACTCGATTACCATCAATATAAATAACTTCAATCATTCCGCCGCCTGTAGAAATAGCAATAACTTCTTTTGATTCCTTTTCGTTGGTTAATGTTATTTTATAAGTGTTGGGATGTTTTTCATCAAGGGTGACTATTTCAATAGTGTAATGTATCCCAGCAGTAGATAAATATTTTTCAGATTCAGGTAAACGCTCATCAAAAGCTTCCCATCCTAAAAATCCTCCAAATAAACCCATATCAGAACCTTGACTTTTGTGAGTGGTGGCCAAAGAACCATTGGGATCAAATTCAATTAATATATCTTTTATTTGGCCCTCCATTAAATCACGACAAATTCGTGCAATACGCAGTGAGGCAGCACAATGAGAGCTAGAAGGGCCCCTCATTACGGGACCAATCACATCATTAAATATACTGGGTATGTTGGCCATGCATCACTTATTTTTCTTCTATAAATTTACATCATATTCAACCAAAACAATACATAATTATTTAAAAACTTGTAACTCGTAAATGGACCAATGGTAGGTTGGGTCAGATCCGGTTTGAGTAATTTTTATAAATCGAGATGCTTGCGTCTTAAATTTGATAGGGGTAATGCCCAATTGTCCCTTGCCTGTTGCAATGGGTGCGCTCCATGTTTTACCATCATTAGAAATACGCACTTCGAATTCCTTTGGGCTATCCCAAAGTGCCCAACTGTTTTCAAGCTCAATTTTGCTAAATGATTGTTTTGTTTTCATGTCCACTACAAAAAATTGCCCAGGATATTGTAGATGCGTCATATCCCTCCAGCCTGTCCAATGATCATTATCAATTGCATTTTGTGCATTAATTCGAATAGGGATATTATCTCCGCTAAATAAAAAGCTACTGTCTTTTACAGAAGCGTAAGCTGCCCAGTTTTTTTTATCTAGAGAGGGTTCCAAAAACCTTGGCTTGCTGCTTAATTTTGCGTTATTCATTTTTAATTTGCCTTCGCAACTGATGTCCCATGTACCTGGCATTAATTCAATTAATATTTGATCATCATTTTCGATTATTTGATTTACCCCCTTCAATTTATTGGTTAGATTCTTTTTCCAAACAAGGCTGTTATTTATTTTTATACTTTGAATTGTATTAAATTCTTTTTTAGGAATGCCTACTATTGCAGTCGTTTTTAATGGTGAATTTAAATGAATCAAATATTTTGAACTTTGCTTAGTATAATCCACTTTAATTTCGCCTTTAATTGTGGGTACCACCACTGATACCTGTTTTAAAAATCCTAATTGTGGGAATACCTGATATTGATCCCAGCCTGCTGTGATTGGGCTAATGCCACTGATGGTTTTTGATAAATTAATCACAGGCGGATTCCATCCATGATTCAGTGAAGATCCTTCATCAAATGCATTAATGTAGGAGGCCCACCATCTATCATAATGCTCCCATAGGGTTGTGAAAGGGGCGTCAATCATGGTTTTGTACCTATTGTACATCCTTAATAATGCAGCATCTTCTTTTCCCATTTTACATAATGCTTCAAACACCCATCTATCAAAAAAGCAACTTGCAAAAGTCTTTGTTGTTAATACATTTTCGTAAATCAAATTCCATTTTTCTTTTGTCGCTAAACCTGCATTAATGGCCATGGCATTTGCTCGGTCATCAGGTTCGGGGACTATGTTAGATTGAAAAGATTTTCCATTCCAATATTTAGCATCAAATGATTTTTGAATACTGTCCATCTTGTAATTGATCAAAGTGGTATCTGTTTCATGATGCGTGATCAGTGCCATTTTTTTCAAAACACTTAAATCATTATACATAAAACAGGTCTCAATAATTGGAATGTCTTTATTTTCCTTACCCCAATCAAACCATTGTTTTTTGTTTCCTGGCTTGTATACATTAAATAAAAAAATTTTAGTAGTAGGGTAAATGGTTTGCATGGTTTCTATATCCCCAGTTTGTAAGTAGTAAAACCAAATTCCGTATTCGCCTAAAAATTCTAATTGTTGTCCTGGATAAAACTTAGGGTCTAATTTTCTTAACACTAATTCTTTGCTAATCACATGTGCTTTTTCATCAAATGCATAAAAACACTGATTTAATTCGGGCGTTCCGTCTCCCCAAAAACCAACTCTTTCTCGATCGGGGCAATCAAAAAACCAATCTCTCATGCATAGATAGGCTGTTCGGGCTCCTTTTTTCCAAAGTATATTAAAATCCTCATCATTACTGTGAAAGGAACCTGCGATGGTTGTATTGTATCCTGTTTCCCTATATTGTACCCTTTTTACTTTCATTCCAGCAGGTATCTCATAAACAGCACCTTCGCCACTAATCCAATTTTTAGCTTCATATATTTTAGTGGAAGGGGTTGTATTTATTTTTTCATGTGGGGTAAGATACAATACCAAAGGATTCGTTGAAGTGAAGGTGATTGAATCTGGATGATCGCTTTCAATTTCAATCCATTGTTGAAATTGACAATTATAAGGCATCTTGCATTTTAAATACCATGTTTTTGATTCACTGTGCGGTAATGTGGTAGAAACCGATGTGTAATCTTTTAATCCAAAATCTTTTATTTTATTTTCTTGCTTTTGTGCAATAACTATAAAAGGAATAGACCAGTAAAATAATACTACGATAATTTTATTCATAAAATAGAGAAGCTTTTAGTGAGTCAAGTTGGTTGAGTACTTTATTTATTTTTAATGGCACTCCAAAACATGGTCACGGAAGTGTAAACGATAATAATAAGAACTAACCAACGAAGTGTGTCAAGTGGTAATGACTTTACAATAAATGCTGCAATTAATACCGCAACAATACCAGGTATCGCCATACTTAAAGCCGCTTTTTTATTATAGGAACCAGACTTTATAAATTTATAGGAAGCAGGCGGCATTAAAAATGCACAGGAGCCCATCATAATAGGGAAGGCCACTTGAGGAGATAATCCCAATAAAAAAACCAATGCCATACAAGGAGCGTATAAGCCAACGCCAGCAGTCATCATTGCGCCTAAAATAAAATTAATAACACCCGCGATGACCAATTTCCAACCATGAATACCTATCGCGATACCTTCACCATGTATCCAATGCATTTTATTAGCAAACATAAATCCAGCGGTGATTAATAATGCGATACTCATGGTGAATCTTATCTTATTCTCAGAAAGTTTGGCTACAATATCAGCTCCTAAAATAGCACCACCCATTGCAGTTAAAAACATAACAATTAAAGTGACAGGTTCCACTTCAATAACTTGAATAAAAATGATGGCCTGAATTAATACAGGTAAAGTATTCGCTACATTCATCGTTCCGGGAATTAATTTATCAGAGGTTTGCTTGGTGAATTTTAGTAATGCGGTTTGAGGTGCAAATGCACCAATACCTAATACATCAAAAAAATTAACGACAAAACCAATCAAGCCCGTAGTCATCCAACTTGCATTTTCTAAATGATCTTTATGTTTTATAATATCAGATACAAAAATGTAAATGAATGCAATGGCAAATAATATTAAGATGATCCAAGTGGTAGTAACCATACTTTTTTGTATTTAATTTACGACATAAAATGGAATATCAATTAATATTTCCCATTTTTTAATTTACAATGGGAACCCTGCCAATAGGTGCTACATTAAAATATAGCTAGGAATCAATCCTAGGTTCAATAATTTCAATTAAATTGGGGTGTAATAGGATATTCAATTTACTCAATCAATACATCATGTCATCAAAAAAGTTAAGAAGTAGTAACTGGTTTGCGCGAAAGGGCAAGGATGGATTTATTTATCGTGCATGGATGAAAAACCAAGGTGTTCCTCACGATATGTTTGAAGGGAAGCCGGTGATTGGTATATGTAATACATGGAGTGAACTTACACCGTGTAATGGTCATTTAAGAGAGCTTGCAGAGATGGTAAAAAAAGGGGTACTCGAAGCGGGTGGATTCCCAGTTGAATTTCCTGTGATGTCATTAGGGGAAACCTTAGTGAAACCAACTGCCATGTTGTATCGAAATTTAGTAAGTATGGATGTAGAAGAATCTATCCGCGCTAATCCCATTGATGGTGTTGTATTATTATGTGGTTGTGATAAAACGACACCTTCCTTAGTGATGGGGGCTTGTAGTGTTAATATACCTACTCTTGTTATATCTGGAGGGCCCATGTTAAAAGGGCATTGGAAAGGGAAGGATATCGGGACTTCTGATATTTGGCGATTTGATGCGGCAAGTAAATTAGGACAGATGACCGAAGAAGAATTTATTGAAGCAGAAGCATGTATGGCGCGAACGCAAGGACATTGCGCTGTCATGGGAACTGCATCTACAATGGCTGTAATGGTAGAGGCGCTAGGGTTGTCTTTACCTAATAATGCTTCAATACCTGCTGTGGATGCAAGACGTAAAGTACTTTCACAATTATCAGGTCGACGCATTGTCGAAATGGTGAAAGAAGAAATGCATCTTTCAAAAATTTTAACAAGAGAAGCTTTTTTAAATGCAATAAAAGTAAATGCAGCGATAGGAGGTTCAACTAATTTTGTCATTCATCTGCTAGCCATAGCAGGTCGAATAGGAGTTGACTTAACATTAGCTGACTTTGATATTCATTCACGTGATATTCCATTGTTAGCGAACCTGCAACCATCAGGCACTTATTATTTAGAAGATTTATATTATGCAGGAGGGCTTCCAGCTATTATAAAAGAAATGGGAAATGTTTTACATGAATCTTCAATGACAGTGAATGGAAAAACAATTGGAGAGAATGCGACTTCGGCACAAGTGCATGATCGAGACATTATTGGAACTTTAAAAACTCCATTTAAGGAAGCATCTGGCATTGTTGTTGTAAAGGGAAATTTAGCACCCGATGGCGCAGTGATGAAACCATCTGCCGCAACGACTGCATTATTAAAACATCAAGGCAAAGTAGTTGTTTTTGAAAATATTGAAGATTATCATGCCCGCATTGATGACCCCGCTTTAGAAATTGATGCAACTAGTATTATGGTTTTAAAAAATGTAGGACCAAGAGGATATCCCGGAATGGCGGAAGTAGGCAATATGGCGCTACCTAAAAAATTATTAGAACAAGGTATTACAGATATGGTACGCATTTCAGACGGAAGAATGAGTGGAACTGGATTTGGGACGGTAGTATTGCATGTATCCCCAGAAGCTGCACTAGGTGGGCCATTGGCGCTAGTTGAAAATGGAGATACGATACTTTTAGATGTCGCCAATCGTTTGTTGTCATTGCAAGTAAGCGATGAGGTATTAGCCGAACGAAAAAGTAAATGGAAGCCTACCGAAAAAATGGCTACGCGTGGGTATGTTCATTTATATCAAAATCATGTAGAGCAAGCACATTTAGGAGCAGATATGGATTTTTTAAAAGGAGGATCGGGTAGTGAAGTGTTGAGAGACTCTCATTAAACATTAGTTATAACAATTTAATTGTACTCATATGGATTTTGAAAATAAAGTGGCCATAGTTACTGGAGCCGGTCAAGGAATAGGGTATGAAATTTGCCTTCATCTAGTAATGCAAGGGGCTAATGTGATATTAAATGATATTGATGCTCCATTAACTGAAGCTGCAGTTAAAACTATAAATGAGAATGCAGCTGGAAAATGTATTGCAATGGCTGGAGACAGCAGTGATAACGAATTCATTCAAAAAATGGTAGATAAAGCAGTTGCACAATTTGGAAAGTTGGATATTGCCATTGCGAATGCAGGTATTACTTTATTCGGAGATTTTTTTAATTATAAACCCGAAGCTTTTTTGAAAGTAATGCAAGTGAATTTAGCAGGAAGCTTTTTTTTAGCGCAAGCTGCTGCTAATCAAATGAAGCAACAAGCCAATGGGGGCGCCATCTTATTTACATCTTCTGTAACAGGACACCAAGCGCATAAGGATTTAGCGGCGTATGGGATGAGTAAAGCTGCATTAGAAATGTTAGCAAAAAATTTAGTCATTGAAGTATCTCAGTATAAAATAAATGTAAACACCATTGCGCCCGGCGCTACTTTAACAGAAAGAACATTGGGGGATGAATCCTATACTGAAGTATGGAATCGAATTACGCCTATGGGAAGACCAGCCCATGTTTCTGATATAGCCAATGCAGCACTTTTTTTAGTATCAGAAAAGGCAAAACATATTACAGGACAAACTTTAATCATTGATGGCGGATGGACAAGTGTAAGCCCTTCTCCTTTTTAATTTTGAATTTAATATGTCATACCATCAAAATGAAATAACGCCTTTGATTCATATTGTGAATGACTATCAATGTGTATTAGGTGAAGGACCTGTGTGGGATGCAAAACATAATTCTATTATTTGGTTGGATATTATAAAAGGAAATATACACGAATACAATACTACAATTTCTGTTTTTAATACCACTTCGATTCATCAAATGATTGGTTCATTTGCGCTTTGCGAGGATGGACATTTTGTAGCGGCCTTGCAGCAAGGATTATATTTTATAAATAAATTCACAGGCGAACAAAAGTTAATTGCCCAGCCCGAAATTCATTTACCTCAAAATAGATTTAATGATGGCAAGTGTGATCCAGCAGGTAGATTTTGGGCAGGAACCATGAATATTAAAGACGAAGCTGGCGCAGGAAGTGTTTACATGCTTGATAAAAAGGAGCAGCTTTCAAAAATGATTGAACATGTCACCATCTCCAATGGTTTAGTATGGAGCTTGGATCATAAAACTCTTTATTATATAGACACACCTACATATGCAATTGTAGCATACGATTATGATCTGGTGTCGGGACAAATAAATAATAAGAGGGTCGTTATTAATTTTGAAAAATCAGAAGGGTTTCCTGATGGAATGACAATTGATACGGAGGGAATGTTGTGGATTGCGCATTGGGGTGGGTGGCAGGTGAGTAGGTGGGATCCGAATACTGGAAAAAAATTAACTTATTTTAAGTTGCCTGTTGAAAAAGTAACTTCCTGCACTTTTGGGGGTGAAAATTATACCGACTTATATATTACATCTGCTAAAGTAGGGCTAAGTGATCAGGAATTGCAGCAACAGCCCTTAGCGGGCTCTCTATTTGTGATTCCTTCCTGTGGTTTTAAAGGCATTGCACCCACTGAATTTCAAGGAGTTGGCTATTAATATTTTATATTTTACGAATTAACTAAAAATTGCTTTCGTTTTGAAAGTAATAGCATAGTTTAGTATTTCATTAAAAAGTAAAGTATGAAAAAGATCATGTATTTCTTAGTTGTTATTTTATTGAGCGCTTCTCAAATTTTTGCTCAAACGACAACGACAAAAAATTATTTAATTATGGCTGAATCTAGAGTAAAATCAGGTTCGGTTTTCGCAGCAAATCAAGCAAAAATTAATCCAGCTATTGTTAAAGCATCTAATGGTGTCATTTATTCAAGAACTGCACACAGAGGCGAATCTGGTAGAACCTATTTATGGACTACGACATATCAACTTGTTCATTTTATAGATCAGTCTTGGGATTTTTATATGACAGCATTAAAGGACTTTCCTGGAATGAGAGAAGCTGACTCTGTTAATAGTAATGGCCCATCTTACAGATCTGTCTGGCTTATGATGAATGACTTGTGTCAAATACCTAAAGATTTTAAATCTTCTAATTATGGATTTAGAAGAGTTACCATCTTTACTGTACCATTTGATAAAGTGAATGAATTTGAGGATGCGCAAACTAAAAGAAGCGCCTTAGCTATTAAATTAGGTATTACTACACCATTCTTTGTTTATAAGGCAAGATTTGGGTACAGCACAAATACATACATGACTAGTGAGCCTGACGAAAGTGATATTGCTTATTATGCACATAGAAAAGAAAGACAAGAGCAAAAAACCAATAATAATGCGGAGTGGCAAGCTTTGAGTAAAATCACATCGCCACTTACAACTAATGTAAGAATTGATCAAATATATATTGTGAACTAATTGAAGGGCAATTTTTGTTTGGATTATTAATACGAAAAAGAGGCACTTAGTAATAAGGGCCTCTTTTTTTTATCGGTTTTGTAGAATAGTATTATATTTGATTTCTATTGCCACCACAATAGCATTTTATAATTTTAAATTCATTTTATGAAAAAAGGGGCATTTTTATTAACATCAATTATATTTTTTTCTTCACTTTTTATTTCTTGCAGCAAGAGTGATAGTTCAACTTCAACTAGTAATTCGCAGTACCATTTAGATGCCACTATAAATGGCTCTAAGTTCTCTTGGCAAAGTATTGGCACTTTTTCATTTGATATGAATGATGGATGTGTTGCTAATAAAAAATATATTTTAACTAATGCTGGACAAATTACTTCAGCTCAATATAACTTAGATGTTATGGTAAAAACTTATAGAACTGCCGCTGACTTTGTTGCATCAACTGGAGCTCATTCTGTTCGTTCATCTGATGCTTTGTATTCTTCAAGTACTTGTAATTTTGATATTTCCGTCGACTTAGATCAAAATGGCTCTTCTTGTACTTTACAAACAACTTCATTAGTGAATAATATCACGAGTATCTCAAAAGCAAGTGAGAATTCTACATATGTTAGATATGCTGTATCAGGTAGCTTTTCTTGCAACTTTAAAAATAGTAGTAATGTTCTTATTCCTGTTAGCGGTATCTTTACTACACAGGTGACAGCTTTTAAATAATAGTTTAATTCCTCAGAGATTAATTTTATATTATACTTTTCCTATAAAGGCTATTTTGCTTAATTAATTGGTTAACAGCTACATTATAGAATCATCTTCTGAATATCTATTTATTAAGTGATAAATAGTAGCCATACCTTAAATGGCTTATTCTCAAATAGTGTGAAGTTGGGCTGGGATAACTATCTTCGTAATAAGAGGTGTAAACCTTTCAAATACAAACATTATTAAATAAGAAAAATTATGAAACTAAAAATAGTATTAACCATAGCCGGTGCTTTTATGTTGCAGCTTTTTGCAATTGCACAAACCAATCCATTAAATTTAGAAGACATCTATAAAAAGAATCTATATG
>JAPLEJ010000019.1 GCA_026391435.1 Bacteroidota bacterium
AAATTAGCAGAAAATCCTTGTTGTAGCGGACTTTAGTTCCGTTTTTATCAATGAATTAAGATATAAATTATTCCTTTGTATATTTGATAGGCAAAATCATTTACACCTTTTGCAAATACTATGGCTAATTCAAGAAAAGCAGCAGTTGGTTTTATTTTCATTACCATCTTGATTGATGTCATTGGATTTGGTATTATTATTCCAGTATTCCCTCAATTATTACAGCATTTATTACATGTAGCTGATCGAACTGATATCAGTTCTATTTCTAAATATGCCATAGCGATGACTTTATTATATGCTGGTATGCAATTTATTTTTGCACCAGTATTAGGAAGTTTAAGTGATCATTATGGTCGTCGCCCTGTATTGTTATTTTCTTTATTAGGGTTTGGACTTGATTATATTTTTTTAGCATTCGCGCCAAGCATAGGTTGGCTTTTTGTAGGACGTACTATTTCGGGAATCACTGGAGCTAGTTTTACTACTGCAGCGGCGTATATGGCGGATATCAGTGATGAAAAAAATAGAGCACAAAATTTTGGGATGATTGGTGCTGCTTTTGGAATTGGTTTTATTATTGGGCCCATGCTCGGAGGTTTATTAGGTGAGTTGGGGACGCGTATTCCTTTTTTAGTTTCTGCTGGATTGGCATTAATCAACGCCTTATATGGATATTTTGTTTTACCCGAATCATTAGATCATGAACATCGCCGTGCTTTTGATTGGAAGAGAGCGAATCCAATAGGTTCATTGATGAATTTAAAAAGATATCCTGCAGTGATTGGTTTAATTATTTCATTGATTTTTATTTATTTAGCGGCACACGCTGTACAAAGCAATTGGAGCTTCGCTAATATTACTAAGTTTGGTTGGACCCCTAAAACCATTGGTATTTCATTGGGCATTGTGGGTCTTTTAGTAGGACTAGTGCAAGGGTTACTGATAAGAGTAGTGAATCCAAAATTAGGCAATGAAAAAAGTGTCTATTTGGGAATTGCTTTATACGCAGTAGGATTAACGCTGTTTGCATTTGCAACTCAGGGATGGATGATGTTTGTTTTTTTAATTCCTTATTGTTTAGGCGGTATTTCTGGGCCTGCATTGCAAGCACTTATTTCTGGGCATGTACCTAAAAATGAACAAGGCGAATTGCAAGGGTCGCTTACAGGATTAAACAGTTTAACTTCTATTATAGGACCACCTGTCATGATTGGATTAACTTCTTATTTTTCTGTTAAAAATAACCCTGCTCATCTTTATTTTCCAGGCGCTTCCTTTTTATTAGGTGCTGTATTTATGCTTTGTAGTGCCCTAATTGCTTATTGGGTATTAAAACATGACCCTGCGCGCTCAAAGGCGTAGAATATTGACATATAATGGGCGACTGTTGTTATATTTGTGCCTAATATAACAGGAGATTTATGACGCCATTAATGACACAACTTCAAGAGACTGCCTCATTTATACAATCAAAAATCAAAGGGACTGCTCATACTGCTATTATTTTAGGTAGCGGCTTAGGCAATTTAGCAACCCAAATTCAAGTAGAATTTGAAATACAGTATACTCAAATTCCTCATTTCCCAGTAAGTACCGTTGAAGGGCATAAAGGCAGACTCATTTTAGGCACACTGAATGGGGTTAAAGTATGGGTAATGGAAGGTCGTTTTCATTTTTATGAAGGATATTCTCCTGAGCAAGTTGCTTATCCAGTTCGTGTATTAAAATTATTAGGGGTTGTTCATTTAATATTATCTAATGCAGCAGGTGGCGTCAACCCTGATTATGAAGTGGGTGATTTGATGATCATTAAAGATCATATCAGTTTATTTTCAATCAATCCATTGATTGGTAAAAATGAATCAGCATTAGGAACACGCTTTCCAGATATGAGTGAACCTTATGCGCAACATTTTATTGATAAAGCTAAAGCCATTGCTGCTGATCATCATATTAAAATACATGAAGGTGTATATGTGGGTGTTACAGGACCTACATTTGAAACCAGGGCAGAATATAAATTAATTAAAGCGGTGGGTGGTGATGTAGTGGGTATGAGTACCGTTCAGGAAAATATTGCTGCAGTGCATTGTGGGATGAAAGTATTTGCGATAAGTGTCGTGACCGATTTGGGAATTCGTGAAGATAATAACACCATTACACATCAGGAAGTACTGGAAGCTGCTCATGCGGCTGAGCCAAAACTTACACTCATTATTAGTGAATTAGTAAAACAGATTGCTTAATATTATTTTTCCATGTCATTAAGTCAACGCCTCTTTTTTTTAATTGCCCTATTTCTTTGCATTCATTTTAATGCAATAGCGCAAACTCCATTAGGGAATATGAATGCCTTGATGGGCGGCCGAGGTGGTTTCTCAGTAGGAGGTGCTGGTGCTTCAAAATCAAAGGACTCTTTACAATTGAGAGATAAAAATGCCGATTCAATTACCATTTTTTATAGACTGTATAATAGCAACGAAATTCAAAAATTAGATACGACGATCAATGATTTTTTTAAACATTATCCGCTGCCTTATACTTATTATAATTTAGGCAATTTGGGTACCGCAGGAAAATCCTATTTTGCGCAACCCATTAGCAATGCCGGATTTGATGCAGGCTTTCATGCATATGATGCCTATAATTTCACACTTGAACAAACTCCCTTTTATCAAACTACACGTCCCTATACTGAATTAGGCTATTTGCTTGGACAATTTTTCATTTGATTATCGATTTACTAATTCTCCGGGTAATGTGAAAAATCAAAGCACCAATTTTAATAATATGCGCATTACGGCACATTTTCAGTCCAAGCGCAAACGTTATGAATCTTTTTTAGTAATGATTACCAATACGGCAGCGTCATCGGAGAATGGGGGCTTAATTAAGGGTTCATTATTAGATAGTCTCTCCTTAAATAATCCTTACGAATTGGATACCAGACTAGGATCAAGTGGATTGACTTTTAAAAATCCATTTAATACTAATATTACAACTGGAAGTACATATAGTAATAATACATTTTTACTAAAACAGACTTATGATTTGGGGCAAAAGGATTCTATAGTAAAAGATACTGTGACCACTTATATGTTTTATCCTAGGCTTCGTTTTCAAAATGAAATAAAATTAAGAACAAGTCAATATTTATTTAAAGACGAAGGTCCAGACTCATTGCGCTATAATAATTATTTTAACTATAGTCGTCCAATCGGAACCGAAGTAAGCTTTGAGGACAATTGGAAAGTGCTTACCGATGAATTTAGTTTAATAAGTTATCCGCAAAAAAATAATAGTAATCAATTTTTACAATTAGGGGCTGGTTACAATAGTTTCACTGCTTCTTTTTCGAAACGAGCCGAGTGGACCAATTATGATATATATGGCTTTGGTATGTATAAAAATAAAACACGTAATCAATTATGGGATATGTTGGCTTCTGGTAAACTTTTTTTGAGTGGGTATCATGCCGGGGATTATGAAGCAAAAGTATATTTGTCTAGAATTTTAAATTCAAAAGGCAATTATATGAAATTAGCTTTTGAAAATTATAATCGAACACCTTCGGCAAATTTATTAGGCATTACTCAATTTCCAATTGTAGGATTATCAGGTATTAAAAAAGAAAATACACTCGATTTTATGGGGGTCATTGGTAATTTTAAATCAGATTGGTTTATGCAAGTCAACTATCAACTGATTAATAACTACAATTATTTTTCAAGTGGATACCAAGCGGCTAGTTATTCAAGTGTGATTAACTATATTAGAATTCAAACGGAAAATAAAGTCAAATTATCGAAACATTGGAATTGGTATAATCAATGGAATGTACAATTAGTAGATCAGTCAAGTCCGATACATGTTCCTTTGATTTTAACAAGACAAAGGATCGCTTTTGAGGGAAATTTTTATAAAAATTTAAACCTATCCACCGGATTAGAATTAATATATCATACCGAGTATAAGGCCGATATGTATATGCCATTAACAGGGCAGTTTTATAATCAAAATGATTTTACAATACGGAATAGGCCAACTGCCAATGCTTTTTTACATTTTATGATTAAGCGCTTCAAAGCTTATATTAGATTAGAGAATTTAAATACATTAATTCCTAGCAGTGAAAAATGGGGACCCTCCTATAATTTTTCTGCGCAAAATTATCCTACCAACGATTTATGGTTTAGGGTAGGGATCTGGTGGAATTTTATTAATTAAATAGTTATTTGTGTTTCCAGTTGATACGTCTTCCAATAAAACACTTGGCTGTTAAACCATTACTAATTTCAGTTAATCCTTTTCCGATACCAAAGTTAAATTCAAATAGTGGATGTAAAAATAAATCTACTACTAAAAATAACTGATGCTCTTGATTTGCTAATTTATAAGAATTGAAAACTTTTCCTGTGTTGCCAAAATATTCAAATCCAAGACTGGCTTTAGTGAAAGTAGAATAGGCGTATTTAAAATTGGGTTCAAATAAACATTCTTTATTGGTGAAAGAAATTCCTAAGTTAGGATTGAATGAGACATAATGTTTATTGATAGTCTTGTCAAAAATAGGTCTAATTTCGGCGCCCCATTCTTGAGCATCCGAGATGGGGTCAATGGCAAATCCTATCTCAGAAGATAAGCTTACGCCTATTGGCCAATTCCATTTTTGTGGTGCTTTAATCCTTGGTCGAATATTGCTTCCAGTATATTTAGTTTTGCCATTATTTTCATAGGTGAAAACATAAAATCCTAATTCAAAATTGTCTGTGATACCTGTTGTTATTTCAAGTGTCTGTAAAAATGGATGATAATCACTATTATTAGGCCCTTTAAATGTGTAATTATTGTGCAATTCAAACATGGTGGAGTACTTAGGTGT
>JAPLEJ010000037.1 GCA_026391435.1 Bacteroidota bacterium
GAGCAATTACTTGCAGGAATCCCTTATGTGTTTTTTATCCTCCTCGTTAAATATTTTATAGAGCAACCTTACCTTCAATTAGCCATTATTAGTGTTTTAAGTATAAGTTGGTTTTTTATATTACATTTTATACTACTTCAAAACAGCATCATCAAACAGGAATTTTTATTGTTTTTTAAAAAGGATAAAACAAAAGCTCCCCTCCCAATATAAACAAGGATTATTATATATCTTCGTAATATGATTAATAGTACTAGGTGCAACTCATTTTCAAACTCAAAATGGAGTGGTATTATATATATCATGCTTACTTGTTTTTTTTTACTCAGTTTATCATTGAACAACTTAGTAGCTCAGGATTCATTGGCTTTTAAAAAAGCACCTACTCGTTTTAAAGAATGGGAAATATTTAAAAAGCCCTTTGACTATTTTAAAATTACACCTTCTAATAAGCCAACAGCAGAAATGTCGGTTCCAGTGGGCTTTACCGATATAGATGAACTCATCCGCGATTTGCAATTAGCAGGAAAAATAGCGCCTAATGATGGATTAACCATTCGTCCTTTTTATACTAACTCCGATATCACTTATAATAAATTATTAAAATTAATTGACGCGGATATTGAAAACAATAATCAATTAGTAAGTCGCCCAAATTTTAATATTAGTTTATTACCCATCAACTTTACACAAAAACTAACCACCCACCATCCCTATGGTTGGAATGATGGTGCTTTTAGTTTATCCAAAGGATACCAATTTTTAATAGGGGGTGGGGTATATATACAATGGCATAAATTAAAAATTCAATTGCGCCCCGAATTTGTAAATACAGCTAGCGGAAATTACGAAACCAATAATTATTGGGGCGCCGTCACGCCTAGTTATAAAAAAATAATGCCTGGGCAATCGAGTATTAGATATGATATGGGGCCTTTGACTGCTGGCTTATCTACCGAAAACATGTGGTGGGGGCCAGGTATATATAATTCCATGTTAATGAGTAATAACGCACCAGGTTTTTTACATTATTCAATTAATACCAACCGCCCCATTAATACTTTTGTAGGAAGTTTTCAGTTTCAATTACAAGCGGGTTATTTACAAAGTGACAACACACAAGGTTACGAGAATAAGCGATTACATGCCGAAAACATCAATAATGGAAAAAGATATTATAATTCAATCAATATTTCCTACCAACCTAAATTTTTAAAAAATATTTATCTGGGTTTGACACGCACTTTTCAAAATTATACCCAATTACAATCTAGTAATAGCAATGGTTTTGTTTATAATTATGTGCCAGTTTTTGTGGCCTTCTTTAAAAATAGTTATAGTGATGATTCGGTAAAAAGGGATCAGGTCGCTGCCCTTAGTGCTAGGTGGATCATGCCGAAAGAAAATGCAGAAATGTATTTTGAATTTGGATTTAATGATGCCAAGCAAAATTTTAGAGATTTAATGATGGACATGGCACATTCATCGGGTTATATATGGGGTTTTAAGAAATTAAAATTTATAAACGAAACCAATTACTTCAATTTTAATATTGAAATAGCGCGCATTGCACAAACCACAAGTTATTTACACCGTAATGCTGGGAACTGGTATACTCATTCCGGTATTGTTGAAGGATATACGAATTATAATCAAATCATGGGCGGGGTAAGTGGCATAGGTAATAATATGCAGGCCTTGGCCATGAGCTATAACCAGGGTTGGAATAAACTAGGTTTTATTTTTCAGCATATTGTACAAAATCCTTATGATTTAGTAGCAGGCATTAATGATGTGGGTATTAGATCCATTAAATGGACCGATTACTCCTTTGGATTGCAAACCAGGTATCATTATAAAAAAATATTATTGAGTGCCAATATGGAAATCATAAAGTCAAATAATTATATCTGGAAACAGGATAACAATCCTGCCAATCTTTATTTTTATATTAATACCATGTACCTATGGTAAAAAAAATACTTTTTGGCATATTCCTTACACTTATAACCATTGCAAGTTATGCGCAGTCGGCTTTATTAGATGATATTAAACTCATGAACGCCGAACGCAATAAACAATTATTGCATAAGTATGTCAACGAGAACGATGAAGACGATTCAAGCTACCTGCACTCCTTTATGATTCGCTCCACCCAAGCTTATCAAAGTTTAAGCAATACCTCCCTATTTAAGTATAAAAATTTTAGTATTAAAAGCTTTCAGTTAACTTATAATAGTCAAAACAATAATTTTTTACCTTATGGCTCTAATGACGGTAATATGTATCCTGCCCGTGGTAAACAAGAACGCTTTAGTGCAGGTGCCAATATTAGATGGGGCATTTTAGATATTAATATACAACCAGAATGGGTGCGACTCGAAAATATAGAACAGGAATTATTCAAAGGCAATGAAAATGATCGTAATTGGTGGACGCGTTATTATAAAATTGTAGCCAATAATATTGACGACTTTAGACAGTTTGGTAAATTACCCATCAATAGCGTATCGCTTGGTCAATCCAGAATTGGTTTATCTACCAAAAAATGGAGTATCGGTATTTCAAATGAAAATATTTGGTGGGGCCCAGGACAACGCAATAGTATCATTTATACCAATAACGCACCCGGCTTTATTCATGCATACCTACAAACCAATAAACCTATTATAACTGGCATTGGTAACTTTGAATTTAAAATGATTTCGGGTAAAATAGATTCGTTAAATTGGATTAATCCGGATCAAAGAATGATGTGCGCCATTTGGCCTGGTGCTATTATTCCAAAAATAAACGAACAAAGGGTGATGCATGCCTTCACCATTAACTATAGTCCTAAATGGTTTCCTAACTTATACTTAGGATATGCTTACTCAACACAACACTATTCCCGAGATACAGATCAACTCATTGAACCTTTCACAATGGCGAAAACCAATAATGACAAATACAGTATTGGAACAATGATGATGCGATTAAAATTACCCAAAGAACATGCCGAAATTTATGCCGAACTAGGCCAACCTAGAAGCATGGGCTTGCCTTGGGACTTTTTTAAAGACAGTGCTATTAATGGTTTTGTATTTGGGATTAAAAAATTATTTATATCTCCTAATAATAAATCCTATTTTGAATTTAATTTTGAAGCCACACAATTACAATTAATGGATGCCAAGGAAATTTTTGTAGGAGGTGACCCTTTTGGTACGCCTAAAAATAATTCCTTTTATACCAGCCCAATAATTAGGCAGGGATATACCAACGAAGCTCAGTTATTAGGTGCATCCATTGGACCTGGTTCGGCTAGTCAAACCATTAGCGTAAGTTGGAACAAAGGTTTAAATAAAATTGGACTTATTGTTGAAAGGGTAAACCACAATACCGATTTTTACCATGTTGCCTATTTAAGCGCACTTGGAAATTCAATGGCCGATGCCTATTATGTTGATTTAACCACTGGGGTGGAAGCGCAATGGAACCCTCAAAAAAATATTTTAATTGGCGCATCTTATATTAACTCCAAGGCACTCAATTACCGTTGGGTTAAAAGAATTGTAGATGATAAATATGTATTTGGTGACCCTGGCGTAGGATCGGATAAAAGCAATACCCAAATAACCCTTTCCCTTAAATTTTTATTTAATGGACGCAATTAAAGCACTTTATTTAAGGGCCTATTTGATTGTGATGGCCTTATATGTTTATTTAAACAAGGGCATTGCGTATAGCTACTTAGTAGAAGCATTATGGTTGGGAGGTATTGTACTTTTAATTTTAAATAGACATAAATATATTTTTAATTGGGACAAGCGCATCAAAATATTGTTCCTATTTATGTTGGTCACCCTTTTGTATATTATTAGAGGCGCTAAAAGCTACCCTTTAATAGATACCATTAGAGACTCCTTTATTTTTGAATACGGTTGGTTTGTTTTTATTTTATTTATTTATCAGGAGCAACAAAATTATATTTGGGACCAACTTTTTGCTATTTATAAATGGTTTCCCTTGGTGGCTTTGGTCAATTTTATTTTACAATACTATGTTCCTTTTTTTGACAGCTTTGCTGTATTTGGTGACATCACCCTTTTATTATACAAGTATGGCGACATGAGTGTGCATTTGTTAATTTGTACCTTACTTATATTTTTAAACATAGACAAGCTATCCAATAAGTGGTTGCTTATTTTAACCTTGCTCATCCTTTTTAATTTTTTAATTATTTCGGCATACAGCCGCGCTGGTATGCTTGCTTTTGTAATAGGAATTTTTTGCTTTATCTTTTTTGCTAAAGATAAATTTATTAAAGAGGCACTTAAAAATTTCACTAGGTATATTCCTTGGGCTTTATTAATTGTAATTCCTATTTATTTAAGTATCCAAGTTCGGGAAAATTTTCAGGGTCGTGTGGCTGGCTTTAATCAAATCAAAGAAAATATTACTTCCTTAACAACCAGTTCAGATAATAAAATTTTAGAAGATAATTTATTATGGCGCTTTGTGTGGTGGGGTAAAATTATTGATTACAGTTTTTCCAAAGAATATTTTTTTACAGGGAAAGGACTTGGAATGAGCTTGGCCCAGTCCGATGATATCATCATGACCGAGGATGATGTTCGTTCCCCACATAGTATTCATTTAACCATCATGGCAAGATTTGGTATTCCCCTGTTTTTACTCTGGCTGTACTGGCTTTTTTTATTAGTGAGGCCCCTATTTAAAAAACAATTGGACCGCCAACAACTTGCCATTACTTGTATTTTACTCGCTTTTATTTTAAATGCCAGCTTTGATGTTTACTTAGAAGGGCCAATGGGCGCCTTCCCCTTTTGGACCTGGGTTGGTTTATTATTTATGTCTTCGGATAACAATGCCCATCAACCTATTTCAGCCTAATGCATACTAAAGTAGACATATTAGGTATTCATGTAAGCTCCATTTCATTGGATCATTTATTATTGGAGTGCCACGATATCATTCATAATAACGCCAAAGCCAGTATTTGTATTACGCCGGTCAATTCAATTTTAGCTGCTACAAAAAATCCAATTGTGAAGGATATTTATAATAATGCCAATTATACCCTTTGTGATGGGATGCCTGTTTTATGGGCTTCGCAATTTTTAGGAACCCCGATTGTTGAGCGCATCACGGGCTTAGATCTTTTACCCACCTTATTACAATATTGCGCTTCGAATCATTTTAGTTTATTTTTTTTAGGCGCCTCCCCTGGCGTTGGACTTAGCTTAAAAGCAAAAGCAGAACAACTTTATCCTAATATCAATATCAAAGGCGTATACTGCCCACCCTTTGCCAATAAATTTGAACAAAGTGAAAATGAAAAAATGGTTTCACTTATTAACGAAGCCCAGCCCCATATTATTTTAGTAAGCCTAACTGCCCCTAAACAAGATATTTGGATTGCTGAAAATTTAGCTAAGATAAACGCCAATATCGCGATTGGTATTGGTGGTGCATTTGAAGTGACTGCGGGTTTAATTAAGCGTGCGCCTTATTGGATGCAGGTGAGTGGTCTTGAATGGTTATTCCGTTTTGGTCAAGAACCAAAGCGGATGTTTAAAAGATATTTTATACAAGCCCCTTTGTTTATTCCTTTGATTATACAGCAAAAAATAAAATCGATTTTAATTAAGTCCAAAGGCAACGCCTAATTGGAACATACTACTATTTAATTTAGTTCCTGTTGAATAGGTTTCACTAATATGCTGGTACACACCCTTTAAATATAAATTATGAATAAGTTCATAATTGGCCTGGAAATAAATATCCTTTCTCGTTTTATTGTAATTATATAAAAAGGCGGGTTGTGGCTCTGCTGCATATTGATCCCAGATACTGCCCTCGCCTCCTTTTCGGATACTTTGGTACCTTATATATAATTTTAACTTAGGCAAGGGGGTATACTTGATAAAAAATAGTTGCCTGTCCATATTACTTCCCATCCAATCCCCTAAAAAATAATCATACTGCGTGTACTTTTGGGCTGGTATTAAATTATTATATACAAATGGATTTACTCTTGTGTATTCAACACCTAAGGTTAAATAGGATATTAAAAAATCGGTCACCGAACCGCCTATCGTATATCCTAACTGATTACGACTTTTGGCAGCATTAAATATTTCAGACATTCTAATTTCATCTATAAATAAAGTGGTATACAGATGAGTGTTTTTAATTTGATTTCTTGAACTGGCCTGCATAAATACCTGTCCATTGGATCCTGCATTGATTAAATAATTGCTTCGATTATTATCATACACTTTATAAAAATTAACAGGAATTAAAAATCCGACATCTAATTTATCACTATACACCATGGATTCTCCTATAGCCAAATCCAATCCTTTCATAGGGGTAAATTTGATACTATGTGTAACTAAAAACTTAGGAATATACAAAATACGCTGATCGCCACTCACCCCACCTGTCCATGTATTATAACTGCGCGAGGTATCCACCAAATTGGAGTTAAGCCAGGCATGCATATAATTAAAGCTTAACCATTTTAGTGGTTTATAATCCAATCTAAAATAAGGATAGGAAGGCGATTTATCTGATAATACAATACGACCATTTTCACCATAACCCCATAATAAATTGTCCTTCCCAATATTCACCGATCCGTTTTTCCAACTATAAGATAAATTACCGCGTACTTCACTGTAATTGATTTTAGTGGGGGTTGACAATCCCACTAAAATGATCCCTGTATTAGGATTTTCAAATGAAGTTATTTTATCAAAGTCGCCCGTTTCAGTATAATCTCGATAATACATTTGAAATCCAAAATTTTTGCTAGTCCCCCATAAATTAAATCCATTACTTATTTGGTTTATTTTATGTCCGTCACTACTGCTTACTTGTATATTAGCAATGGGATCAAGATTAAATTGAAAATCCTTTGAATGGATGGCCAAAGTACGCCAGCGACCATTGGCATCCTTTTTAATAAAGTCCGCAGTGGTATTATCCTTATTACTTACAATTTGAATTGTATTGTATTCCTGTAAATAAAATTTTAATTCGCTTTGTTCTAGCTTGGTTAAGCTTTGTTGTTTTTTTTGAATTTCTAATAAAGCCATCAATATGGCCTGCCTACTAATGGGTTGTATATAATCATCCACTTCGACCAATCCCTTTTGTGCCATTCTTGCTACATATCCATACACTTCGGTTCGATGATTCTCATATATATTTTGTGCAAAAACGGTACTATGAATTTGTAAAAGGAGTAGGCTAAATAGTAGCCTTTTAAAAAATGATTTAGTACGCATCTTGGTTGCCTCTTATAAAATTAATCACGGTCTGTATTATAATTTGACAGTCCATCCAAAAATTCCATCTATGAATATAAAACAAATCAAAGTCAACTCTTTTTTGCATGTCGATGGCTGTTTTTGTTTCCCCCCTACATCCATTCACTTGCGCATAGCCTGTGATACCTGGTAATACAATATGCCTTAACATATAATTTTCGACCGTATGCATAGATTCAATATTAAGCGGCGTTGGATGCGGTCTTGGCCCTACCACCGACATATTTCCTATCAACACATTCCAAAACTGAGGTAGTTCATCAAAATTGGTGGTTCGTAAAATTTTTCCAATTCTTGTTATTCTTGGATCCCCTTTATAAGCTTGCTGATATTCCCCATGCTCATTGGTATCGCTTGTCTCTCGATACATGGTTCTAAACTTATAACAAATGATTTTTTCATTATTCAATCCCCATCTTTCTTGCTTAAAAATAGCCGGCCCCTTTGAGGTAAGCTTAATCAATATAATAATGAGTGGCATTAGCCAAATTCCAAAAAAGATAAAAAAGACCATGCATATAAAAATATCAAAACTGCGCTTGATCAATTTATTTTCAAAACTATCCAAGGGCAAATTACCTACATTAATCACTGGCATTTGTCCTATATTATTGATATAAATACTTGAGGTATTGTATTGTCTTAAATCGGGTAAAATACTTACTTTGATTTTATAGTAATCACAAATATCGATACATTTTTGTATTTCAACTTGTTGGCTTGCGGGTAATGCAATCACCACTTCATCTAATACTTGACTTTTTACAACCTCTTCCAAATTGTCAATAGTACCAAAATTTTTATACCCCTCGATATTATTATGGGTGTTGTCTACATAACCAACACATTTATATCCATAATAATAATATTGCTTAATTGAATTTAAAAAATTTAATGCTGCGGGCGTGCTTCCTACTAAAAGGACATCATCAAATAATTGTCCTTCCTGCAATGCCGCATGCATGCGTTTTCTAAAAAAATATTTAACCAACAAGGTAGTAATGCCTAAAAAGATTAAAAATAATTTTATAAATCGAACGCTAAAGATGACTTGATTTAAACGTAAAAAAAAGATACCTGCTCCTAGTATCACTGTAAATAATACCATATGATACCCTACCAACACTATTTCCTCTGAAAACTTTTTTGATCTTCGGTCGGTATATAAATTGGAATACCTTGATACCCATAACCATCCCAACACCGACATGCCTAAAAATAAAATGTCTACTTTATAATACTCATTGATTTTAGTAAAAAACAAGGATAGTTGATAACATATAGCGATAAGAGCAAAGTCAATTAAATACCTTCCGACTTGCTGAATGAGTACTTTTCTTTTCATACGAAACTTACTGGGTTCTATTTTTTAATTCGGGGGAGTAAATTACTCAAATATAAACCAAAATATAACAAATACTTCAAATTATTCAATCACCGCATCGGTGATGACTACATCGCTTAAAGCACCAGTACATAAGCCCTTAATGGTAATGATGTCGCCGGGTTTTTGAGTAATAGGGTAAGTTTGGGTCAATGTTACGGACACATTTGAAAAAGCATCAGCCTTTCCTATCATTAATGTGATTTTTCCAACTTGATCCTTACTGATAGTAATAATAGTTCCGGTAATTTTTAAAACTTTATTTAAATACAAACCATTGGCCTTGCTTTCATCTGTCTGATATTGTGCACTCAAGCTATCCGCCTGAATAGCTACCCATTTTTCGGATTGTATATCACGATGATGATTCTTAGAATACACAAAAACATAATAATACCCTCCTAAAGCACTAAGGGCAACTACGGCTAAGACATAAATTAGTTTTGACATTTTTTTCATAAATTAAAATTTTACCATTTAATATTTCTTAACTCTTTCGGCTTTCTTAAGGTAAAAACTCTTGAAATATTAAACCCAAATCGAAGATCGCCTTTTGCCCAACTACCTGTTGTTTCATTAATGAAAGTGCGTTCGGTCATACCTGTTGAATTAGATACATGCAACTGAAACACATGTCCTCCTGTTTCAATATCCACCCCAACAGATAGTGGATCATAATAACCATCTAATTTATTAATACGATAAAAATATTCGGTAGTAATATTTACACGCTTACTTATCTTTTGTCTAAATCCAATTCCCAAGGAATAAAAATCATTGGGAAGGGTTCTATTTTCAACAATATTATAATGCAATAAGGTAGGTGTGATTTGTAATGAAAATTGATCATTAAATTTTCGAGCAAATAAAATTTGATGCGCAAAAGAAAATCTATCCGATGTATAAGGTTGATAGGTTAAGGATAAATCATTTATTGATTTGTAGATACTAGTACCCACATAGCTTATACTTAAGGGGAAATTGTGCTGGCCTACTTGTTGACTTACTATTTTATACTTTACAAATGCATCATATTGTTTTTCGAAAGTACTTCGTCCAATTCCAATCATTAATTTTTTTGTAATGCCATAATCCAATCCAAGTCGCATGGTGGCTTGATCTAATCCAAACAAATTATAGCCTCCTTGACTTATTGGACCAAATCGATGTAAAATTCTAAAATCTAAAACCCCTGCTCCCACATTTTCAATGGATTGCCCATTCACAATTCGGGTGGTTTTAAAAATACTTGTTGTTACATCAGTTGTAACAGACGTTCCCGTTTCGGCAAATAAATCAATTTTTTGAGCTTGGGTATTTATATGCATGGCTAAGATGCAGAAGATAAATAAACAGGAATGCAGTTTTAACATACTTAATTTTTTAATATTGGCAATTCAACTTGATGACAGCATCATTTGCAATTTTTTCACCAAGATACAACCCCTTAATACCGTAATCTTTAATTTTTACACTAAAATCCCCTTCGATACTCGCTTTCCCTTGCTTTAAACTAAGCGTCCCCTTGGTACTCACTTTTTGTGATACCCCATGTATACTTAAAGCCCCTTCCACTTGTATAGGATACTCGCCATCCTTCGTAAAATTTACTTCTTTTATATTTAAGATATATCCTTTAAAATCAGCTTTAGGGAATTGCGTTGATTCCATATAGTTTTCATTAAAATGATCCTCCATCAACTGATTCTGAAATTTGAAACCTTTAATTAATACGCCAAAAATAATTTGTCCAGTGGCATCTACAAATTTAGAATCTACTTGATTATTCACTGCTGCAATTTTTTCTAATCCGCCAGTGGCATTAAAAAATATTTGTCCTGTTTTAGTAGCATATACTTTTTGTGCGTCTAGAACATTTACAGTTAGGATGCTTATCATAATGAAAGCAGTGCTGATGATTATTTTTTTCATATAATATATTATCGATTAATTATTTAATGCGCCTTTGTTCACCCATAAAACCATTTTATTAATAGTACATACATCTAACTTGGTCCCATTTTTAGGCATGGCGGAGGCTTGCCCATTTTGTAATATTGAATTAATGAGCTTACCATTAGTAACATAGGGTTTCACTGCCGCATAGCTATTTAACAATATGCCGCCGCCTGATAAATTAGCCGTAGTAGTACCATGACAACTAGTGCAATTAGCTGTTAGGATATTGGTCACTGTAACACCATAGGTTATATTGGTGGTATCACAGGTAGTCATTGTTACCTGAGGATAAATTTGATCTTTTTTATCATAATAACATGCTGAGAATAATACTATCCCAACAAGTAATGTAAAAATTTGCTTATTGCGGATATCCATTGTTAATCCATTTTTGTATTTGTATTATTTTACAATCTACCATTTTACCAGAAGGAGGCATTCTCTTTGAGGCGGTAATCGTTGTTGAATAATTAATTGCATTTAAAAAAATACTTTTATTAGCGGTCACATAGGCTTTAGTACTCGCATAATTTCCTATATAAACATTAGCCGATCCCGGCGACGTACCATGGCATCCACCACAATTATTTGACAATATAGTTTGGATCGCTCCCGAATAAGTATATACCGTAGTATCACACACATTCGTACAACTAGTATTTAAAGCACCTTGTTCTATCCATTTTTTGATACTCGCTATATGAGCCGTTGTCATTTGTGGACTAGACTTAGGTGGCATTCCATTTCCAATGATGGTATAATATTTACTACCTGTTACATTTTTAGCTCTTATACCATTCATAATGTATGAGTAGCTAGTAGTTACAACGCCTTCTCGGTGGCTTCCTAAATCATGGCAACCAGCGGATGCACAATAGCTAACATAGATGGGTAAAATTTCAGTATTAAAACAAATTGTATCTGAAACGCTAGTACCACCAGGAGTGTTTCCTTTAGGCGGTGTCACTACAAATACAGTATCTTTTGAGATAGTATTAAACTGATTAATAATATCATGCTGGCAAGATGTCAATAATACTAATGACAATAAAAATAGGATATTATAAAGGGGGGTAAAACGCATAAACTAAAATTCGGTTTAAAGGTACTCATTATTGATTTAGGTAAATAGTAATTAATTGTTAATAAAATAGTAATTAATTGTTATAAAATATTATCTATTAGTCAAATTGCAAAGGCACATTTATTTTAAAACTATAATTACGTCCCATATTAAAAACACCCATTCTTCCAGTTAATATATTCTCAGCTGTATACTTTAATCTACTTAAGTGATTTTGATAGGCCATATCTGTTGCGTTTTGTACCACAAAGGAAATACTACATATTTGCTTACCCTTATGTGTGAATTGTGTACCTGCTCCTATATTAATTAAAGTATATCCAGGAGTTTGCGTTTCGGTATTAAATCCCGTGAAAGGGTTATTTTGTTTTGCTACATTGTCAAATTGCAAGGATAGATAAGTGTTTTTAAAACTGTTGCTCTTTTTTTGTAACTCATACCTTAACTCCGATATCCATCTAAGGGAAGGAATATTAGGCAGGTTAGTGCTCCCATCTAATGCATCATTAAAAGTACCCTTAACATAGGATACCGTATTTTCAATATGTAAACCATCCAAAGGATGTGGATGCAGATCTAAATTAAATTCGGCACCAACTAATTTTGCATTTTGTTGTTGATAAGCAAAAGCAAAATATTTTGTGCCTTCAGCATCTATGATAATAGAATCGGTTAAATTATTATTTAATAATTTTTGATAAAAAATATAATTGCTGACATTATTATAAAAAACATTTCCGGTAAACGAGACATGTTCACTACTCCATTCTAATCCTGCATCAAATTGTAAACTTTTTTCTGATGATAAATTCGGGTTCCCATATTCATATCGATTAGTGCCCTCATGCGCTCCATTGCTGCCCAACTCCGATAAATTAGGTGCTCGATAACCTCGTGCAATATTAAATTTGAATACTAAATCACTGCTCGCCTCATAAGTCATACCAATAGATCCAGCGATATCTCCATAATTTTTTTGTAAGGAATTAAATTCTATTCCTTTTTTATCAATGCGCACCCCGCCGCTCCAATTAAATTTATTGATGTGCTTTTGCGTATAAAAAAACAAACCTACTTCCACCGATTGATACTCAGGAATGAGCGCCGAAGCTCCTTTATTTTTATTTTCTTGCTTTAATCCATTAATTCCAATGGTATTTTTCCAATTATTTTTTTCAGGTAATAAATATTGAAAGGAATAATTTAAAGTGCCTAAATCAAAGTATAAACTTTTTTCTGAGGGATCCAACACATTACCAAATTCCTGGCGTTGATTACGTTGATAACCTAGGTTTACTTTTAATTTTCCAGTGCCCCAATTAATACTATTGTCTAAAACATATTTTGTATGTTGTATATATTGATAAGGAATATTAGGAGTTGTACTATTAAAATCTGCAGCAGTAGCCACTTGCTCTTCCATGGACCCATTTACATTGACTAATTTGACAAATGCTCCTTGGTCATTTCGTTCCCCTTCGATCATACCAATATGTTGGGTAAACTTATTTATAATTAAATGGCTATATCCCCATTCCTTTTCAATGCCTAAAAATCCACCACCATTCAGTTCGTTGAATTTTGAATTGTACACATAACCATCGTATTTATTTTTATAATCAGAAGCTTTTTTTGAACTTGCATTCAAACCCCATACCCATCCATTGCGATTGCCCGCTAAGTCAAAATGATATCCCTGTAATTGATTATTTGATTGATAATTGCTAAACACATTTCCTCTGATAGCACCTTCGGCCACTGGCACATTGGATATAATATTAATCACGCCCGACAAGGCTTCGCTACCATAAATAATGGATGCGGGCACCTTTAAAACCTCGGTCCTACTTACATTATATTCGTCAATTTCAATACCATGCTCATCTCCCCATTGCTGCCCCTCTTGTCTTACGCCATCATTCAATACCACTACTCTGTTATAACCTAATCCTCTGATGATAGGTTTTGAAATAGCTGGACCTGTACTTAATTGCGTCACTCCAGGTGTTTTAGAAAGTGCATCAATAAAATTGGTAGAAGCTCCTTTAAACAAATCCTCCTTTCTAATAATATTAATAGGTGTTGCCGTTTTTTTACTACTGGTAGCTCGTAAAAAACTAGTGACGGTCACATTCGAATTTTCAATGACAGCATGATTTAAACTAAAGTTTTTTTCGGTATCGTTTTGTAAATTAAGCTGCTCTGTTAATAAAGCAAACCCAATAAAACTAACTTCAATAATATAAATTCCAGGAGCAACGGAAATTTGATAAACACCTTTATCATTGGTTACGGTTCCCTTTTTTAAATCAGGAAAATAAATAGATGCGCCCTGTAATGCTTGCCCAGTGGCCTCGTCTATGATTTTACCCTTAAGTTGTATGTTTTTAACTAATGGTTTCACATTGGCAAACAACTGCAAAGTCATGAATGAAATAAATAATATTGATAAATACTTGAACATTTTTAATATTGAATTTTTGGAGAATAACTGCTCATGTAAGATAAAATATATGGTACACAAACAATATGACGAGCGTCACCTAGTGGTATGATTCCAATAAAGTGATTATCCAAAAATAGCAGGAGGTCCCCTAGATTCTAAAAAAGAAGGTGCTGCATTGATAATAAAATGAGTGAACGCAGTATTAACTGGTTTTATTGGCGCAATTGGCCCAATCTGTATGGCAGTAAAAAAATCGATAAAGGGAGAAGCCACAACAAGGTTATCATAAGAGCAATGAGTGCTTGAATTTTCAACCTGAGCAATGGGCGCATCATTATGCACACTACACTTTGCTGGATCTGCGTGTTTGGCAACTAAATCATGAATGCTTTTTTGGGGTGTTATACTAAATGCAAAAACCACTAGCATTACTAGCGCAATAAATTGCCTTATGGTTTTTTGGTATAACATATATCAACCCCTTTTGTATGCTACAAAGTTAAGCCAAAAACCCCAACCAAGCCCTATTCTTAGTAAAATTAGAGTTTGATTGGGGCCTTCATTAATCTATTTTGCGATTAACTTATTTTTTAATGCTTTTCTTTATGACAAAGAATGCTAAAACAATGCTTATCGGTGTAAAAATAAATAATAAAATATCATGGGATACTATATATCTAAAAAAGAAAATAAAAATAAAAGCAAAAATAAGAACTAGGTAATTGAATATTGATTTCATGTTAATTAATGATAAGCATATGCGTTAATAAATAGGCTCCCCAACAGGATGCTCGGCCTTAAATGGATAACCAATTAGCTTTGTCATGGTAGCTGCTAATTGCTTTTGAAAAGCTTGCTGCTCCTTTGTTTGCTCGCCTAATGCACCTATATTTTTTACATTCGGGCCTAATAAAGCAAACCATATACTTGATGCCCCTTTTACATCTGCACCATGCGATGTCCATTCATTATTAAATCCCCTTCCATGATCGGTGGTAACTAATATATAGGTATTGTCCTTATATCCTGGAGTTGATTGTGCCCAATCCCAAATTGCTTTAATATATGCATCTACCTGATGGGCTGCATCTAAATAATGATTGTAATCTCCATGATGCGCCCACTCATCTGTTTCTCCAAAGCTAATAAACATAGCTTTTGGTTTTTTAGTTTTTAAATAATGTAAGGCTTGATAATTGGTATACACATCTAAGCATTCTACTTCCTTCCATGGTTGATAAGAATCGCGCAGCATATTTGATATTAATATTGACTGTTCATCTTTTAAAATACTTGAAATAGTTTCAGTACCATTGATTACAGGAAAGCCAGACACCTTTTCATTTAAGATGCGATCAAATGCATTCCATGCAGCAAAGGCTGCAATTTTATTTTTATAACTTTCTTGCTTTTGTAAAAAAGCAAATAAATTACTATTTGGATTAGGTGGATAATCATTGCTTTGAATAGCAGGATCAAAATAACCAGTTAAAATTTCGTTATATCCTGGATATGAAAACCATTGGTTATTGGCTACATCCACTTTATTATTTTTTATTCTGTTGCCATAAATTTGTCCTTGCTTTGCAATCGTATTCCAAAAAAAGGGTAATAGTTTTTCACGACGCTCCTGTGTAGTAGCACCTCCATATTTATTAAATAGATAGTTACTATCTCCTTGATGGAATTTTTTTTGATTCACAATAGCATCTTCCATTCCATTAAATACTTCCTGCCATCTAAAACCATCGGTTGTGATAATAATTAAATTAGGGGCACTTTTTTGATTCGCTACTTTATTATTTTGTGCTTGTAATTGATTGACAAATAAACATGCCAATAAAAAGAAGCAGGAAACATTTAGATTATTTTTTTTCATAGAATCGCTATTTATTATTTTAAGCAGTTTAAAAATAAGAAAGATTCCATTGAGCCCACATGATTAAATGATTAAGTACTAAATGGGGTGTAGCATAAGAATGAACTCAAATGAGGAATAAGTAGAAGTTGGTGTAAATGAATATCAAGAGATAAGAAATGTGACTAAATACTTGATTTTCAATATTTTATAAAATATATTTGCTGGTAAAGGTTATTATTCTTATATTTAATGTTCAAACATTGACATAAAATACATACTATGAAATTATTGGATGCTTTAGAATGGCGCTATGCTGTTAAAAAAATGAACGGATCTAAAATTCCGGCTGACAAATTAAATACAATTATTGAAGCAACTCGTTTAGCTCCGAGCGCTTTTGGCTTAACGCCCTATTCTATTATTGTGATAGAAGATGAAGAAACTAGAAAAAAATTACAACCTGCTTTTTACAATCAATCACAAATTGTGGATGGTTCGGCAGTAATTGTTTTTGCTGCTTGGAATAATGTTTCTGAAAAAGAAGTTGCAGAATATATGCAAGACATTGCTGAACAAAGAGGTGTACCTGTTGAATCCTTAAATGAATTTGCTGGTTACATTAATGGTTCATTAAAAAACTTAACAGCAGATCAAGCTAAGATTTGGGCTGATAAACAAACTTATATCGCTTTAGGTTTTGGTTTAGTAGCAGCTGCTGCTGAACAAATTGATGCGACTCCAATGGAAGGTTTTGTTCCTGCTAGCGTTGATGAAGTTTTGGGATTATCTGCTTTAGGATTACACAGTGTGGTTGCACTTACTTTAGGATATCGTGATGCTGCAAATGATTATTTAGTGAATGCTAAAAAAGTAAGAAGAGCACACCATAAATTAGTGATAAAAAAATAATCCATTCATTGACCTACTTTTTTAACATCCAATTTTTAAATGCGGTGTAAGTAGCTGCCAATGGTATTGCAATTTTTTGTTTCTCAAATAAATTTTGAACGGAAGGGGGAACAGTTATAGATTGACCTATAGCTGCTTCCACCACTTCGGGGAACTTAACGGGATGCGCCGTTTCTAGTATGACTATTTTAGCATCATCTAAATTGGCTAAATATTTTTCGGCCGCTACAAATGCCACAGCACCATGTGGATCTAATATATAATTATTTGTTTTATATACCCGCGTAATAGTGGATGTAGTGTCTGCATCTGTAATACTATAACTAGTTAAAGCATGGGTTAAGGCGCTATAATTAGATTGCAGTATTTCCATAATGCGTACAAAATTACTTGGGTTACCTACATCCATTGCATTTGATACAGTTGCTACAGATGGTTTCACTTCATATTTTTCAGTAGCTAAATATCTTGTAACAATATCATTGGCATTGCATGCTGCCACAAAATGTCCTAAGGGTAGTCCACTTGCTTTTGCTATCATGCCCGCACAGATATTTCCAAAATTACCACTAGGCACTACTATATCCATTTGTGGACATTCACCTGCTGCATTTTCATATTTTGCCACCCATTGTTGCCATGCAAAAAAATAATATAATTGTTGGGGCAACCACCTTGCCACATTAATTGAATTTGCAGATGTTAATTGGTAAGCCGCTTTTAAATCGGCATCCATAAATGCTTCTTTCACGATTGCCTGACAATCATCAAAACTTCCCTCTACTTCCAATGCAGTGATGTTTTGTCCTAAAGTAGTTAATTGCAATTCCTGTATTGGACTTACTTTCCCTTTGGGATATAATATAATGACATGCACTCCTGCGACTCCTAAAAAACCATTGGCTACTGCACCTCCCGTATCACCCGATGTTGCAACCAATACAGTTGTGGTAGTATTAGATGGATCTTGTTTTGAAAAATAACCCAAACACCTACTCATAAATCTTGCACCCACATCCTTAAAGGCTAATGTAGGTCCATGAAATAATTCAAGTGTTGAAATATAATCTGTTATAGGTACTAATGGAAATTCAAAGTTGATGGTCTCCGCACATATTTGTTGCAATGCCGCATCATCAATGGTTCCGCCTACATAGGGTCGCATCACTTCAAAAGCCAAACTAGCTTTATCTAAGGTTTTAAATTTTTGTATTTGCTCGGAAGTAAATTGGGGGATCTCAGATGGGAAATACAATCCCTTATCTGGCGCCTGTCCGGTAATGGCAGCAGTTTTAAAATCTACATCGGGGGATTGTTTACCTAAACTATAATAATGCATTTTAATTAATTTATTTAAGCAACAATCTCTACACCATTTTGATTGATGGTGGTCACATAAGTATGATGTGGTAATTGTATGCTTTCATACAATTGATGCATTTCAGATTCTACGGCCTCCGCTATTGCCTGTGTTTTACTTAACATAAAGATGGATGGCCCCGACCCTGATATGCCGCCCCCTAATGCACCCGCATTTTTACATGCTAATTTTAATGTATCAAAACCTGGTATTAAAATAGATCGAACAGGCTCTATGATCACATCTTCCAACGACCTTCCTATTAAATCATAATCGGACTTCATTAATCCTGCCACTAAGCCTGCAATATTTCCCCATTGCTTGATGGCATCTTTCAATAAAACTTTTTGTCTTAATATACTTCTTGCATCTGCAGTACGTACTTCAATTTGTGGATGCACAATGGTCACATATAATTGTGGTGAGGGTAAGGCTACTATTTCTAATGGAAAAATAGATCGCACTAAAGTTACACCTCCAAAAATACAAGGTGCTATATTGTCTGCATGTTTTACACCCGATGCTAATTTTTCACCATTCATGGCGAATCGCACTAAATCGTCCTTTGAAAAAATATTACCTAATAAATAATTGGCGCCTACCACTGCACCTGCCGAACTAGCCGCACTCGAACCCACGCCACTACCGGGTTTGATCAATTTGTTTATTTTTACTTCAAAGGCTAAATCGGTTACTGCTAATTTTTCGTTTCCTTTAAATTCTTCTATTAATGCAAGTAAAGCAGCGCCCGCTACATTTTTTTCCGGATCAGTTGGTAATTGATAATCATCTACATTAATGATAGTGATGGGAGCCGTACCTGCCTGCTTTGGAACCAAACGCATTTCCATTTCATCAAATGGATTGTTTACTGCAAAGCCCAATATATCAAAACCACACACCATATTCGCGACAGTGGCGGGGGCTTTTATTTTTATCCATTGATGCATTGGTACCATTAATCAAATAATTTTTAATGAGATCTACACCCTTGCAGCTCTGATGATATCTGCAAATACGCCTGATGCAGTTACATCAGCCCCTGCGCCTGCACCCTTTACCACCAATGGTAATTCAGGATACCTATTAGAATAAAACAATACTAAATTGTCCTTTCCATATAAGTGATAAAAATCGGAACTGGGTTCAATATGTTGTAAGCCCACTTTAGCGATGCCTTTTCCATTGGTGTCCTGTTCAAAATTAGCTACAAATTTTAATTTGCAATTTTTTGCTGCAGCCGCTTCATATATTTTTTTAAAATGAGGTTCTTGCTTTTCCATTTCTATATAAAAATCTTCGACCGATCCCTTAAAACAAGATTCAGGTAAAAAACCTTCATTGTCAATATCCCCCATTTCAATTTGATTGCCTGCTTCGCGCGCTAAGATCATTATTTTACGCATGACATCGGTACCTCCTAAATCCATACGTGGATCTGGTTCGGTATAACCCTCGGCCTGCGCTTGTCTTACCACTTTTGCAAAAGAGACAGTCCCATCGTATATATTAAATACAAAATTTAAAGTGCCCGATAAGACAGCTTGTATTTTATTAATAGAATCCCCACTTAAGATTAAATTATTTAAAGTACCAATGATGGGTAAACTAGCGCCCACATTGGTTTCAAATAAAAATGATGCATTGTATTCGCGCGCCAATGACTTTAATTTTAAATAATTGTCATAAGGCGATGAGCAAGCAATTTTATTACAAGCCACCACTGATACTGCCTTTCCTAATAATTGAGCATATACATTAGCCACTTGTTCGTGTGCTGTCACATCTATAAATACACTGTTTCGTAAATTATTAGCAATGATAGTAGCAACATATTGATTGATATCTCCTAAGGGCGCTTCGGCTAACTGTTCCCTCCAATTCGTTAAATCAATACCTTCTTGATTGATAATTTGTCTTTTACTATTTGCAATCCCTACTATATTAATTTGCAAGCGCAAATTTTCCTGTATATAAGATGCTTGCTTTTTTATTTGATCTAATAATTTTCCGCCCACATTACCTACTCCTGCAATATAAAGATTCACTTGCTTATAAGAAGTTTCAAAAAAAGCTTCATGCAATACGTTGATGGCTTTTCGAACATCCTGTGTCGCAATCACTGCCGTAATATTTTTTTCAGATGAGCCTTGTGCAATAGCACGCACATTAATACCGTTTCGGCCAAGTACACCAAACATTTTTCCACTTACACCTGGGTGACTTTTCATTTGCTCTCCCACCAATGCTAATATAGAAACCTCTTTTTCTACAATTAAGGGTTCTACCTTTTGTGTATTAATTTCCTTCTCAAATTCAGCATCTACTGCTATTTTGGCCTGATGTGCATCCTGCATATTCACCCCAACACAAATAGAATGTTCCGATGAGCTTTGTGTAATTAAAATAATATTGATTTGCTTATTCGCCAAGGCTTCAAATAATCGTTTTGAAAATCCTGGAATACCGATCATACCACTACCTTCTAAACTCAATAAACTAATATCTTGTATACTTGAGATACCTCTAATAAAATTATCATCCTTAGGCGACTCATTTTGTATGATGGTACCTGGATGATTAGGTTCAAATGTATTTTTTATTAACACCGGAATGTTTTTTTGCATCACCGGTTGTATCGTTGGAGGATAAATAACTTTAGCACCAAAATGCGATAATTCCATTGCTTCCTGATAAGAGATTTGTGGAATTTCCTTTGCATTGTGTACAATTCTTGGATCGGCCGTCTTCATACCACTTACATCCGTCCAAATTTCTAATTGCTCCGCATCCAATGCTGCTGCAAACAATGCTGCCGTATAATCTGATCCACCTCGGCCTAGTGTAGTCGTGTTTCCTTCCTTATCGGATGAAATAAATCCAGGGATCACATATAAATCAAATGAATGAGCAGAAGAAGCAAAATAGTTTTTGATATTAGTATAAGTAAGTGCCTTGTCTACTGATGCATTTAAAAAATTAGAATCTGTTTTAATTAAATCGCGCGCATCTACCCACTCTTGCTTAATTCCTTTTGATTCAAAAGTAGCTGCTATAATTTTAGAAGACAATATTTCACCATAACATACAATCTTATCTTTCATTCGAGGTGTCAACTCCTTTAACATAAACAAGCCTTCGCAATTGGCTTCTAAATCATTGATGACTTGTTTTACAATACTCAATGTGGCACTTTGTTGTTGTACTGGTAACAATACGCGTACAATAGATAAATGCTTTTGCTCAATGTTTTCAATAATGGTTTTATATGCCTCATTGCCTTGCGCCGCCGTTTGTGCTAACATTAATAATTGATCCGTCACGCCACGCATCGCAGATACCACTACAATACTTTTTTGTTTTTTGACACTTTCTGTCACTATGGAAACAACACTTCCAATTGACTCCTCTGTTCCTACCGAACTTCCTCCAAATTTTAAAACCTGCATATCCCTTTCTATTTTTTGACCATACTATTACTGCTAAATTAAATAGCCATAAATATTATCGTCTTTATTTATTTCATTGTAATTGATATTATATTGCTTCATATTATGTATGAGCAATTCATGATCCTTCTTTGACCTTAATTCCAATCCTACTAAAGCGGGCCCTGCTTCCTTATTATGTTTTTGCACATACTCAAACCTTGTAATGTCATCATATGGACCCAACACCTTATTTACAAATTCTTTTAATGATCCTGGGCGTTGTGCAAATCGAATTAAGAAATAATATTTTAATCCTTCATAAATTAAAGAACGCTCTTTAATTTCTTGCATGCGCGCAATATCATTATTACCGCCACTCACAATACAAACAATGGTTTTGCCTTTGATTTGTTCCGCAAAATCATCTAAAGCCGCAATAGACATAGCCCCAGCTGGTTCTACCACAATGGCCTCCTCATTATACATTTGTAAAATAGTAGTACAAATTTTTCCTTCAGGTACCAATCGCATATCATCCAACACATCTTTACAAAATGAGAATGTGATATCACCTACTCTTTTTACCGATGCGCCATCTACAAACTTTTCAATATTTTCAAGTTCAACAGGCTCTCCCGATTTTAATGCCCAAAACATACTTGGTGCTCCTTCGGGCTCTAATCCAATCACTTGGGTACTTAGCGAATATTTTTTAAAATAACTTCCCACGCCAGCACTTAAACCTCCGCCACCCACTGGCATAAAAATATAATCAATGGGATGCTGTGTAAATGATTTGATGTCTTCTAAAATTTCAACACCAACAGTAGCTTGTCCTGAAATAATAGCTACATGATCAAAGGGTGGTACAAATGTCATACCGTGTTCGATCGTGTATGCTTTTGCTGCCACTGCAGTATCATCAAATGTATCTCCTACTAAAATAACTTCCACAAAATCTTCCCCAAACATTTTAGTTTGAGTTACTTTTTGTTGAGGTGAAGGGATGGGCATAAATACCACTCCCTTCACTCCTAATTTTTTACAGCTATAAGCAAAGCCTTGTGCATGATTTCCTGCACTTGCGCACACTACCCCCTTCGCTAATAACTCGGGTGATAATTGACTCATCATATTGTAGGCACCTCTTAATTTATAAGATCGTACAATTTGTAAATCCTCACGCTTTAAATAAACATTGCATTGATATTTACGAGATAAATTAGCATTCAATTGAAGCGGGGTGTGATTCACCACCGACTTTAATCGCTTTGCTGCTCCCTCCATATCTAGCACATGCTTAATTATTTTCTTTGCTTCACTCATGATCATTCCATTTTATTTGCCAGGTTGATTTTCTGGTCTTAAACTTCGAACTGTTCTTCCTGCTTGCCACATTTCACTATTGTGTATGGCAGCTAATTCAACTTCTAATTTTTCACGATAATCCGCTTTACTATTTAAATCAATAGAACGAGCCGATTCCTTTCCTGTCGCTACGCTATTATATAAGTCTGTAAATACAGGCAAGGTTGCATCACGAAATTTAGTCCACCAATCCAACGCACCTCTTTGTGCTGTTGTTGAACAATTCGCATACATCCAATCCATTCCATTTTCAGCAACCAATGGCATTAATGATTGTGTTAATTCCTCCACTGTTTCATTGAATGCTTCTGATGGACTATGTCCGTTTTTGCGTAACACTTCGTATTGCGCTGCAAAGATACCTTGAATTGCGCCCATTAATGTGCCTCTTTCGCCAGTTAAATCAGAAAAAACCTCTTTTTTGAAATCGGTTTCAAATAAATAACCCGATCCGATCGCAATTCCTAATGCAATAACCCTATCCCAAGCCTTGCCAGTGGCATCTTGGAAGATGGCGTAACTGCTATTTAAACCACGACCTTGTAAAAACATTCTTCTTAATGAAGTACCAGAACCCTTAGGGGCGACTAAAAATACATCCACATCTGTTGGAGGTATAATGCCTGTTTGTTCATTAAAAGTAATTCCAAAGCCATGAGAAAAATACAATGCTTTTCCTTTGGTTAAATGTTTTTTAACGGTTGGCCACATTGCAATTTGTGCAGCATCACTTAATAAATAACAAATAATGGTGCCCTTTTCTAATGCTTCTTCTATTTCAAATAAAGTAGTGCCTGGTACAAAACCATCGGCTACTGCTTTATCCCAACTTTTTGAATTTTTACGTTGCCCAATAATTACATTTACGCCATTTTCTTTTTGGTTCAATGCTTGTCCTGGTCCTTGTACGCCATATCCAATCACAGCTACGGTTTCATTTTTTAAAACTTCCTGTGATTTTGCTAATGGGAATTCGTCACGAGTGACTACATTTTCTTCGGTTCCTCCAAAATTTAATTTTGCCATTTTAATTGAGTGTTTAGATTTTTTTTGAAATTAATTTATTGTTTAAATTTTTTATTTTTGTTTACATAGTGAAGACGGCTTCCCTTTTCCCTAAATATTCATTCTCGATCACTTCCTCACTGGGTTCTCTATTTTCAAAGTCTTTTAACTTTTCATGAAATCCACTACTCTCCTTGATAATGGCGACACGAGCGCTTCTTACAAACTCAACCAAACCGAATGGCTCCAAGGCTTTCATTAATTTATTAGTCTCCTCGCGATGGCCAGTGGTTTCAAATACGATAAAATCCTTTCGTATTGCAATGGCTCTTGCACCAAACTCTCTTAATAACCTTTCTACTTTTGCACGCTCCGTAATTTCCTCAGAGGTTACTTTATATAATGCCAATTCCTGCCATACGATTTCATCATTGGTATTAAAATAGGTTTTTAACACTTCCACCTGTTTTTCAATTTGTCGTACTAATTTTATCACCACATCTCTTGATTCAGATATGACAATCGTGAATCGGTGGATTCCAGCTATTTCAGATGGAGAGGTATTTAAACTTTCAACATTAATTTTTCGGCGTGAAAAAATAATGGCAATTCGATTTAATAATCCAACTTGATTTTCGGTGTATACCGTAATGGTATATTCCTGCTTTTCTGTATTTGTTTCCATAGTTGCCATTTTTTACTTCTAAATTATTTTAATCGAATTTCTGAAACGCTACAACCCTGTGGTACCATAGGGAACACATTATTTTCCTTGCCCACCATTACTTCTAATAAATAAGATCCCTTGTGTGCTAACATCGTTTGTATTGCTTTTTCTAAATCCTTTCTATGTTCTACTTTAGCACCTTCAATACCATAGGCCTTTGCGACCATGATATAATCAGGACTTTGAATATCAACAAATGAATAGCGTTTGTCATTAAACAATTGTTGCCACTGACGCACCATTCCTAAATATTGATTATTCAATATCATAATTTTCACATCTATTCCTGTTTGCATGATGGTTCCTAATTCTTGAATTGTCATTTGTATTCCACCATCTCCTATAACTGCAATTACTGTTCTGTTAGGTGCGCCAAACTTCGCACCAATGGCTGCTGGTAATCCAAATCCCATCGTTCCTAGTCCTCCTGATGTAATATTGCTGCGGGTTTCATTAAATTGTGTATACCTACAAGTCACCATTTGATGTTGCCCTACATCCGTTACCATGACTGCATTTCCTTTAGTGGTTTCATTTACAATTCGAATTACTTCACCCATCGTCATTTCATCACTACTTGGATAAACCTCATCCTTGATACATTGATCATATTCTTGTTGGGTGTAAGATGCAAATACTTTTAACCATTCTGTTCTGTCTTTTTGTTCAATGCCTAATGTAAGTAATGGTAAGGTTTCTTTACAATCCCCCCATACGCCTACATCTGCTTTTACATTTTTATCAATTTCAGATGGATCAATATCCAAATGAATTACTTTGGCTTGCTTTGCGTACTTATCCAATCGGCCTGTAACACGATCATCAAATCGCATACCCACCGCTATTAATACATCACATTCATTCGTTAAAACATTGGGGCCATAATTCCCATGCATTCCTAGCATACCCACATTTTGTGGATGTTGCGTTGGCAAAGCACTTAATCCCAAGATGGTCCATGCTGCTGGCATTCCAGACTTTTCAATAAATTTTTGAAATTCTTTTTCGGCTTTTCCTAGTATCACGCCCTGTCCAAAAATCAC
>JAPLEJ010000017.1 GCA_026391435.1 Bacteroidota bacterium
AAAAAAAATAAAAAAAGAATTAAATTTTGAAACACCTTCAGCTTTAAAATTGCAACGCGTTTGGCTTCCAAAGTTTAGCGATTGGGGTGATATAGCCGAATGGCAATTAACTGAAAATGTACCAGGACAATTTCCTTTTACTGCAGGTGTGTTTGAATTAAAGCGTGAAAATGAAGATCCTACTAGAATGTTTGCTGGTGAAGGAGGTCCTGAACGAACTAATTTAAGATTTCATTATTTATCTAAAGGACAAACAGCAGTGAGGTTATCAACCGCTTTTGATAGCGTTACCTTATATGGAAATGATCCCGATAAACGATTGGATATTTTCGGAAAAATAGGAAATGCAGGTGTGAATGTTGCTACTATTGATGATGCAAAAAAATTATATTCTGGTATTGATTTAAATGCCGAAAATACATCGGTAAGTATGACCATTAATGGTCCTGCTCCCATGTTATTGGCTATGTTTTTCAATACCGCAATCGATCAAGCCTGCGAAAAATACATTACTGAAAATAAATTATGGCCTGTTGTCAATAAAAAAATAAAAGCCATCTACGCTTCTCATGCCGTTCCGGTGTATCATGTCACGGAGGCTAAGGGGATGAAAAAAAATTGGCATAATGGTTTAGGCTTAAAATTATTAGGTGTAAGTGGGGATGAAGTGTTGGATGCTAAAATTTATAATGAAATAAAATCAAAAGTGTTGCAACAAGTGCGTGGTACTTTACAAGCCGATATTTTAAAAGAGGATCAAGCCCAAAACACTTGTATTTTTTCAACTGAATTTGCGTTGCGTATGATGGGCGATGTGCAAGCCTATTTTGCAGCCACTAAAATTAATAATTTTTATAGCGTTTCTATCTCTGGATACCATATTGCAGAAGCAGGTGCCAATCCCATCACACAACTTGCTTTTACTTTGGCTAATGGTTTTACTTATGTTGAATATTTTATGAATCGAGGATTAAACGTCAATGATTTTGTTCCTAATTTAAGTTTCTTTTTTAGTAATGGAATGGATCCAGAATACGCTGTTATTGGAAGGGTGGCGCGCCGTATATGGGCCAATGTCATGAAGCATAAGTACAATGCCAATGAGCGAGCACAAAAATTAAAATACCATATACAAACCAGTGGTCGCAGTTTGCATGCACAAGAAATTGATTTTAATGATATTAGAACTACACTACAAGCTTTGTATGCCATTTACGATCAATGCAATAGTCTACATACCAATGCTTATGATGAAGCCATCACAACACCTACCGAAGAAAGTGTGCGTCGTGCCTTAGCCATACAATTAATTATTAATAAGGAGTTGGGAACGACTAAAGTTGAAAATTTTCAGCAGGGCAGTTTTTTTATTACCGAATTAACTGACTTAGTCGAAGAGGCGGTGATGTTAGAATTCGAAAAAATAAATGCCCGAGGAGGCGTGTTAGGTGCAATGGAGCGAATGTATCAACGATCTAAAATTCAAGAAGAAAGTAGGTTGTATGAAATTAAAAAACATGATGGGTCCATACCCATTGTTGGCGTGAATACTTTTGTGAATCAAAATGCTTCCAATCAAACCGAAAACAAGGAAATATTTAGGTCGAGTACTGCCGAAAAACAAAGACAAATTAATCATGTGAAAGCCTTCAAATTACGCCATCAAAAAAAGGCCGATTTATACTTAAAATTGTTAAAAGAGGCGGCGATTCAAAATACCAATATTTTTGAAGTTTTAATGGAAGCAGTCAAATATTGTAGTCTAGGGGACATCTCTCAAGCCCTATACAAAGTGGGGGGTCAATACACTCGAAATCTTTAAGAAAATAACCATTTTCCTACCTTTGCGCTAATAAACAAGGGTGTATAGTGCATCCTAAAAATACTTACCTTTGCTCCTCGTTAAATACGGTTTAAAATCTCATACATGAACACAGACAAAAACACGGTCATTGGGTTTATTTTATTAGCAGGATTGTTTTTCGCCTATTTCTGGTATACGAATAAGCAACAAACAGAAATGGCTACCTATAAAAAGCATTTTGATGATTCAGTCATGATGCTAAAAACGGAAGCAAATAAAGCAGCTGCTTTAAAAAATCCAATCCTTGCTGATTCTTCTAAACTATCTGCAAAGGAATTGTCTAATCTTGCCGATTCAGTGAAAGAGCAATTTACAGTTTTGGAAAATGATTTAGTAAAAGTAAGATTCAGTAATAAGGGAGGTCAGGTGGTAGGTGTTACGTTAAAAAAGTACACCAATGCCCAAAAGCAATTTGTAGCATTAGGGGATAGTAGTTCTTTAAATTATACCGTAAATATTGGTGATAATAAAACGGCACAAATCAATAAAGTAATTTTTCCATTGGTGAATATATTACCAACCAAGGATGGTTTACAACAATTAGAATATGTATGGACAACCCCTAATGGCAAATTGATTCGCCATCTATTTTCATTGGCGCCCAACAAGTATAATGTGGATTGGACTTTGCAACTGCAAGGCGCATCCACTTTATTAACCAATCAACAAATTAATTTTCTTTGGGAAGTTCATTCCTATCAAAAAGAGCGAACTATAGTGTATGAGCGACAAATGTCCAATGTTTGTTTTTCAGAAGGTAATGAGTTTGATTATATTTCAAGTAAAACGACTAAGAGCTTTGAAAAACCAGTCCAATGGATTGGTTTAGTACAACAGTTTTTTTCTACCACCATCATAAGTAAACAAGGTTTTGCATCAGGTAAAGTTGATTGGCAACGCAGAATAGACAGCAGTAATGGATTAGCTACAATGCAATCTCAATTGCAATCCAAAGTAAATGGTGACAATGCAAGTATTGACTTGTCATTATATTATGGTCCTAACGACTTTAGTATTTTGAAAACGCAGGCACCCGAGATGGAAAAGATGGTGAACTTGGGTAGAGATTTATATTCTTTTGTACGACCTATTAATAAATATATTTTAATGCCTGTATTTGATTTTTTAGCAGGCTTTGTAACAAATTTTGGTTGGGTTATTTTTCTCTTAACTATCTTCATTCGTTTAATTACTGCGCCATTAACTTATTCAAGTTATTTAAGTAGTGCGAAGATGAAAGTGCTTAAGCCTGAATTAGACGAGATTAAGAAAAAGCTAGGGGATGACCAACAAGGCTTTGCAATGGAACAAATGAAATTATTTAGAGAAGCAGGGGTTAATCCTTTAGGGGGTTGTATTCCAGCCTTATTGCAAATTCCTATCTTCTTTGCTTTGTATAGTTTCTTTAATTCTAATATTTCATTAAGAGGACAATCCTTTTTATGGAGTCATGATTTGTCTAGTTTTGATTCTATCGCCACTTTGCCTTTTACAATTCCAATGGGATTTGGAAACCATATTAGTTTATTTACATTGTTGGCAGTAGGCACTAGCTTTTTAATGTCTATTTACAATATGGCCATGACACCTACACAGGACAATCCTGCTCTAAAGTATATGCCGTATATATTTCCTTTTATGTTGATGTTTATCTTTAACGGATTGCCATCGGCCCTAACTTGGTACTACACTGTATCAAATGTCATTACTTTATTGATGCAATTAGTGATCCAAAAAGTAATTATTAATCACGATAAAATATTAGCAGATATTGATGTGAAGCGTAAAACACCAAAGAAGAAAAGTAATTGGCAGGGTAAGTATGAACAAATGGTGGAGGCACAAAAAAAGGTACAAACCTTAAAAGACAAAACTAAAAAATAATCATTTTCATAAAAAGAGGCTAGCGTAAATGTGGGTCTCTTTTTTTATACCCCTAAATGAAATTGAAATATATCCCTCTTATTGTATGCGTTTGCTTTATTCAAGTATATGCGCATGCTCAAGCTAAAGTATTGGGAGAGTGCACCATTCAATTTAAAATTCAACAACAAAAAAATAATGATTGGGCAGATATCGGTACAAAAAAAGTATGGATAAAAGGGAATCAGTGCAAGACCATGTTGACTACCCCTTTGCTTATTCAAACATTGATATTTAATCTTCAGGAAGACAAAGCCATTGTGACGAAGGAACTAGGCAATAATAAATACCTTCAGGAAATTAATTTTCCTCCAGTATCCTTACCTAGTTTAATCTCCATGAAAGAGCTATCTATAGATACGAGTCTGATTATTTTAGGTTATCGATGTAAGACAGTTAAATTAGAATGGAGCGATGGGGTGGTGTATGAAGTGTTGTATACTCCCACTGTCATTCCATCTGTAACCACTTTTGAGTTTGCTTTTAAGGAAGTACCAGGATTGGTATTAGGCTATCGTATTATAAATAAGAATAACCCAGTGGTTCAATACCTTGCTATACAATTAGAGTTCAGTCCAATTACATTAAATCAGTTTTTGATAAATCGCATGGATTTTCAAATTCTAGAATAAAAAAAATAGATGCTTAATTAAGGAAGATTTTGAGAAGGCGCTTTAAAGCGAGGTAAAATTACCTTGTAACGATAAGGAATAACATAAGTCACATTTCCTTTGTTATATTTCAAATAGGCAGCATTGCCTAAACCTGTATTAGTAGAAAATCCTTTAAATTCTAAGCTTGCTTTTAATGTATAAAAACTTGCTGTTTTGTGGGCTAAGCTTCCTAAATTTTTCAATGAATATTTATCTTCTACTTTCTTAGATTCCATGTTGGTAGTGACAACGGAACTTGCATATACGCTTCCAGAAATCACTAAACTAGTGATAAGGAAGGCCGATGATAGTATGTTTTTTAGAATACGCATGTTGGTACGAAGGTAGTCTTTTTTGATATTTTTAATAAAAAATATTTTTAACGATTTATTAGGCCTATGTGAACAATAAAATATTGATTATTAAGGGGTTGTTTGTACATTTATTATGACCTATGTGAACAATAAAATATTGATTATTAAGGGGTTGTTTGTACATTTATTATGACAGCATTAGGGCATCTATTTTGAATTAACGTATTGAAAATCAACATTTTATTAACCTGTAAAAGATAATTTTATGTTTAACCCACATGAGGAGGAAGAGGAAGCAAGAGATATTCAGGAGTTAATGCAGCGCTATCAAAATTTAAAATATGGTCGGGCCAATGCTTATATAGAGGAAGACGATTTTGAAAAAATCATTGAACATCTTGATGATAAGGATGAGATCACGGAAGCCATTGAAGCGGCCAATTTAGCTTTAAATCAATATCCCTTTTCTGCTTTGTTGATGATAAAAAAAGCAGATTTATTATTGGCTACAAGAAAATATAAAGAAGCACTTACTTTATTAGATACAGCTGCCTTGTATGATCACAAGGATATGAATCTATTTATTTTAAAAACGGATGCTTATTTAGCCTTGGATCAGCCAGCCGAAGCCATTGTATTATTGCAAGAAGCACTCCATTTATTTGAAGGCCAAGAAAGAACCGAATTATTATTTGAACTAGCCGATGTGTATGATGATCATGAAGCTTTTGATAAAGTTTTTGATTGTTTGCAATTGGTTTTAGAAGAAGATCCAAGCAATGAAGAAGCTTTGTATAAGATTTGTTTTTGGACCGACTTCACTGGACGCAATGAAGAAAGTATTCGATTGCACCAGCACTTGATTGATGAACAACCCTACAATGCATTAGCATGGTTCAATTTAGCTGCAGCTTATCAAGGATTAAAATTACACGAAAAAGCAATTGATGCATATCAGTTTGCCATTGTCATTGATGAGAAATTTGATTATGCTTATCGAAATATGGGGGATGCTTATTTAAGATTAAGAAAATACAAAGAAGCGATTGAAGCCTTAGAAAAGGTATTGGAATTGTCACGTCCAGAAGATGTCATATATGAAGCCATTGGTCATTGCTACCATCGCATGAAAAATTATGCACAAGCTAGGTTTCATTATAAAAAAGCCGTGCATTTAAATTCGGAAGACAGCCGACTATTCCAAAAAATGGCCATCACTTATATGTTGGAAGAAAAATGGGAGATGGCCATTAAGCAATTAGAGCATGCTATTCGTATACATAAACACATTAATGAGTATTTTATTTTAATGGGGGAATGTTATATGCATATGGATCAAAATAAAGAAGCTGCTTTTTACTTTGGCACTGTAGTAAAAAACAAGCCCAAACAAATTGCTGGCTGGGAATACTTAATTAAATGTTTAATATCAAGTCAACAGTTAGATATGGCATTGGAGCAAACAGAGTTGGCTTATATTTCGACGCAAGGTAAAATATTATTTATCTATTATCGAAGTGCTATTTTATTTATGATGAAAAAGCCAGCCGACGGATTATTGCAATTAGAGATGGCTTTATCTAAATCTACTAAGTGGCTAAAAAAATTCATGAAAATTTATCCCGAAATCACACAGGATCAAAAAGTGATTGATATCATAAGCAAATACAAGAAGGGAAAAATTTCTTAATCTTTTTAAATTACCTTTGTCCCCAAACTGATGAATACCATATGAACTTCAATTTAACCCAAATACCGGAACGTACTACTCAACCTCGTAAACATGGATTGACCATGGTGATGGATAAAGGTTTGAGTTTCGGGGAAGCAGAAAACTTTATAAGTGTTGCAGAGCCACATACCGATATTGTCAAATTAGGATTTGGAACTTCATTTGTGACCCCTAATTTGAGAAAGAAAATAGAATTGTATCAGTCGCATAATATTCCTGTTTATTTTGGAGGTACTTTATTTGAAGCTTTCTTAATACGAAATCAGTTTGATGATTATATCGCTATGTGTAAGGATTATAAAATCGATGTCATTGAAGTGAGTGATGGGTCCATTAATATACCGCACAGCGAAAAATGTGGTTACATTGAAAAAATTTCTAAATATGCTACTGTGTATAGTGAAGTGGGTAGTAAGGATGCAGCGCACATTCTTCCTCCCTACAAATGGATTGAATTAATGACTGCAGAATTAAGCGCAGGAAGTTCCTATGTGATTGCAGAAGCAAGAGAAGCAGGCAATGTGGGCATCTATCGTGGAAGTGGGGAAGTGCGTGAAGGTTTGGTGCAAGAAATTTTAACTAAAATTCCTGCAGAAAAAATTTTATGGGAAGCACCTCAAAAAGCACAACAATTGTATTTTTTAGAATTAGTAGGTTGTAATGTTAATTTAGGAAATATCGCACCTAACGAAGTCATTCCATTGGAAGCAATGCGCATTGGACTTAGAGGAGATACTTTTGATTTATACTTAAATAAATAGTTGTGCGTAAATTTGGACTCATTGGATATCCTTTAACGCATTCTTTTTCGGAAGGCTATTTTGCAAACAAGTTTGTGCAGGAAAATATCATAGATGCACAATATGCAAACTATCCCATCGATTCCATTCAAAAATTTTCAGCATTGTGGGAGGATCCATCATTAACTGGATTAAATATTACTATTCCATATAAAAAAGAGGTGCTTGTTTTTTTAAATGAGATGTCTGAAGTGGTTCAACAAATGCAGGCGTGTAATTGTATTAAAAAAGAAAACGGGAAATTAATAGGATATAATACCGATGTGATTGGGTTTGAAAAATCCTTACAACCATTTTTAAAACCACATCATCAAAATGCTTTAATACTAGGCACCGGCGGAGCCGCAGCGGCAGTTGAGTACGTCCTAACTCAATTAGGTATTCAATATGCCTTTGTTTCGCGAAACACATCATCTCATCTCAGCTATAGCTATGAGGATTTAAATGCAAGTATTATGAGCAAGCATACACTTATTATTAATACAAGTCCAGTAGGGATGTTTCCCCATACACAAGAATCACCTTCCCTCCCATATGAATTTTTGACTGTCCAGCATCATCTATATGATTTGGTATATAATCCAGCGCGAACTTTATTTATGACAAAGGGTTTAGAAAAAGGAGCATCTGTTCAAAACGGATTGGAGATGCTGCATATTCAAGCCGAGGAAAGTTGGAAGATATGGAATACGACACAGCCCTAGTTCAATAAGTTATAAGGAGTTTAGAAAAGCAAAAAGTTGCGTCACTGCTTTTTGTCGATGACTGTATTTATTTTTTTCTTCGAGTGACATTTCTGCAAAACTTTTATTGGCACCATCTGGAATAAAAATAGGGTCATAGCCAAAACCTGCAGTACCTGTATTTTGTTCACTAATATGACCACGGCAAATGCCTTCAAAATAATATTCAACACCATCCCAAATTAAACAAACCACAGTTCTAAATTGTGCAGCACGATTTTCAATTCCATTGAGTTCGGTCAGTACTTTTTCAATATTAGCTTTAAAATTTCTATCTTCCCCTGCATACCTTGCACTGTGCACACCAGGGGCTCCTTGTAATGCGTCAATCTCTAATCCAGTATCTTCACTAAAACAGTTTTGATTTGTAATATTAAAAATAGTTTTTGCTTTTTCAGTTGCGTTATCGTGCAGGGTATCATGTGGTTCAGGAATATCAATATCGATACCAGCCTGTTTTAAAGTAATCACGGTGATATTATTGGGCAGCAATGATTGTATTTCAGTGACCTTATGTTCGTTATTGGTCGCGAATATTAAGTTGGTCATCAATTATAATTGAAAAAGTTGTTTTAGAATGTTCCATAATTTTGACTTTTCCAATTTAGCAGATTGATCAGTTCCTTGCATTAAGGATAAACTATTACTAAATAATAAATAAGTGTCACCTAATTGAATGGATTTATATAAGGTAGTAGGTAATTTTATTTTTAATGCTGCACCACTCACATCAAAGATCATGACCAGTTTAGATGGGAGGGTATCTAATATTTCATGAAGACTTAATTTTTGTTGTGCGATATTAATTAAGGCGATATCGGCTAATGTTAATTTACAGGCTCCTAAAATAGAAGAGAGTAAGTTTAAATCATTTTCATTCAAATGGACAGCAAGTTCATCTTTTACTATGACGGTCACTTGTTTTAAATGTTCCCCTAAATATTTGATAGGCCCAGATTGACTAGGTGTCGAAATTTCTTTCACCGCATTTTCAGGTAAAGAAGTGGCTTGAGCATGCTCAATGGGCTGAATTATTTGCGGCGCGATTATTTCTGCTTGTTTTTTTGCCATTTCAGGCAGTACCAAAGTATCTTTGTATAAAGAAACTAAAAGGGCATTCGGTAAGATTGTTTTTTCGCGGCTCATTCGGTTGGAAAATTACTCGAATTGAATCAAACCAAAAAATAACAGTTGTAAGTTTTATATTTTTCGTTTCTTTGTAATTCATTAGCTACTATTCAAATTTTTACGATCATGACAAATCAACCATTCCCAGTTACAAAAAACACGAATCCCCAATTGCCCACATTTAATATGGATGAAATTGCATTTGGTAAAAATTTCACTGATCATATGTTGGTAGCGGATTATGAGAATGGAGAATGGAAGAATGTAGTCATTAAACCCTTTGCTCCTTTAGCATTAGATCCTTCAAGTGCGGTACTACATTATGGTCAAACTATTTTTGAAGGCATCAAAGCTTTTAAAAATGAAAAAGGGGAAGTCGTTATTTTTAGACCTGATCAAAATTTTATTCGCTTTAATACTTCTGCCGACAGAATGCAAATGCCGGCTGTTCCAGAATGGCTTTTTATGGATGGAATGAAACAATTAATACAATTAGAAAAAGATTGGGTTCCTAACAAGCCAGACTGCTCATTATATATTCGACCTTTTATGATTGCAACGGATCCATTTTTAGGAGTGCGTCCTTCTGTAACTTATAAATTCATGATTATCTTAGGTCCAAGTGGTGCTTATTTTTCAGCACCAATGAAAATTGCAATAGAAAAAAAATATACACGTGCAACACCTGGTGGTGTTGGTTTTGCAAAGAATGGGGGAAATTATGGTGCTAGTTTATATCCAGTTCATTTAGCCCAAGAAAATGGATATGATCAAGTATTATGGACCGATGCCATCGAACATAAATATGTAGAGGAAGTAGGGATGATGAATGTGATGTTCGTCATTGATGGAAAAGTAATTACACCTAGTTTAGAAAGAGGCACTGTATTAAAAGGAGTAACACGAAATTCATGTATCATTTTATTAAAAGAAATGGGCTACGAAGTGGAAGAGAGAAATTTATCGGTGGCGGAAATTATTGAAGCACATAAAAAAGGAGTTTTTCAGGAAGTATTTGGAGTAGGTACGGCAGCGGTGGTTTCTTATATTTCAAGATTAGCAGATGAGGATTATGTGATGGATTTTGATGTGAACGCATTAAAAGTAGCACCTGCCCTTAAAAAGCGTCTGAATGATATTCGTATGGGCCATCTACCAGATACGCACCATTGGCTCGAAAAAATATAAATAATGGGCTGAGCATCAGTCTATTTTATACCCCTTTACCCATTAATTTGCCTTAAACTTGGCTAATTGGGGTCTTTTTTTAAAATTAGCGAATAAACATTTTGGTATTTGGTTAACGAACATTACCTTTGCCGTCCGAATTTTTTATAAATCAAAATTGAACAAAACAGCATAATTAATGCCTACTATTCAGCAATTAGTGAGAAAAGGCCGTGAGATCATCAGGGCTAAAAGTAAATCAAGAGCTTTGGACGCATGTCCTCAGCGTCGTGGTGTTTGTACTAGAGTGTATACAACAACTCCAAAAAAGCCAAACTCAGCGTTACGTAAAGTAGCGAAAGTGCGTTTGACTAATAAGATTGAAGTCATCGCCTATATACCAGGTGAGGGTCACAACTTACAAGAACACAGTATCGTACTAATCCGTGGTGGTCGTGTAAAAGATTTACCAGGTGTACGTTATCATATTGTTCGTGGTAGCTTAGACACCGCTGGTGTGAAGGATCGTAAGCAGTCTCGTAGTAAATACGGAACTAAAAAAGAAAAAGCAAAGAAATAATAACAACTAATTAATATTCGACATGCGTAAAGCACAACCTAAAAAAATTCCATTAGCACCAGATCCTCGTTTCAACGATGTAGCGGTGACGCGTTTTATCAACAACATTATGTTGGATGGCAAAAAAACAACTGCTTACAAAATTTTCTACGATGCTTTGGATAAAGTAACTAAGTTCACTAATGAAGATGGTTATGAAATGTGGAAGCGTGCTGTTTCTAATGTAACACCTGCGGTTGAAGTTCGTAGCCGTCGTATTGGTGGTGCTACTTTTCAAATTCCAGCAGAAGTTCGTGGAGATCGCAAAATTTCATTAAGTATGAAATGGTTAGTGCGTTTTAGCCGTGAGCGTAATGGTAAAACAATGGCTGATAAATTAGCGAATGAAATCATTGCAGCAACAAAGGGTGAAGGTGGTGCATTCAAAAAGAAAGAAGATACACATCGTATGGCTGAAGCCAATAAGGCTTTCTCTCACTTTAAAGTTTAAGTCCTACCGATACTACTATATTAAACCCCGTCACATTGTTGGGGTTTTTTTTGTCCCATTTCCTCCAATATTTGGCTCCAATTTGTACTAGAAATAGGGCTGTGTATTAGTTTATGGAAAAAAAGGGCAAGAAAGAATCATTCAATTACTAATATCATTAACTTTGCGCCTCGGAAAAATAGACTTTTAAAGGAGCTGTTTTTCAGTGAAAATTAAAAATAAATAAACCATATATGGCGGATTTAAAACTACAACGAAATTTTGGTATTGCTGCGCACATTGATGCAGGTAAAACAACTACGACTGAGCGTATCTTACGTTACACAGGTATGATTCACAAAATTGGTGAAGTACATGATGGCGCTGCTACCACCGATTGGATGGAGCAAGAAAAAGAAAGAGGTATCACTATTACTTCTGCAGCGGTAAGTTGCCAATGGCAGTTCCCAACTACATTGGGTAAAAAAGATGATAGAACAAAAGATTATTATTTCAATATCATCGATACTCCAGGTCACGTGGATTTTACAGTGGAGGTGGAGCGTTCAATGCGTGTATTGGATGGTTTGATCGCTTTGTTTTCTGCAGTTGATGGTGTAGAGCCTCAATCAGAAACAGTTTGGCGTCAAGCGAATCGTTATAAAGTTCCTCGTATTGGGTTCGTAAATAAAATGGACCGTGCGGGTGCTGATTTCTTAATGGTGGTAACACAAGTAAGAGAAATGTTAGGTGCGAAAGCAGTTCCATTACAATTACCTATTGGTGCGGAAGATGGATTTACGGGCGTGGTTGATTTAATTAGAATGAAAGCTATTATTTGGGATGACGCTACAGAAGGTATGACTTATGTAGAAAATCCTATTCCTGATGATATGAAAGAAGATGTGGATTATTGGAGAGCTCAATTAATTGAAGCCGTTGCAGAATATGACGACAAATTAATGGAGAAGTTTTTTGAAAATCCAGATTCTATTTCTGAAGCAGAAGTACATGAAGCTATTCGTAAAGCAACGATCGATTTAAGTATTGTACCAATGATGTGCGGATCATCTTTTAAAAACAAAGGTGTACAAACAGCTTTAGATGCAGTTTGTCGTTACTTGCCTTCACCAGTTGATGTGGATGATACAGAAGGAACAGATCCAGATACAGGAGAAAAAGTTTATCGTAAACCAAATGCAAAAGAACCATTTGCTGCATTGGCATTTAAGATTATGACCGATCCTTTCGTAGGTCGTTTAGCATTCTTCAGATGTTATTCTGGTCATTTGGATGCAGGTTCTTATGTTAAGAATATGCGCAGTGGAAAGAACGAGCGTATTTCTCGTATCATGAAAATGTTTGCGAACAAACAAAACCCAATCGATTTTATCGAAGCAG
>JAPLEJ010000047.1 GCA_026391435.1 Bacteroidota bacterium
AAGAGTACCAGTTTTGTAATCAACAGGTCAACTTAATGGACTACAAAAATAATTAGTGATTTAGCTTTTGCTTGCTATCAACAAATTTAAATCGGTATACTTAAGATTGAATTTTTCACTGATATAAATATCAGTTAATGCCCCCTTGTATAAATAGATTCCTTCCCTTAAATGTATTTGTTGCCAAATAATTTCAGACAATCCCCCTAAATCACCAATTTGAATAAGCAAAGGCATGAGAACATTACTAATGGCTTGGCTTGCTGTTCGAGCAAACCCACTTGGGATATTGGGCACACCATAATGAATGACACCATGTTTAATGATGATTGGATTTTCATGATTGGTTAATTCACTTGTCTCAAAACAACCGCCACGATCGATGGCTACATCAATGATGATGCTTCCAGGACGCATAGCAGCCACCATTTCTTCGGTCACTACGATCGGCGCACGACTAAAATCATTTCGCAAAGCACCCACTGCCACTTCACATGTTTTTAATTGCTTTGCTAATATTTTAGGTTCCAACACACTGGTCCATACTCTTTGTCCTAAGTTATTTTGAAGTCGTTGTAATCTAGATACATTATTATCAAACACTTTTACTGACGCGCCTAATGCCAATGCATTTCGCGTTGCAAATTCACCAATAATATCGGCCCCAATAATAACCACTTTTGTAGGAGGTACACCACTTATGCCGCCTAATAATATTCCTTTACCTTGATTAAAATTACTTAAGTATTGCCCAGCGATTAACATCACCGCACTCCCAGTAATTTCGCCCATGCTTCTCAAGATAGGAAAGTTTTGATTTTCATCTTTGATGTTTTCAATCGCTAATGCAGTAATTTTTTTTGCCATTAACTTTTCCATTAATCCTTTTTCCAATGCAGTTAAATGCAAAGGGGAAATAATGGTTTGGTGCATTTGTAAAAAAGGCAAATCCGCTTCCACTGGGGGTGCTGTTTTAACAAGGATGGGGCATTTATAGACTTCTTCTTTTTCAAATACAATTTTAGCGCCCGCCTCCGCAAAATCCATGTCCGAATAACGACTACCTTCCCCAGCAAGGTGTTCCATTAAAACTTCATGGCCATTGGCCACCAAAACACTAACCGCTTCGGGAATTAAACCAATTCTATTTTCTTGAAATGCAATTTCCTTTGGTATTCCGATGAGCAAAGGTTTACTCCTATATCGAATATCCAAAACCTCCTCCTGCGTTTCATAAAAAATGGAACTGTCAATTTGGGGTTTTAAGGTACTCATATCGTCTTATTTTTTATGAAGATACAAAAATTGGATGGAAGACTTAAGGGATAAAAATGCGTCTATGTTCAGGGTCAAGTATTTCTATTTCAAAATATTGGGTATCTGCGGGCAATAATTGGATGGCACGCTCCGGCCATTCGATAAAACAATAATGGGCTTCCTCTAATGCCATTTCAACCCCTGCCCTGCTGGCTTCTGCCTCGTTTTGCAAGCGATACCAATCCATATGATAAATCACTTTACCCTGCACTTGGTATTCATTCATGATAGCAAAAGTGGGACTATTCACACGATCCAATACCCCTAGTTGTTTACACAATTCAGTAATTAAAGTGGTCTTCCCAGCTCCCATGGGTGCATGAAATGCCCAGATGGGTTTATTACCAAATTTCTTCAGTAAACCCTGCGCCGTCGCCTCTATTTGACTTAAAGTATAAATCATATCCATAAGGCAAAGATAAGTCAACAAATACAATGTTTTAATGGGTATTAATGCTTTATTATAAGCTAAAATGTCTTCGTATCTTTACATTATAAATGAATCCTTATGGAATCAATTCAATGGAAAGTCGACGGGATGAGTTGCACCAATTGCGCCTTATCTATACATAAATATTTACAATCAAAAGGCATCGAGGAACCCAAAGTAAATTTCATGGAAGGGGAATTGCAATTTGAAAAGCCGGATGAACTCAATAAAGAAATATTAATTAAAGGGATACAAGGACTCGGATATAAAGTGAGAGGCCAGGATGGTCCTAGCCCAAAAAAAAAGTGGTTGGATAATAATGCCGATCGATCTTTATTTAGTTTTTTATTCACACTCCCATTGGTACTTCATATGATTCCAGGAATACATATTCATTGGATGATGAACACTTATGTACAATTGGGATTTACAGTTCCTGTTTTTATAGTAGGCATGAGTTATTTTGGAAAAAGTGCATGGAATAGTATACGCAGTGGAATACCTAATATGAATGTACTAGTTGCCATTGGAGCATTGTCCTCCTTTGGTTATAGTTTATATGGGACCTTATCGGGGCTAGGAATTGCTTTTGCTTATTACGAAACTACGGCTACTATTATCACTTTAGTTTTTTTTGGTAATTATTTAGAAGACGCTTCTGTGCAATCCACACAACGTGCCTTAAAGGATTTAGTGCGCGCACAAAAAGTGATGGCCAATATGATTGTATTTGATGAAGATCATAAAGAAATTATTTTTAATGTAGAAAGTCAAACTTTAAAAGTAGGAGATTTGATTTTAGTGAATGCAGGTGAAACGGTTCCCATGGATAGTAAAATTTTATGGGGTGAAGCCAATGTGAATGAATCGATTGTTACTGGCGAAAGCGAACCCATTCAACGAAAAAAAAATGATCTATTATTGGGAGGAAGTACCATTCAAGATGGCACTATTAAGGCCTATGTAACAGCAGTAGGCGACGATACAGTACTTGCTAATATTTTAAAAATGGTCAAAGCCGCACAAGGCGAAAAGCCACCAGTACAAATATTAGCGGATAAAATAAGTGCTGTATTTGTTCCCCTCGTATTAAGTATAGCATTACTGACTTTAATTGGAAATTATTTTTTAACAGATATCGGCTTTGGTAGTAGTATGTTAAGGGCCATTGCTGTTTTAGTGATATCATGTCCTTGCGCTATGGGGTTAGCCACTCCTGCGGCGATTGCAGTTGGTTTGGGAAGAGGCGCACGCAATGGTGTGTTATTTAAAAATGCTAAAAGCTTAGAAACCTTTAAAGATATACGCCAAGTTGTTTTTGATAAAACAGGCACCTTAACGACCGGACATTTTTCAATGCACCAATTTAAAATTTTGGATGGGACCAGTGAAAATGATTTTAAAGCATTGGTCTATTCATTAGAGAAATATTCGAATCACCCTATTGCAAAATGTATCAGTAACGAATGGAAAACAAGTGGCGCGCAAGCATGGGCCAGTATTGAAGAAGTAAAAGGATTAGGAATTAAAGCAATAGACAAAGAAGGAAATCAATATTGGGCTGGCTCTTTTAAGATAGTCGCCGATCAAAAAATAGAAGATGGGCATAATATATACATTCAAAAAAACAATACACTCATAGGCTGGATTGATGTGGAAGATGAAATAAGATCTGAAGCAAAGCAAGTAATAGAAATATTACACCGTCAAGGGGTGCATACAATTTTACTAAGTGGTGATAGACAATTTAAATGTGATAAAATTGGAAAAGCATTAGGCATACAAGAAATCTTTGGAGAACAAAGTCCATCAGATAAATTGATACAATTAGATGCTTTTGTAAAAAAATATCCCACTGCAATGGTGGGAGATGGCATCAACGATGCACCTGCATTGGCGAAAGCAACGATTGGTATTTCTTTAAGTAATGCCTCTCATATAGCCATACAAACAGCACAAGTGATATTAATGAACCAAGGTTTAAAAAATCTACCTATGTCTTTAGGCTTAGGTAAAAGAACTTATGAAACCATTAAGGAAAATCTAATTTGGGCATTTTCTTATAATATTATTGCCATTCCTGTTGCAGCACTTGGTTTATTAGGTACTTGGGGACCCACCTACGGCGCATTAATTATGGGATTAAGTGATGTGGTATTAGTACTCAATTCATTAAGGCTATTTAATAAAAAACTAGTGTAGCTTTTTTGAAAAATCCACTTGATATACTAAATCATTATTGGGGTTATACTCAATTTAGGCCTCAACAAAAAGAGGTCATTGACGCTGTATTAGCAGGGAAAGATGTACTCACTTTACTTCCCACAGGCGCTGGTAAATCATTATGTTTTCAATTACCCACTTTAGCTCAGGAAGGTGTATGTGTCATTATTAGTCCCTTAATTGCATTAATGCAGGATCAAGTAAAGGATTTATTAGATAAAAATATTAGCGCAGTCAATTTAGGTGGTCAACTTTCTCAAGATGCTGAATCACTAATTTTAGAAGATGCTTTAAAAGGAAAATATAAATTTATTTATTGCAGCCCAGAAAAATTAGCACAATCTCATTTTCAAACTTTTTTATCTAACTTAACTATTCAACTATTCGCAATAGATGAAGCGCATTGTATTTCACAATGGGGCTATGACTTTAGACCTTCCTATCGCAAACTATCCATTTTAAAAAAGTTATTTCCAAAAGTGCCCATTTTAGCGATGACCGCTTCGGCTATACCAATGGTGCAGGAAGATATCATTAAACAATTATCATTACAACAAGCTATTGTCATAAGAGATTCTTTTTTAAGACCTAATATCAAATATAGTATTCGCCAAGTGCCTGTTAAATTACATACTTGCCGACAGCTATTAAATGAAATAAGTGGCTCGGTGATTATTTATTGCAATACCCGAAATAACGTAAGTCAACTTACTCAATTATTAAAAGCATATCAATTTAAGGTGGCTGAATATCATGCAGGACTGTCGATTGAAACAAGGCAACGAAATCAACAAGCTTGGATGAAGGATGACATTCAGATCATGGTGAGTACAAGTGCATTTGGAATGGGTATCAATAAAGGGGGTGTTCGTGCGGTGATCCATTATGATATACCAGGCAGTTTGGAGCAATATTATCAAGAAGCAGGAAGATCAGGACGAGATGGATTGCCTGCATCAGCCATCTTATTATTCCAACAAAATGATTGGGAATACTGGCAATTGGTACAAGAAAAAAAATACCCTTCGATTGCCACCATAAAAAAAGTATACCAGGATTTAGCAGATTATGTGCAACTACCAATTGGCATGGGCGAAAAGCAACAGTTTCTATTTGATTTTGATAGTTTTTACTTAAGATTTGAATGGGATAAAATGACGGCTCGTAATGCATTGCAGTGGATTGAACAAGAAGGGCATGTAAAATTCTCAGCCAGTTCCTTTAAACCTTCTATGGTCCAAGTAATAGCTGATCGACAGATGCTCGAAGATTTTGAAAAAGAAAATACCATACTTAGCATTGTACTACAAAACATATTACGTACTTACGGGGGTGTTTTAGATAGTCCTCAATATATTAATGAGCAACTGCTTGCAGAATTATTACAACGTGATGTGACATTTGTACAAAACAGTCTTGTTAGTTTACAAAATAAGGGGATGATTCAGTTTGAACAAAAAGAAAATCAACCCGTTGTACAGTTTTTATGGAATCGAGCATCGGCAGCCTATATCAAAATTGACTTAGATAATTACCAATTACGTCAAAAGGCTTTTTTGGAAAGAGTGAGGCAGTTTTCAGATTATATATGGGGTAAAAACGAACCCTGTCGCAGCACATTTTTGGCAAAATATTTCGGAGAAATAAACCCAATACCATGTAAAATTTGCGACCTTTGTTCAAGTACGAAGAAATAGGTATATTTTAACAAAACATTGGAAACCCTTTTTTAGAAGCAAAACATAAAAAGCGTTTCTTTACACAAAGCAATCAATATGGAAGATAAAAAAACAAGCAAAATTTTATTGTGCGAAGACGACAGTAATTTGGGTTTAGTTCTTAAAAATTACCTAGAATTAAATGAATACGAAGTGACACTTGAACGCGACGGCCGCTTAGGATTAGCCGCCTTTCAGCGTGAAAAATTTGACCTTTGTCTATTAGATGTAATGATGCCGCATGTGGATGGCTTTACATTAGCCGAAGAAATCAGAGATATTGATCCTGATGTACCTCTTTTCTTTTTAAGTGCTAAAACTTTAAAAGAAGATATCATTACTGGATATAAATTAGGAGCAGATGACTATATCACCAAGCCCTTTGATAGTGAAGTATTACTACTTAAAATTAAAGCCATTATCAAACGCAATGAGGAAGATAATAAAGTAACCGAAAATGTAGAATATGATTTAGCAGGATATCATTTTAATCCTAAACTACGTGAACTAAAGTACAATGATAAAACACAAGTATTGTCTCCAAAGGAAAATGAGTTATTAAAAATGTTGGCTGAAAATAAAAATGACTTACTTACTAGAGAAAAAGCACTTAAAAAAATATGGGGTAGTGACACTTACTTTAATGGTCGCAGTATGGATGTATATATTGCTAAACTTAGAAAGTACTTAAAGGAAGATGAAAAAATAGAAATTGTAAATATTCACGGAAATGGATTTAGATTGGTGGTTCAATAATATCTAAACTTAATTTTTATAAAAAAAATCCCGATGATGTACTCATCGGGATTTTTTTATACATTACTATTTTAAGCTTATCTAAACAATTCAGGATTGTCTAAATGGCCACGATCTCGTTTTTTTCCTAAATGTTCATAGGCTTTATGGGTTACTTCACGACCCCTTGGCGTACGTTGTAAAAATCCCTCTTGTATTAAAAAAGGTTCATACACTTCTTCGATAGTACCTGACTCCTCTCCCACTGCAGTTGCAATAGTGGAAATGCCCACGGGCCCTCCTTTGAATTTTTCAATGATGGCCAATAAAATACGATTATCCATTTCATCTAAACCATGCTCATCCACATTTAATGCTTTTAAAGCATGTTGCGTAATGCCTAAATCAACAGCGCCATCGTTTAATACTTGTGCGAAATCACGAACCCTTCTTAATAATCCGTTAGCAATTCTTGGTGTTCCTCTGCTTCGTCTTGAAATTTCACCTGCCGCATCCGCATTAATTTTAACATCTAATATTTGAGCGCTTCTTAAAATAATTTTTTCAATCACCGTGGCTGGATAATATTCCAACCTGGACTTAATTCCAAATCTTGATAATAAGGGTGCAGTTAATAAGCCGCTGCGAGTGGTTGCACCCACCAAGGTAAAAGGATTTAAATTGATTTGAATACTACGCGCATTGGGGCCAGTATCAATCATGATATCAATTTTGTAATCCTCCATGGCCGCATATAAGTATTCTTCCACTACAGTACTTAATCGGTGTATCTCGTCAATAAACAATACATCATTCGCTTCTAAACTAGTCAACAAACCCGCTAAGTCACTAGGTTTTTCAATCACAGGGCCAGATGTTTCCTTTATTTGAACCCCCATTTCATTTGCAACAATGCGACTTAAAGTAGTTTTACCTAATCCAGGAGGACCATGAAATAAAATATGATCTAATGCCTCACCACGCATTTTAGCGGCTTTAATAAAAATACTCAGGTTTTCAATTAATTGAGGCTGCCCTGCAAAAGCATCCATTTCCCTAGGACGAATACTATTCTCAAACTCTTTATCTAAAGGGTTGCTATTCGAACTATCTAATATCGGCTGGGACATGAATGAATGTTTTGGGTACTACTTATTGGAAGGAACTGGCTTTTCTAATAAATATTTATAAATGAACTTATTTTTTAAGTCGGTGAAATGCTTGCCTTTGGCACCACCCCAACCATGTCGACCTCCAGGATACAACATAAATTCAACTTCTTTTCCATTGTCTTCCAAAGCGCTTAAAAGTTGCATTGAATTTTGTAAGTGCACATTATCATCCATGGTGCCATGTACTAATTGCAAAACACCTTTATAGTTTTTTGCAAAAGTCATTGCACTACTTGATTTATAACCTTCTGGATTTTCTTTAGGAGTATCCATATATCTTTCAGTGTAATGGCTATCATATAATTCCCATGATGTCACACTACCCCCAGCCATGGCATGAGTAAATACGGATGCGCCATAAGTTAATGCATAACAACTCATATAACCACCATAACTAAATCCGGTAATACAAATTTTAGTAGAATCCGCTTTGCCATTGGCGATAAACCACTTGGCCATGGTCATATAATCCTTCATTTCCCAATAACCTAAATTGCGATACATATAATTCACGCCTTCTTTTCCAAAATGACCGCTGGCACGATGATCAAATGCCACTTGAATCAATCCTTCCTTTGCCCAATTTTCACGCGTGCTTGAATAATTCCAACTATCCATTACAGTTCCTGCATTTGGTCCGCCATAAATACTTACTAATAAAGGATATTTTTTGGTAGGGTCCATATTTTTAGGCCATGTCACTAATGCTGGTAATTCATATAAGCCATCTTCACTTTTAATATAAATCAATTCGGTCTTCGCCACATCTGCCACTTTAAAGTTAGAATCTACCGAACTGCCTAAAGTGGTTATTGATTTTGACTTTACATCTATCAAACCTAATGTTGTAGGAGTGGTTACATTGCTATACACCGAAACCACATGCTTTGCATCTGGGGATAAATTGGTTTGTGTATGATTATATTCACCCGCTGTTAATCTTTTAAAATTTTTACCATCCATTCCAACGGCATACAAGTCGATACGAGTAGAATGCTCCACACCTCTAGCAGTAAAATAAATGGTCTTTGCTTTTTCATCAACAAGTTTAATCCCAGTCACAGTGAATTTGCCATTTGTGATAGGGTTTAATAATTGACCATCCATTTGATACAAATACAATTGATTCCAGCCTGTTTGATCAGATTGAGCAATGTATCCTTTATTATTGGCTAAAAAATTTATCCTACCGCCCACTCTATCTTCTAAATCAATCCATGTTTTTTGATATTCCTTATACACTTCTTTTTTAGACCCATTGGCCATATCTAATTCATACATCTTCAAATTATTTTGGCCACGATCCATCCAAGATAACCACATCTTATTGTTGTTGGGGTTCCAAATAGGCCATCCAAAATATTGATCCTCTTGGTCATTAAAATCGGCCCAGGTTATATTTCCACCTGTCGGCGCTACCCATCCAATTTTAACAGTTGGATTAGGATCTCCTACTTTTGGATAACGCGTTTCCTCCACAAATCCATGCTGCCCTTCACTATTATAGATGGGGAACATGGGCACATTACGCTCATCAAAACGCATAAAGGAAATAAATTTACTATCTGGGCTCCACCAAAACGCACGATATTGAGTAGGGCGGCCAAATATTTCTTCAAAATAAACCCAACTCGCATAACCATTTAGTATACCCTTAGTTGTTTCATTGGTGATGGCTGTCAATTTTAAATCAGCTACCGAAACGGTATATAAATTATTGTTTTGAGTATAAGCAACATATTGCCCATCTGGCGATAAAGTTGGATTCTTCTTTTCCTTTTTATCGGATGTAATTTGTTTATCTACACCATTGATTTTCACAAAAAGATCTCCGTCTTTAACAGTTAATAATTTCTCTTCCTTAACCAAAGGAGGTGCCGGGGTATATTGCTTTGTGTTTATATTATAAACATAATCGGCCGAAGCCGTCTTTCCCGCCAACTTTGTATTGATGACAAATTCATCATTATTTAGCCAACGATTAAACCTTGGCATATTTGAATTAGGCATTTGCGCGTTCATCACAAGCGCTATACATAATTGACTCGCTAAAAAAATTATCTTTTTCATAGTTTCATTTTTTAAAGAATTCGACCGAATCCCTTCTTAGATTAAATTAATTCCAATTGTTTAAATTACGACATTTATCATTTTGCCTTTCACAAAAATCAATTTTTTTACAGGCTTCCCTTCGATCCATTTTTGTACCAATGCATTAGACATTACGATCTCATTTACTTCCTGCTCAGTAGCAGCCAAGTCAATGGCTATATTGGTCCGCATTTTCCCATTAATACTCACTGGGTAATCCTTAGTGGTTTCAACGACATACTTTGCCTCAAATACTGGGAAACTGGCATCTAATATAATGCCCTCATGGCCTAAGACCTGCCATAATTCCTCACTAAAATGAGGCGCATAAGGCGTTAATAAAATAAGCACCTGAGACAGAATACTTTTTTTATGACATCCTAGATCATACAATTCATTAATACAAATCATAAATGTACTCACCGCTGTATTAAAACTATGCCTATCCGTATCCTCCTCAATTTTTTTAATGGTTTTATGCAACACTTTAAGTTCTTCCATAGTGGCTGGCTCATCTACCCAAACTTTCCCTTTTAGTTCATCAAAAAATAATCTCCAAAACTTTTTCAAGAAGCGATGTACTCCTTCGATTCCTTTGGTATCCCATGGCTTACTTTGCTCCACAGGGCCTAAAAACATTTCATACATCCTAAAAGTATCTGCACCATATTTTTCAACCAAGTCGTCTGGATTCACCGTATTAAATTTCGACTTTGACATTTTCTCTACTTCAACTCCGCAGATATATTTTCCATCTTCTAAAATAAATGCTGCATTTGCATAATCGGGCTTCCACTTTTTAAAAGCTTCTGTATCCAATTCAACACCATCCACTTTGTTTACATCAACATGCAATTGATCTACTTCATATTGATGCGCTAAATTGGCTGACACAAAAATTTGCGTACCTCGCTTACGATATACAAATCTGGAACTACCTTGAATCATTCCTTGATTTAATAATTTTTTATAAGGCTCATCAAACCCAATATGGCCTAAATCGTATAATGCTTTCGTCCACATTCTACTGTATAACAAATGCCCCACCGCATGCTCTGTACCTCCAATGTATAAGTCCACTTGTCCCCAATAATCACTGGCCTTTCTACTACAAAATTCATTTGTATTGTGCGGATCCATATACCTTAAAAAATACCAACTACTACCTGCATAACCAGGCATGGTATTGGTTTCGTATTGTGCATTCCTCCAAGATTCAATATTAGCTAAAGGCCCCTCCCCATCTGGACCAGGGGAATAGTTATCTACTTCAGGTAACAATAAGGGTAACTCTTTTTCATCCATCGGATAAGCAATCCCCTCTTTCCATTTAATAGGAAAAGGTTCGCCCCAATATCTTTGTCTACTAAAAGCAGCATCGCGCATTCGATAATTTATTTTTCGATGGCCCAACCCTACACTTTCCAATTGATCATTTACAATTCGGATCGCGTCCTTTTGAATAACCCCATTTAAAAAATCACTATTCATTAAAATAGCTTCTTTGGTCGGATTGGCTTCCAAGCCATTGAATGCGTCTCCAATAATATTGGAAATAGGAATATTAAAATGCTTTGCAAATTTAAAATCACGGTCATCCCCACAAGGCACCGCCATGATGGCGCCAGTACCATATCCTGCTAATACATATTCCGAAATCCAAATTGGAATTTCTTGTCCATTAAAAGGATTTAAAACAAAAGCACCTGTAAAGCAACCTGTAATTTTTTTCTCGGCCATCCTCTCTCTCTCACTGCGGCTTTTTACATAACTAATATATTTTTCGACTTCTTCCTTATGAGAACTAGGCACTATTTTTTCAATCAATGCATGCTCTGGTGCCACTACCATAAAGTCGACACCAAAAATAGTATCAGGACGGGTAGTATACACTCGCAATGTTTCAGAAATATCCTTCACTTTAAAATCAATTTCCGCTCCCTCGCTTTTACCAATCCAATTAGATTGCATTTCCTTCATGGCTTCACTAAACTGTATCGTTTCTAAGCCAGACAGTAATCGATCTGCATATTCTGTAATGCGCAAATACCATTGTCTTAATTTTTTCTTTTCTACAGGGTGTCCTCCTCTTTCGCTCAATCCATTAATCACTTCATCATTCGCTAATACGGTGCCCAATGCCGCGCACCAATTCACTTCTCCAATACCACAAAAAGCCAAACGGTATTGCATTAAAATATCTTGTTGTTGTTTTTCGGTACTAGCTTTCCAATCCTGTGCACTAAATTGCTTTACCCCATCACCAGGACATGAAAAATGAAGATTCCCCTCCTTCTCAAATTGAGTAACTAATTCATTTATGGAACGTGCTTTTTGCGTATTTCTATCAAAAAAACTATTGAATAATTGAAGAAAAATCCATTGTGTCCATTTATAATAAGTCGCATCACAGGTACGAACTTCTCTATCCCAATCGTAGCAAAATCCAATATTATCTAACTGCTTTCTGAAATTATTGATATTGTCTTGTGTACAGATGGCAGGATGTATTCCATTTTCGATGGCATATTGCTCAGCTGGCAAACCAAAAGCATCATATCCCATAGGATGCAATACATTAAATCCCTTTAATCTTTTAAAGCGGCTATAAATATCTGATGCGATATAACCCAGGGGGTGACCAACGTGTAATCCTGCACCGCTTGGATATGGAAACATATCCAATACATAACACTTAGGTTTGCTCGTTTCATTGGGCACCTGGTATGCTTTTTTCTCCTTCCAAATAGTTTGCCATTTTTTCTCTATGGCCCTAAATTGATACTCCATCTAATTACTTTTCTTTTTAAAAGGACGAATAGGAAGCCTAATGATACCAAAATCAAAAAAATGCTCCATTTGGCTAAAAATTAGGATAATTCACCCTATGCAAATGTAAGCCATTAGCGTTCAAAACCCTACATTTGCAAAGTGAACAAGTAAAATTTAATGCTATGGCAGTCAACGGATCCGCATCTTTAAAACGCAGCAAGCCCAATTATATTTATAGCGTGATTGGGGTCGCGATTGTTTTGTTTATTATGGGCATTATGGGGTGGTTATTTATCAACCTGCATTCCATTGGCGATAATTTTAAAGAAGATATCCGTATCAGCGTGTACTTAAGGACTTCAGATAAAAATGCCATTGGCAAAATACAGCAATATATTGCCAATCAGCCCTACGCTAAAAATGTAGAATATGTTGATAAGGAAAAGGCGAAAACAATTTGGAATAAGGAGAACAATGAGGATTGGGCTAAAGTTTTAGATGTAAATCCACTTCCTGAAAGTGTTGATTTTTTCGCAAAAGCCAATTATGTTAATCCCGATAGTTTAAATCATATCAGTAGCGTTATTGAAAGTGAATTCAAAACAGAAGTAGCAGATATTCAATATCCAAAAAGCTTGGTCACTAATCTAAATGAGAGAGCCACTAAAATTGGCGTCATCTTTTTAGTGATGTCCATTATTCTTTGCATCATTGTCATTATTAGTATCGACAATACCATTCGCTTGGCCATGTTTAGTAATCGATTCTTAATTAAGACAATGCAAATGGTGGGAGCGACTAGAGGATTTATTTCAAAGCCATTAGTGGTGCGTGCTTTAATGAATGGATTAACCAGCTCCTTTATTGCTTTATTTTTATTGTTTGGCTTGATACAATGGGCTGGAATTCAATTTCCGCAAATTAAAACCATGCAAGGTGTAGGGAATGACTTGTTACTTTTTGCAGGAATCTTGATATTAGGTGTTGGCATTTCGGTATTCAGTACCTACCGAAGTGTCGTAAAATATCTAAAAATGAAATTAGACGAACTTTATTAAGTATCTTTTATAAACATAACTATTGTTGAACAAACAGAATAGTAAAAAAAACAAAATACTATGAGTCAAAAAGAAACAAAAAAATCATTAGTCCTATTTGGTAAATCAAATTACAAATGGATGTTAGTGGGCGTCGTATTTATTGCTGCTGGTATGTTATTAATGGCAGGCGGGAAAAGCGCAGATCCTAATGTTTTTAATGTGAATGAAGTATATAGTTTTCGTCGGATCACTTTAGCCCCTATCATGATGATCATTGGCTTTTTGATAGAAATTTACGCCTTATTTAAAAAAGCATAATCCTATTTAACCTAAAACGATCCCGAATACTTCGGGATCGTTTTTTTAATACCCTATTATGAATACGATTCAATCCATCATCATTGCTATCATCGAAGGAATTACTGAGTTTTTGCCCATTTCCAGTACAGCACACATGAAATTTGCCAACCCTTTTTTAGGTATTACTAAAGATCCTTTTGTTGACTTGTTTGAGATCGTCATTCAATTGGCTGCCATTGCATCGGTAGTGGTTATTTATCGAAAAAGATTTTTCGACTTTAAACATTATAGCTTTTATTTAAAATTGATCGTTGCAGTCATACCTGCTTTAATTTTCGGAGCTGCATTAAAAAAATACATTGATGCTGTTTTAAATAATTTATGGGTCATCGCAATGGTCATGGTCGCTGGCGGTATACTCCTATTATTTGTCGATCAACTTTTTAAAGCAAATACAACAAAAATATCCGATGAATCAGAGTTCAATGAAATAAGTTATCAAAAATCATTTATTATTGGTTGCTTTCAAGTTTTGTCCATTTTATTTCCAGGCTTAAGCAGAAGTGCTGCTACTATTGTAGGTGGTATGAGCCAAAAATTAAATAAGCAAACTGCACTTGAATTTTCTTTTTTTCTAGCAGTTCCAACCATGTTAGCCGCTTCAGCAAAAAGCAGTTTAGATGTATACAAAAGTAACCCTGAAGTTTTTGGAAAAGACAATCTAACCCTTTTGTTCATTGGCGCAGTTATCGCTTTTGTAGTGGCCTTATTCACAGTTCAGTTTTTTATCAAAATTGTTCAAAAGAAGGGCTTTGCTTTATTTGGCTGGTACCGAATTGCCCTAGGAATCACCATTTTAGTGTTATTATTTACCCAATATATCCATTAAGCTGCTATAGGACAGTTGCACAATAAGTAGTATTTTTAAAATACAAAACAATTACTTATGCAAACTGCCTCTAAAAAAGTAGTCAATGGATGGGCAATGTATGACTGGGCCAATAGTGTTTACAATCTAGTCATCACTTCTACTATTTTTCCTGCTTATTATGAAGCAGTCACTGGTGACGGCAATGAAAATACCCTTATTGATAAAATTAAAATTGGGCCCTATGAATTTTCCAACACGGCACTCTATAATTATATATTAGCTATTGCCTTTATTATTGTCGCCTTTCTATCCCCTATCTTATCCTCCATTGCTGATTCAAGAGGTAATAAAAAACAGTTTCTCCGCTTTTTCTGCACCATGGGTAGTTTGGCTTGTGCCTCACTTTATTTTTTTGATAGCAACCATATTATAGGAGGGCTCATTTCAGTGATCATTGCATGCGTAGGCTTTTGGGGAAGTTTGGTTTTTTATAATTCTTATCTACCCGAAATTGCAGCACCAGAGGACAGAGATCGAATTAGTGCAAAAGGTTTCATGATGGGTTATATTGGCTCTGTACTTTTACAACTAATATGTTTTGTATTTGTATTAAAACCTGAACTATTTGGAATTACGGTGGGCAAAGCTTCCCAAATTTCTTTTTTGTTGGTGGGTATATGGTGGGTGAGTTTTGGGTGGTTGGCTATTTCAAGACTTCCCAAAGGAAAAGGTGTTAAAGATGTACAACACAAAAATATATTTACACAAGGTTATAAAGAAATTCATAAAGTTTGGATAGAACTTAAGTCATTGCCAGTGTTAAAAAGATTTTTAGTTTCCTTTTTCTTTTATAACATGGGGGTACAAACAGTAATGCTGGCTGCCACTTTATATGGGAAAAGTGAATTAAACATACCTACAACCAATTTAATCATCGCGATACTGATCATTCAAATCGTTGCAATTCCGGGGGCTAGTTTAATGGCCAAATTAGCCAGCAAATGGGGGAATTTTAATACCATCATGGTAGCCATCCTCATTTGGATTGGAGGCTGTATTATGGGCTATTATCTTCCACGTAATAGTGTTTTACCCTTTTATACTTTAGCCATTGTGGTAGGCTTTGTCATGGGTGGAATACAATCCGTGAGTAGAAGTACCTATTCTAAGTTAATGCCAGAAACGCATGATACCACTAGCTATTTTAGTTTTTTCGATGTTACTGAAAAAATAGCGATCGTCATTGGTATGTTTAGCTTTGGTTTTATAAATGAAATCACAGGGTCTCAACGTAATTCAGTATTGGCCTTATGTATATTTTTTATCATCGGATTCGTATTGTTATACCGAACATCAAAAATAAAAGGACATGCAGGTATTTAGTATTGATACTGGAAAATTTAAATTAGATGGCGGTGCTATGTTTGGGGTGGTGCCTAAATCTATTTGGAATAAATTAAACCCTGCTGATGAAAATAATTTATGTACTTGGGCATTGCGGTGCTTACTTGTAATAGAAGGTGATCGAAAAATTTTAATTGATACCGGGATGGGTGCAAAGCAAGATGAGAAATTTTTTAGTCACTACCACCCTCACGACACCCTCTCCTTAGTAGCGGCTTTGCGAAAAGTAAATATGACAACAACCGACATCACCGATGTCTTGTTAACTCATTTACATTTTGATCATGTGGGCGGTGCTGTGATCAGAGAGAATGAAAATTTATCGCTTCAATTTCCTAATGCCACTTATTGGGTAAGTGAGCCTCAATGGAATGAGGCAATGCAGCCCAATCAACGAGAAAAAGCCTCCTTTTTGGCTGATAATATTTTACCACTACAGCAAAGTGGGCAGCTTAAAACCATTAGCCTACCTCTATTTGATAGTAGTAAACAATTGCAAGAGATACACTTCAGCCCTTCCATAAGTTGTTTTGTGGTGAATGGGCATACCAAAGGAATGTTGATCCCTAAAATCAATTTAGGCGCACAACAAGTCGTATTTATGGCCGATTTATTACCAAGCGTAGGGCATATACCTCTTCCTTATATTATGGGTTATGATATGCAACCCTTAATCACATTAGCCGAAAAGGAAATGTTTTTAAAACAAGCAGTCCAACATGATTATACTTTATTTTTTGAACACGATGCGCAACACGAGTGTTGTAACTTACAAGAAACCGATAAAGGAATTAGGGTTAAATCAACTTTTAATCTTAACAGTTTAGTATAAACGTTTTATTCCACTACTTCAAGAAGGGAACTTAATGGATGTCTTAAATTATCATAGGCATCCAAATCTACTTTGATACTTCCAATAATGATGGGAGTTTCAATACGGACTGGTATATGGTTCTCGTCATCTGTTACCCAAAGAACCATTTTTTCTCCTCCACTAAACATAGTCCCCTTTAACAACAAAGGCGCAAATTTGATGACTTTAAATCTTCCATAACGGGTGGTGATTTCGGATCTTCCCAAAAATTTAAAATAAGATGGATACAATTCCTTATCTAAAAAAAAATTAAGTGTTATTTTATCATTGAGTTGCAGATTCGAATAATTAATATTTCGAGCAGCGTAAATAGCACTTATCACATCAAATGTACAATCAGTTGTTTTATACAAAGTCCCATCTGCTATTGCAGTATTGGCTTTTTGGTTGAATAGCACTTCCTGTTTTAGATGATATCCTCCCTCATTAATCTGCCTTGTGAATTGATAAGGTAATAAAGTTTTTTTATCAACAACAGATTCATACTTATCCCTTACTTTAAAAATCCAGTCGTATTTAGAATTAGATTTTCCTGTTGCTGTAAAAGTATAAGCTGGGGAATTATCCCAAGTAGATTCCTTTGTAGTAAATTCAGCTTTGCCTGCATTCATATACAAACCAAGGACATTATAATAAATCGTATATCTAATTGATTCTCCTGCCTTATACGCAGTATTAATTTGACTACAAATGCCATTATTAGGCTGAACAGGCCAAAAAAAGGAGATGACAATAAATAAAAAATTAAAAAAATACATACAAATAGATTGGTTGTAAAATTATTGTTTTAAGCGGAATTTTAATAATAATATAGCTCCAAATAGGGCAGGTAATAAAAAATTAACTAGCCATATGATGGTACTTACACAAATCAACATCAAACTATTGGTGTACCATGGCTCAAGCAATAGTACAATAAGCTGCCCACGTATCACCAAATCGGTAATACTGATGGCAGGTATGATACTTAAGGCCAAAAAAAGCACTCCTAGGGCAATCCATAAATCCAAAAATGAGATTGGTATTTGAAGCCTATTGACAACCCAAGTATACTGTAAAACAAAAATTATGTACTTGAACAAGGATAGTATTAATAATTTTATTTTTAATGTATTGTCAATTTGCAAGGTGGTTAATTTTTTTAACCACCCTTTAAAATAACCTGGATGAAAATAGACAACTAAAGCGCCCACTGTAATAAAGGGAGCCACCCATTTTAACCATGGGAAAAAAGGTAAATTAAAAAAAAGAGCGACGCTTCCTAATCCTAATGTAATTAATAATTGCGCATAAGAAGACCAAGCCATTTGTGCAACTCCTTTCATTTTACTGCCACTAGGCAACCATAAAATGCGGCCGACATAATCTCCGGAACGAACAGGGGTAAAAAAGGCAAAAGCTTGCCCTACCAAAACCGATTTGAAGGATTCAATCATTGAAATAGGATGCCAAGATGCTAATAAAGACTTCCATTTTATCGCTTCCATTAAATAATTACATAAAAAAAGTATTAATAAAACGCCCCACTCTACTAGACTGATTTTAGTAAGTTGAATTTTTATATCGGCACTATATTGATTCAAATTTTCATTATGCAGCACCTTATTATAAATAGCTAGTAAGCAAATTACAAATAAGATAAAGCCAATGGATTTATTGCCAATGGAACGTAACCGATTAATGAGTGCCTCATTCATAGGGAGCAAAGTTCGGAATTTGCCATCATATATGTAACTTTATTGCAAATGTCAAAAACACCCATTATTTTAGGAATTGATCCAGGTACACAAATACTAGGTTTCGCTGTTTTAAAAGGCGGTGCGCATCCTACACTGATTCATATGGATGTACTTAAGCTGACTAAGGAAAAAGATATTTATGCTCGCCTACAGCTTATCCATGCAAAAGTGATAGAACTCATTGACAAGTATCAGCCAGAACAGTTTGCCATCGAAGCTCCTTTTTTTGGTAAGAATGTACAAAGCATGCTTAAATTAGGACGGGCCCAAGGGGTGGCCATCGCTGCTGCTATGCATTATAATTTACCCGTCACCGAATATGCCCCTAAAAAAGTAAAACAATCCATTACAGGAAATGGCAATGCTGATAAGGATATGGTATGGAAAATGCTTGAGCGTATTTTAGATTTAAAACAAAAGCCTGCGTATTTTGATGCTACCGATGCATTGGGTGTGGCCCTTTGTCATTATTATCAAATGAGCGGACCCCTATTACCCTCTGTTAAATTAATAAAAGGAAAAAAAAGTTCTAAAAAATCAAATAGTTGGGATCAATTTATTACCAAAAATCCAGGACGACTAAAATTGAAATAAGGGATTACCAATAATTATAAATGACTCATTATTTTTTGTTGAATTTCTATAAATTCCTCCTTTGTCAACTGCAACTTGGGAGCTGAAAATTCCATATCAGCCGCAACATTAATGGGTATTAAATGTAAATGTGCATGAGGCACTTCCAATCCCACTGTCATCATGCCTACTCGGTTGCAATCAAAGCTGGCTTCAATAGCTTTTGCGATGGGTTTCGCAAACAAAAGCAGTTCGCTTAAAAATGTATCTGGTACATCAAAAATTTTATCTACTTCCGTTTTAGGTATAATTAAAGTATGTCCTTTTTGCAATGGGAAAATATCTAAAAAAGCGAAAAATAATTCAGACTCTGCTATTTTATAGCAAGGAATTTCGCCTTGGATAATTTTAGTAAATAGGGTCATAATATTGTATTGAAATACTAATTTAACTAAAAAAACAAAGCGCTCACCAATTAAAGTGAACGCTTTGTTAATTTTGAAAAGTTGGATTGACTTTTTATATTGTAATATTTTCAATCGTGAATTTCATACTACCATTAGGAGCAATTACTTCCGCTACTTCTCCAATCTTTTTACCTAATAGTCCCCTGCCGATAGGTGAAGATGCCGAAATTTTACCTGCTTTTAAATCCGCTTCTTTTTCGCCCACCAATTGATAAGTAACCGTTTTTTTTGTTGCATGATTGGTAATGGTCACTTTTGTTAAAATCGTCACCTTACTTGTATCAATCGTACTGGTATCTACAATTTTGGCATTTGAAATCGCAGCTTCATGTTGTTTTATTTTTGCCTCCAACATACCCTGCGCTTCCTTAGCTGCATCATATTCTGCATTTTCTTTTAAATCCCCTTTTTCTCTTGCTTCAGCAATAGCCCTAGATGCGGCAGGACGATCAATCGATTTCATTTTTTGCAATTCTTCTCGCATTTTATCAAATGTCTGCTGCGTGACATACATATTCATTTCACTCATACCCTTCAGTTTAGTTATAAAAAAAATACAACGCCACATAATTGTAGCGTTGCACATTACAAATATATTAAATTAAGCTCAAATAATACCTAATTTCTCCAATAGGATTTTGGCCATTTTCAGATACGCTTCATGGCTATAGCCCGCAATATGGGGCGTTAGAATGAAATTAGGACAGGCTATTAATTGCTGTAATAAAGCTTGCTCTTGGGCGGAATAAGTGGCTAATTGCTCATTTTCAAGTACATCTAGACCAGCCCCTCTAACTAATTGATTTTGAATGGCTTTCAATAAAGCTGCTGTGTCCGTGACCCCACCCCTACAAGTGCTCAAAAAATAGGGGGATTGTTGGCAAGATTCAAAAAAAGAATCATTGGCATAGTAACGCGTTAGGGAGGTCAAGGGCAAATGCAAACTTATCACCTCTGCCTCTTGCTGAATTTGTTGTAAGCTAACTTGTTTTATTTGCGCTGTATCAAAATTAGTTTTATAAATATCATGGGCTAAAATTTGAACATCAAATCCGGATAATAGTTTTGCAAAAGCCGCTCCTGTATTTCCAAAACCAATGATACCTACTTTTTTTCCTGTGAGTTCATCTGCTCTATTACTATCTCTTAGCCATTTACCCATTTTAATTTCATCATAGGAATGATGAATACGATTCATTAAACTTAATAATAACCCCAAGCAATGTTCACCTACTGTGGTGCAATTACCTTCGGGACTACTTTCACATTGAATATTTTTTGATGCTGCATAATGAGTATCAATTAATTCCATCCCACTTCCAATACGACCAATCCATTTTAATTGAACCGCTTTGTCTAAAATAGAAGCGTCTATTTTTAATCGAGTGGTGACAATTAAACCCGATGCTGTATTTATTATTTCCGATAATCCCTCGTAAGTGATATCGGGTTCATAAATCACTTCATACCCTTTTTGCTTTAGGGTTTCCATTAAAAATGGATGAGCAGGAGCCGAAATGATAATATTCATTGCCATACTATTTATCGTTGTGCATTTTAAATGTCAGTTCGGCGAAGTCCTCAAAAGTTAAATTTTCGGCACGCTTAGTGAAAATAGGATCCTCTAGTTGCGCTGTTGTAAAATAAGGCTTCAATGGATTCCTAAGCATTTTTCGTCTTTGACCAAATGCCATTTTTACAATATGATAAAAACTTTTTTCAGATGCCATATTAGGAAAAATGTTTTTTCTTTTCATTTGAATCACCCCGCTCATTACTTTAGGAGGAGGTGTAAAAGATTCAGGAGGAACATCAAATAAATAAGTGACATCATAAAAAGCCTGAGTTAAAACACTTAATATGCCATATGCTTTTGAATTGGGCGAAGCAGCAATACGTTCCGCGACTTCCTTTTGAAACATACCCACCAGTTGTGGCACTTGCATTTTCCAATCCAACACTTTAAATACAATTTGAGTCGAAATATTATATGGGAAATTACCCACCACCACAAATTCATCTATAAATGGAGGTGCGATATTTAAAAAATCATCATTGATAATTTTTCCTTGTAATTCGGGATATGTATGCAATAAAAAGTTGACTTTTTCCGTGTCCAGTTCAATGGCTTTAAATTCCTTGGAAGCAATGGAATGAATATATTGAGTCAAGGCCCCACCCCCTGGCCCTACCTCTAATAATTGGGCTATATCTTGATCAAGCAAAGCCTCCTTCATCTTGATACAAACCGAGGAATCCTTTAGAAAATGCTGGCCTAATGACTTTTTTAGCGTGTACTGCATGTAGCAAAGTTAGGTTTTTGTGCGTACTTTTACAGCCTAATCAAATGGACATGAACCCTGACATCAGAAAACCTATTATTGGCATCACTTGTGGTGATTTAAATGGTATTGGTATTGAAGTAATCATTAAATCACTATCGGATAGCAGGGTATTGGACTTTATGGTTCCAGTGGTATTTGCCAACAATAAAAGTCTTCAATTTTACCGTAAGGGTTTACCTGAATTTCCCATCAATTTAGCGAGCGTAACGGACCTAAATAAATTAAACCCAAAACAAGTCAATTTAGTCAATTGTTGGGAGGAAGAAGTCAATATCACCCCAGGCGAATTAACCGATATAGGCGGGAAATATGCACTACTCTCTTTAGAAAAAGCAGTTGAAGCATTAAAAAATAAACAAATTGACGGATTGGTGACGGCCCCTATTCATAAAAAAAATATTCAATCTCCTAACTTTCAATTCAGTGGCCATACCCCTTATTTACAAAGTGCCTTTGGAAATATTGAAAACTTAATGTTATTGGTTGCTGAAAATTTACGAATGGCTTTGGTCACTGAACATATTACGATCCAAGATGTGACGCAATATATTACGAAAGATAAAATCAAACAAAAGCTAAACATCTTAAACGAAAGTTTACAAAAAGATTTTGGCATCATTAAACCACGTATTGCAGTATTGGCCTTAAACCCACATGCAGGTGACGATGGATTAATTGGGAAAGAAGAAATTGAAATTATTAAACCTGCGATTAAAGAAAGTAAAAATCAAATGCTTGTTTTTGGACCTTATTCTGCAGATGCTTTTTTTGCTAGAGGACAACATGAAAAATTTGATGGCGTTCTTGCTATGTATCATGATCAAGGTTTAATACCCTTTAAATCATTGGCATTTGGCGAAGGGGTTAATTATACAGCAGGACTTCCTATTGTCCGCACTAGCCCTGATCATGGGACTGCCTTTGATATTGCAGGTAAAAATAAAGCCGATGCCAGTTCCTTTACGGCCGCTTTATTTGAATGTGTCAGAATTATTTATGCTCGAAAAGGATATACCGATATGCGCTTAAATCCACTTAAAAAAATAAGCGCACGTATGTTTGCCAATGCAGTGGACGAAAGGCTATATGAAAATGAAGGTTAATCTATTCTGATACTGGGCAGCCATTCAAAATTTCATTAATGATGGGTCTTCCCCAATGTGGCATTACTGTAAAATCATTTTTTTGTGCATCAAAAATTAATTTAGCTTTTTGAGCTAAGGGTAATGCTGATTTACAACCCCCACCAAACCAACCTGGCATACGAAATAGAAGGCTTGCTTGAAGTGTATAAATTCGAGGATTGTTTTTATTTAATCCCAATGCTACAGCCAATGGATTTTTGATTTTTTTATCATAACTGTTCCACCTGAATGTGGGACTCACCGCCATTTTTGCAGTATAGGCAAAACTTTCGATACAGGCTACTTCATCGCTATTATGTAGGGCTTTTGTTTTCATCAACCAAGCTAAAGCCTCATCAGCAAGCATATCAGGATTCCCCATTTTTTTAATACTCATTCTCGCCTTAATTAAGGTAGCATAATAAGCAGGCAGCCATTGAGTAGGATCCATTTTATACAATGCTTCCATTTTACTAAAAGCAACGGTAGTTTGATCCTGGGTTTTTGCTTGATCAAAAAAGGCAACGGCTTCTTCCATATTTTTTTGAAAAGAGCCCACTTGCGAGTGGCTAGTTTGAACAATAAACAATGTAAAAAAGAAAATTAATTTTGTAGACATAACGCAATATAATAAAATTAATTAAAAATAGAGGCAGGTATACCTTTGTTAATAGTATACTTTGAATAAGTTATTTCAATGGTACCTTTTTTATTTTTGAGTGCTTTTTGTTTAGATGCTGGGTCTTCATCTCCAAATTCTAATGTAATTCCATTGGGTAATTTATAATCCTTGGTATTAAAACTAAAAATTATCTTACTGGCTAGTCCCTGATTTGCATATTCACCATATTGCATTGTAATTTCATAACTGCCGTTTTCCTTAGTGGTGGTAGCGGTCTTATATACTAGGGCCTCTATGGGATCAATCCATAAGGTAGATATGACCCAATCCAAATTATCATCCGTAGGGATTAATTTAATCACAGTTAAGTTTTTACCATTGAGTTGCTGTGTTCCTGCCGCTATGGTAGTATATTGTTTTGTATTTAATAAGGTATTGATCGTAAGTGAGACGCCGCCCCTAGGCAACAAGGAAATACCCCCCTCTTTTTTTACTTTTAATAAATTGGGCTTTTTGAAATATACTTTAACTTTTCCAAGAGAAGCTTTAATAAAAGAAACATCTGTTTTCATGACCCCTTCTGCCACATAGTCGTTCACTAGCCCCAATTTTTGACTCACCTTTTCAATTAAAGGATTCGTTTGAGCCATCCCATTCAAAGAAATAAATAAACTGCTGTTCAATAAAGCACAGTACAATATAATATTTTTAAACTTTTTCATTCGCATCTTAACTGAGTATATCTTTTTTCTTAATAATAATGACAGAGGCCGTTACAAATAAAATAATATGCATCGTGAGTACCCATAAAGAGGTTTTAATTTTAGGTATATTTAAAATACTCCCTCTAATGGCTTCATTATTTATATTCACTTTAATATCAAAAAATTCTTTCCAATTATTCATATGTGTTGTGAATAAATAAGGCTTCACAAGGTTGAATAAAGGGATGTTGAGTGTGCTGAGAATAGTAAAAAAAACTATGGCGCTCATGGTTCCTACTATGGGGCCAATTGAATTATTTGACATACTGGACATTAAAAAACCAAGGCTAGTAACAGTTAATAAAGAAAAACTAGCAAAGACAAAGGCGCCCACATATCTCCAAAGCACATCATTTTGCTCTATTAACACCACATAATTAGACTTCATTAAAAATAAATCGTCGGTGCCAAAAATCCACATACTTACAAATAGTGCTAAAAAGGCCAACCATATTAAAAGCAAAATAGTGTAAATACTAGCCGCAATAAACTTAGCCAATACCCAATGGGTTCTACTATAGGGTGTGCTAAATAATAAACGAAGCGTTCCTAAATTAGCTTCCCCTGAAATCATATCTGCTGCTATCAATGCGACTAACAAGGGAACATGAACTAACAATAATTGCAATAAAATATAACAAATCAAATAACCATTTAACACTTTGCCATCCACCGTTAAGGTGTCATTGATGTCCTTCATTAAAAAATGGGCATACGCGTCTCCATCAATTTTCAAACCCAATTGAATCACCACAATTAATGCAGCTACTGCTCCAAAAGCAATGTAGGTTCTAGGACGTCTAAATATTTTATATAATTCTATTTGGATCAGCGACCACATAATTAAGCGTTTGAAGTAATTTGTAAAAAATAATCTTCTAAAGAATTCTTGGTTTCAATACCCAAAACCGCTATGCCCGAATTAACAAGGCTTTCATTAAGCAATGGAATCGTATGCGCAGGTAATTTTAAAAAAATGCCTTCTTCCCTTGGTAAAATATACTGACTAAAACTACCTGACAATAGGATGGCTAATGCTTGCTTGTCATCCATTGTCTTTATTTGAACCACTCTTTTTTCGGGATCTAATAATTCCTTCGTCATCCCCTCTACCATTTTTTTACCTTGATGTATTATTAATATTTGGTTCGCCACTTGCTCAATCTCAGAAAGTAAATGGGAGGAAACAAAGACCGTCTTTCCTTCTTCAATAGATAGATGCTTTATCAATGCTCTAATATCTGCAATCCCTTGTGGGTCTAATCCATTGGTAGGCTCATCTAAAATAATTAAGCTTGGATTATGTACTAAAGCAATCGCAATCCCTAAGCGCTGCTTCATCCCTAATGAAAAGGTTTGCACTTTATCATGAGCTCGCTGGGCTAAACCTACTTGTTCTAAAGTTTTAGTAATACGATTGGCCCCTACCTTTTGTTTTCTTACTTTGGCAAATAATTGCAAATGCTCGGTTGCACTTAAGTAAGGGTATAAATCGGGTCTCTCTATAATTGCACCCACTTGTTCTAAAATAGCAGCTCTGTTTTTTTGTATTGACTTTCCAAACAGTTCAATATTTCCGGCACTAGGATGGATTAATGATAAAAGCATACGAATGGTGGTACTTTTACCCGATCCATTTTGTCCCAAAAAACCAAAGACCTGCCCTGCCTCCACTTCAAAACTTAGCTGATCCACCGCTTTTAGTTGGCCAAAATGCTTGCTGATATTTTCCACTTTAATGACTGCCATAACCTAATAACAAAAAACCCCAAACATAGTTCGGGGTTTTTATATCAATTTAATATTAACTAATATTACTTGTATTGAGGAATAATGCTGTTGGCTAAATCTAGCATTTGCTTTAATCCATCTTCAGGTAAATTCCCTTTTTTGAATTCAGCTAATACTTGAGGTAATTTAGTGGTCATTTCTAATAAGAAATGAGCTTCAAATTCTTTAACCTTACGAACGGCTACTTCTCTTAATAGACCATTTGTACCTAAGTATATGATGGCTACTTGTTTTTCAACAGAGAATGGAGTGTATTGAGCTTGTTTTAAAATCTCAACGTTTCTAGCTCCTTTATCAATAACCGATTTAGTAGCTGGATCTAAATCACCTCCAAATTTAGAGAAGGCTTCTAACTCACGGTACAAGGCTTGGTCTAATTTTAAAGTACCAGATACTTTTTTCATAGACTTAATTTGCGCATTACCACCCACACGACTTACAGAGATACCCACATTAATCGCTGGACGAATACCTGCGTTAAATAAGTTACCCTCTAAGAATATTTGACCATCTGTAATTGAAATGACGTTGGTAGGAATATAAGCAGATACATCACCTGCTTGTGTTTCAATAATTGGTAAAGCCGTTAATGATCCTCCACCCTTAACCAAATGCTTAATTGAATCTGGTAAGTCATTCATATTTTTAGCAACATCATCATTTGCAATTACTTTCGCAGCACGCTCTAATAAACGACTATGCAAATAGAATACATCACCAGGATAGGCTTCACGTCCTGGCGGGCGACGTAATAATAAAGAGACCTCACGATAGGCGACAGCTTGTTTTGATAAATCATCATAAACAATCAATGCAGGACGACCTGTATCACGGAAAAACTCACCAATCGCTGCACCCGCAAATGGAGCGTAGAATTGTAATGGAGCAGGATCAGCAGCAGGAGCCGCAACAATAATAGTATAAGCCATTGCGCCGTTGTCTTCTAAAGTTTTCATCACACCTGCAATGGTGGATGCTTTTTGTCCAATCGCAACATAGATACAGTAAACAGGTTTACCTGCATCAAAAAATTCTTTTTGATTGATAATCGTATCAACACAAATAGCAGTTTTACCAGTTTGACGATCACCAATAACTAACTCACGTTGACCACGACCAATTGGAATCATCGCATCAATTGCTTTGATACCTGTTTGTAGAGGTTCTTTTACTGGTTCACGGAAAATAACCCCAGGTGCTTTACGCTCCAAAGGCATTTCAAATAATTCTCCTTTTACAGGACCTTTTCCATCAATAGGTTCCCCTAATGTATTAATCACACGACCTACTAAACCTTCTCCTACTTTAATAGAAGCGATTTGTCCGGTTCTTTTTACTTTATTTCCTTCCTTGATGCCTTTACTCTCTCCCATTAATACAACACCCACATTATCTTCTTCAAGGTTAAGTGCAATAGCTTTAGTACCATTTTCAAACTCTACTAACTCTCCACTTCTTACGCCATTCAAACCATATACACGGGCAATACCATCACCTACTTGTAATACAGTTCCCACTTCCTCTAAATCGGCAGAAGCATTGAAATTGCTTAGTTGCTGTCTGAGAATTGCTGAAATTTCATCGGGTTTAATGTCCACCATAACAGTTTATTTTAATTATATTATTTTATTTTACTAGTAAATTCGTTGTTAACAAATTGTTTTTTAATGTCTTTTAAATCTCTTGAGATACTTGCATCTAATAAATTATTATTGAATTCAAGTACAAATCCACCAATCAGACTTTCATCCGTTTTGGTATTTAATTCAATGGTTGCAAAGCCATTTTCAGACTTTACTTTTTGTTCGATTAACTTTTTTGTATCATCACTCACTCCAACCGCAGTGGTTAAAGTAACTTGGTGAATACCCTTGATGGTATTGTATTGCTCAATAAAAGTATTTGCAATTTCGTGCAATTCACTTTCCCTTCCTTTTTTAACCAACAATACAATAAAAGAATTCGTTAATATACCTACCTTATCTTTTAACACAGCACTAATGATACTGTTTTTTTGATCTGCTTTAATAATAGGACTAAGCAACATATTGACAAAATCACTGCTCGCATTACAAACAGCTTGAACGTATTTCATGTCAACATAGGCCGCTTCCAATTGACCTTGTTCAATGGCCAAATCTAGGATGCTCTTTGCGTATCTACCTGCTAATCTTGCGTTGGGCATTGCTTACAATTTAATTTAACTTAACGCCGTCAGCGATTTGTTTAATATAAGTTTCTTGTTCTGCTTTATTAGAAAGTTCGCGTCTTAATACTTTTTCAGCCACTTCAACGACTAAAGTACCTACTTGATTTTTCACTTCAGTAAGTGCTGCATTTTTTTGTTGTGTGATAGCTACTTGTGCATCTGCTACGATTCTTTCATATTCAGACTTCGCTTTGTCTTTTGCATCCGCAATCATTTTTTCAGAAGCCTCTTTGGCATCCTTAATTAATGTCGCTCTTTCTTCACGGGCCTTCGCCAACAAAGCTTCATTTTCATTTTGCATTGCAGTAATATCTGCTTTCATTTTATCTGCCTTGGCCAATGCTTCTTCAATGCCTTGCTCCCTATCGGAAATGGCTTTTAAGATAGGCTTCCATGCAAATTTTCCTAGTACAACTAAAAGTAATAGAAAAGCGATAGTGTTCCAAAACACCAATCCAATATCAGGCAACACTAACGGGTTAATTTCTAACAACATATTCCTTAATTTATCTTAATGATTAAAAAAAATTTCTTCTTTTTTACGCTTTTCCTTTAAAAAAATTATAGGCCCTTCGCCCTGTGCTAGGGCCTATAATACTTTGGGAATCTTTTGATAGATTATCCGTTCCCTAAAAGGGCAACCACCACCGCAAATAAAGCTACGGCCTCAACGAAGGCAGCCATTACGATCATGTTTGAACGAATATCATTCACTGCTTCTGGTTGACGAGCAATACTTTCTACAGCTCCTTTACCAATTAGACCGATGCCAATTCCAGCACCAATTGCAGCTAATCCAGCGCCGATTGCGGCTACACTTCCTACTACCATTTTGTTACGTTTTAATTATGATTGAAAAAAAATTTATAACTATTTTAATTAATGATGTGCTAATTCTTTGTCTGCGCCTTCCGCTGCTGGATGATGATCGTGGTGCCCTTCTTCCGAAGCCATACCAATATACATTGCAGTGAGCATTGTAAAAATATAGGCTTGTAAAAAAGCGACTAGCAATTCTATCAAGAATATAAATATTACAAAAGGCACTGCAACAGCAGCTGCATACACAGTTTTAAAAATAAAAATCAAACAAACCAAACTCAATACCAAGATATGACCCGCTGTGATATTTGCGAACAATCGAATCATCAATGAAATAGGTTTGTTAAATACCCCGATTAATTCAATCGGTGCTAAAAATAATTTCATAGACCAATGCATTCCAGGCATCCAGAAAATATGTTCCCAGTAATTTTTATTTGAGCTTAAATTAACCACAACGAAAACACAAACCGCTAATGTCATGGTGAACGCAATATTACCACTCACATTGGCACCACCTGGGAATAATGGAATTAAACCTAAAAAGTTATTGGTTAAAATCAAAAAGAAAATAGTCAACAAAAAAGGCATGTATCTGGCAAAACGCTTTGCTCCAATGTTTGGAATAGCGATCTCATCTCTTACAAATAAGATAATGGGCTCCATAAAAGATTGTACTCCTTTGGGTGCTGTTTTAATTCCAGTTTTTTTATAAGCAGCAGAGGCAGTTAAAAAAACAAGCAATAAAATAAAAACAGAAATAAATAAACTAGCTACATTTTTTGTAATCGAAAAGTCCCATAATTTTTTGCTTGCTGCCATATCAATCTCACCTGCCGCATTCACTACTTTGGTTTTGCCATCAAACAATTTATAATTTTGTTTTCCTTCATACACCACATTTTCATGATGTTCATTTAAAAAATGAGAGGATGAAAAAATCTCCAAGCCTTGTGGGCTATATAAAATCACAGGTAAAGAAATAGATAGATGTCCCCATAAATGCCAGCTGTGGTCGTCCTTAATATGTTCTAAAATGGTTTCAGTTACATTAAAGCTGCCTTCTTCCTTTGCTACATGTTGAGTAGCAACAGCAGTGGTATCATTCGCCATAGTTGTTGTTGAATTCAACAACAGAAAAAGGCTCAAACACAATGCCAGTATTGATTTAATAGGTCTACAAGCCATAAAGATCTCAAAATTTGGTGCGAAGATAGGAAGAAAGCCCCTGATTTTGAATAAAAAGAGATAGAAATTGTGCCGAAATATTTAAAAAAATAATTAAGACAACTAATTGTAAATCAACTAATTAAAAATTATAAAGTTGTTTTATTCTCCTTGAATTGCATTTCGTTGAGTGAAGCATAAAAGCCACCCAATTGTAGCAACTCAAAATGACTGCCCATTTCCTTAATTTGTCCCTTATCTAAAACGATAATCTTATCTGCTTTTCGGATGGTAGACAATCGATGTGCAATGACAATAGAAGTGCGCCCTTGAATTAAAGTATCAATCGCTTTTTCAATTAATCGCTCACTTTCGGTATCAATAGAGGAAGTCGCTTCATCCAAAATAAGGATAGCAGGATTGTATAATAAAGCTCTAATAAAACTAATCAATTGGCGTTGTCCCATACTTAAAGTGGCACCTCGCTCCATCACTTCATAATCATAACCGCCAGGTAATTGCATAATAAAATCATGCATGTCAATCATCTTCGCTGCGGCATGCACTTGCTCCTTTGTAATGCTTGCATTACGAAGTGTGATATTATCATAGACCGATCCTGAAAATAAAAAAACATCTTGCAATACCACACCTACAGAGGCCCTTAAAAAATCTAATGAATATTGTTCAATGGGTTGGTCATCCAAATAAATTTGACCCGATTGATAGGGATACAATCTATTTAAGATACTTATGATGGAAGTTTTTCCACTCCCCGTAGGTCCAACCAATGCAACAGTAGTTCCCGCTTTAACTGTGAAACTTAAATTATCCAACACCCATTGTGGTGGTTGATATGCAAATTGTACTTGCTTGAATTCAATTTTACCCGCCACTTTTTTAGGTGCTAAATTTCCCTCATTCAAAGTAACATCGGTATTATCTAATACTTTAAAAACCCGCTCCGCAGCTACCATACCCATTTGTAGAACATTGAATTTATCCGCAATCATGCGCAGTGGTCTAAAAATTTGATTCAGAAATAAAATAAAGGCGACCAACATACCGGCATCTAGACTTTGATCTGCAACCCACCAAACAATTAAACCCACACTTAAAGCTAATACCACTTCCACTACCGGAAAAAAAACAGAGTAAGCGAAGATGGCTTTTATATTAGCAGCTTTATGTCCTTCATTGATCTTTGTAAATTTACTCATCTCTTTTTCTTCAGCCGCAAAAGCTTGCACAACTGCCATCCCGGAAATATGTTCTTGTACAAAAGCATTGAGTGCCGCTACCGAATTACGCACTTGAATAAAACTTTTGTTAACGCTTTCCTTAAAAAAATAAGTGGCCACTAGCATAATCGGAAATGGAATCAAGCAAATCAAAGTCAACTCCCAATTAATAAAAAACATGGTAGTTAAAGTCACTACAATGGTTAAAAAATCGGCCATGATTGGAATGAGTCCATCAGAAAAAATATCATTGATACTTTCAATATCGTTAATGGTTCGCGTGGTTAATGTCCCAATCGCTGTTTTATCAAATTGACGCATTTCCCAATGCATTACTTTTTCATATACTTTATTACGTAGATCGCGAATCACTTGCTGTCCTAGCCAAGCCATGCCGAAAGTGAATAAAAAACGAAACACCGTTTCCACCATGATAAAAACGACCTGAAATAAAGTGATCCCGATGATTAATTGTATCGCAGATCCAAAAGCGGCTGTAGGTAAAAAAAAGTGAACCCAATGAGGTAAAATGGTGTGTTTCCCTATTGCGGTATTCACTGTCGCTTGTATAAGATAAGGTCGTATGGGGGTAAAAAAAGCAAGCAAAATGGCTAAAACAAGATTGCTGATAAAGATGAATTGGTAAGGCTTGACAAATGAAAAAACCCTTTTTAAAAGGGCAATATTAAAAAATGATTTGGGCGGATTCATCGTCATAAGCTACAAAGTTACACTATCTGCATCTTGTATGTAAAAATCCTACACCTTTTATGTAATTTCGTAACAAGATGGAGTTACCTGACTTAGATAATACTGCCAAAATCGCATCCCAATACGATTTAAATGAAGAACAAGAAAATAAAGAAATTGTTCGGCAGTATCGTGCCTTGCTCAGAGCAATTAGAGAGAAACTAAAAAAAGGAGACAAGGAATTATTGCGTACCGCATTTGAAATGGCCACCCATGCGCATAAAACCATGCGTCGAAAAAGCGGAGAGCCCTATATTTTACATCCCATTGCGGTGGCTATGATTTGCGTAGAAGAAATTGGGCTTGGTGTTCGAAGTACCATTTGCGCGTTATTACATGACACCATCGAGGATACCGATTTAACTTTAGAAGATGTAAAAAATGAATTCGGAAACGAAATTGCAAAAATCGTAGATGGACTCACGAAAATTTCGGGGGTGATGGATGCCAATAGTAGTCAGCAAGCCGAAAATTTTAAAAAAATATTACTCACTCTAACGGATGATCCTAGAGTGATCTTAATTAAACTAGCGGACCGCTTACACAATATGCGAACGCTGGATGCCATGAAGCAGGAGAAACAATTAAAAATTGCTTCTGAGACCATATGGGTATATGCACCTTTAGCCCACCGTATGGGCTTATACAATATCAAAACCGAATTAGAAGATTTGGCCATGAAATACATGGAGCCTGATACTTATAAAGAGATTGCAAAAAAATTAGCTGAAACAAAAAGGGAAAGAACCAAATACATTAATGAATTCATTAGGCCTTTGAATGATAAATTAACACAAGAGGACTTTAGTTTTGAAATGCATGGCCGTCCTAAAAGCATTCACTCTATATGGAATAAAATAAAAAAGAAAGGTGTCAGTTTTGAAGAAGTGTATGACTTATTTGCAATCCGTATTATTATAGATGTACCTATTGAAAAGGAAAAAGAAGCATGCTGGAAAGTATACTCATTAATAACCGACGAATACCTACCCTCACCCGAAAGGCTCAGGGATTGGTTAAGCAACCCCAAGAGCAATGGTTACGAGGCTTTACACACTACAGTGATGGGGCCACAAGGAAAGTGGGTCGAAGTGCAAATAAGAACAAAGAGAATGAATGAGATTGCTGAAAAAGGGTTGGCTGCTCATTTTAAATATAAGGAAGGCACGCAAAATGAAGATCGCTTTGATAAATGGTTTGTACAAATCAGAGAGGCTTTAAGTAATCAACAAGAAGAAGGCATTGACTTTTTACAAGATTTTAAAACCTCCTTTTTAGCTGAAGAAATATATGTCTATACCCCCAAGGGTGAAGTGAAGATGTTGCCCATCAATAGCTCAGCCTTAGATTTTGCATTTTACATTCACACGGCAATTGGTTCAAAATGTATTGGAGCCAAAGTGAATCATAAATTAGTGCCCATCAGTCATAGATTACGAAGTGGTGATCAAATTGAAATCATCACAAGTAATAAACAAAGGCCAAATGAAGATTGGTTAAGTAATGTAGTTACTGCCAAAGCAAAAAATAGTATCAAAGATGCATTAAGAGAGGAAAAGAAATCGATTGCAGAGGAAGGGAAATACACACTTCAACGAAAATTGGAGAGTATTGGCGCCAATTATAACGCTTATAATATTGATCAATTGGTCAATTTTTACAAATTGCCAAGTCATCTTGATTTACATTTTAAAATTGCAAAAAAACAAATCGATTTAAAGGAACTTAAATTATTCCAAGTATTAGGTGACAAGATTGAGGCACCAAAGCCTATCGCAACCCCTGCATCAATCAATACCGATCCTAACAGTTCTAAAATAGCTCCAAAGAAAGAATCTGAATTGATCATATTTGGAGAATCAAGCGACCAAATTAAATACAGTTTGGGGAAATGCTGCAACCCTATTCCAGGGGATGATGTTTTTGGATTTGTGAGTACAGGTAAGGGGCTCATTATCCATAGAACCAATTGCCCCAACGCCACACAATTACTTGCCAATTATGGACATCGCGTAGTGAAAACCAAATGGGCTAAAAATAAAGAAATATCATTCCTAACAGGTCTTAGCATTATTGGAATGGATGATGTCGGGGTCGTGAACAAAATCACCACCATCATTAGCGGGGAGCTTAAAATTAATATCGCCGCCATTACCATTGAATCCAAGGAAGGACTGTTCCAGGGAACCATTAAAGTGTATGTCCATGACAAGGATGAGCTAGAGCTTTTGGTTGAAAAAATTAGGTCGGTGAATGGAATACAACAAGTTAACAGGTTTGACACCGAAACTGTGTAAAAGTTGCTTTAATTAATATTGGTTTAAATAGGTAATAAAGTTTCCAATACTTATTTTTGTCCTCTCAAACACAAATTCATGGTAGATGTAATATTAGGACTTCAATGGGGTGATGAAGGAAAAGGAAAAATCGTTGATTATTTTGCGCCTCATTATGATGTCATTGCCCGTTTCCAAGGAGGACCCAATGCAGGCCATACTTTATATGTGAATGGCACAAAAATGGTATTACATCAAATACCCTCTGGTATTTTTCATCAAGATAAAATAAACATCATTGGCAATGGTGTCGTATTAGATCCTGTTACTTTAAAAAGAGAATGTGACGCAGTAGCTGCCATGGGTGTTGATGTGAAAAAAAATCTTTTTATTTCGGAGCGTACCAATATTATCATTCCTTCACACCGTGCACTTGATAAGGCATCTGAATTATCAAAAGGGGAAAGCAAAATTGGATCCACCTTAAAAGGCATTGGGCCTGCTTATATGGACAAGACAGGGCGTAACGCTATTAGAGTGGGCGATTTACTTAATAAAAATTTTATTAGTAAATACATTGCTTTACGCATGAAGCATCAAAAAATATTAGATAGTTTTAATTTCAATGAAGACATCAGTGAAATGGAAACCGAATTTTTTGAGTGTCTTGAGTTTTTGAAAACTTTAAATATCATTAATTGCGAATATTTTATTAATGAGCAAATATCAAAAGGGAAAAAAGTGTTGGCCGAAGGTGCACAAGGCTCCATGTTAGATATTGATTTTGGTACATTCCCTTTTGTCACTTCCTCTAATACCATTTCTGCTGGGGTTTGTACAGGATTAGGTATTTCCCCTAAATTGATTGGAGAAGTATTTGGTATTTCTAAGGCCTATTGTACTAGAGTAGGTGGTGGACCTTTCCCTACCGAGTTGCATGATGCCAAAGGCGAAGAACTTAGAAAAATTGGAAGCGAGTTTGGTGCCACCACCGGCCGTCCAAGAAGATGTGGTTGGATTGATTTAGTAGCACTTAAATTTGCCTGCATGATCAATGGTGTAACACAAATTATTATGACCAAGGCTGATATATTGGATTCCTTTACTGAATTAGAGTTGGGCGTCGCTTATGAAATGGAGGGGAAACAAATAGATTATGTCCCTTTTCAGATTGTTGGCACACCGATTACACCCATTTGGAAAAAAATGCCAGGTTGGAACATCGACTCCACTAAAATGAAAAATGAATCCGAATTGCCTGAAACAATGAAATCATATATACAATTCATCAATAGCTATCTAGGGGTACCCGTTAAATATGTTTCTAATGGTCCAGGAAGAGACCAAATTGTACATTTATAGTTTTTATACCATATTATAATAGGTTTAATTCTATTTTAAAATTTATTAAAAAAAGGCTCATTTTTTTTGGTAAATAAAAATTTAGTTTGAAAATTTACATTGTAATTTTGAATGACTTATGGCAATGAAAATAGCAAAAGAAAAAAAGACCGATGCAATAAAGCTGAGTAAAAACAAAGCTGACTCAATTGGTAAATCTACTTCGAAAAAAAAGGCAGAAGATGACGAAGAGGAAGTAGACGAAGAGGAAGTAAATGATGATTGGGAGAAAACAGAAGAAGATAATTGGGATCCAGATTTCGAAGAATTCGATATGCCCAAAAAATCAGCTAAGCAAAAAGGGAAATCTAAAAAAATGGAAGACGATGATGATTTTTCTTTAGATGATGATTTGAAGAGCTTAGATGACGATGATTTATTTGATGAAAAAGATGAACTTGACGACGATTATTAATAGCGCAATTAATTCCCTTTAATTTTATATAAAGATTGTATAGAAGCCTGTAAAATTTCATTTTTACGCGCCTCGAACAAGTCTAGCTTATCCTTTGGCAAGGTAATTTCAAAGGATTTTCCAGTCGCTAATATTTTTTCCATTTGAGGATTTAATGTATCAATTTTCTCCATTGGAAATGAAACGAATTGAGCAATTTGTTCTATTCTAAATCTGCCCTTAATTATCAATTTTGCTAATGCTATTGTAGGATTTTCTAATTTTTGCGCAGGCACAACTCTATTGGTCATTTGAAATGGCGCCATCTGATCTGATTCAAATACATAATTGGTCGCTATGAATTTTTTTACATGGTTTCGAGTTTCAAGCGGCAGTTCATATTGAATCGCCCAAAAATCATTCGTTTTCATTTTTTTAATGGCCTGTCGTATCCTACCCGCTCCACCGTTATAAGCAGCGACTACCAATAACCAATCTCCAAATTCAGTATATAATTCCTTTAAGATCGTCGCCGCGGCTTGTGTACTTTTTTCATAATCCATGCGTTCATCGTTGGGCGTTAATTTTAAACCAAGACGAGTGGCTTCCTCCGGCATAATTTGCCAAGGACCCACTGCCCCAGCCCAGGAAGTCAAATTTGAACTTAAATGACTCTCAATGACGCTTAAATATTTTAGTTGCGTAGGAATCCCTTTACTTTCTAATATGCCATCATATAAATTAAAATACGGCTTAGCCCATGTTTTCATTTGCTTTAATTCAGCCCCTTGTTTGTCCATATAGGTTTGAATAAAACTAATGGCCTGTTCATTTAATGCATATTCTAATGGACCTTTTTTAGTATCCGCTTGCTTTACAGTAAATAAACTTGAAAAGCCGACCCTTATCTGAAAGCTTGAATCGATGGGTGGAATAGAATCATACTTGGTGTAACTCGCCCCTCTTATGTTTGATTGTAACATAATGAATACAAAGAAAAAAATAAGGAGTCGTATACTTTTCATGATGTTTGTTCCTTTTTAATTCATCAATGATTCTGAAAATTGCAATAATGCCGTTTCGTCGAAATGGTTACTCATGACCTGCAATCCAAATGGCATGCCATTAGAATGTTTAAATAATGGCAAGGACACCGCTGGTATACCAACCAAGTTAGCATACACTGTAAAAATATCTGCTAAAAACATTTCAGTGGGTGTATGGTTATTCTCACCTAATTTAAATGCTGTCGTAGGCACCGTAGGAGATACTAAAATATCATAGTTACTAAATAAGTCTTTGGTTAAGTCAACTAATTTTTGGCGCACCTGTTGCGCCTTGGTAAAATAAGCATCAAAATAACCAGCACTCAATACAAAAGTGCCTAATAATATGCGCCTTTGAACTTCGGCTCCAAAACCTTCCGTTCTACTTAATTTATACAACTCGGTTAAATCTGAAATGGGTTGACTCGTCCGATGTCCAAATTTGATCCCGTCAAATCTTGATAAATTACTGGATGCCTCCGCGGTCGTTAAGACATAATAAGTGGGGACTAAAAATTGAAGCAAGGGGAAATCAATACCTTCTACTGTATATCCTCGCTCTTTTAGTTGTTCAAGGTATTGGGTTGTTTGTTTTTTAATTTCGATATCCAATCCAGGGTGAGAAAGTGTTTCTTTAAAATAAGCTACTTTTTTAGGCGATGCTTTTTTTAATTCAGTTGAATAAGAAGGAACTGGCTTATCGGAAACGGTACTATCAAAATCATCAGCCCCGGCAATCACTTCTAATGTTAATGAGGCATCTGAAATGGATTTTGAAAAAATTCCTATTTGGTCAAAAGAAGAAGCATAGGCAATTAAACCATATCTTGAAATACGACCATAACTTGGCTTTAATCCAATCACTCCGCAAAAATCAGCTGGTTGTCGAACAGAACCTCCTGTATCGGAACCTAAACTAATCATACACATATCAGATTGCACCGCTACTGCCGAACCGCCCGATGAACCTCCTGGCACCCTAGTGGTATCCAATCCATTTTTAACGGGCCCGTATGCTGAATTTTCATTGCTGCTTCCCATTGCAAATTCATCGCAATTTTGACGACCAATAATAATGGCGCCTGCTGCAATCAATTTGTCAATTGCTGTCGCAGAATAAATAGCTGTATAGTTTTCTAATATCTTAGAAGCCGCAGTTACTTTATGCCCCTGATAACAAAGTACATCTTTGATGCCTACTACTACCCCATGCAGTTTTCCCATAGGGATCGATGAAGCGCGCTCTTTATCCAAACTGATCGCACGTAATTTTGCTTCTTCAGCAAAAACTTCTAAAAAAGAATTCAAATGTGATTGACGCGCAATTTGATCCAAGTAATAATCTACTACTTGAATACATGACACTTCGCCTGCTTGTAAAGCAGTATGATAGTCTTTGATTGTAGTAAAACGAAACAAAGGCTATAGAGTTAAATGATAAAAAATAGAATGATGGCCCACTGAAATCAAAGTAATAAAAAACTAAGCAGCTTTTTCGTCTTTTTCTTTAATCCCTTCTTCAATTTCTTTTTTTACATTGCTTTTTGCATCGTTGAATTCACGGATACCTTTTCCTAAACCACGCATAAATTCAGGTATTTTTTTTCCGCCAAACATTACTAAAATAACGACACCGATAATTAATAATTCTTGAAATCCTAAGTTGCCCATAATATTAAATTTAGAATAATAAAGGTAAGGTAATTCTAAAATAGAAAGTCCACTATTTTTAATGAAAAAAGCTAATTATATGCCAAAAGAAAAGGGCGAAAAAAAGCCCCTTCCCGAAACTCGGAAAGGGGCTTAAACCTATTAATAATTCAGTACAAGTAAACTTGTAATGGAAACTAGAATCTTTTTTCTTTGATACGTGCACTCTTACCGCTTCTTTCGCGTAGGTAGTACAATTTTGCACGACGTACTTTACCAGACTTGTTCAATAAGATTGAATCAATATTTGGAGATAAAATAGGGAATAAACGCTCTACGCCTACACCATCTGAAATTTTACGTACTGTAAAGGAAGCGGTTGCACCCGATCCTTGTAATTTAATCACATCTCCACGGAAGCTTTGAATACGCTCTTTACCACCCTCTACAATTTTGTAGTTTACGGTAATATTATCACCTGCCTTAAAGGCTGGATGTTCTTTTTTTGCGGTCAATTGCTCGTGTACAAATTTAGCTGCTTCGCTCATAATACATAGTTTTTGCGGACGGCAAAGGTAGGCGAACCCACCTTATTATCCAAATTATTTGATCCTAAATTAATTATCGCCTACCTGGCAATATTCACTGCCCTTTTTTCACGTATCACTGTTACCTTAATTTGGCCTGGATAGGTCATTTCAGTTTGTATCTTTTGGGCTATATCAAAGCTTAATTGATCAGAGGTTTGGTCTGTAACCTTTTCGGCCTCTACAATCACCCTTAACTCACGACCGGCCTGAATTGCATAGGCTTTCTCCACCCCTTGGTAGTTCATAGCAAGGTTTTCTAAGTCCTTGATTCTCTGAATATACTGTTGCATGATTTCTCTTCTAGCCCCTGGTCTTGCACCACTAATGGCGTCACAGGCCTGAATAATAGGAGAAATCACATATTGCATCTCCATTTCGTCGTGGTGCGCTCCAATGGCATTCACCACAGCAGGATTTTCACCGTATTTCTCAGCCAATTTTGCACCTAATAAGGCATGGCTCAATTCCGTTTCTTCATCAGGCACTTTACCTATATCATGCAATAAACCGGCCCTTTTAGCCAATTTAGGATTCAATCCTAATTCTGCCGCCATGATACCACATAAATTTGCAGTCTCGCGAGAGTGCATCAATAGGTTTTGACCGTAAGAGGAACGAAACCTCATTTTTCCAATGATTCTAATTAATTCTTTATGTAAACCATGGATGCCTAATTCAATCACTGTGCGTTCTCCAATTTCAGCAATTTGATCCTCTAATTGACGACGTGTTTTTTCAACTACTTCCTCAATACGCGCTGGATGTATACGACCATCTGTTACTAATCTTTGTAAACTTAATCGTGCAATTTCACGACGAAGTGGATCAAAAGAAGAAAGTAAAATAGCTTCAGGTGTATCATCTACAATTAAATCTACCCCAGTTGCTGCTTCAATGGCACGAATGTTTCTTCCTTCACGTCCAATAATTTGTCCCTTCATTTCATCTGACTCCAAATTGAAAACCGTTACTGTGTTTTCAATAGCCACTTCGGCTGCTGTTCTTTGAATAGATTGAATGATGATTTTACGCGCTTCTTTATTTGCTTTTTGTTTTGCATCTTCAATGATCTCTTGCTGCAATACCAAGGCCTGCGTTTGCGCCTCGTGCTTTAAGCTTTCGATTAATTGTTGTCTTGCATCATCTGCACTTAAATTGGCAATTTTTTCCAATCGACGTATATGCTCTTCTTGGTGTTTTTCTAATTCGGAACGCTTTAAATTCACTAAATCGGTTTGGCGATTCAAGTTGTCTTTAATGGTTTCGTTTTCCTTTACTTGTTTATCAATCGAAGCTTCCTTTTGATTGATTGTAATTTCTTTTTGTTTAATTCTGTTTTCTGATTCGCCGATTTTTTTATTTTTCTCCAATAAATCACGATCGTAATCGGATTTTAATTGAATAAAATGTTCCTTTGCTTCAAGTTGCTTTTCCTTTCTAATGGTCTCTGCTCTTAATGCAGTTTCTTTTAAAATATTGGCAGCTTGTGCTTCAGCTTCTTCGACTTGTTTTTTGGTATTGCGGGCAAAAACTAGTTTGCCGACAAGCAAACCTCCCAATAGGGAAGCGCCTCCAATGATGACAAATAATATTGTTTGGTCCATTGTTTAAATCTTGTTGTTTTAAAATAATACATACTCCCCTTTTTCTTTGTTAATGAGTTTAAAACATTAATCCTATATTATACATAAATCATTGATAATCACCTATAGCAAGCTTCGTTTATAGAAAAATTACAAGATGACGTATTTCGATTTTTTATAATGCGTCAAAGGTTCCGCTACGAAGATAATCAAATAATGGAAAGAATAAAGCCGAGGAGGAGGTAATTTATGGAGTAGATAGCGCTTTGTCTACCCAGGCAGTGAGGGTTTCTATCTGGCTTTGGGCATTTTCAATCTCATATAAGTTTTGCCCATTTTGTTGTTGTTCGGTCGTAAACCACAGTAAAACCATTGAAATATAGTCCTGCATGTCCTTCCCAGCATAGGCATTTTTAAACTCTACCATCTTCTGATTGATTAAAGCGGCCGTTTTGCGAACAGCTTCTTCGTCCTTTGAGGCAATTTTCACACGATAAGACCTATCGGCAATGGTGATATTAATAGGGATCAATTCTGAGGAGGCTGTATTATCGGACATAAATTAGGGATTCAGATTTTTAATAGCAGTATCTATTTCTTTAATGTATTGGTCAATTTGCTTCACCCATTTTTCCTTGTCTATTGTATTCATATCAGATGGGCGCATCATTGATGCAGATAATTTCAATTGCGTATCCTTTAATTGTTCTGCTAATTGCTTGGATTGATTTTCTTGTTTGGTTATAGCTAACTTAAGTTGCTGATTTTCCTTATCCATAACACCATACTGCTTAATTAAAAGCTGTAATTTTTCTTGTAATTGTGCAAGGGATAATTTTAAATCAACCATGGGTAATGAATTGTCTTGTTGAATTTAGTTATTTTCTAACTTCTGCTTGAATATTTTTTTCAAATTGTTGTACGAGCTTCTTCATCATCAAATCAATTTCGGTATCTGTTAAAGTTTTATCTGGCGTATTAAATACAAAATTAATAGCTACCGATTTTTTTTGAAGTCCTAATTTATCACTTTCGAAAATGTCAAAAACACGAGTTTCCTGCAATGCGCCTATTTTAGCCTCTTGAATACAAGATGCGATTGCTTCGTATGGAGTGGCTTGTGGAATCACCAATGCTAAATCTCTTTCAACAGAAGGATATTTTGAAATTTCTTGATACACCACTTGTTTGCTTTGATAAATAGAAAATAAAGCAGCTAAATCAAATTGTATAAATAAAACGGATTGCTTGATTCCAAAAGATTGTAATTTTTTAGAACCCACCACCTGAATTTTACCAGCCGTTTTTTTATCTACTACAAATTCAACCTGCCCTTCGGTGGTTTGCTTCCATTGTCCACCCTGAATACCTAATAATTGAAAAATAGCAGTGGCCATGCCCTTTGCCATAAAAAAGTCTGCAACCACTCCTTTGGTTCTCCAACCATCTAGTTGTTGTTTTCCTGAAATATAGAGGCACAACTGCTCCGCTTCATAGTAGCTGCCTTTAGCAGATTGTCCATACACTTTTCCTATTTCAAATAGTGCAATCGAACTCATTTGACGGTTTAGATTATAAGCAATGGTTTCTAAACCTGTTTCCAACATGGAAGGTCGCATCACATCTAATTCGGCACTTAAATTATTCAACATTTTTACAGCAGTCGCTAATGTCTCTTCTGTAAAATAGGCGCTATTGGTAATCGAGTTGGTTAAAATTTCAGTGTAGCCTTGGCCCACTAAAAATTGAGCAATTTTATCTTTAAATTTTTCCTTTTTCTCCAATGGATCAATGGAAGGACTCATGGTAATCACGCTAGGAATTTCAATATTATCCAAACCATCAATACGCAATACTTCCTCTACAATATCAGCTGGAATATGAATATCCGGTTTATGAAATGGGACCGCTACCTCTATTCCTTCAATGGTTTCGTTGATGATTTCAAATCCTAAACTGCTTAAAATTGTTTTTACTTTTGCAACAGGATATAATTTTCCGCTTAATTTTTTTAAATACGCAAAACTTAAATTCACTTTTGCCTTTTGAGCGGGATGCGGATATACATCCACTAATTCACTACATTTCCCGCCCGCTATTTCTTGAATCATTTTAGCAGCGCGCTCTAATACTTTTACTGTTCCGTCAATATCTACTCCCTTTTCAAAACGAGTAGCAGCATCGGTTCTGAGCCCATGATGCACTGATGTTTTTCGTATATGTACATTTTCAAACCAAGCACTTTCTAAAAATAAACGAGTGGTATTTAATTTTACACCACTTTTTAATCCACCAAATACCCCAGCAATACAAAGTGGTTGCGTCCCATCGCTGATCATTAAATCGGCCGCGGTTAAACTGCGCTCTGTCCCATCCAAAGTGGTAAACTTTGTTCCTGATGCATATTTTTTAACTACTACTTTATTGGACTTAATTTCATCCGCATCAAAAGCATGCAATGGTTGCCCCGTTTCGTGTAAAATATAATTGGTAATGTCTACAATATTATTAATGGATCTAACGCCAATACTTTGCAATCTATTTTTTAACCAACTAGGAGATTCTTTTACTTCAACCCCTTCTATGATCATGCCACTATACCTTGCGCAAGCTTTTTCATCTTCAATCATCACTTCAAAAGCTTGGATTGATTTATCTTTTGTCACTTGTTGGGTGAGCGGACTCACAGCAGTCACGGGCGTTTCATGGTAAGATAAATAAGCACACACATCTTTTGCAACACCAAAATGACTCATGGCATCCATCCTATTGGGCGTAAGGCCTATGTCATAAATCCAATCTTGCACATATTCATACAAAGTAGCAACAGCAGTTCCTATTTTAGTATTTTGATCTAAGACCATGATGCCAGCATGATCATCACTTAATCCAATTTCATCCTCGGCACAAATCATACCCTCACTTTCCTCTCCTCTTATCTTTGCTAATTTCATTGTAATAGGTTCCTTCCCCTTTGGGTAAATGGTGGTTCCCACGGTCGCCACGACTACTTTTTGTCCTACCGCAACATTAGAGGCACCACAAACAATATGTAATGGTTGCGCTGCACCTGTATTTACTTTTGTCAATTTTAATTTATCTGCATTGGGATGCGGGTGCACTTCAATGACTTCACCCACCACTAATCCAGCAAGTCCTCCTTTGAAATTTTCAAATGATTCTAATGACTCTACCTCCAACCCTATGGATGTCAAAATAGTAGCTAATTTTTCCGGGCTCACCGTTTGGGGCAAATACTCACTCAGCCAGCGATAACTAATCGTCATATAGGATCTTTATTGTATAGCTTCAAAAATACAAATTTTTTTAGTGCTTTGGGGTAAAAAATAGCGCTTTCCCATACAGAAGCACCTACTAACGTATCAAGAAAATACTATTTTTTGCTACTAGGTTCAAGCTTTAGTGGATAACCGCAAAAACTAGGTGCAAAAAAAGTGAATAACCCTACTTTATTGTGGATTCTATATGGCATTACCCTGTGTAAAACCCCATTGCAAAACTAAATTTCTTGAATTGCTAATTTGGGTTGATTTTCGCAGTAGAAATTCTTCCAAACTTATTCAACTCGCTATGGCTATCCCTAACATAAATACGAATCGTACTAAAAAGAAAAATACCAATATTGATATCAGTAGTATGATGTATGGAAAAATTCCACCACAAGTAAGGGAATTAGAGGAGGCAGTATTAGGTGCCATCTTATTAGAAAAAAGTGCTTTTGATACCGTTACTGAAATTTTGAAGCCGGAATGTTTTTATGTTGAATCTCATCAAATGATTTATCGTTCGATGCAAAGCTTGCAACAAAAAAATATGCCCATTGATATGTTGACCGTGGTCGAGGAATTAAGAATGCAGGAAAATTTAGATATCGTAGGGGGTGCTTATTATATTTCAAAACTCACCAATGTCGTTGTTTCTACTGCTAATATTGACGCGCATGCGCGTATTGTTTTACAAAAATTTATTCAACGCGAATTAATAAGAATCAGTGGCGAAGTCATTGCCAATGCTTACGAGGACAGTACGGATGTATTTGATTTATTGGATGACAGTGAAACAAAAATGTTTAACATCACCAATAACTATTTGAAGAAAAATTTCGTTGATATTGGTTTTGCATTAGCTACTGCTATTACAAGAATTGATGAATTGAGAACTAAGAAGGATGAAATTTCAGGAGTGCCAAGTGGCTTTGCTAGCTTAGACCGCATTACTTATGGCTGGCAACCTACCGATTTAATTATATTAGCTGCAAGACCTTCCGTAGGTAAAACAGCCTTTGCATTAAACTTAGCTCGTAATGCGGCATTGCATCCTACCAAACCGCAACCTGTTGGATTTTTTAGTTTAGAAATGAGTGCATCACAATTGGTGCAAAGAATTTTAAGTGCAGAGAGTGAAATTAAAATGGAAAAAATTTCGAGAGGTAAATTAGAAGATTACGAATACCAACAATTGCATGCAAAGGGAATTAAACGATTGGAGTCGGCCCCTATTTATATTGACGACACCGCTGCATTAAATATTTTTGAATTTAGAGCCAAGGCAAGAAGATTGGTCAATAAACATCAAGTTAAATTAATCATCATTGATTACTTGCAATTAATGAGTGGACTTGGCGATCGCAATGCAAACAGAGAACAAGAAATTAGTAATATATCAAGAAGTTTAAAAGCATTGGCAAAAGAATTAAATATTCCGATTATTGCACTATCTCAATTAAGTCGTGCGGTGGAAACAAGAAAGGAAAGTAAAATGCCGCAATTGAGTGATTTAAGAGAATCAGGTGCGATTGAACAAGATGCTGATATGGTGATGTTTATTTATCGTCCTGAATATTACGAAGTAATGAGCAACGAAATGGGGGAAAGTACACAAGGCGAAACGCATATCAGAATTGCAAAGCATCGTAATGGATCTTTAGATTTAATTAAATTAAGAGCAAGATTAGATATTCAAAGATTTGAAGAATGGGATGGAGAAGGCGGTATCCCAGGATTAGGAAATAATTATAAACCTGTTTCTTCTCTTCCTGGCAATACAAGTGCCGATGGAGGTCGTTTTTTTATACAAGGTAGTAAAATGAACGGCGGCGAATTTGACGAAGGAATTAATGACGACCAACCATTTTAATATGCCTGTACCCTATTTTTATGAACCTTTATTAACGATAGGAAACCAAAGCTTCCAACTAAGTCCCGAAACAAGCAAGCATTGTGTTCAAGTTCTTAGAATGAAAGAAGGCGAACCCATCGATCTCACTAATGGCGCTGGTACTATATTTCAAGCCAGGATCCAATCAGCCCATAAAAGCAATACCCTTGTTTCCATTCAAGCGCATCAAGTTATTCAAGCACCAAAACAAAAAATTACCATCGGTATTTCTTTATTAAAAAATGTGGTTCGACTAGAATGGCTTTTTGAAAAAGCAACCGAGATGGGCGTTCATCAAATAGTCCCCTTAATTTGTGAAAGAACAATACATGAACGTTGTAAGATGGATCGCATGCAACATATATTGCAATCTGCTATGATTCAAAGCCAGCAAGCATGGCTGCCTTCTCTTTCAGCACCTATTCCCTTCAATGAATTTTTGACAAAGCATCAGGCTTCTGTAAAATTACTAGCCCATTGCGAAGCGGGGGATAAAAAAAATATTAAGGAAATAGTAGCAACAGATGATGTGATATTATTGATTGGCCCCGAAGGCGATTTTACACCTAATGAAATTGCAGCAGGCATTCAACAACAATATCTTCCTATACACTTAGGTCCTACAAGATTAAGAACCGAAACAGCAGGCATATTTGCATTGAGTGTGTTAAAAATATTTTAAATTGTAGCAATGAATATTCTTGAAGTCAATTCGCCTGCTACCCATAAAGCATTTTTGGAAATAAACGCAACCCTTCAAAAAGGCAACCCCCGCTATATTCGTCCATTAGACAAGGAGGTAGCGCAAGTATTTGATGCCACTCAAAATAAATTATTTAAAAATGGGTCGGCAATTAGGTGGATTTTACAAAATGAAAATGGTGAAACCATTGGGAGAATTGCTGCATTTTATTACAATGAATATAAAAACAAAGGAACCGACTTTCCTACTGGCTGTATAGGTTTTTTTGATTGTATCAATGACCAAGAAGCAGCCAACTTACTTTTAAAAACAGGACAAATTTGGTTAACACAAAATGGTATGGAAGCCATGGATGGCCCCATTAATTTTGGCGAAAGAGATAAATGGTGGGGCTTAATGGTGGAAGGATTTGATGCAGAACCCATGTATGGCATGTCCTACCATCCCCCTTATTATGAGCAACTACTCACCCAATATGGTTTTCAAAATTTTTATAATCAATATTATTACAGCAAAAATTTATTAACGCCCCTCCCTTCGCGCTTTGAAGAAAGATATACCAAATTCACTTCTAAGCCAGAGTACAAAGCAGTGCATCTTGATAAAAATAGGATTCCAAAATTTGCTCAAGATTTTGTTACCGTTTATAATGCAGCATGGGCGCAACACGGGGAAGAAAAAGCAATTACCCTAGATCAAATTTTAAAATTATTTAATTCATTAAAGCCCGTCATGGATGAAAGGGTCATTTGGTTTGCTTACTATAAGGAAGAACCCATTGCCATGTTTATTAATATACCAGATGTGAATCAATATTTTAAACATTTTAATGGGGCATTAGGATGGCGACAAAAATTGCATCTCTTATGGATGAAATGGAAAGGACAAAATAATAAATTAACAGGATTGGCATTTGGCGTGGTTCCAAAATACCAAGCATTGGGGATTGATAGTTTTTTAATTTACGCCTGTCACCTACTTTTAAATAAGATAAAAGTATACGACCAATATGAAATGGGCTGGGCTGGAGAATGGAACCCAAAAATGATCAATGTTTATAAAAGCTTGGAGGCAAGCCCCAGCAGAAGAATGGTTACTTTTAGGTACATTTTCGACCCCAATAAGCATCCTTTTGAGCGACACCCATTGATGGAATACAAAAAAGGGTCTTGATTTTTACCTGTTTAAAAATAAGGGGATAAGATTTAATTAGTAGCGCAATACTTTTGATTTTGAATGTGTATATTGCGCGTCAAGTATGGAAAATTTTATTGTTTCAGCCCGCAAATACAGACCCCAAAACTTTAATACCGTGGTGGGGCAGTCGCATATTACTACGACTTTAAAAAATTCCATTTTAAACAATCATTTGGCACATGCCTTTTTATTTTGTGGACCAAGAGGTGTGGGTAAAACAACTTGCGCGCGCATTTTAGCCAAAACTATCAATTGTACTAAAATCACAAAAGAAGGGGAAGCTTGTAATACTTGTGAGAGTTGCGTCTCCTTTGAAAAAGGATCCAGTTTAAACATTCATGAATTAGATGCCGCTAGTAATAATTCTGTAGATGATATTAGAACCTTAGTAGAACAGGTGCGTTTTGCCCCTCAAGCTGGAAAATACAAGATATATATTGTGGATGAGGTACATATGTTAAGCTCAAGTGCCTTTAATGCATTTTTGAAAACATTAGAAGAGCCTCCTCCTTTTGCCATCTTTATTTTAGCCACCACCGAAAAACATAAAATTCTTCCGACCATATTAAGTAGGTGTCAAATTTTTGACTTCAGACGCATTAATTCCAATGACACTGTTTTACACTTAGAGGAAATTGTCAGTAAAGAAAAAATTAAAGCAGAAAAAAATGCACTTCAACTCATTGCTCAAAAAAGCGAAGGTTGTATGCGTGATGCTTTAAGTATTCTAGATAAAATTGTAAGTTTTTCAAATGGTGCATTAACTTATGAAAATACACTGGAGCATTTAAATATTTTAGACGAGGCCTACTACTTTAAATTATTGAATCATTTAATGGAGCAGGATTTAACAAGTGCCATGCTTCTATATGACGAAATTAATCAAAAAGGATTTGAAGGAGATATGGTATTATATGGATTTGCCGCCTTTATTAGAAACCTATTGGTTTGTAAGGATACGGCAAGTGCGCATTTATTAGAGTCTATCGAAGGATGGCGTGATCAATATATTACGACAGCGCAAAAAATGAGCACCCCTTATATGGTAAGTGCCTTAAATATTTTAAACGAGTCTGAAATTCAATTTAAGATGGCTCGTAATAAAAGATTACATGTAGAGCTTGCTATTATAAAGCTTAATTTTTTACAACAAGCTATTGAATTGAGTATGGAAGAGGGGCAACTTGTAAAAAAAAAACTAGTTGATGTACATTATCCTATAAAAACCAAGCGTATTATTCCATTCGGTAAAATGGTGGTGAATGAACAGGCTAAATTAGTCATTGAAACAGCAGATCCTGTCTCCAAAGTGATTGCTGCTCCAACACCTGCACCAACAAAGTCACTCAACAAGGATATTCCACTGCCAACCGCAGCTCCTTCGACGGCTAGCCCTAGCATTCCTGCTCAAGAAAGTAGTAATAAAAAAAATTTACTTGCCGCCTTACAGCATAAATATGGTAGCCAATACAATATTGAAGAAGTAAAAGAGGCCATCCCATTGGAAATAGATACCCTTAGACAATGCTGGGAGGACTATACCCTCTATCTACAAACCGCTTTAAAGCATTCGGCTGCAGGCACTTTCAAATTAGCACAATTAGAGATTCTGGATGAATTACATTTCAGTGTAAGCGTATCTGCTTTAACTGATAAAAAATTTGTGGAACAAGAGAGAATGAATTTACTTGAAAAAATTTGGGAAACTTTTCAAAATAGAGCCATTCAATTTAGCATACTTGTAGAAGCAGGCGAAAGAGAAGACGTTCCACTTCATTTAAGGTTAAATAGCAAGCAAAAATTTGAACGCATTGCTGAGCAATATCCATTAGTACAAGAATTAAAAACTAAATTAAATTTAGAAATATTTTATTAGTCGAACGGCAATTGATTCAGTTATATTACAACTTCGCTTTCGTATACCCTTTTTGCTTCAAGTATTGGAATACTTTTTGACGATGGTCTCCTTGAATAATGATTTCTCCATCCTTTACAGATCCCCCAGTACCGCAATGGTTTTTTAAAGCTTTTCCTAAATCTTCCATACTAGATACAGTTCCTTCAAAACCATAAACGATAGTCACCGTTTTGCCAGCCCTGTGTTTGGTTTCTAGGATAACGCGCAAAGGTTGTTCTGAAATAGGCAAATCGTTTACCTCTTCCTTCTCTTCAGGTTTTAGTGCTGAAGGATTAGTGCTGTATACCAATGGAGAACTAAGTTTGTTTTTTTTACTCATGATGCATTATGGTGTCTGCTTGTATAAGATAAAATTAACTTACCCGAATACTTACAATGGAAATTCCTTTTTTATTGTCTTGTAAAAGCAAACTTACATTAAATTTTCCTTGTGCAGATAACAGCTTACCCGTGATATAAATCGTATTGCCTACTTTTCGCTCTGCATTTTTTTCAAAGCCGATGATATTTTTATTATTGAAAAAAACTTGTAATTGCTGATTAGCTTGTGCAGGAGAAAGTTGTTTTTGAGAAGTTTGATCTAAAATATTGACTTCGGAAACGGGACTCCAAAAAGATAACAAGTTGCTAAAATTTGCGGTTTGCAATGTTTGCACTAAGGTTTCTGTTTCATTTTGAGCATGAACCACACTCAATGAAAATGTAAAACTCAGAACAAGGACTATTTTTTGGATTAATTGCATCTTTTTTGGGATTAAAACTCTTTAAAGTTTGTAATGTGCGTAGTATTTTGAAACTTTGAGGTACAATTTAATTAAAATCAAACTTACTGCTTCCAAAAAGTTTAAAATATGTCCAAAAAAGTAATATTAGTCATTATGGATGGCTGGGGATTAGGAATTGTCCCAGGTGCAGATGCGATTCAGCAAGCCAAGACTCCTTTTGTAAGTAGCTTATACAAACAATACCCAAATAGTACATTAACCACCTGCGGCGAAATGGTGGGTTTGCCAGATGGCCAAATGGGCAACAGCGAAGTGGGGCACTTGAATATTGGCGCAGGAAGGATTGTTTACCAAGAATTACAGCGTATTAATGTCGCCATAAGAGATGGCTCATTTGCTAAAAATGCCACCTTATTGCAAAGCATACAATATGCAAAGAAAAACAATAAACCACTTCATTTATTGGGTTTAGTGAGTGATGGAGGCGTGCATGCACATACCAGTCATTTAAAAGCCATTTGTGATGTTTGTAAAAGGGAAGGTTTGTCTCAGGTTTTTATTCATGCCTTTACAGACGGAAGAGACACCGATCCCAAAAGTGGTTATTCCTTTGTAAAAAATGTAGAGGATCATTTAAAAGATTCAGTAGGAACCATTGCATCCATCAGTGGTAGATACTATGCAATGGATCGAGATAAAAGATGGGAAAGAGTCAAATTAGCCTATGATGTTTTAGTGCATGGAAAAGGTGCTACTGCAACATCTGCACTAGAAAGCATTCAGCAAAATTATGATAATAACATTACAGATGAATTTATTAAGCCTACCATCATTACAACCAACGGGCAACCCATAGCTACTATTAAAGAAGGAGATGCTGTATTGTGTTTTAATTTTAGAACGGATCGTTGTAGAGAAATTACAGAAGTATTAACACAACAAGATTTCCCTGCATTTGATATGAAAAAAATATCACTTGACTACACCACAATGACGAGGTATGATGAATCCTTTCAAAAAGTGCATGTCCTATTTGAAAATGATAATTTAGTCAATACCCTTGGTGATGTTTTAGCACAAAATAATAAAAAACAAATTCGAATTGCCGAAACAGAAAAGTATCCGCACGTCACTTTCTTTTTTAATGGTGGACGCGAACAACCCTTTGAAGGGGAAACCCGAATCATGGCCGCCTCCCCTAAAGTGGCCACCTATGACATGCAACCCGAAATGAGCGCCCAAGAATTAACAGATAAATTATTACCTGAAATACATTTAGGTCATGCCGATTTTATATGCATCAATTATGCAAATGCAGATATGGTGGGTCATACCGGCATCTTTTCTGCAGTAGTCAAAGCGGTAGAAACGGTGGACGCTTGTGTCGAAAAAATAGTGAAAGCGGGTTTAGAAAATGGATATACTTTACTCGTAACTGCAGATCATGGAAATGCCGATTTTATGATGAATGCTGATGGTAGTCCCAACACAGCCCATACCTTAAACCTTGTTCCTTTATTCTTGATCAACCAAGATCATAGCGGTACTTTGCAATCTGGTAAGCTAGGAGATATCGCACCTACTATTTTATCTATGATGGATATCAGTATCCCTCAAGATATGACAGGAAATGTGTTAACTTAACAACTTAAAACTACTCTTATGATAAAAAAAATACTCCTTGCACTTGTTGTTTTATTAATAATAGCGCAATTCATTCGACCAACAAAAAATAATTCAGGCGATACACAAAAAGATATATCTACTTTGTATCCTATGCCAGACAGTGTCAAATTAATTGTAAGTAAAGCATGTGCGGATTGTCATACGAACAATACAAAATATCCTTTTTACGCCGAAATTCAGCCCATTGCTTATTGGCTATCCGATCATGTTAAAGACGGCAAACGCCATTTTAATTTTAATGAATTTGCAGGATATCGTGTTGCAAAACAAAACCATAAATTAGAGGAAGTAATGGAACAAATCAAAGAAGGTGAAATGCCATTACCCTCTTACACTTTAATACACAAAGAAGCCAGATTAACGGATGCCGAAAAAGAAACCCTAACACAGTGGTGTCAAAGCATAAGGGATTCATTGAAGGCACACTATCCAGCAGATAGCTTAGTGATAAAAAAACAAAAAGCACCTGCTAAATAGGGCTGTTTAAAATATGAAAATTGTAAAAGCTACTTATTTAATCTCTAGCCCAAGTTTTGATCAATGCCCCAAATTGAATGTGCCAGAATATGCATTCATTGGGCGAAGTAATGTTGGAAAATCATCCATCATCAACGCCTTATGTCAACAAAAAAACTTAGCTAAAACATCGGGCACCCCAGGTAAAACACAATTAATCAACCATTTTGAAATTACCAGTAATACGGTTGCGAAAGGAAAACAAGACAAATGGTATATAGTAGATTTACCTGGATATGGCTTTGCTAAAGTATCTCAAAGTAGCAGACGAAGATGGGAGCAAATGATTGAAAACTATTTGAGAAAAAGAGAAAACCTAAATCGCGTATTCGTACTCATTGACAGTAGACATAGTCCACAAAAAATAGATATCGAATTTATTCAACAACTGGTCTTGTGGGAAATTCCCTACACTGTTATTTTTACCAAATCAGATAAAGAAAAACCAGGAGTGGTTGCACGAAATGTAAAATCATTTTTCGAAATCCTAAACGAGAAATTACAATTTTTACCACAAGGTTTTGTAACGAGTGCTGAAAAAAGAACGGGCGTAGATGAAGTATTGGCTTGTATTGACCAATACAATAAATTAAATGCAGAGGGTTTATAAAAAGGATTAATTCACGGCCTTATCTGCACAACAACTACTTGCAAATGCTTCTGGCTTTGCTTTAAATGCAAAACCCATTCCTAAGATATAGCCCATGGCTTCTTTTAATGCATCATTGCTTTTGAATTGCGGATTGGTATTAATATCTGCATGTACTTCCATTTCAACATTATATTCAATAAATAAATCGCAAAGTTCATAGGCTATTTCAATACTTTTTGCCACTTCGGCTAACATGCGCTCCTTTAAATGAAATGATTGAGTAGTCTTGTCATTATGAATATACATAAAGCCCCCATTGTGCTCTCGTAAAAAAACAATCACTGTAGCAAATTCAGTTACATTAGCTTTCACTTGACTGTCTGTTCCAATGCAAACTTTTAATTTTGTTTTCTTTTTCGTTTCTGCAATAATCGCTTGCCGAACTGCCTCTTTAATGGGGAGGATAATTTTTTCACCGTTAAATTTTCTCCAAAGCATAAAAAATAATTAAGTGCTGATGAATTGTGTTATAGTAATTTACCACATTCCGTCCATTTTTGGATTGCCGCGAAGCTGCAGTTTTCAACAGGAAGTGGATAAGCCTTGTTTTTAGCCAAAAACAATTTAGTTTGATTACCTTTGTCCCCCTAACATTTTGACCTCTATGAAGATATTAATACAGTATTTAAAGCCCTACAGAAGCCTTGTTTTATTGGCGTTTGTACTTGCTGGGATCAACCAAACCTTCTCTTTGTTTGATCCTATGATATTTGGTAAATTAATAGATGAATTTGCAAAGAACCCAATCATTGACAAATCCGGTGCGACACGAAGTCAGTCTGAATTTTTAGCAGGGGTGGGCAATATGCTTTTGTTATTAGTAGGTACGGCAATGGTAAGTCGGATTGCTAAGGCAATTCAGGATTATGTAGTCAATGTAATCATTCAAAAATTTGGGGCTGCTTTATTTACAGACGGACTTAAGCATTCCATGCAATTGCCTTATCAATCTTTTGAGGACTTAAGAAGTGGAGAAACTTTATCTATCTTAACCAAAGCAAGAACGGATTGTGAAAAATTTATTAGCTATGTGGTCAATGTGCTTTTTGGTATCATTGTGAGTGTGATATTTGTATCTATCTATGCCACTCGTTTACATTGGTCCATTATTCCTATTTACATGGGAGGTGCCAGCATGATTGCTTATGTGACGAATTTATTAAGTAAAAAAATAAAGTCCATTCAAAAAAATATCGTCAAGGAAATCACTACTTTGGCTGGTACAACGACCGAAAGTTTAAGAAATATTGAATTGGTAAAAAGCTTAGGTTTAACCAATCAAGAAATTCAAAGACTAAATAATAATACCTATAAAATATTAGCATTAGAACTTAGAAAAGTTAAAAATATTCGTTCCTTAAGTTTCATTCAAGGAACGATGGTCAATTTTTTAAGACAAGTGATCACTTTTACTTTGATGTGGCTCATTTTTAAACAAATACTAACCGTAGGGCAACTGATATCATTGCAATTTTATAGCTTCTTTATTTTTGGTCCATTACAAGAAATTGGAAGTATCATTATGAGTTACCGCGAAACGGAAGCTTCCTTAAACAACTTTAATACCTTAATGCAAAAACCGATTGAGCAAGCGCCTGCGCATCCGGTAGCAATTGGAGAAATTAATAATTTATCGTTTAAAGGAGTTGGCTTTCAACATCAAACTGCCAACTTTAAAGCGATTGATGACATCACTTTCGATGCTAAAATTGGCGAAACCATTGCATTTGTTGGGCCTTCTGGCGCTGGCAAAAGTACTTTGGTTAAACTGTTAGTGGGATTATACCAACCACAGGAAGGGGAGATTTTAGTGAATAATGTAAATACGAATAATATTGATATGAGTGTATTACGCAATCAAATTAGTTTCGTGACACAAGACACACAACTTTTTGCGGGTACCATCAAAGAAAACCTAGCTTTTGTTGCACCAGCTGCAACGGATGAAGAGATGTTAATTGCACTTCAAAAAGCGAGTTGTAATAATATTTTAGACAAAGGGGGCGAAGGGCTTACTACCTTAATAGGCGAAGGAGGTATAAAATTAAGTGGTGGTGAAAAACAACGCCTCTCTATTGCGAGGGCTTTATTGAGACACCCTCATTTATTAATATTTGACGAAGCCACTTCTAGTTTAGATAGTCTCACAGAGGAATCAATCACCGATACCATTCGACAATTATCTGCAGAACGCGCACAAATAACAATAATGATTGCCCATCGTTTAAGTACCATTATTCATGCAACAAAAATATATGTACTAGAAAAAGGACAGGTAATTGAAAAAGGAACGCATGAATCCTTATTATTAGAGAAAGGATTATACTATGCCATGTGGAGACAGCAAATTGGAGAAAGACGTGCAGCAATTTAAAGCAATGAGCGTGTAAGGTTATTCTCTTTCAAATTTTTTACGCAAGTATTCCATCACAGAGGGATCCTCAAGCCCTTCCATATCACTAAGTTCCATATCAAGGGCTTTGGTACTTAACCTAATTTCAATAAAGGACAAAAAAATTGATATAGCGAAAGTTATTAAGCTTACAGCAAAAATAAACTTTGCTACTGCCTGATATTCAATAAATATAAAGAACATAGAAAGTATCGATAACAATAAAGTAGCTACCCCGTAGGTTTGCATATTTTGAATCAGCTTGATTCGATATTTTAAATTCTTAATCTGCCCGAAAATAAGATGCCTTTGTTCAATGAGCTGGTATTTTTCATGCAATATCCTTACACGATTAGACAAGGCTAAAAATCGATTGGTATAGGCCAACATAATTAAGCTAATAGCTGGAAAAAGAAGCGCAGGTATATTTACAGATAATTCCATACCACAAAAATATAAAGTATTTTTGTCATCTCAGCACTTCATATGGAAAAAGCCATTTTTAAGCAAATTCAAGCCAGCTTGCCAAAAGAACCAGGCATTTATCAATACTTTGATGATAAAGGCAAGTTACTGTATGTAGGCAAGGCTAAAAATTTAAAAAACAGGGTGAGCTCCTATTTTTTATCGGGACAACAAACAGCAAAAACTACAGAGCTAGTCCAAAAAATTGAAGACATACGATTTACCATTGTTGACTCAGAGCATGACGCCTTCATTTTAGAAAATGAATTAATAAAAAATTATCAGCCCAAATACAATATCAATTTAAAGGATGATAAAACATACCCTTATATTGTTATTAAAAATGAACCTTTCCCAAGGGTTTTTTTAACGCGACGAAAAATAAAAGACGGATCTACCTATATTGGACCCTTTACACATGGGCTAGCAGTCAATGAACTAATAAGTCATATTAAACAAACCATTCCACTTAGAACTTGCACCCTACCCTTAACACAAAAAAATATAGCCCAAGGAAAGTTTAAAGTATGTTTAGAATACCATTTAGGAAATTGCCTTGGTCCTTGTCAAGGATTTCAAGAAGCTTCCTCTTATGACGATTCTATCCAACAGGTACATCATTTATTAAAAGGAAATATCAAGCCAGTGATACAGCATTTGAAACAAAAAATGCAAATAGAAGCGACTGAACTTGCCTTTGAAAAAGCAGAATTCACCAAACGAAAAATTGACCAACTCGAAAACTATCAAACCAAATCGGTGGTGTATACGAAGCATCAATATCCTATGGATATCTTTAGTATTGCCTATGATCAACAACAAGCATATGTAAGTTATTTAATGATTAAGGACGGTCGCATTGTTCAAACCCATATTTTACCACTCAGCGTACCATTGGAAGAAACAAAAGAAACCATTCTGTCTTTTGCGATTCATCATTTTAGAACCACCTTACATTCAACAGCAAATGAAATCGTTGTTCCTTTTGCCTTATCCGAAAAGGAACTTGATGTAAAGTATACAGTACCATTAGCAGGCGAAAAAGAACAACTACTAGCTTTATCTCAAAAAAATGCCGACTATGCACTAAAAGATTGGAAACATAAGCAACTTTTATTAAATACCCAAGGCGCCCCCACCGACAATATTATATTACAGGAATTGAAATCGGTATTACAGCTTCCTGAAATACCTTTACATATTGAATGTTTTGATAATTCAAACATACAAGGCGCCTACCCTGTTTCTGCCATGGTTTGTTTTAAAAATGGACTACCCAGCAAAAGTGAATATCGACATTTTAACATCAAAACAGTAGTGGGCATCAATGATTTCGCGAGTATGAAGGAAGCGGTATCCAGACGATACACTAGTGTCTTAGAAAAAAAATTACCCCTACCTCAATTGATTATTATAGATGGAGGCAAAGGCCAATTGAATGCTGCACTCGAAGCGGTTACCTCCTTAGGCATTCAAGATCAAGTCACTATGGTTGGATTAGCTAAGAATTTAGAAGAACTATTTTTTGTACATGATACTTTATCTATACAATTAGATTGGCATAGCGAAGCGCATAAATTAATTAGAAACATCAGAGATGAGGTACATCGTTTTGGGATTCGATTTCATCGACTCAAAAGATCAAAAGGGGCTCTAGAAAACAGCTTAGATAGTATTCCTGGAATAGGACCCAAAACAAAAGAGATGTTGCTATTATATTTCAAATCTATGCAAAAAATAAAAAGCGCGAGCCCCGAATTATTAGCCGAAATTATTGGCAATAAAAAAGCGGCTATTTTAGTAGCCGCTTTTAATAAAGTCATTTAATATACCCATCGATCCTGCTCGTAATCAAATATTCTTTGTCTTATTTTTTCACCCTCTTGTAATCTTCTTAGGGGATCTTTATAAATCGTATTTAATAATTTATCATTAAAATTATCCATGCTCGATTTAACGATATAGCTATTAAAATACCTGCTCTCAAACAGCTCCTCCCATGTAATTCTTGTTGAAACATTTTTAGGATTATACACTTCGTTTTTAGCTAAACTGGATCTTAGCTCAGGATAATACAACCAAAACAAAGTGCGTTTTACTGGCTTTTGATTGATAAGAATGGTCGCTACTGGCGCTATTCCAATGATACGACAATACATTCTACTTGTTTTTTTATCAAAAACCCATTGCTCTTTTAATCTAAAAGTATAAATAGAATCAGGGTTAGGTGCTAGCTTTGTATTATAAATAATGCTTGTATCGTAAATATTAGGATTGTCTACATTTTGAACTAATTGCGTATCTAAACTACCTTTTAACATGGAAGCAACTTGGTCACTAGTAATGGGTTGTGTAAATCGATCATCTCCTTCTTCGGCCGAGAAAGGTACCACTTCCTCCTTTTCTATTGCCCTCAATAAAATTGCAAAAAATCGTTGATCCCCATTATCGTCATAGGCTTGATAAATAAAAGGACGATTCAATTTTTCTCTTCCGTCAATTTCTTCCCAAACAAATTCACTAAACAAAGCGTCCTCTTCTCTTAAATTTTCATACGGTAATGGAATTCTTTTTTGAACGCCATTTCGCTTATTAGACTCAGAGAAAAAAGCGTAATTGTTTCTTAAACTTTTTTTGGTTTTAGCATTAAAGCCACCTACTAATGTAGTATCATAAGTTTTTGTTGATTTCACATTGGTGTCACCCACTTTGACTACTTTTTTAGTAGCATCTGTAACAGGTAAATTTATTGCAGGGGTTACCGTATCTTTTGCATTGGTCGTGGCTGGCTTTTTTTTATTGCCGAAATTAAATTGAGCATCCGATGTTTTCACCAAAATCAGGTTAACTAAAATAAAACCGGTAACAATAAGAATCTTTTTCATTTGATATAATTTTAAATCACTTCAACCACTTCCTTTTTTATTGGAGTATAAAAGTGATTGTTTGATCTAATTTTCTAGTGCCTCCGCCTGGTTCAGTTACTTTAATTTCTCCAATCGTTACTGTAGTTCCAGCTTGACACCTCTTTATTAAAGATTGTGCTTTGGGGGCAAATTTATTGCCATCCACTTCCACAAATTCTGGCTCATCAAATCCTTTACCTGTAGCTATTACCATAAATGAAACGATAGGGAATTTAATGCCTTCGTATACAAATTCTTTTAATTCTGCTATGACACCTTGTTGACTTCTAAATGTACTAGCTAACATACTTCCACCAGCGCTCTCACCTATTACAGCTAATGGGCTTGGTACCCTTCTTACTGGAATAGCTATTTTTTGATTTTGCTTGCCATCATTAATATTCAATACAACGCTACCCAATTGCGTGCAATTCACAATATATTGTCCAGGTCCTGCTTTTTTAATAGTTGATGTGTTGCCTTCTACCGTAGCGTTAATTTTTTCAGCACCTCCACCGCCAGTAATACTTAAAGGATTGTCTAATCCTTTATAAAATACTCTGGTTTTATCGGTAGAAACCACCAACCCTGTCGGGGTGCCTACCGTATAATTTACAATTTTTTCAACCACCGCAGTTGAGCCATCAGGTTTCAAAAAAGAAATACGAACTCTCTTTGAATTTACACCAGGCGTTCCTGCTATTGATTTATAAGTAGCTGAACCATCCGCTGTGATTGGAATAACTGTACCATCTATTGAAATAGTAGGCTTGGCGGCACTACTAAAAGCGCCTACTCCAGCCGTAATGATTAATTCTTCACCTGACATTAAATATTGTGAATTAGAAGCAGCAAAAGCATTAAACTGATCATAAATTAATTCTACTTCTCCAATTTGTCTATGGCAATATTCAACTACTTGCGATTCGCTATTTCGAATGTCATTTTGAAATTTGGTCAAAATAGTCAAGGAGGCAACGGTAGGCGTCATATGAAAATAAGAGTAGGCCCAATTTTGATTTATGTTGTTACTATTAGATCTTGGAATACTTAAATCTAAAGGTAAATTTGGAATCACTTCTTTTTCAATAGCAGGATCTATGCCTGTCAATTCTTTTTTAAATTGTGTTAACTTCTGCAATAAATCTTGTCCTTTAGAAACACCAGAAACTTCAGATTTAATAAATAAGCGCGTAGAAGCTTCTAGATCATCTTCATTAAAAGTTTCTTTACCATCTACATTTTTTAATCTTGATTCTACTTTTAAATCATGCTTTAATGATTGGACATAATTGTACAAAACATCCGCTAAAGCATGCGCCTTATCTGCTTTTGGTGCCCAAATAGCTGCCTTTTCAGCAGTTTTAGGATCCGCTAATTTTTTTTGTAATGACTTTAAAATATCATCGTTCTTTTTTTGAATAATCACATTCGCATTAGTCAAACTTTGATCTATTGTCTTAAACGCATTTAGAATTTCGCTGGATACATTTAATGCCAAAAGCGCTGTCAACACCAAGTACATGATGTTGATCATTTTTTGCCTAGGCTCTTTAGGTAACGACATGTATACTAATTTTTTTTATTGGTTGTAATTTTTTAATATTATGCGCGACCTTGCATTGCAACAATCATATTGCCATAAATCTGATTTAATTTAGTCAGATTATCTGCCAATATACCGATTTGCTCTTTTGCTCTCACTGCATCTTGTGCCGAACTTGACATCGCAGCCGAAGCTTCGGTCAATTTAGTATAATACTGATTCATTGCATCCATTGATTTACCCATCATCTCCACTTGCGCACTTAAGTCCTTAACGCCACTTGTTGCATTTGAAAAACCAGCTAGGTTAGCAGATACTCCTAAAATAGCATCATTCACACCCCCCATTGAAGCAGCAGCAGAACTTGTATTTTGTGCAAATTCCTTACTTGATTTTGCCATATCAGCAATATCACCCAAATACATTGCAGTATCATTTAATCTTTGAAAGCTATTGCCTAATTTATCAAAAGCTGCTTGATCCACTTTTGCCGCTTCTAATTTAGCTAAGACTACATCTGTTGTTCCTGTTACCGAATCTGAAGATGCACCTCCAATTTCTGGAGGAGGTAAAAAGGCGTAAATTACAAAAATGAGCGCTTCTGTGCATAAACCAACAATCAAGGCATAATCAGCCCAAGAAAGGTGAATGATTTTTGCTAATGCCCCAATAAGAACAACAGCTGCTCCTAATGAAATGACTACATTAACGATTTTATTAGTTCTAGGTGAAATGGAATTTGACATTTTACTGTTTTGTATGTTTAAAAATTATTTTTTCTTAGGTGTCATTGATACGGCACATCTAAAACCAATATAAGATTTTGCGGTATCTTGATATTCATAGTTACGTGTACTCACTTGACAATTATATGCAATGTCCTTCCATGAGCCGCCGCGTACCACTTTGCGTTTCATTGAAACAGGATCATCATTCTTTGCATTGTATTGTAAATCCGGGCTAAAATCTCCAATAAAATTATAGCCACCTTCATAATAAACAGAGCTTGTCCATTCTGCTACATTACCCGCCATATCTGCTAATCCATAACCATTTAATGGAAAACTCTCTACTTTCATTGTATAGACATTGTCCTTACTGCTGCCAAAATAATCACCACGACCCGGTTTAAAATTGGCTAATAACCATCCTTGTTTTGTTCTTGCATTTGGGCTTCCCCAAGGATACATGGTATTAGTTTTTAGTCCGCCTCTAGCAGCATATTCCCATTCTGCCTCAGTAGGCAATCGATAAATGCCATCTATTTTTAACTCAGGTCTTCCTGGATGTCCTGCATAATAATCACTATTATTGGTTCTCCAATTACAAAAAGCGGCTGCTTGTTTCCAAGTAATACCAACAACTGGATATTCATCATAAGAACGATGTGAAAAATATAATCTAGTTAAAGGTTCGTTGTATGAATAGGAATAGTCACGCATCCAAACCAAACTATCTGGATAAATGGGTTGATTTTCTATAACAATAAATTTACCAATGGACTGCTCTAATCCTTTAGATGCTCTTGCTGCTGCTTTTAAATCAACATAAACAGTTTTATAAATAAGTTTATTAGGGTCTATTTCGATACGTCCTTGAATACGATTATCGGGTGAAAGAAGTAGTTCATTTAACTTCTCAATGACTGCTTTGCTTGAAAAATTTGTTCTCTTCATTCTAGCCCAATCCACTTTTAAGACAGTGTCCTCGGCTTGATTAACACCTCCTCCATATAATGCCAAATAGGATAAGGAGTCCCTTACATAATTTACAAATTTATGATACTGAAAATTGGTAATTTCAGTACGATCAATCCAAAAACTTGGTATAGACACTAATTTTTTTCGATTCATCATCGCAATGTCCACTTCCTCATCACTTGCTCCTAAATAAAAAGCGCCCCCCTGAATTTCAATTGTATTCGGATCAGGTCTCCATATCGCTTTTTTTGGTTTTTTTGCTTGAATAAATACAAATGCAAAAAGAACAATTAAAACCAAAATCGGAAATTTGAGCTTACCTATTGAAACATTTTTTATCATAATCTATTTTTAAAATCTCTTCTCTTTTAAGTTATATCCATATTTAGTAACTAATCAAAACAAAAATAATATAAAAAATAGTATTATTAATTATACCGAATTATCTGATAGTCAAGTAGTTTATAAGAATTGCAAATTAAGGCAATAATGTGTTAGATTAATGCTAAAATATTGACCAATTTTGGTGTAGGTGGTTGGCATGACTTATTAAGACATATAAAGTATTGATTATCAATGTTTTTTTTGCCAATAGTGAGGGGTAAAAGGGGGTCTTCTTCTGCTATAAATAGGATGATTTTGTTAGGCTGAAACACAGATAATGCCACTTTTAGGTCCTGTTGGACATGGGGTCCCACAGCCACTAACTCAATCAAATCGGACGACATCCGGTTAAAACACTGGGCCCAATAACTAAAAGAGGAAGGATATTGCAACATCATTTTACGCATTTGCTTCATCATTTGATCTGATTGCTGAATCCATGGCAAATGGTCAAACACCTGCCCTAAATAGAATAAACTCATACAGACTAAAGCATTGCCACTTGGTTGCGCCCCATCATAAGTTTCTTTTTGTCGAACAATGACATCGGTTTGGTATTTTGCTGTGTAATAAAAAAACAACCCCTCCTCATCTACAAAATGAATTTGAATATATTCCATCCACTTTTTGGCTTTGTGTAAATAAGTAGTGTCTCCGGTAATTTCTTGAAGGTGGATATAAGCTTGAATCAAACTACCATAATCATCTAAAAATGCAAATGATTTTTTAATACCCTTGGTATTGGTATGAAATAAATAATCATGTGCCTCATCCGAAAAATGAGTTTCTATCCATTGTATAGATTGAATCGCTTTTGACTTATAAGATTCATCTCCTAAAGCGGCATAGGCCTTACATAAAGCGATGATCATTAAATTATTCCATGATAAAATTATTTTATAATCCAAGGCAGGTCTAATTCGAGTGGCCCTATGATTTAATAATATATTTTTCGCTTTTATGAATTCTGGTGTTACACTTTTATCAAAAGATTCTGTTGTCCATAAAATATTAGTATGTTCCCAATTTCCATTCTCCGTAATTTGATAATAAGCGCAAAAGGAATCAAAAATGACAGGATCAATTAAGTTTTTAATTTCTGCATAGGACCAAGTATAAAACTTACCTTCTACTCCTTCACTATCCGCATCCAATGCTGCATAAAAAGCCCCTTGTTCATTAGATAATTCTCTTTCAATAAATTGTATGCTTTGTTGAATTACATAGGCGTATGATTCCTTTTTTGTAATTTGATATGCTTCAGAGATAAGCCCAATAAATAAAGCATTATCATACAACATTTTTTCAAAATGAGGAGCTTGCCATTGCACATCGGTACTGTACCTTGAAAATCCACCCCCTAAATGATCATAAATGCCGCCCTGAATCATCTTGTCAATAGACCTTACAGCATGAACCATGGAGGATTCGCTTGCATTTAATTTATAATTTCTCAATAGCATTTGCAGGCAAAATGTTTGTGGAAATTTTGGAGCATTGCCAAAGCCGCCCCATAAAGTATCTGCCGTTTGTAAAATTCTATTCCCAATTAACTCCACTTCTTGGGGAGTTGCTATAGAATCTTCTATTTCGGTATTGGTTAATAAGGAAGCCGTTATATTCTTAGTTAACAAATGTTGCGTGAGTTGATTTGCTTGGTCTTTTAATTTTTCAATTTGTTTAGTATAAGCTTGTTGAACTCCATTTAATACATCCATCCAAGAAGCACGTTGTGGCAATGTACTAGGAGGAAAATAAGTGCCTCCAAAAAAAGGTTTCCCATCGGGCAATAAAAATATATTCAATGGCCAACCACCAGATCCAGTCATTGCCTGAAGCGCATCCATATAAATATGATCTATATCGGGTCGTTCTTCTCGATCCACTTTTACATTGATAAAATGAGTATTCATAAATTCAGCCACTTCCTCCTGTTCAAAACTTTCACGTTCCATTACATGGCACCAATGACAAGCAGCGTATCCTATACTTAATAGAATGGGTTTATTTTGTAACAACGCATCATCAAAAATAGAAGGAGACCATGCTACCCAATGAACTGGATTATGTGCATGCTGTAATAAATAAGGACTGGTTTCCTTTATTAATTGGTTGGTAAATTTTGGATTCGCATTCATTTAAATGCAATTTATTTAAAGTCGAAAGCTTTAATGTAATTCCCTCTTATTTCTTTTTACTACTTAAGGAAAGAAATTGATCCAAACCAGACATCATACTAGTGGTTTGTGGGCTAGGCACTTTAATGTGCAAAACTAAACCTGCATCTTCCACTGCCTTGCAGGTATTGGTGCCAAATGCACCGATGGCAGTGCCATTTTGTTTAAAATCGGGTTTATTATCAAACAAACTTTTTAAACCACTTGGCGTGAATAAACAGATGATATCAAAAGTAGTCGTATTTAAAAGTGCTGAGATATCACTGCTCACAGAACGATACATATAACCTAATTCAAATTTACAAGCATGCTCTTTTAACCAGTTTACGATGTCATTATCCTGTTGATTTTCACTACATACATAAAGAAATTTTTCATTTAATTTATGCTTATTCAACACATCAAATAATTTTTTATTAGAGCCATCGGTACCAAAAAATACTTTTCGCTTTCGGTACATAATAAATTTTTGCAAATACAACGCAACCGACTCGGTGATACAAAAATATTTTGTATCCTGACTAATATTAACTTTTAATTCATCACAGGTTCTAAAGAAATGATCGATGGCATTTTTACTTGTGAAAATGACAGCCGAATATTCAACTATGTCAATCTTAGTTTTCCTAAAATCTTTTCCAGTAATAGGGACTAATTGAATGAGCGGTTGAAAAAATAAAGTAACTGAATGTTTTCGCTCTAAGTCGAAATAAGGGGACTTTTCACTTTCCGGTCTAGCTTGGGAAATTAGTATTTTTTTAATGGTCTTTGTCGTAGTCGATTTCTTTGCTCCACTCATTTCATTTCCATTTTTAATATGCTTCTCCTATGTTAATAAATGCCACCAAAATATTGTACTATGTATTTATACAAGATGG
>JAPLEJ010000044.1 GCA_026391435.1 Bacteroidota bacterium
TCTTACGACGGATCTCTTTAATGAAGTTCTCTGTAGATTGTTTTGGCTTCTGTTCCATGTCATTTTTGGTTTAATGATTAATGATGGAAACACTCTACTAATTTAGACTATATTTTGTCCACTTTATGCTGACGATTTACATACTTCTAATGATTTCAATGTGTCATTTATACTTACCACATATTCGTCATTTCCTTTAATAATTTTTCTTCTGTTATCCCATAGCTTTCTATCAATCCATACACCCGTGTATATTTGGGTTCGCAACTTATCATAAATGATAGTCATTACTATCGGAGATTGCTTTTTTTTGTTGCTTTTTGATTTTACAAAGAAGCTTAATTTTACACTACTCATAATTTTCTTTATACTAAATTGTTATTCAATTAGTTATAGAGATTTGCTTGAGTATTTTGAAACAAAATGAAAGTAGGGTGCAAATAATGTAACTAAACATAAGCCACAATAGAAAAGCTACTGAATAAGTTTATGAGTGTGGTGTAAAATGATAAATCTGTGAAAGGCTCTGCCTTAAAGGATTGGAGGGTAATTATTCTCCTTAAGCGAGCCCATCCATTTATGGAGGGCGAGCGCTTAAAGAGGATAAAGTGGAGTCGAGGGGAGTCGAACCCCTGTCCAAACAACGTTACCATTGATCTTCTACATGCTTATTGTTTTATTACTTGTCGGCGGTAAACAGGAAAAACACAAACCAATTTACTACTTAGCTGAATGGTACTTAAATAAAAGGCACAGCCTACTTTTATCGCATCCTGTTTTGTTTTGATTAGGCTGAGGAGCGGGTAACAGGCCTACCTTCTCGCTCGACCAAAATGGAAGTTAATTCACTGAATTAAGCAGCCATGGCGTAATTTGCTTCGCCTTTTGATTGTTTGGTATTCAGATTAAAGTGCTAATTACCCAACGCACTGCATGCTTACCCCAACCGCTACAATTGCTGTCAAAACCATACGACCCCATTTACTATACAATAGAAATGATATCTGATTTGCTATAGCGAACCTACAAAATTAACGCTTATTTGAATAATCTCCAAAAGTCAAGCCCCAAGGCATAAATCATAAGCCCAAACATCAATAACATACCTGCAATTTGCGCATATTCCATGAACTTATCACTTGGCTTACGACCCGTGATCATTTCAACTAATATAAATAAGGCGTGCCCACCATCCAAAGCTGGAATTGGAAGGACATTCATAAAAGCAAGTATGATTGAAAAAATGGCGGTCAAAGTCCAAAACTTTTCCCAATCCCAATGTGCAGGAAATGTATTTCCAATACTGATTAAACTTCCCAAAGAATCATTTGCTTTTACTTTACCTGAAAATATTTGTTTGATACCTTGAATATAATTATCCAATGTGGTAAAACATCTTTTTATACCCTCGGGTATTGATTGCAATAAAGTAAATTCCTTATGCACAGTAGTAAATAAAGCATAAGGCAATTTAACAAACAATCCTATTTGGCCAGATCCGTTAATTAATGTTTTTACGATAATAGTATCTGCTCCCCTCTTTACTTGCACCGATACTATTGAATCGGCATACTGATTTTTTACTTCTAAAAATTCATATTGATACTTGATGGACTTGCCATTCATGGTTAATAAAGTATCTTCTTTTTGAAAATTTCCTTTCGTTACTACTGATGATTTACCCACCGAATCAACAATAACAGGGATACGTGGCACAACAAAAGGCGTCGATTTTTTAAATTTGGCGATGGAAGAAGCTAAATCATTTGGAATATTTAAACTAACCAAACTGTCATTTCGTTTAACTTGAATTGCTTTAGGGTTGGTTAAAATTAATTTGGCTTCTAATGCATCAAAATTTTCTAACTCCTTATTGTCAATAGAAACTATAATATCTCCTTCCTGAATACCCATTCTTTTCGCATTGTCACTTGCATGTACTCCATAAGTAACATTCTTTGCGGGCAAATAATCTTCCCCCAAAAACCATCCTATTGCAATAAAAATAACAATCGCTAAAACTACATTTACAATAACACCCCCTAACATCACAATTAATCTTTGATAAGCAGGCTTTGACCTTAGCTCCCAAGATTCAGGTGCTAATTTCATTTGCTCCTTATCCATACTCTCATCAATCATCCCAGCAATTTTCACATAGCCGCCAAATGGAATCCAACCAATACCATATTCTGTTTCACCTATCTTTTTTTTCCAAAGACTAAATCCTGGATTAAAAAATAAATAAAATTTTTCAACCCTTGTTTTAAACAAACGAGCAGGAATAAAATGTCCTAATTCATGCAACACCACTAATATAGAAAAAGATAAAATGAATTGAGCTGTTTTCACGCCGAATGATGCTAGATCAAATGCTAAAATGTACATAGTTTATAATTGTATTAAAGAGGCGGCGAAGTTACGCGCTTCCCCATCGGTTTCAAAATAATCATCCAAGGTGGGATGCGCAATAAATTCAATTTTTTCTAAAGTGCGTTCAATTAATTCGGTCATGTCTAAAAACCCAATCCTATTTTTCAAAAAAGCATATACCGCTATTTCATTGGCCGCATTTAATACACAAGGAGTATTTCCTCCCTTGTTCATTGCGTCAGTAGCCAGTTGTAAATTTCGAAATGTTTTTACATCGGGCTCATCAAAGGAAAGTTGATTAGGTTTATCAAACAAATACCTTGGAAATTTATTAGGTAAACGAACTGGAAAAGCCATCGCATATTGAATGGGCAACTTCATATCGGGCAATCCCATTTGTGCTTTAATACTTCCATCCTCAAATTGTACCATGCTGTGAATAATACTTTGTGCATGAACCACCACTTTAATTTGATGTGGGGCTAATCCAAATAACCATTTTGCTTCAATCATCTCTAAGCCTTTATTCATAAGGGTTGCAGAGTCAATAGAAATTTTTGCACCCATACTCCAATTAGGATGTTGTAAGGCATGATCCCTTTTTACATTCACTAAAAAATTAGGTTTTTTTCCTAAAAAAGGTCCCCCACTTGCTGTTAAAATAATTTTTTCAATCGGGTTATGTTCTTCTCCAACCAGGCATTGAAAAATTGCAGAGTGCTCACTATCTACTGGAATTATATTTGCATTATTTTCCTTTGCAACACGCATCACTATATCACCCGCTACCACCAATGTTTCTTTATTTGCCAAGCCCACCGTTTTACCATTCTTAACCGCAGTTAAAGTTGGTTTTAAACCAGCAAAGCCCACAATGCCTGCCATCATAAAATCATAACAATCCATCGCTGCCACTTGTTCCAAAGCATCTTCACCTGCAAATACTTTGATCGGCTTTCCTTCTAATGCTTTTTTAACATTGGCATATTTTGTAATATCGCCTATCACCACGATATTAGGAATAAACAGCAATGCTTGCTCAATTAATAGTGAGTCGTTTGAATAGGCAGTTAATATTTCAGCAGTAAATAAATCTGGATGTGCAGAAATCACTTCCAAAGTTTGTTTCCCAATGGAGCCAGTTGATCCGTATATGGCTATCTTTTTTTGTTGCATCCCTGTTGTTTGTGTCGACATTAAAAATACACTATTATTTAATTAATGTGAAATATATTGAATTAAGTCCTCTGCAAGATTACGGTCATTGCTTAAACGTGGTACTTTGTTTTGTCCCCCCAACTTTCCTTTCGATCTCATAAAATCAATGAACGCATTTTTTTGAAGTATCGAAATTTGCAATGGTGCTAAAATTTTACCTTGAATTAAATCCATATAATATACATTCCGAGCACACATATTTTCGTTTAACTTTTGGCTAAATATAGCCATATCCGAAGGTGCTTTTTCAAATTCAATAAACCATTCATGGTAACTTTGCCCTTGCCCTTGTTGTATATAAGGGGCCACTGTAAATTCGACCACCCTCACTTGCATTTCATTAGAAACTTTTAATAAAGCCTGCTCTACTTCCTCGCCTATGACATGCTCTCCAAAAGCAGAAATGAAATGTTTTACTCTGCCTGCAACAATAATTCGATAAGGTTGTGTACTTACAAATTTTACAATATCACCAATACTATATCCCCATAATCCAGCATTACTATTTATAATGAGTGCATATTGTTCTCCTAAAACAACTTCTCCTAAACTTAAACGAGTGGGATGAGGAAGATGCATTTCTGCGATTGGAACAAACTCATAAAAAATACCGCTATTGGTATTGAGTAATAATCCTTGTTCATTGCGCTCATCTTGAAATGCAAAAAAACCTTCACTTGCCGGAAATAACTCAATAGTGTCAATGTTTTTCCCAATAGTCTCTAACAATTTGGCCTTATAAGGTTCAAAGTTAACACCCCCTTGTACTAAAACTTGTAAATTAGGAAAGGAATGAATCACTGGCTTTCCTGTTTTTTCAACGATTCGATCAAAATACATTTGCATCCATGGAGGTATTCCTCCCACTAAGGTTAAATCCTTTCCTAAGGTCTCCTCTACAATTTTATCTAATTTCTCCTCCCACTCTTCAATACAATTGGTCTCAAAGCTAGGCAACTGATTCCCTTTTAAATATTGAGGTATATGATGATTCACAATACCACTTAATCTACCGGTGGGGATTCCGCCTACCCGCTCTAATTCGGGGGACCCACTTAAAAAAATCATCTTTCCGCCTGCAAATTGGGTATTTCCCGTATTGGACATATAAGATAGAATGGCATTTCGAGCACCAGAAATGTGATTCCCTATAGAATCCTTGGTGATGGGTATATATTTTACACCACTAGTGGTGCCGCTGGTCTTGGCTAAATAAAGGGGGCGACCCTTCCAAAGTACATTTTGTGTCCCCTTTTTAATAAGTTCTATATAGGGCTTAAAGTCCTCATAATCCCGAATAGGTACTGCCTTTTGAAAACTGGCGTGATCATGAATAGTTTCAAAATGATGATCTTTCCCGAATTGGGTATTTTTTCCTGACTTAACTAATTGATTTAGAATATGTTGCTGATCAGAAATCGCGGTCCCCTGCTCCTTTTTGATTTGCCTGTTTACCACAGAGGCAAAAGGTTTAGCAAGGATCGATTTTATATTCATAATGACTTTTATAGGAGAATGGGTAAAGTTGAGCAAAAATAGGGACATTTTGATGGATCATCAAATGACTTTAAAGTCGGAAAATCAATTAAAATGGGTTCAAATGGGTAAAAAAACAAGCTGTCATATTTTTTTCAGATTTAATTGCAATTTGGGATAATAATAATTACCTTTGCAATCCTAATTTTGGACATTTATGCTAGCAGTTGTAAAAATCTCAGGACAGCAATTTAAAGTACAAGCCGGACAAAGCTTGTATGTGCCGCACCTGGAAGGTAAAACAGGAGATAAAGTTGAATTCAACGATGTATTGTTTGTTGATAACAACGGAAGTATCTCTTTTACGAGTAAAGTATCAGTGAAAGCTGAAATCTTGAACGATTTAGTTCAAGGTGATAAAGTAATCGCTTTTAAGATGAAAAGACGCAAGGGTTTCCGCAAGAAACACGGGCACAGAACACATTATACTCAAATCAAAATCGAGAACATCGCTTAATAAAGCGCCGAGTTCTAGTAAATAACTTTAGTAAAATAGAAATACTATGGCACACAAAAAAGGGGAAGGTTCCGTTAAAAACGGCCGTGATTCCCACAGTAAGCGTTTAGGCGTTAAGATTTATGGCGGTCAACCTGCTATATCAGGCAATATCCTAATTCGTCAAAGAGGTACTCAGTACCACCCTGGTAAGAATGTAGGCTTAGGCTCAGACTTCACTATTTTCGCCATGACCAATGGCATTGTGGAGTTCAAAAAAGGTAAAAACAACAGAACTACTGTTTCCATATTACCAGTTCAAGAGGTAGCTTAAAAAATATTTTTTGTAGTTATAATAAAAGTTTTTAATTTTAGTGTATTATTTACTAACCATTAAATCTAAAAAACATGGCAACTGCAAAAAAAGCTGCTCCTAAGAAAGCTGCAAAAAAAGCTGCTCCTAAAAAAGCTGCAAAAAAAGCTGCTCCTAAGAAGAAAGCTGCTAAAAAAGCTGCTCCTAAGAAGAAAGCTGCTAAGAAAGCTGCTCCTAAGAAAGCTGCTAAAAAAGCTGCTCCTAAGAAGAAAGCTGCTAAAAAGAAATAATTATCGCAAGATAATTAAATCGTCTTTTTTGCTTTCAGCAGAAATAGATTATAAGGTCCTCTCCGTTTACGGGGAGGATTTTTTTTTACCTTATCTTTAATGTATTCATTTTACTATGCACAACTACGAAATCGCAGAATACTTTTCTTTACTAAGTAAGCTCATGGAAATTCATGGTGAAGATCCATTTAAAATTAAGTCGTATTCGAACGCTGCATTTACATTAGATAAACTAAATGATCCTGTGGTGGATATGGAACCACATCAACTATTTTCAATAAGAGGTATTGGAGATGCCATTGGTAAAAAAGTGATCGAAATCATTGATAATAAGCGACTTAGCTTACTTGACAGCTATGTCGAAAAAACCCCTACAGGCGTTTTAGAATTTTTAAAAATAAAAGGATTAGGCCCTAAAAAAATTACTACTATTTGGAAAGAATTAGAAATAGAAAGTATTGGTGAACTGTTATATGCATGCGAGGAAAACAGACTTACTAAATACAAAGGCTTCGGTGAAAAGACGCAACAAAATATTCAAGAGTCACTCCAATTTTATTTACAACATCAAGGAAGATTTTTATTTCAACAGGTAGAACCCCTTGTTGAAAATTTAAAAATAGCATTGAATGAAAAAATAAATGGAGATGATTTATTTATTATTTCAGGTGGATTTAAAAGACAATTAGAAATCATAGATTATATAGATATTGTTACCACTTATTCTGAAAATGATTTAACGAATTGGTTAAGAGAAAAAAACTTTCAATGTATTAAAAATGAAAATTTTTTAAGTTGTAAAGGATCAGATCAATTTGAAATGAGGTGGTATTTTACCAATTTTGACGACTATTATTGGACCGATTTTACCCTTTCCTGCTCCCCTGAATTTTTGGAAAAATGGGTATCGGACCCCCTATTTTCAAAAAAAATCCCATTTATTTCAGAAAAAAGCATTTTTGAACAAATAAATATTCCGCTCATTCCATCCCCCCTTAGGGAGCATCCTTCAATTATTGAGCAAGCAAAAAATAATAAATTACCTAAGCTCATTCAAACCTCCGACATTAAAGGGATCATCCATTCACATAGTACTTGGAGCGACGGAGTCCATACGATCGAACATATGGCTCTTGCCGCCATTGAAAAAGGATATGAATACTTAATCATCAGCGACCATTCCAAATCTGCATTTTATGCAGGTGGCTTATCTATAGACAGTGTTAAAGCCCAACATAAGGAAATTGAAGCCCTCAATAAAAAATTGGCACCCTTTGTTATATTTAAAAGTATTGAGTCCGATATTCTTAATGATGGAAGCTTGGACTACCCAGAAGATATCTTAGCCTGTTTTGATATAGTGATTGCCTCCATACATTCCAATTTAAAGATGACCGAAGAAAAAGCAATGATGCGATTATTAAATGCAGTCAACCATCCCTATACAAGTATTTTAGGACACCCTACTGGCAGATTATTATTAAGCAGAAAAGGATATCCCGTGGATCACGAAGCACTCATACAAGCTTGTGCAGATAATAATGTCGTGATGGAATTAAATGCGCATCCCCGTCGATTAGATATGGATTGGCGTTTTATTCAATCCGCTATTAAAAATGATGTACTCATCTCTATTGATCCCGATGCACATTCTATTGAAGGATTTGAAGATGTTAGATATGGGGTATTAGTAGCTCAAAAAGCAGGATTAACAGCAGCACAAAACTTGAGTAGCTTTAGCTTAGCAGAAATGATAGAATTTGTTGAATTTCAGCAATCGAAAAGAAATTAGATACACCAAGGTTAGCTATTTAACATAAACCAAATAATCCCCTGGCATCAGCTCAAAAGCTTCTTCCCTATCAAAGCTAAATTGCAAGCCCGAAAAGATATTGGTAAACGTTCCTTTTATCAAATCATGCGTACAGGCTATTTTTTGAATCTCAGATGAAATATTAAGCAATACCAAAACCACATTAATTGAATCATATCTCAAATAGGCCATCACACCGTTGGAGTCACTTGGCAATATATAATTAGCCCCATGCAGAATGGCGGGATATTGTTGACGACAAGAGGCCAATGTTTTATAAAAATCATGTAAGGCTGGTTTTCCATTCCATTCGATACAGTCCTTATCAAAAAATGGTAGTCTTTTATGATTGGGAAGTTCCTGCCCACTATAAATTAAAGGAATCCCCTTCCAGGTATAGGTAAATACTGCCCAAGCTTTTGCAGCCTCTCCAAATTTTTCATATTCAGTTCCATTCCAACTATTTTCATCATGATTCGAAGTGAAAAATAATTTGAGCGCCCCAGCTGGATACTGGTCGTAAGCATGTAATATGTTATATACATCATTGAGCCCCGAAAGATCATGTTTTGTTTTTTCGATCGCATGCATCCATGCCCAAGCATAACTTACATCAAACACTTGATGATATCCGACCTCCTCACATTCTGCTAACCAAAATAAGGTTTTAATATTATCGCAAGCTGCACGGGCCGCTTTCCAAAAATCCAAAGGAACCAAATGGGCCATGTCGCATCTAAAACCATCTATATTAAAGTGACGAACCCAATATTGCATAGAGGCAATTAATGCATCCCGCATGGGTTGGTTCTCATAATTTAAATCTACTACATCCTCCCATCCATTGCGCTCCGTAAAGTTGCCTTGTGCATCTCTCGAAAACCACTCTGGATTTTTGTCCATCCATTCGTGTTTAGCACCGGTATGGTTTGCTACCCAATCAATAATGACTTTCATACCCAACTCATGTGCGGCATGAACTAACTCCAATAAATCGGATTCATTACCATATGCAGGATTAATTTTAGTATAACTACTGCAAGCATAATAACTACCTTGGGTCCCTTTTTTTAATTTTTCACTAATGGGTGTGATGGGCATGAACCATAAAAGGGTGACCCCCATCTCTTTTAACCTAGGTAAGTGTTTTTGAAAAGCTTTGAAAGTACCTTCAGGTGTATACTGTCTAATATTTACTTCATAAATGATGGATTCATTTGCCCATGTTACTGTATTGAAACTAGCATCCATTTAATTACAATTTTTAATTCAATTTTTATTATCTTGGCAAGCACATGAGTCAAGTTAAGCCCCAATTAGATCGCAAATTAAGTCTTTTACATGCAACTGCCATCAACATGATTGATATGGTGGGCATTGGTCCATTTGTGGTACTGAGTGTGGTAGCACAAATCATTGGAGGACCCTATTTTTTATATGCTTGGATTGCTGGTGCGGTACTATCCTATTTAGATGCGATGGTATGGAGTCAGTTAGGCGCAGCATTACCAAGAGCAGGAGGAAGCTTTCATTTTTTAAAAGAAGGTTATGGAAAAAAATGGGGGCCATTAATGAGCTTTTTGTTTGTATGGCAAACCATGATACAAGCCCCCTTAGTTATTGCATCCGCCTCTATTGGTTTTGCACAATATGCTAGTTACTTTTTTAATTTTTCATTTATTCAAGAAAAGATCGTCAGTGGTTCTGTTGTCATTTTAGTCATTAGCTTATTATATCGCAAAATCGAATCTATTGGAAAGATATCTGTTTTTTTATGGGTGGGTGTACTAGCCACTATGGGATGGATAATTTTGGGTGGCGTTGCCAACGGACATTTTTTAGATCCTATCAAACATATTAATGATGGTTTTTCAATGCAACATGGATTTGTTGCTGCCTTAGGATTTGCAAGCGTAAAAACAATTTATAGTTATTTAGGCTATTATAATGTTTGTCATTTAGGTGGTGAGATTAAAAATCCAAGTAAGAATATTCCTCGAAGTATGTTTATCTCCATTACTGGAATTGCTATTTTATACTTATCGATGAATATTAGTGTGGCAAGTGTATTGCCTTTGAACACTATTATGAATAGTAAATATGTGGTGAGTGACTATATTAAAACCTTGTATGGTGCTCATGCAGGTGCCTTTGTTACTGTTTTAATTTTATTAGTAGCATTTGCTTCTTTATTTTCGGCCACACTTGGATACAGCAGAATTCCTTATGCTGCTGCTCAAAACAAATCATTTTTTGGCTATTTTAATAAACTGCACCCTACTTTACATTTCCCACATCGATCCTTATTAGTGTTAGGAGGTATTGCTTTTGTATTTAGTTTATTGTTCAAGCTAAAGGAAGTCATTGATGCTATTTTAGCAATGCGTATCATGATTCAATTTATTGGACAAGCAATAGGACTTATATTATTAGTTAAACGTAAAGGGAACAGTTTTTTCCCTTGGAAAATGCCACTATACCCATTACCCTTAATTTTAGCAATTGCGATTTGGATTGGTATCTTTTTTTCGACAGGACAAAAGATGATGATTAGTGGCTTAGTGGTGATTAGCTTAGGCTTAGTAGCTTATGTGATTGCAAAAAAAATGAAATGGATTGGATCTGATGAATTACTTGCGACCGCCGACAGTCATCCCACTGATGAGCAAGCCTAAAACTAAACCTACTATCAATCCTATCTTAACATTTTTTATCATCCAGCCAATGGCTAATCCGATGATTAAAAGCGTTAGTATACTTACTTTTCGTCTCATATAATTTGAATGATTCAATTAATGTTTTGGGAGTGCAATTAAATTAGCTAATAACTTAAAAGCACCTGGATTACCCGCTGGTAATTGTCTAAATAAAGTTAAACTTAAGTATACAAAATTACCTTTGCCATAGGGCGCAATTAACAAACTTCCATTGGAGGGCGCCTCTCCTTTATCATTCATTGTCAATGGCATCTCAAAATGAGTATCCATATTTTCGGCTTGATAAGTACTTCGCTCTTGAACCCAATTTTCAAAGTCCGAAGAGGTGATTTTATTTGGCGCGTTTAAAACAATATGCCCTGGCAATGTAAATTGAACAGGCACATTTTCCTGGGTAACGCGTCTGCCCGAATTTACAATAAATGCATAAGGCCCTACTTTTACTTTTTGCAATCCTACTTGATTGCTTTTTAAATATTGAACAATTACATTACCTCCTTGTTCAATATACTGATTCATTACTTCATTGTTATTCGTAAGGTATTCGTATAAATTATAAGCTCTAATCCCCACTACGATGGCATCATAAGCTTTTAATTTATCTAATTGCATATCCGATTCCTTTAAATAAGTAACAGAATACCCTAATGCTGACAATGCTTCTGGTATTTTATCACCCGCTCCTTCGATATATCCAATTTTTTTCCCTTTTGTCTTAATCTCCGCTTTCACAATGGTAGTAGTGGAACTAGGAAAATAAGTAATAGTTGGAATATGATCGTACTGAATCGTTTTTTGAAAAAGAGCTTGTGGGGAAGTAGGTAAAGGGTCTGTAGCGGAACTCATTATTACCGAACCTGTTTCATTTTGACCTAAGTGATTGATGGTTTGATAATTTACTTGAACAGGTTTATCTCCATTAATTAAATACAATTCTTTTTCATATTTAATTTCTTGACTTGGAACCACTGCAATGGGTTGATAAGTTTCACCTCTAGTAGGATCCACATATTTATATTGAACAGGAATAAAAAAATCAAATGGCTGATTTTCGATGGTCACCATTACGGTACAAACAAAAGCGGGATCATTTTCTGGTTTACCAATGAGCAATTGATTATTTACTTCAAACATGCCTTCACTCTTAGGAGCGGCTAACCAATAGGGCTGTGAAATAGGCTGTATTAAAGGAATCGTATAAGTATAATCCAATTGAATATTTTGGTTCACCCCTAATGACTTATTAAAAACAGAGTCCTTCCCTGGTAATTTTAATTTATCAAAAGTACTACGAACGCTTGCTCTTTGATTGATGCTAAATTGTATAGGCAACCCTTTGCCTGGAAATACTTGTTGCTGTGTACTTGAAGCTTCTATAAATAAACCAGCACAATTTTGCACCAAGGACTTAATTTCATTTAATTTATAATTTCTCCAAACTGAACTTGGCAACTTTTGTACTACTTGATATAAATCTACCAAGGCTTTGACAGAACGATCTGGCTGATCTAATTTATATTCCTTTATGATATTGGCAACTGCAAGTTGTATCTCTGGCGCATTGAATCGATCCCAATTTGTAATCACCCCATCCATGATATCATTCACTGCTAAATCACCCGCTACTGGTTCAAAATATTCATATAAGCTACCTCTTCTTCGAGGCCTTCCTTCCCCTTGACTCTTATGCATGGATCTGGCTTCTGCTCCAATCTCACCATAACTTTTTCCAATGATTGGATTATATCCCCCTACTTCAATTTTGAGTTGCTTATCATTTGTTGTATTCGCTCCTCCAAAATTAAAAGTGTTCCATAATATTCGCTTAGCTTGCCAAATTGTGACACCATATTTAAACTGTTCTGGAAATTGTTTGGGATCTGCTGCTGCAATGAATGCTTCCTTCGCTATAATCGCAGAAGCGGCATGGTGTCCATGTCCAGCTCGAGTATCTGGTGGAAAACGAGCAATAATAATATCGGGTTGAAATTGACGAATGACCCAAACCGCGTCGCTTAACACTTTTTGATGATCCCAAATGGTTAATGCTTCTTCGGCTGATTTACTAAATCCAAATTCATATGCTCTGGAAAAAAATTGTTCGGCGCCATCTTGTTTTCGAGCAGCCAATAATTCCTGAGTTCTAATCATACCCAATTCCACTCCTTGTTCTTTACCAATTAAATTTTGTCCGCCATCACCTCTTGTTAAACTTAAATAAGCTGTTCTGTACATTCGATCATTGGTTAGGTAGGGCAAAAAGCTATTGTTTTCATCATCAGGATGTGCTGCGATGTATAAAACACTTCCTACTACCCCTAATTTTTTTATTTGCGTATATAGTTCTGTACTCGATTTTTGCGCAAACCCCATGGGTGCATTTAAAATGAACAACAAGACCAAACTAAACCCACTTTTTTTAATCAAATGATCCATGTACAAAATTTAAGTTATTTGACGATTCATCCTATGACCTACTTAACCCAATCAACCCTCTAAAATACGAGAACTTTAGCGTTAATGAACCCCTAAAACAACTAATTTTAAACAAGCTGCCCTCCCATTTGACGAATTCTTAATAATTAAGTAATTTACTCCCTTATCTATCTAAAATATTCAAAAAAATTGATATGTTCCAAAAAAGTAGTTTCCTATTCATGGCTGTTTTAGTATGCATTTCCAATGGCCTATCCGCTCAAAAATTTTTTAAAAAACATCAAGAAATTAATCCTTACCAATTTGAAATTGTAAAGGGTAAATTATTTGAACATGCAGCAGTCACTTCTGCCCATCCATTAGCAAGTATGGTAGGTGTTGCCATCATGCAAGATGGGGGTAATGCATTTGATGCTGCTATTTCGGTACAATTTGTATTAGCAGTGGTACATCCTGCAGCAGGCAATATTGGCGGTGGTGGATTTATGTTAGCTAGAACAAGTAATGGGAAATTGATAGGGATAGATTATAGGGAAGCGGCTCCTTCAAAAGCCAGCAAGGACATGTATCTTGATGACAAAGGAAATGCCATCACAGCAAAATCAAAAGATGGTCCATTGGCTTCTGGCATACCAGGGAGTGTAGCGGGTATGTTTAGCGCACATGACAATGCCTTACTTTCTATGGCACAACTTCTTGAACCGGCCATTGAATTAGCAGAATTTGGTTTTGTGCTTACCGATAAAGAAGCAAGAAGTCTTAATAGTGAAAATGCAGATTTATTAAAATACAGTAGTGCCCCATCGGCCTATACCTCAAAATCTAATTGGAAAAAAGGAGATACATTAGTACAACCCGAATTAGCTGCTACTTTAAAACGCATTCAGCAAAATGGATTAGCCGGTTTTTATGAGGGTCTAACTGCCGATTATATTGTAAAGGAAATGTCTCACGGAGCAGGTATTATTTCAAAAGCTGATTTAAAAAACTACCAACCTAAATTTAGAAAGCCCATTGAATTTGATTATAAAAATCATCACGTCATTAGTTTTGCTCCCCCTTCAAGTGGTGGTATTTTATTGGCTCAAATGATGAAAATGATTGCACCATTTGATATTGCCAAAATGGGATACAACACACCAGCTTCTGTAAGTTTAATGGTAGAATCTCAACGACGCGCATACGCTGATCGAGCAGAACATATGGGCGATCCTGATTTTTGGAAAGTTCCTACGCGCACTTTAACTAGTGATGAGTATGCTAAAAAAAGAATGCAAGATTATACGCCAGGTATTGCTGGAAATAGTAAAGGTATTCAAGCTGGACAAATAAAAGAGAGTGAAGAAACAACACATTTTAGTATCATTGACAAACAAGGTAATATGGTGGCCATCACCACTACCTTAAATGGCTCTTATGGAAATAGAACGGTAGTTGCTGGAGCAGGTTTTATATTAAATAATGAAATGGACGATTTTAGTGTAAAGCCAGGTGTGCCTAATATGTTTGGCGCACTGGGTGGAGAAGCCAATGCGATCCAACCAGGAAAAAGAATGCTAAGTTCTATGACTCCTACTTTAGTAACAGTAAACCATCAACCCTATTTGACTATTGGGTCACCTGGAGGAACTACTATACCAAATCAAGTGTATGAAGGATTGGTTAATATTATAGATCATAAAATGAACTTACAACAAGCTATTGACGGATCTCGTTTTCATCATCAATGGATCCCAGATGTCATTGCAGTTGAGTCAGATTTTCCAGATGCGACATTAGCCACTTTAAAAGCACAAGGCTATACTTATACCAAGAGAGGCAATTATGGACGAATGGACGGCATTCGGATATTACCTGGCGGGAAAAGAGAAGCAGTAGGCGATAAAAGAGGTGATGACAGCGTTGCAGGATATTAGTTATCAGCTCATTATACGGCGTAAATTAGTATTTTTACAAAAATCAATTTTTTGCTAAAAAATAAGCTCACCATACTTCGAATTTTTGGGGCATCCCTGATAGGATTTATCCTAATGGCTTATTTATTGTTATTCATACCTGCTGTTCAAAATTTATTGGTTAAAAAAGCGGCCTCTCAACTTTCACAACAACTGGGGACGGAGGTGAATGTGGGACATGTCAGCTTTTCGCTATTCAACCGTCTCGACATAGAAAATGTCCTTATAAGAGATACTCATAAGGATACGATTTTGTTCACAAAGAATTTCAAATTACGCTTATCTGACTTGTTTTTTTCCAAATCCGACCCCGTTATTAGATATATAGGACTTGAAGGCACTAAAATATTTTTAACTCGTCACACTCCTGTTTGGAACTACCAGTTTTTGCTTGATTATTTAAATAAGGACACCAACACGAAAAGCACTTCCGCCTTTGATATAAAAAAAATAGATATCAACGACTTTCATTTAATCCAAAATGATCAATGGGAAGGAGAAAAAAGAGAATTTTCCACAAAGAATATTCTAATTAATCTGAAATCTTTTAATAAAAAAAATAAATCAATTTTAATAGATCAGGTTATTTTAAATAAACCAATTTGTAATTTATTATCGTACAAAGGCATAAATACAAATAACAATCAAAAAAATTTAGTAAAAGAAGTAGGCAATAAGTTTAATGAAAGTCATTTTAACATTCTGACAAGTGAATTGCAGATACTGAATGGAAGTTTTATGATAGAGGATGGATTTGAAAAGCCTGTCCCCTATTTTGATGGTGCACATATTAGGATGCGGGATTTAAATGCGCTCATTCAGAATATAATAGTAAAGGAAGATACGATTACTGCAAAAGTTAATTTAAGTCTTAAGGAAAGATCGGGCTTTGAAATAAAAAAACTAAACACCCAGTTTAAGTTAACGCCACAGATCATGGAATTTGCACAACTCTTATTAAAAACAAACAATAGCACAGTAGGCCCCTATTATGCGATGCAATACCATGATTTGAAATATGATTTTAAAAATTACATTCAAAATGTGACAATGAAAGCGCATTTGGAAAAGTCCAATGTCTCCACCGACGATATTGCCTACTTTGCGCCAGCCCTATCCCAATTGCATCAAAAAATTATATTGAGTTTTCATTATCTAGGAACAGTGGCTCATTTTGAAACCAATGACTTGTTTGCGCAATACAATCAATCCAATGTAAGAGGCCGTTTTTCAATGCAAGGATTACCTTACTTGCGAAATACTCAAATCAACTTTAGTAATGTACAAGCCAATACCCATTATAAGGACTTAGCTGCTTGGCTACCTTCACTAAAAGATGTTAAAGAATTTAAATTGGATCAATTGGGCAATATCCAATTTGTTGGTCATTTTAAAGGCACCCTGTATGATTTTGTTACTAAAGGCGAAATGAATTCTGCTCTAGGGTATGCTGCTACTGAAATTAGATTGCAATTCCCATTGAAATCCGAACCTAACTATCAAGGCAATATCACAACAAGGCATTTTAATGCAGGAAAATTATTAGACAATAAATTATTAGGGTTTTTAAACTTTAATGGTAAAATTAATGGGAATTCATTTAGCCTAACTAATCAAAAAACAAATATTCAAGGACATATTGATTCAGTTGATTACAATAACTATACTTACACCCAAATTGATACTGATGGGGATATTCAAAAAGGAGCTTATAGTGGTACTTTAAAAATTAAAGATCCCAATATTAATTTTAACAGCAATATTGAAGTAGACTTTAACAATACAAAGCCAAAAATTAATGCAGTTGGTGATTTACAAAATACCAATTTAAAAGAGCTTGGATTTTCAAATAATAAAATTCAACTAACTGGCTTAATTGATATTAATTTTGAGGGAGATAGTATTGATAATTTTATGGGTTATGCCAAATTTTATAATGGTCAATTAAAAGGTGAGAAATCTTTAGTACGTTTTGATTCTGTAACCTTACATTCAAGTGTTGAAAAAGGTACTAAATATCTAAGATTAGCAAGCGATGATCTTAATGCGTCTATATATGGCAAATTTAATATTTCTCACTTGCCCGCGAGTATTCAGTATTTTATGCAGCGCTATTTACCTACTTATATTCCTGCACCTAAAAATACTCCCTCCAACCAAATATTTGATATCGAAGTAAAAACCAATTATATAGAGCCCCTCATTCGCATTTTTAATAAAGATTTTTCAGGATTCAATAACCTTGATTTTAAAGGAGCCATCAATACTGATAAAAAAACACTTCAATTTAAGGCGAGTGTACCCTTTGCCCAATGGTCTGATATGGCCATTAAGGGAGGCCAAATGACTGGTAATGGCTCAAAGGATTCATTGCAATTATATGTAAAGTCGAGTACTTACCAACTAAAAGATAGCTTTACTTTAGTGAATCCATTACTCACCATTCACACCTTTAATGATAAATCGAATATAAAGATTACCGCCACTAGTAATAATGCTTTACAAAACATTGACCTAAATGGCATCGTAAATACTTTCTCTGATGGTATTTCCATTAAATGGAAGCCCTCCTACTTTGTTTTAAATCAAAAAAAATGGGACATCAATAATGGAGGTGAAATTTCGCTTCGTACCAATAATACATTTGCTAAAAATGTAAAATTTTCACAAGGCCTTCAAGAACTTTTCCTTACCAGTGCCAATAACAATGCTTTACAATTAGAATTAAAAAATATAATACTTGGGGATATAACAAAATTATTTTTTAGATACCCTCAACTAGAAGGCATCACCAATGGAAAGATTTATTTTAAAAACATTTTAGAAAATTTTGAGCTAAATTCAGATTTAATCATTGATCAACTTAGTTATAACAATGAGCTACTAGGCTATACAAACCTAAATGCTTCCTATAATAAAAAACTAGGAATTGTTCCTTTTAATTTTAGTATCCCCAATAAAGAATATAATTTATCAGCTCAAGGCAGCTACAATATCAATGACACCATTAACCCCTTAGATGCCACACTGTATCTTAATCATTCTAAATTTAGCTTAGTAGAGCAATTCATAGGTGGCGTACTTACCCATTTTGATGGAAAAGCCAATGGATCATTGCACTTTGGAGGCCGAATCGAAAACCCAGTATTAAAAGGGAAGGCAACGTTAGAAAAAGTATCCTTTAAGGTGGATTACACTAAAGTAAGATACTTTATTAATGAAAGCACCATTCAATTTACCGATGAAGGAATTGATTTTGGTAATATTCCATTAACAGATCAGTTAAACAGAAAAGCAAATTTCAAAGGCAAAATATATAACAACGGATTTAAGCACCTTGTATATGATTTGGAAATGAGTAGCCCTAAAATTGAACTGCTTAACATGGGGCCTTTGGATAATACTTATTTTTATGGTAATGCCGTTGGCAAAGCAGCTTTGACCATCAAAGGACCAGAGGAAAATATTAAAATGGTTATTAATGCAGATGTGAATGACAGCTCCCACTTGTATATTCCCAATAATACAAGTAAGGATAAAGGCAATGCTGATTTTATATTATTTAAGAAATATGGTAAGACTGCCATTAAAAGTGCAGATCTGCCTACTTTTAATCTACTTGTAGACTTAGACCTTTCTGCCAATAACAAAACAAAGATTGATGTAATATTAGATGAACTAACTGGCGATGTGATTAAAGCCAAAGGGAATGGGCGATTGAAAATTAGGGCTGGAAATATAGAACCCTTAAGTATAAGAGGGAAATACAATATTGAATCAGGCAACTACGACTTCAACTTTCAATCATTTATTAAAAAACCTTTTGAGTTAATTCCAGACATAGGAAATTATATAGAATGGGCTGGAAATCCCTATGAAGCGGACATACATGTGGACGCACGTTATAAAGCAGAACAAATTAGTTTAAATTCATTAGTAGGGTCAGCTAACTTCAGTAATGCTGTAAAATCATATAGAGGAACTGTTTATGTCATTGCTGCATTAAGGAATAAACTTTTTCAACCTGATATTAAATTTGGTATTGCCTTTCCTCAAGGGAATCCAATTAGTTCCGATAATGAATTTTCACAATTTATTAATCGTTTAGAAAGAGATGAAAATGAAATTCTAAAACAAGTTTCTTTTTTAATTGTATTTAACTCTTTTGCCCCTGTAGGATTTAGTTCAGGAAATAGTACAAATGCATATAGCATGACTTCCATTGGTATTAATACTATTTCTCAATTACTCACTAAGGAAGTGAACAAGTCAGTGACACATTTATTAAATAAAGTAACGGGTGACAATAGTTTACGATTTGATATTGCTTCATCTGTATACAATAGTGGTAACTTATTAGATCCTACGGGAGCGGGCATTGCCATTAATGCTAATAAAATAGATCGTCAAAGAGTCAATTTAAGAATAGGTCGGAGCTTTCTAAATGATAAAGTCATTGTAAATGTAGGAGGCGACCTTGACTTTAATGTAAGAAGTAGTAGTAATATTCAAAATGACAACCTACAATGGCTCCCTGATTTGAATATTGAATTTATTTTAACGAGGGATCGTAAATTAAGGGCCATCGTATTTAATAGGAATAGTTTAGATATGAATGGCAGCAGCTTAGGCCGTCGCAACAGGCAAGGCGTCAGTATCTCCTATCGAAGGGATTTTGATAAATTCATTTTTTAAGGAAAAATAGAGCTTGGCCTAATCTTGTATCATTTAGCCGATACATAAAAGTTGTAGTATCTAAATCAGCTACTTCGCTAAAAACCATTCTGTAGCCAAAGCATACCCTTTCAAACCAAGCCCTACAATAGAGCCCACAGACTTGGCAGATACATAAGAAATTTTTCGAAAATCCTCCCTGGCATGTACATTACTGATATGCACTTCAATCACAGGTGTCTTAACAGCTGCTACTGCATCTCCTATCGCCACAGAAGTATGTGTGTAGGCCGCAGGGTTTAATATAATACCATCTTTATCAAAGCCATGTGTTTGAATCGCTTGTACAATTTCTCCTTCGATATTACTTTGGAAATAAGTAAAGTGGACCGTAGGAAAATCATTTTTTAATTGGACTAAGAAGTCTTCAAAGCTGGCATGCCCATATACATCTGGCTCTCTTTTACCTAGTAAATTTAAATTAGGTCCATTAATGATGGCTATTTGTAACATGCTGAAATCTTATTTGAATTAATTTGATTTCATTAAAGATACGAAATCATCGAATAAATACCTGCTATCATGCGGGCCTGGAGTTGCTTCAGGATGATATTGAACACTAAAAGCAGGGCGATCTTTTAATTTAATTCCTTCAATGGAATCATCATTTAAATTCACATGTGATATAATGACATTGGGATGTTTGCGAACGGCATCAGGATCAACACCAAAACCATGATTTTGAGTGGTGATTTCACAAAGGCCTGTAATCACATTTTTAACAGGATGATTTAATCCACGGTGACCATGATGCATTTTAAAAGTAGGTATGTCATTCGCCAAAGCCAATAACTGATGGCCTAAACAAATTCCAAACACTGGCTTTTTTTCGTTTAAAACTTCCTTGATCGTTTTTATTGCATAATCCATCGGTGCTGGATCGCCAGGACCATTAGATAAAAAATAACCAGTCGGTTGGAATGCTTTTAAAGTATCAAAATTAGTTTTAGCAGGATGTACTCTTACATGCACGCCCCTATCCACCAAACATTGTAATATATGTTCTTTCACTCCAAAATCTAAAACAGAAACTTTAATGGGTGAATTTTTATCTCCTAATTCATATACCTCTTTTGTACTTACTGAACTGGCTAATTCAAGCCCATCCATACTTGGCACTTTTGCCAATTGCGCTTTAAGAACATCCACCTCTAATATCTCGGATGAGATAATGCAATTCATAGCACCCACTTGACGCACATGCGCCACCAAGGCCCTTGTATCTAATCCTTCGATGGAAACAATATTATTATTAATTAAATACTCATTCAAATTTCCATCGGCTTGCAAACGGCTGTATTTTTCCTCCAAGTTTCTTCCAATCAATCCATGAATTTTAACCGACTTGCTTTCAACATCAGTCGATTTTACTCCGTAATTTCCAACATGTACATTATTCATGATGATGACCTGCCCTGTATAACTTGGGTCCGTAAATACTTCCTGATAACCCGTCATCCCTGTATTAAAACATATCTCACCTGTGGTGGTTCCTATTTTACCAAAAGCTTGTCCGTGGAATACATTACCATCCGCTAAAACTAATATTGCAGGTTGTTCAGTCATTGTAGTGTTGGTGTTTTGTTATGCAAAAAAAGAAACTATTTTTTACTTTTCCATAATAACTTTTAAACATATTGTTTATTTAGATCCGCCCCCCTTCAAAAGGGCAAAAAAAAGGCAAGACTTAAAAGTCTTGCCTTATATGTCTAGTTAATTAACTCATTATTCAGCTGTTGGCGTTTCTTCGGTAGAAGGAGCTTCAGTTGATGACGTTTCAGCGGCAGCAGCGGCTTTTTTAGGAGCAGCAGGCGCTTTACTACGACGTGTCTTTTTAGCTGGTTCAGCAGCTGTAGCTATTGAATTACCATAAATTTCGTTGAAATCTACTAATTCTATCATCGCTTTTTCAGCATTATCCCCTGGACGAATGCCTAATTTGATGATACGAGTATATCCACCAGGTCGAGTCGCAATTTTAGGCGCTACCACTGTAAATAATTCTTTTACAGCTGTTTTGTCGTTTAAATAGCTAAACACGATTCTGTGATTGTGCATAATTTCCTCTTTGCTGGCCGCTTTCTTAGTTTTAGTAATCAATGGCTCAACATACTTTCTTAAAGCTTTAGCCTTAGCTAAAGTAGTAACAATACGCTTGTGCGTAATAATTTGACAAGCTAAGTTCATTAATAAGGCATCTCTGTGTGCCTTTTTACGGCCTAGGTTGTTTTGTTTGTCTCCGTGACGCATGACTTTTAAATTTTATCCTCACACCGTGTCAGGAATTGTGAGGTTTGAGCTTTCGCTCGTTATAAATAGTGATAATACACTAGTCGGTAAAGACTATTGTAAATCTAATTTGTCTAATCCTAATTTACCTAAATCCATTCCAAAGCTTAATCCTCTTTCGATTAAAACTTGCTCAATTTCAGATAAAGATTTTTGACCAAAGTTTCTAAACTTCATCAAGTCCTCTTGCTCATATTGAACTAATTCGCTTAAGCTATTAATTTTAGCAGCTTTCAAGCAATTGAAGGCACGAACTGAAAGATCTAAATCTTCCAATGGTGTTTTCAATACTTTTCTTAATTGTAAAACTTGCTCATCCACCACATCTTCTTTCTTATCTTCTTTATTATCAAAAGTGATGTTCTCATCAGTGATAATCATTAAGTGTTGAATTAAGATACGTGAAGCTTGTTTAACCGCTTCTTCTGGATGTATTGTACCATCTGTTGCTACATCTAAAATTAATTTTTCATAATCGGTTCTTTGCTCCACACGATAGTTCTCAATAGCGTATTTAACGTTCTTGATTGGTGTGTGAATTGAATCGATTGCGATATAACCAAATGGCATTTCTTTTAACTTGTTTTCTTCAGAAGGAATATAACCACGGCCTTTGCTGATGGTTAATTCGATTTCTAATTTCGCTGTAGAATCCATAGTACAAATAACTAACTCAGGATTCATCACTTGAAATTGTTGAGAAGCATCTCCAATTTGACCAGCGTTAAATTCACTGCTTCCTTTAATAGAAAGCGTGATTTTTTCAGATGAAACATCTTGATCTGCTTTACGCTTAAAACGAACTTGCTTTAAGTTTAAGATGATTTCAGTTACATCTTCAGTAATTCCTTTTAAAGTTGCAAACTCGTGGTCTACCCCTTCAATTTTTATTCCAACAATAGCAAAACCTTCTAAAGAACTTAATAAAACTCTTCTTAAAGCATTACCTAATGTTAAACCAAAGCCAGGCTCTAATGGACGAAATTCGAATTGTCCTTCAAAGTCATTTGCTTTTTGTAAAACAATTTTATCCGGTTTTTGAAAACTTAATATAGCCATGTGAATTTATTTTTTATTTGAATCTTCCCATTGGAAGAAATTTTGTTAATTGCTACTATTTAGAATACAATTCGACGATTAATTGTTCCTTGATGTTTTCTGGAACAGATTCACGCTCTGGCATTGTAATAAAAGTACCTGTATTGGTATTTTCATTCCAATCTACCCAACTGAACTTGGTGTTTTTTCCGCGTTGCTTGCTTACGATAGAAGTGTTATGCGCACTCTTTGGACGGTAAGCAATCACATCACCTGGGCGACATGTATAAGAAGGTACATTCGTCACTTCACCATTTACAGTGATGTGCTTATGAGATACCAACTGACGTGCTTCCGGGCGACTCGCTGCTAAACCCATTCTATAAATGGTGTTATCCAAACGAGACTCTAATAATTTAATCAAGTTTTCACCTGTTACGCCTTTAATACGAGAAGCTTCCTCAAATGTTTTACGGAATTGTCTCTCTAATACACCATAAGTGTATTTGGCTTTTTGTTTCTCTCTTAATTGTAATGCATACTCTCCTAGTTGCTTACGCTTGCGTTGTGCACCGTGTTGTCCTGGAGGGTTGCTGTTTTTGCCTAACCATTTTGCGTTTCCTAAAATAGGTTCGCCGAAAATGCGACAAATTTTGGTTTTGGGTCCTGTGTAACGTGCCATAATTCTTGTTTGTGATTTTTTAGTGACGACATATCATCGGTAAAAATCTAAAATAAATGATATGCCCTTTTTATAAAATATAAATAATTAAACTCTTCTTTGTTTTGGAGGACGACATCCGTTATGTGGCATTGGTGTCACATCGCGTATGCTGGTTACTTCAATCCCTGATTGAGAGATAGAACGAATCGCACCTTCACGACCTGATCCTGGACCTTTTACAAATACATCTACTCTTTTCACACCTGCATCTAATGCAACTTTAGCTGCATCGGCTGCTGCCATTTGAGCTGCATAAGGCGTATTTTTCTTAGAACCTCTAAAGCCCATTTTACCAGCACTGCTCCAGCTGATCACTTGTCCTGCTTTGTTAGTAAAAGAAATAATTAAATTGTTGAATGTTGCACTGATACGAACTTCGCCAGATGCATCAATTTTCACGACTCTTTTTTTCGATGCCGCTTTCGCACTGTTTTGTGCTTTGATTGGTTTTGCCATTTTTTTTGAGGTGTGCTCTTTTGAAGGAGCGGTTATTTAAATTGAAATTCCGCCGAGGCGGAAACCGACAAAAATCTCCCCTGTTTTACAGGATCTAATTGGTGTTGGATTTTTATAACAAAAGGTAGTCGTATAAATAAATTTATATGACTACCTATGTATTATTATTTTTTAGCAACTTTCTTTTTACCTGCAACTGTCTTACGCTTACCCTTACGAGTACGAGAATTCGTTTTAGTACGTTGTCCACGAACTGGTAAACCTTTTCTGTGACGCAATCCACGGTAACATGCAATATCCAATAAACGCTTAATGCTCATTGAAACTTCACTACGCAAAGCACCTTCTACTTTAAATTCAGCGTTAATGATATTACGAATAGCAGTTTGCTCATCATCATTCCATTCATTTACTTTTTTATCATAACTGATAGCAGCTTTGTCTAAAATGTACTGAGCTGTTGAACGACCTATTCCGAAGATGTAAGTCAACCCTATTTCTCCTCTTTTGTTTTTTGGTAAATCGATACCGGCGATACGAGCCATATTTTAAAACTTATTTTGTTTTTGTTAAAATGGATTTCTAATAATTAAAATTATCCTTGTCTTTGTTTAAAACGAGGATTCTTTTTGTTGATTACATATAATTTCCCTTTGCGCTTCACGATCTTGCAATCAGTACTTCTTTTTTTGATAGATGCTCTAACTTTCATCTTTTATTGTTTAAATATTTATTATCGACTATTATTAATTCTATTTTCTCCAACTTTATTTGTGCCTAAAATTGATTCTTCCTCTGGTTAAATCATATGGGCTCATTTCCAATCCAACTTTATCCCCTGGCAAAATTCTGATGTAGTGCATTCGCATTTTACCAGAGATCGTTGCCAAAATTTCATGCCCATTTTCCAATTTAACTCTGAACATAGCGTTGCTCATTGCTTCAATTATGATACCATCTTGTTTAATCAGCGGTTGTTTTGACATACTTATTTTGGGGTTGCAAAGATATGGAAATGAATGGAATTATGAAAAATTCAACCCGAAATCTTCCAAAAAGGGCAAAATAAAAGGGAAATCGTAGTATTTCCCTTTATTTATATTGATAATCAATTAGTTATAATTGTTGAAAGACCGGGCAGCTACCCCATTTTCATTTGTTGGTCATTTAACCAAGTCCTGGGAACCATGGGCGACCGATACCTGCCCTAAAAGGCCAAGGAATTGCGGATAAAATTAAAAGCAAAGCCACTATATAAAAAACAAAGCTAGGGTTCGTTTTGCCCGTTTTCTTGTATTTGATATGTCCAATCGTAATCAAAATGATGGCTAAGACCATCGAAAAAATATGTTCCACTGCCCAAAAACGACTTACAGCATCTTTCATTGCGCTCGCCATCCCAACGGTCTGAATCATTTTGAAACCTAGTAAACTACTTACAAAATACTGGTATAAGCCCAAAACTAAAGTAGTGTGTGATGCAATGAGTAATATTTTACTTGTTGAAAGTGCATTTTGTTTCACCATCAATTTATAAATGCTCAACAATAGCGTAATTAAGATGACCCATCTCAATAGATTATGTAAGTGCAATAAACCAGTATTCATATTCAATAATTTTGATTGAGCTTGTAAAATACAACTTTATCATTAAAATTGAATTAATCAACCCAATCTGCTACAAATACATTGGTATCGCGTGTACCACCATTATTTCGGTTCGAAGAAAATAAGATCTTCTTTCCATTAGGACTAAACATAGGAAAAGCATCAAACCCTTTATCCCTACTAATTTTTTCTAAATGATTGCCTTCTAAATCTATTAAATACATGTTGAAAGGGAAACCACGCTTATATTCATGATTACTACAAAAAATAATATGCTTTCCATCGGGTGTGAAATTGGGAGCCCAATTGGCTTGACCTAGATGCGTTATTTGTTTTGCATTTTTACCATCTGCATCTGCAACAAATACTTCCATTTTAGTGGGCGCCACCAATCCTTCTTTTAAAAAGTTTTTATACTCTTCAATTTCTTCTTTAGTGTTAGGACGGCTTGCTCTCCATACAATTTTTTTACCATCAGGACTAAACCATGCACCCCCATCGTATCCTAAGGTATTGGTTACTTTAATTTCTTTTTTTGTAACCAAATCCATTACATATAAATCCAAATCGCCTTCTTTGACACTACAGTAAATCATTTTTTTACCATCAGGTGATAAAGTGCCTTCCGCATCATATCCTTCAGATTTGGTTAATTGCTTTATATTTTTCCCATTGGTATCTGCTATGAAAATATCATAAGATGTATATAAAGGCCAAATGTATTTATTGCCATATTTAGCGCGATCCACACTTGGAGGACAATCGTCCCCACCACTTTTAGTTGAGGCATAAATAATATGAGCCCCATCTTTTGTAAAATAAGAACAGGTAGTCCTACCCTTTCCGCCACTTAACAATCTATAAGTAAAACTGTCTGTTAATTTTGCGGGAAGTTTACCCATAAATATTTGATCACATAAAATTCCTTCCTTGGGATTGGTACGTTGAAAAGTAACTCTTTTGCCATCAAAGCTCCAATAAGCTTCGGCATTGTCACCTCCAAAAGTAAGTTGTTGAACATTTTTAAAATGAGATTCGCCCGCGAATAGTACCGAATCTGCTTGTGCTAAAACGCTTAATGCTATCATCATAAAGCAAAGCATTGAAAAGAGTATTTTTTTCATAAATTATTTATAGGTTGCGAAAGTACAAGCTCTCAAGTTAAATTGGATGACTTAGATCAGCTTAAGGGGTGTAATAAAATATTATGACAAAAAAATGACAGTGTCTCAAAAAATATAGACCTTTGTTTCAAATCAATAAAATGGCCATCATTGCACCCTCTTTATTAGCAGCCGACTTTTTACATTTAGGTAAAGCATGTGATATGCTAAACCAAAGCGAAGCAGAATGGTTTCACTTGGATGTGATGGATGGAAGTTTTGTTCCCAACATTAGTTTTGGATTGCCCATCATTGAACAAATTCGAAAGGCGACGACTAAAATATGTGACGTCCATTTAATGATTGTGCAACCAGAAAAATACATAGCAGCTTTTAAAAAAGCAGGTGCAGATATTTTAACGGTGCATTATGAGGCTTGTCCTAATTTATTAGAAACGCTTTCACAAATTAAAGCACAGGGTATGAAAGCAGGGGTTGCCATTAATCCAGATACAGATGTTCAAGTATTAAATGATATCATCACAGAAATAGATGTGGTATGTGTTATGAGCGTATTTCCAGGTTTTGGTGGACAAAAATTCATTGAACACACTTATGAAAAAGTAGCAGCATTAAAAAATAGTATTCAATTAAATGGCGCCCACACTTTAATCGAAATTGATGGTGGAGTTACTGAACTTAACGCTCATGCATTAATACTAGCCGGTGCGGATGTATTAGTAGCAGGCACCACCGTTTTTAAAGCCCCCGATCCTATAAAAAGTATTGCGCAATTACGCAGTTTTTAATTTCCCTTTCCTGAACATTATATTATACTAAAATGAACGGAATATTATCATTTTAGTAATGCACAATTGTGCGTATTTAAATATCGCCATTTTGTTTTTCTTTTTTTAAATTGTGTCAGGACGATTATTTTATACTACTCACCCTTTAAAACTAATCCCATTGACTGACACCATCATCAACCTAGAAACCGTTAACCCTATTGAGTTTTTCGGCGTCAACAACAACAAACTTGACATTTTAAAAAAGAAATTCCCATTACTTAAAATTTTATCAAGAGGCACACAAATAAAACTAAGTGGTGCACCCGAACAAATCGAAATCGCGAAGGAGAAAATTGTACTCATCATACAGTACATGGAACGCAACGGACATTTGAGTGAAAATTATTTTGAACAAATTTTAGGCGGTGATGATGCCGAAATTATTGACCATTTTGTAGAACAAAATCCAAATGAAGTATTGGTTTATGGACCCAATGGTAAAACAGTTCGTGCTAGAACAGCCAATCAAAAAAAGATGGTTCAAGCTGCCGATAAAAACGATATCGTTTTTGCAATCGGACCAGCAGGTACTGGTAAAACCTATACTGCAGTGGCGCTTGCAGTAAGAGCATTAAAAAATAAATTAGTTAAAAAAATTATCTTAACAAGACCAGCAGTAGAAGCAGGTGAAAGTTTAGGATTTTTACCAGGTGATTTAAAAGAAAAAATTGATCCTTATTTACGACCACTTTATGATGCATTGGATGACATGATACCTGCAGATAAATTAGGTTACTATATGTCTACACGCACTATTGAAATTGCCCCTTTAGCTTATATGAGAGGAAGGACCTTAGATCACGCGTTTATTATTTTAGATGAATCACAAAACGCAAATGATTTACAAATTAAAATGTTTTTAACCCGAATTGGATCAAATGCAAAAGCCATCATTACAGGTGACCCTACTCAAGTTGATTTACCCCGTAATCAAAAAAGTGGACTAGAAAAAGCTTCCCGTATTCTGCAAAACATAGAAGGCATCGCACATATTCAATTAGATGAAGAGGATGTGGTTCGACATAAGCTAGTAAAAGCCATCATCAAGGCCTATGATAAGGAAAGGGAAAATGAAACCGAAAATTCATATCATCGGTAATTTGCTATTTTGAGTATGATTTTTATAACATATAAATTTAATATATAATATATATGATGATGTCTATTAGTTTATTAATAATTTGTTAACAAAAACATAAATTAAGTATTCAATTTATTTTGTTTCTTTGCATTACTTAAAATAAACAATTATATGTCAAGTAAAAAATTACTACATTTTCTCGTAGCTATGTTAATGTTGCCTGTTTTATCTTTTGCGCAAAACACAACTGGTAGCTTAAGCGGATCTGTAAAAGCCGACAATGGTGAAGTCCTTGTTGGTGCAACAATAAGTGTATTACATGTACCTACTGGAACTGTATATAAAGTACAATCTAGAAAGTCTGGAGCTTTTGATATTAGTAATATGCAACCTGGAGGCCCTTACACAATTTCAGTCTCTTATGTAAACTATCAAACTGAAAAGAGAGAAGATATTTATATTAATTTAGGAGATGCGGCACGTTTAGATGTTGTGTTAAGTTCAAAAGTTACAAAACTTGCAGATGTAACAGTGAACGCATCAAGAAAAGGTTCCGATTTATCTGTTAGAGGTGGTACACAAACCATCATCGGAAAAGATAAAATTGAAAACTTACCTACAGTTGGTCGTAACCTTCAAGATTATTTACGCTTTACCCCTTCTGTTAAATTAGTAGGTGGTACTGGTGGATTAACTGGAATGTCTATTGCTGGTCAAAACAACCGTTTTAACTCATTCTATATTGATGGTGCTGTAAACAATGACCAATTTGGTTTAAGTGCGAGCGGAACAAATGGTGGCCAAACAAGTGTGGGCCCTATTTCAATGGATGCGGTAGATCAAATTCAAGTAATGGTTTCTCCTTTTGATGCTTCTATTGGTAACTTCACTGGTGGTGGTATTAATGCGACTACTAAAAGCGGTACAAACGAGGTGAGTGGTACTATCTACTCATTCACTCAAAACCAAGACCTAACAGGTAAAACTCCTACTGGTTTAAGTTCAGCAGCAACAAAGTTAAATCCATTTAGTGCTAAGACAATGGGTGGAAGTTTTGGTGGTGCCTTCATAAAAAATAAATTATTTTATTTTATTAACTACGAAACAATCGAAAGTAATCGTCCTCAACCATTTGATTTTGCTGGTTATAAAGGAGCAAGCTCTACTTCAACTATTGACGCATTAGCAGCTACTGTAAAAACTAAATACGGATATGATGTTGGTAGTTATTTAGACAATCCTGAAACAGTTAGCTCTAAAAGATTAGCGGCTAAATTGGACTGGAACATTAGTTCTAATCACCGTTTAAGTATCTCTTATCGTCATTCTGAAGCAAGAGATTTTAATACGTCTGCTTCCAACTCAACTACTGTCAATTTCTACAATAATGGTGTATTATATCCTAATCAAACCAATTCATTATCTGCTGAGTTAAGAAGTACATTTAAAAATGGCATCAGCAATAAAATGTTGTTTACTGTTACAGAAGTAATTGATGATAGAAGTCAAATTGGCGATCCATTCCCTCGTGTTTCTATCACAGATGGTGCTGGTAAAATCGTATTTGGTTCGGAAGAATTTTCAGCTTCTAATTTATTAAGACAAACTAATAAAAACTTTTTAGATTACTTAAAATTCAGTGTCAACAACCATAATTTAACATTAGGTATTGACTATGAATTAAGTAAATCATACAACGTATTTATTCGTCAAAATTTTGGATCATATACTTATAATTCATTGTCTGATTTCTTAAATGACAAAGCGCCTTCTTCTTATAACAGATCATTTTCAATGTTAGATAATGCAACAGGTGATGAGTCAAAAGCAGCTGCTAGTTTTTATTCTGGTCGTGGAAGTGCCTTTTTTAATGACGAGTTTAAACCTACAGATAATTTAACCATCAACTATGGTGTAAGAGCTGACTATTCTAAATTTTTAACTCCTCCATACACAGATGATTATTTTAATAGTGTTCCTGTCATTGCTGCACTTTCTTTGTCTAATGATTTATTAGGTGCAAGAAGTGGTCAAATGAGTGATCCTCAAATATCAATTTCACCTCGTATCGGTTTTACATATAAAATGCCTAAAGAAAACATTACTATCCGTGGAGGATTAGGTATGTTCACAGGTCGTATGCCTTTAGTTTGGCCTGGTGGAGTTTATAATAACAATGGTATAAGTATAGGTGGTATTTCTCCTACAGGTACTACATTGTCTAAATTAACTTTCAGAGCCAACCCTCTTGGACAATATACTGCTGCTGATTTAGGTTTAAACCCAGGTTTGGCAAAAGGTCAAGTGGATTTAATTGCACCTAATTTCCGTTTACCAAAATTATTCCGTGCTTCATTAGCTATTGATAAAAAATTAGGTAACAATTGGTCAACAACAGTTGAAGCTAGCATTAGTAAAAACATTAACGAGATTTACTATCAAAGAGTTGATATTTTAAATAATGTGGGCGTAATGATTGGACCAGATAATCGCTATATCTATAACAATGCTGCAAAAATTCAATTCCCCGCAGTTGGAAATATCCCAGCAGGTAACCCTTATACTGGTATTTTTGTGTTGACAAATCAACCTTATGATAGCAAAAAAGGTTTTGCTTATAACCTTACTGCTTCTATTGATAAATCTTGGGCTGATGGATTTTCATTCAATGCATTTTACACTTATGGAACTGCATTTGTTACCAACGAACCTACTTCAAGTCAAAACAACAGCCAATGGAGATATATGGAAACTGTAAATGGTCGTAATAATGTTGATAGAACAAGATCCGATTTTGATTTAGGACATAGAGTAAGCGTATTTGCTACAAAAAAATTCACTTACTTAAAAGGGAAAATGGCTACAACTATTAGCTTAGTTTACAACGGTCAATCAGGAAATCCATTTAGCTATGTATATTCTACAGGACCAGTTAGAGATCAAGGAGCAAGTGAAACAAACGACTTATTATACATCCCTACTAAGACAGAGTTAACTGCAATGACTTTCGTAACTAACTCATCATATACTTTATCTGCTGCAGATCAAAAAGCTGCATTTGATGATTATATCCAACAAGATAATTACTTAAGCAAACACAGAGGTCAATATGCTGAAAGAAATGGTGGAAGATTACCATTCCAAAATATTGTCGATTTGAAATTAATGCAAGATTTCAATGTTAAAATGAATGGTAGAAAATATCAATTCCAAATAACTTATGATGTCTTCAACTTCACTAATTTCTTGAGTAGAGATTGGGGTCGTACTTATTTCTTATCTAATGATCAGTTTGCTTTGGTTAAATACCAAGGAGCATCAAACTCTTTAATACCAAGTTATAGCTTTGCTCCTGTCACAAATAACACACCTTGGGGCGTAAGCACTAGCGTTGCTCCAAGTTATAGTGCTCGTTGGGTTAGCCAAATTGGTTTGAGATTTAAGTTCTAATATGAATTAGGTTTATCCTATTTAGTTTATATAAAATACCCTCCCCTAATTCGGGAGGGTATTTTTTTTAGAGCAATTCTTAAAATTTGCTTAATTTCAAGGTCATGGCGATACAAAATTTACAACAGTTCACCGTTGGCGTGGAGGAGGAATACATGGTATTAGATCCCTCTACTAAGGAATTAAAAAGCCATCAGCAAACTATTGTCAACGAAGGCCAAAAACTATTTAAGGATAAAATTAAAGCCGAAATGCACCAAGCGGTGGTGGAAGTAGGTACTGGTATTTGTAAAAATGTAGAGGAAGCATTTACGGAAATCATTGAACTTCGTAATGGCGTTAGCAAAATTGCAAGCGATTTAGGATATAGTATAGGTGCTTCTGGTACTCATCCATTTAGCCTGTGGGAAACCCAATTAATTTCTGATCAAACAAGGTATCAGGATTTACTGAACGAATTACAACAAGCAGCAAGAAGCAATTTGATTTTTGGATTGCATGTTCATGTAGGAATGGAAGATCGCCGCATGGCCATACATATTGCCAATACCGCTCGTTACTTTTTGCCTCATATTTATGCATTAAGCACCAACTCCCCTTTTTGGGAATCACGAAACACCGGCTATAAATCATATCGTTCAAAAGTATTTGATAAATTTCCAAGAACTGGAATCCCTGATACCTTTGAAAGTATTGAAGCCTATGATAATTTTATACAATTACTCATCAAAACCAATTGCATTGATGATGCAAAAAAAATATGGTGGGATTTAAGAGTACACCCTGTTTTTAATACCATAGAATTTCGTATTTGCGATGTCACAATGACAATGCAAGAAACCATTACCATTACTGCCCTATTCCAAGCAATTTGCGCAAAAATTTATACACTTCGTCGTCAAAATATCAATTTCATTAATTACCAACGTGCACTCATCAATGAAAATAAATGGCGTGCCAGCAGGTATGGTATTGAAGGAAAACTAATTGACTTTGGCAAGGAAAAAGAAATTAATACCAAGGAATTAATCAATGAATTATTAGATTTTATTGATGGCGTGTTGGATGAATTAGGAAGTAGATCACAAGTAGAAAAAGTGCACCAAATATTTGAAAGAGGAACTGGCGCCGATAGACAATTAAAAGTATTTAAGGAAACGGGAAGCTTAATTGAAGTCGTTAAATATATCGAACAAAGCTTTTTAACAGTATAACTAAGTTGCGCTACTGTCCTATTTTGTAATCAAATAAGGTTGCAGTGAACAATCCCCTTTCTCTCTTTTTAAAAATAACATCCCAATTGCCTTTATACCTTAAAATTTTAGGGACCAATTGGCCATTAAAATAATTCATCTCTACTTCCATAGATACATTAAAATCATATACGCCTGCCTTATAGCTTAATGAATAGTTACGGCCCAGTACTTCTAATGTTTTAGGATTAAACCAGGTGATCATTTGGTCTACTACAATTCGGTCTTTTGCAAAAAAGCCTAAATCGACCTTTGGTTGCACATCAAAAACATATACTAATTGCCCATGGTATTCAACATAATCCAATTTGTAATCATATAATTCATGGGCCGATTCATCATACAAATCTAGTTTATTACCGATAAAAGGAATACCAGGAATTTTTTTACCAGGATTAAAAAACAACATCTTTAATTGCTCCTTTGCTTTTTCAATTCCAGAACCTTTAATCACTCTATTTTTACCCGATACTATATTAGTTTCACCACAAATACTCCCTTTGGTAAAAAACAAGCTTGCATATAAGGAAGGAGTGGTATAATTATATTCTCCTTTTTTATTGAGTAAATCGCCAGTGATTGTTTCTTCCAATACATCCATTGTACGACAACCTCCTATTTTATTTTGCCTGGTTTTACTATTTAACGAAGCTTGCATCTTATTATTTTCATCCGCCATCTCAATATGATTATAAGAGCTATAGCCAATAGTGCGAAGGGTTTTAAATGCCTTGTAAAAGCTTGTATCTTGTTTAATTCTTTGTAAGATTTCCTTATAATCAAAATGATTCCTTACAATGGCTTCCGTTAAAGTAAATTTTTGACCATCGTCCATAATGGTTGAATCCTGAGCAATACAATTATAGCTTAATGAAATAAATAGTATAATAAAAAAAGATGGATGCAGTTTCATTGAGCTAGGTTAAACTATGTTATTTAATTTGAGTCATTTTGTAATCCACTTTTACCTTTCCTTTTGAAATATCATTGAGTTTCCCTTGTAATATCTTACGTCGTAGCGGTTTTAAGTAATCAATAAAAAGCTTTCCTTGGATATGATCATATTCATGCAATATCACCCTTGCCGATATCCCTTTAAAAGTTTCAGTGTGAGATACAAAATTTTCATCCATATAACTTAAAGTGACTTCGGCTGGTCTTAATACATCTTCTCTAATTTTAGGAATACTTAAACAGCCTTCATTATAAACCCAATCTTCACCACCTGTAGAAAGTATTTGTGCATTAATGAATGCTTTTTTGAAACCTGGGGCATCTACATAAGTCTCATCCCCTTCCTCTCTATTGGCAAATATCTGCTCACTGTCCATCACGAATAATCGAATGTTTTTATTTATTTGAGGTGCTGCTAAGCCAACTCCATTGCTTTCATACATTGTCTCCCACATATCTTCCAACAATTTTGAAAAATTAGGATATTCGGCAGTGATAGGCTCACTCACCTTTCGTAAAATAGCTGCTCCGTATGCAACAATGGGTAAAATCATACAAAAATCAATTATAGTGGATGCAAAGTTATCAATAAAAGATGGTTTTACGAGCGGCTAGATAGATATTCCTGTAAAAGCATCGTAGCTGCAACCCGATCAATGGTTTTTTTATCCCTGCGATCATTTTTCTTCATTCCCATTTCTACCATCGCACGAACAGCATTTTTTGAGCTATATCTTTCATCTACTGTAATGACAGGTATGGTTGGAAATTTTTTTTCAAGTGTTTCAATGGCTTTTTTAACCAATGGTGTTGCATGCGTAGGGGTATTATCCAAATTTAGTGGTTCTCCTATTAAAATAAGTTCCACTGGTTCCTTTAAAAAATAATCTGCTAAAAAAGTATATAAATTTTTAGTGTCTACCGTCGTTAAAGCGGTTGCAATAATTTGAAGTGGATCAGTCACTGCTAACCCACATCTCTTGCCTCCAAAATCAATACAAATAATTCTAGCCAATGTTTTTATTCGTTAAAGTGGTGAATGAAAAATTTGAACCAATACAGCACCAATGACAAAAATACTAAATACAATGCTAGCAATTCCATTCGCTGTCATAAATGCTAGGTTTACTTTACTTAAATCATGCGGCTTTACAATGCGCTGTTGATAAAATAACATACCCACAAAAACAATTAGCCCTAGTATGTATAAAAAATGGAATCCCCCTACAAAATAAGCAAGTATTACAAATGAGGCAGAATATACATGCAATACTCTTGAAATGCGTAAGGCCTTTCTTAGTCCCCAATGACTTGGAATAGAGTATAAAGATTGTGATTGATCAAAATCGATGTCTTGTAAGGCATAAATAATATCAAACCCACTCACCCAAAATATGACTGAAAATGAAAAAAGTAAAGGCAATAAAGCAAAACTTCCTGTTACCGCTAAGTAAGCACCAATCGGCGCTAAGGACAAGCCGATGCCTAATACCAAATGACATAAATAGGTAAATCGTTTAGTATAACTATAAAACAAAATAACAAATAAGGCAACTGGAGATAAATAAAAACAAATGGGATTTATAAAATAAGTTGCTGCGATAAAAATAGATGCATTGATAAAAATAAACAATAATGCTTTTTCTGCTTTAATAATACCAGCTGGTATTTCACGAATGGCAGTACGGGGATTTAATTTATCAAAGTGCCTATCTAAGTATCTATTAAATGCCATTGCGGTGGACCTTGCCGATACCATACATAGGAGTACTAAAATAAATTTAAGTAACATGTGATCTACAGTATTGTGTTGTAACCACATTTCTCTACAGCCCAATACAAAACCAATAAGTGCAAAAGGTAAGGCAAAAATGGTATGCGAAAACTTAACCAAACTGAAATAATTTTTTACTGTCGACATATGCTATTTATAATTAAATATGATCTTATACTTTATCGAACCATTTCCCATAAAACAATGGCCGCTGCCACTGAAATATTTAAAGAATGTTTCATGCCATATTGAGGGATTTCAATAGCGCCATCACAAAGCGATAAAACATCTTCACTCACACCCTCCACTTCATTACCAAAAACAAATGCTAAGGAAGTTTCCTTTTTATTGGGTAAAAATGCATCTAACTGATCCAATGACACACTACCATGCGTTTGTTCAATAGCAAATACTTTAAACCCTTTTTGTTTTAAAGATTGTACCGCTTCCACTGTCGTTTCATAATAAACCCAATCCACCGATTCGGTTGCCCCTAAAGCCGTTTTATGAATATCGCGATGCGGTGGCTGAGGAGTAAAGCCACATAAACAAATACCCCCTATTAAAAAAGCGTCGGCAGTCCTAAAAACGCTCCCTACATTATGCATACTACGAATCTGATCCATGACCAATATAATCGGCTTTTTGTGGGCCTCTTTAAAATCGGCTACCGACATTCGGCCTAAGTCCTCCATACTCATTTTACGCATATGCAAAAGTACGCTTTTTATGAAAAATTATGTAGGTTTGTCGTCCATGTCAAAATCAAGTGCAGATACTCCTTTAATGCAACAGCACCGGGCTATAAAACAAAAATACCCGGATGCGATATTGTTGTTTAGAGTGGGTGATTTTTATGAGACATTTGGCTCTGATGCCATCATTGCATCCAAGGTTTTAGGCATTACATTAACCAAACGAAATAATGGAGCAGCCTCTTCGAGTGAATTGGCTGGATTTCCCCATCTTAGTTTGGATACTTATTTACATAAATTAGTGAAAGCAGGTCATCGCGTGGCCATATGTGATCAATTGGAAGATCCTAAAAATGTAAAAGGTATTGTAAAAAGAGGGGTTACTGATATGCTTACTCCGGGTATAGCGACCAACGATAAATTATTGGAACATAAAAACAATAATTTCTTAGCTGCCCTTTATGTTGAAAATGATAAAGGGGGTATTGCTTTTTTAGATATTACGACTGGTGAATTTTTAGTGGCCGAAGGCAATACCGATTACTTAGATAAATTATTACAAAGCTTACAACCAGCTGAAATTTTATTTCCTAAAAACTACCAGACCACATTTAAGGAGGTTTTTGGAAACCAATTTTATACTTACGGACTAGACAGCTGGATATTTGACGCACCCTTTGCTACTGAATTACTTTTAAAGCAGTTTCAAACTCAAAATTTAAAAGGATTTGGCATTGAAGATCAAACCCTAGGCATTATTGCAGCAGGTGCTATTTTACATTATTTAAAAGAAACGGAACACCCCCACTTACAACATATTCACAAAATTCAACGAATGGTTCGAGATGAAATTTTGTGGATGGACAAATTTACCATTCGAAATTTAGAACTCATTGGCAATGGCAGCGATCGCAAAGGCTTACTCGAAATAATGGATGCCACTAAAAGCCCTATGGGTGCCCGTTTATTAAAAAGATGGTTGGTATTCCCACTACAATCCATAGAACAAATCGATCATCGTTTAAATACCGTTTCCACGTTTATTGAAGATGCCACATTAACGCAACAATTAAGCGATTTGATTGAATCCTGCGGCGACTTAGAAAGATTGGCTAGCAAACTTTCGACTCGAAAAATTCAACCGCGCGAATTTTTACAATTAGGTAAATCAATTGCAGCTGTCGTTGAAATAAAAAAAATAATACAACAAAACGATAATGCTTATTTGCAACAAGTAAGCAAGGATCTTTTGACCTGCGAAAACAGTATGAATGCCATTTTTGCTTCATTAAACGAGCAAGCACCTGCAACGGTTGTGAAAGGCGGATTTATCAAGCAAGGTATTTCTTCTACTCTAGATGAACTTAGAAATATATCAAGCGGAGGAAAAGAATATCTAACGCAATTACAAAATAAGGAAGCCGAAACCACAGGTATTTCATCCCTGAAAATAGGATACAATAATGTGTATGGCTATTATTTAGAAGTGACGCATGTGCACAAAAATAAAGTGCCGAGTGAATGGATACGCAAACAAACCTTAACCACTGCCGAAAGATATATCACTCCTGAATTAAAAATTTACGAAGAAACCATTTTAGGTGCAGAGGATAAAATTTTAACATTGGAAAATGAATTGTACCAACAATTATTGGACCAAGTATTGTTAGACTTAAATGCAATTCAAAAAAATGGACAGTTAGTGGGCGTATTGGATTGCTTGCTATGCTTTGCAGTTATAGCAAAAGAAAATAAGTATTGCAAACCCACACTTACTAAGGATACCATTTTAAAAATTGAAGCAGGAAGGCATCCTGTCATAGAGAAAAGCTTACCTATCGATCAATCTTATATTCCGAACGATGTTTTTTTAGACCCTGCTACACAACAAATCATTATTTTAACTGGTCCCAATATGAGTGGCAAGAGCGCCGTGTTAAGACAAACTGCACTCATTACTTTAATGGCACATATGGGCTCCTATGTTCCTGCTCAAAGTGCTGACATTCCATTGACCGACAAAATATTTACTCGCGTCGGGGCCAACGATAATTTAAATGCAGGCGAATCTACTTTTATGGTGGAGATGCTTGAAACTGCCAGTATCTTAAATAATATTAGTGATCGAAGTTTAATTTTATTAGATGAAATTGGCCGTGGCACTTCCACCTATGATGGTATTTCGATTGCATGGAGTATTGTTGAATACTTATATCAATCAAATCAAAAGCCAAAAACATTATTTGCGACACATTATCATGAATTGAATGATTTAGAAGCTCAATTATCTACTGTGCATAATTTTCATGTGAGTCATAAGGAAGTAGGTAATAAAATTATTTTTTTACGCAAATTAACTAAGGGTGGCAGCACGCATAGTTTTGGTATTCATGTGGCTAAAATGGCCGGCATGCCCACTATTTTAGTTGACCGAGCCAATGCTATTTTAAACGAAATGGAATTAAAAAATAAGGGAAGTCAAAATTTAGCAACGCCTTTGGCCCAAGAACCTAATACTAAATATCAATTATCAATTTTTGATGCGCACACAGAAACTTTTGAATCTATCCGAAAGGAATTAGACGCGATTGACATTAACAACCTAACACCAGTTGAAGCTTTAATGAAATTACAAGCCATTAAAAAGAAACTGAATTAAGCCGACATCTGCTTTAAGCAATTTTTAATTTTCACTTGCAAATCTGCCGAAGCGGGAACTAAGGGTAAACGAAGTTCATTTTGAAGTAACCCTTGCTCAAACATAAAAGCTTTAATACCTGCAGGATTATTTTCGGCATACATGTGTGAATATGCATTTAGCATACTATCATTCAAGATTTTCGATTTTGCGAAATCACCTAATAAAGCAAATTGAATCATGTCCGAAAATTGTTTTGGAAATGCATTCGCAGCCACACTTATCACACCATCCATTCCACATGCAATTTGAGCCATCACTAATTCATCATCTCCACTCACAACTAAAAAATCAGATGGGCGATCTTTTAAAATAGCAATAGTTTGCGCCATTTCTGGACCTGCTTCTTTAATACCAGCAATATTAGAATGCACTGCTAAACGAAGTGTTGTATCTGCCGACATATTACGACCTGTTCGACCAGGTACATTGTATAAAATAATGGGCTTAGGAGCAGCATCTGCTAAAGCAATATAATGTTGGTACAATCCCTCTTGTGCAGGTTTGTTGTAATAAGGAGTAACGCTTAATATTGCTACCACTTTTGTCAAATCAAATTTGCTGAATGATTTTACAACTTCTGCGGTATTATTTCCTCCAATACCCACCACCACAGGTACCCTATTATTTATTTTATTGACAGTAAAATTAAATACTTCTATTTTTTCTTCTTCACTCAATACCACCGACTCTCCTGTAGTACCTAATGTGACGATGTAATTTACGCCACCTGCAATTTGAAAATCAATGATATTTTCGAGTGCAGCAAAATCAATTGATTTATCTTTTTTAAACGGCGTTACAATTGCAACACCCGTTCCTTTTAAAATTTGTCTTAGCATAGTGAGTAAATATAAAATAATATTGTTACGCTTCCTCCCAAAATCCCATTTTACTGTATTTTTCAATTCTGTTTTCGGTCCTCTTTGTAGGATCTATATTTTGTACCGATGCCAACGCTGCTATTATTTTTTCCTTTAAAATTTGGGCAGCCTCAGGGTAACTCCAATGTGCCCCTCCAACAGGTTCAGATACAATTTCATCAATTAGGCCAAAACCTTTCATATCATTCGCTGTTAACTTGAGTTGTTCTGCGGCTAACTCCTTTTTATCCCAGCTGCGCCATAATATGGAACTACAACTTTCAGGAGAAATCACGGTATACCAGGTGTTTTCCATCATGAGGGTTTTGTCTCCCACTCCAATACCCAAGGCACCACCGCTGGCCCCTTCACCTATGATACAGATAATAATGGGCACTTTTAAACGGATCATCTCATATATATTCCTAGCAATGGCTTCTCCTTGGCCTCTTTCCTCCGCTTCTAGGCCTGGAAATGCCCCAGGAGTATCAATTAGGCATACGACTGGTTTATTGAACTTTTCGGCCAATTTCATGAGCCTAAGGGCTTTTCGGTAGCCTTCAGGATTGGCCATCCCAAAATTGCGTAATTGACGCGCTTTGGTATTACTTCCTTTTTGCTGCCCAATCATCATGACCGTTTGACCCCCTAATTCAGCGAATCCACCTACCATCGCTTTATCATCTTTTACATTACGATCACCATGTAATTCAATAAACTTATCACACATTAA
>JAPLEJ010000031.1 GCA_026391435.1 Bacteroidota bacterium
GCTTTGTATTTTTTTGGGAACATTTAATCATATGTATTGGCTAGCAGGTTTAGGAACCGGCGTGGCCCTATATGGGTTTGCTTATTTTTTGGTACATGAGGTTATTATACACCAAAGAATCAAATGGTTTACGCGTTCCAATATTCGTTATATTAAAGTAATTCGATGGGCACATAAAATGCATCATAAGCATTTAGAAAAACAAGAAGGCGAAAGCTTTGGTATGCTTTATGTTTCAAAAAAATATTGGGATAAAGTGCGACGCGACGAAGCGTTACAAAATAGGGAATAATTATAATGGATAATTCAAATAGCATAAGCGCACCTATTGATACCTATGATTATATCATTGCAGGAGCTGGTTGCGCTGGTTTGTCTTTATTACATTACATAATCAAGGATCCCTTATTATCTAGTAAAAAAATACTAGTGATTGATAAATCATTAAATAAAACCAATGATCGGACCTGGTGCTTTTGGGAACACAGTAAGGGTAGTTTTGAACATTTGGTAAAACATCAGTGGGAGAACATCTCTATTCATGCCCCTTCATTTAATAAGGAGTTGCCGACAGCACCTTATTCCTATAAAATGATTCAAGGAATTGATTTTTACAATGATATCATAAAGTCGGCTTCAATTCATTCTAATGTTCAATGGAAGGAAGTGGCTATTACCAATATGGAAGTGCATCATGATTTAAATCAGAAATATGCAAGTGTCTATTGGGAGGGTGGTGTTGCAAAAGCTAAAATTGTTTTTACAAGCATGTTGCCTTTTCAAATGAATAGTCTACAAAGTGCCCTTAATTTTGATACAAAAAAGGGGGATCAGAAATCGGCTCCTTTTTTATGGCAACATTTTAAAGGCAGGGTAGTCCATTTTGAGCAATCTGTTTTTAATGAAAAGGTGGCTCGCTTAATGGATTTCAATGTTCCCCAGCAAGGAGCTACTGCATTTATGTATCTACTTCCTTTAAATGAAAAAGAAGCCTTGGTTGAGTACACTGTTTTTTCTGATCAAATACTAGAGACTGCGGTTTATGATACTATATTAGATGTCTATTTAAATGAAGCATTTCCATCGCATAGTTATACGATTGAACACGATGAAATAGGTGCCATTCCAATGACACAACAAATTTTTACAGAATTCGTAGCACCTATTTATAAAATAGGTGCAGTGGGTGATGCTATTAAAGCGAGCTCAGGTTATGCCTTTCAATTTATACAACAGCAATGTAAAAATATCATTGAACAATTGGAAAAAGGAAAGACAATTGACACGAGCGTGCATAATACTAGACATCGATTTTATGATGCTGTCTTATTGCATATTTTATTTTATCATAAAATGAATGGGTCAGAAATATTTAAAAGAATTTTTGCAAAAAACAAAGCAGCTACTGTTTTTAAATTTTTATCTAATACCTCTACTTTTTGGGAAGACATTCAAATAATGCATTCCTTGCCTACTCGTATCTTTTTACCAGCTGCTATCCTTGTTTTGTGTCGGCGAGGATAATCTACCATTTTATACCCTTTATTTTACTAATTTTGCTACATGGCCTTGTAGTATAATGGATAGTACATGAGTTTCCGAAACTCCAAATCCAAGTTCGATTCTTGGCGAGGCCACCCATCCTCAACACAAGGTGTTGAGGATTTTTATTTTATACTACTATTTTTTGAGCACTTAATTAAAATGAAATAGATTTGTTTAGCTAAAACTTAGGTATGAAAAAACAACCCTTTTTTTTAATTTTATTAATGCTGTATTTTGGTAGTAGCCTAGCACAAATGCCAATCCAAAAAATACAAACGCAGGTATTGGTGATTGGTGGTTCAGCCAGTGGTATAAGTGCAGGGCTTCAATCAGCTAGAATGGGAGTTTCCACTTTAGTGGTAGAAGCCACCCCTTGGCTTGGTGGAATGATCACTGCTGCAGGCGTGTCGGCATTTGATGGTAATCATGCTATGCCTGCTGGTTTATTTGGAGAGTTTCGTCAACGCCTATATAATTATTATGGAGGAGCCAATGCAGTTTCAACGGGCTGGGTAAGTAATACTTTATTTGAACCTCATATTGGAGATAGTATTTTTAAAGCGATGGCTAGACAAGAAAAAAGATTATCAATAAAATATTTATATCAATTTAAAGAAATAATTAGGGAAGGGAATACGATTACTGGAGCCTTATTTTATCATGTTCAAAATGGGTCACTATTGAAAGTGACTGCTCAGCGTGTCATTGATGCAACAGAACTTGGTGACGCATTAGGATCTGCTAAAATACCATATGATCTTGGTATGGAATCCAATGATTTGACAAAGGAGCAGGTAAATTTAACAGGTACTAATGATATTATACAAGACATCACCTATGTTGCTATCTTAAAAGATTTTGGATCACCACAAGCCTTCATCCCAAGACCAGCTCATTATGATTCTACTGAATTTGATGGGAGTAATACCTCTTTTTATAAAGACACCAATCGAAAGCGTCCTTCTGTGGATGCAAAAAAAATGCTAGAATATGGGAAAATGCCCAATAATAAATACATGTTAAATTGGCCCATTTATGGCAATGATATTTATTTAAATGTGGTGGAGAAAACACCCAAGCAAAGGGAAGAATTACTTAATCAAGCAAAGCAGCAAACACTTCGGTTTGTTTATTTTATACAAAAGGATTTAGGATTTAATCATTTTTCCTTAGCCAATGACGAATTCCCGACCAAGGATAAGTTGGCTTTATATCCTTATCATCGAGAATCTCGACGTATGCATGGTATGGTGCGCATGTTAGTGCAACATATTTCTAAACCATTTGATACACCTCAACCATTATATACGACTGGTATTGCTGTAGGAGACTATCCCGTTGATCATCACCATAAAAAAAACACTGCAGCACCACAGCATTTAGAATTTTTCCCGGTGCCTTCCTTTAATATTCCATTAGGGGCTTTAATACCAGAGGAGGTTAGTCATTTTATTGTTGCTGAAAAGTCGATTAGTGTTTCAAATATCGTTAATGGTACTACAAGACTCCAGCCTTGTGTCATGCAAATAGGACAAGCAGCAGGTTTGTTAGCAGCACAAAGTATTATAGATAAAGTGGAACCCAAAGCTATTTCTATACGAAAAGTTCAAAAACTTTTGCTGGACGCAAATGGCTACATCATGCCCTATAAGGATGTTCCACTAGAGGATAAACATTTTAAAGCAATCCAAAAGATAGGTGCAACAGGGTTGTTGCGAGGTGTCGGCGTTCCTACTGGATGGGCAAATGCCACCTATTTTTATCCAAATGACAAGGCAGGTTCAAAAGATTTTTTAGCAAAATGGGAACAAAAATTCGGAGCGCCTGAAACTAATCTAGCGAAAGATTTAAGTATACAAGATGCCTTGTATTTTGCAACAAAGCTTACTAAATCGAGTCCTGAAAATTTAAAAAGCACATTCGAATTAAAATGGAAAGAGTGCGGACTTAGCAATTATGATTTACAAAGACCCATTTTGCGATATGAATTAGCGACTATTTTAGATCAATACAATGTATTCAATATTTTTGATGTTGATATGTATGGCTTCCTTAAAAAGTAAGTAATTGTTTTGATTGATATTAAAATTTGTGCGAGAGACTTATTCCAAAAGTAGCAGGGTCTCCTAAATGAACTGCACCAAAATCATAAGCATAAGAAATGTACTTTTGATCTAACACATTTTTAGACCATGCGACAATACTTACTTTCTTTAATTGTAATCCCATGCTCCAATTTTGAATTGCATAAGGACTTTGATGTATTGAATTATTCGAATCAAAATAAGTATGGCCAATAAATTTTGTTTCTGTTCTAATAAATGCACTCGACTTATTATTGATGGCTTTTGTATATTGTAAAGCTATTGCATGCGTATGATCGGGGGTAAATAAGGGGTGTTTACCTGTTGCTTCCATATTCGCATTAGTAAAGCCTGCATTGTATTGTATTAACAAACCTTTGAATGGGGTGTACAAAAATTCAGCTTCGATTCCTTTGCTTGTTAATTGTCCTGTATTTTTTATAATGGTGATAGCGTCAGGTAAAACTAGGGTGGGTACTTGCGCGTCGTTAACATGTATGTAGAATAAAGCAATATTGACTTTTAGTGTATTATTAAGTAACGTATTTTTTATACCTGCTTCAAAATTATTGCTGTGCTCGGGTAGATAGCTCATATTAGGAGGTTGTGAAGGATCAGATGATAAAGGACTTAGCCCTCCTGTTCTGTAGCCCTGACTATACATAGTATAAACTAAAGAATTACTATTTAAAGTGTAATCCAATGCAATTTTAGGAGACCATGCATTAAACTTTACACTTTCGGAAGTATTAGGGACGATTTGAATAAATGCAGGATCGGGATCGTGCTGGTAAAAGCCAGCCACGGTTTGTTGTTGCTCTTCATCATCCCTACGAAGTCCAAAAGTGATATTTAATTTACTATTTAATGCGTAGGTTATTTGCCCAAAAAAAGCAATACCTTTTTTTGTAGAATTGGTGGTATTTGCCAAGGTAAATAAAGAATCCCCCATCATTAATAAATTGGCGTCAATTCCAAAGCGGGTGCCCTGTTTCACCGGGGCCTCTTGATAAAAAATATAAGATCCAGCCGTCCAACTTAACCGATTGGATGAAGAAGGGGCTGAGCTCCATTTAAACTCCTGTGTAAAAGCTTTGATGTTGTTCCAGCTTTTCCCGTAATTATTGATTACGGAAATAGCGTCAATAGGCGAGAAGTCGCCATCAATAGGTTTATCATAATATCTATAGTTGCTTTGATAAGCTGTAATACTGCTGAAATTAATACGGCTGCCAGTGTGTTGTATAGATAAAGAACCATTCAATGTATTATCCATCATTTGAGTGATTCCATTTTGATTCAATACATATGGATTTGAGAATGCGTCTTCAGCGCCATACACTAAAGGGAAGGCGCCATTATTTTCAGCAGCATAATGTTTTATATTTAAATTGAATTGCCAATGTGTGTTGGGAATATATTTAATAAAATAATTTCCTGCAAAAGCATATTGTTGATCGTAGGAACTATTGTCGTATTCATTTTTATAAAATCCATTACGTGCATTATACAAAAAAGAAGCTCCAAAAAAAACTTTGTCTTTTATAATAGGGGCCTTTATACTTGCACTATAACGTTGAATACCGTAATTGCCAATATTAACTTCTGCATATCCTGTTAATGTATTAGTGGGTTGCTTGGTGATAATATTGATGACACCGCCCATCGCATTTCGCCCGTATAAACTTCCTTGAGGGCCTCTCAGCACCTCAATTCTTTCGATATCATTTAAAGATGGGATGTAGGTATCTAAATTAAATTGATTTACGCCATCAATATAGGTTGCCACAGCTGGATCATAGGAGGTGGTTGTAATACCTCTAATAGAAACTACATCTCGATTATCTCCTGGATCAGCGCTGTTTAAATTTGGAACAAAACCACTGATGTCTTTATTGTTCCAAAATTTAAATTTATCTATTTGAGTACTGTTAAATGCGGTGATACTTAATGGGACTTGTTGTAATAATTCCTCTTTTTTTTGTGTAGTAATCATGACATCTTCTAGTTGTACTAATTCATTAGCCAATTTGAAGCTTACTATTGGAGATGCAGCATTGCTGTTGATTGTTATGGGGGAGATGATAGGAGCATATCCCAAAGAAGTAATCACAATTTCATATTTTCCTGAGGGTACATTTTTGAAACTAAAATGACCTGTATTATCACTAATGACTTTATAAGGGGTATTTAATAAATTAATCACTGCGCCACTTAATGGTTGTCCCGTTAGATTGGTTATTTTCCCATTAAAAGTGGATTGGCTATTTGCTGTAAAGCATATAATAAAAAATAAAAAAGTAGAGCAACTTGTTTTAAAAATTCTAGATATCGACATTTATTTCAATTTTGTAAGTAAAGATAATGGCTTATTGTAAGTATTGAGCAACCTTGATTAAAATCAGTAGTAAGGGTTCTTTTTTCTTAAACAATTTGGGAAAAATAGTATTTTTTAGGCTTAGATATTAGAAATAAATTATACAATCACCAATAAAGCAAGTGGTTCAATGCTAATTTGAAGCTGTGCATTATTAGTCAATAAAGCTTCTCCATCTATATGCATAGGTTGATTTTCATGATATTGAATCGTTATGGATTTGACAGATTGTATGGTAACTTTATTTGATTGATGTATACTTTTACTGAATAATCGAAATACCAATACTCCTGCATTGATAAAGTGGATGGGTTTCACGATTACCATTTCTAAAAAGGCATCTTGTAAATCTGAAAATGGAGAAATAAAAGCGTTACTTCCAAATTGACTTGCATTCGCAAAAGTGATGGAATTTACTTTTATTAACGGACCATTATTGACTCTTATCTCGATTGGTTTGTAATGTATTAATACAGATAGAGTGGCTTTAATATAGTTGATAAATCCTCTTTTACTTCCATTTGCAAAACGATGAGCCACTTGCGCATCAAATCCAATACCAGCCGTACAAAAGAACATTCTATTATTGATTAAGCCTACATCAATTCCAATTTCATGACCATGAATTGCTTTTTGTAAAGCTGCTTCAAACTGAAGTGGAATTTGTAAATGTCTTGCCAGTCCATTTCCTGAACCAATAGGAATAATACCGATGGGGATAGTTGTTTCAGTTAAAACAGAGGCTACTTCATTCACAGTGCCGTCGCCACCCACAGCAATGATTCTAGTTGCTTTTTCTTCAATTGCTTTTTTTGTGAAAATGGAGGCTTCGTTTACTTTTGTCGTTTCCCATAATTTGGCATTAGGAACCGAACGCAATCGATTTAATATATGCGATTTTCGTGCTTGTGTATTATTACCCGCATTGGGGTTGTATATAAAATGAATCATCTCGGACAAAATTATTTAATATAATGGATAAATACATCAATTCAATATGTAAATACTTAACTTTTTTGATTGATGATGATTCTTTTTACATGCGAAGCCATTAAATACCTTAAAATGTCGTTTTTGTCGGTTTATTTGTTAAATTTAAAAGTAGATAATTTAGCAATTTTAATTTTAAAAGTATGAGACTCCTTTTTATATATACGATTTGTATCTTTTGTAGTGTTAGCCCACTCCATAGCTTTGCACAAAATGCAAAGCGGCCTAATATTTTAGTCATATTTTCAGATGATCACACCAATCAATCTATAAGCGCTTACGGAAGCAAGTTGATGCAAACGCCCAATATAGATAGAATCGCAAATCAGGGGGCCCTGTTTACTCGAACTTTTGTGACCAATTCCTTATGTGCTCCTAGTAGAGCTGTTTTACTCACAGGAAAATACAGCCATATTAACGGCTTAATGGACAATGGCCCAAGGAGAAATTTTGATGGAAGTCAAGTACAGGTTCAAAAATTATTAAGTAATGCTAATTATCAAACTGCATGGATTGGAAAATGGCATTTAGTGTCACTACCAGTTGGTTTTGATTATTGGAAAATATTGCCTGATCAAGGAAATTATTTTCATCCCGAATTTATTGAAATGTCGAAGGACACTGTAAAATATAAAGGGTATGTGACTAATTTGATTAGTGACTTTTCATTGGATTGGATCAATAAACGAGATACATCCAAACCTTTTTTCTTGGTCGTAGGTGAAAAGGCAACACATCGAAATTGGATGCCTGCGGTAGAAGATTTAGGCGCTTATGATGAACAACAATTTCCTATGCCCGAAAACTTTTTTGATACCTATGAAGGTCGAACAGCAGCTCGAGAACAAGACATGACTGTCAATAAAACGATGTTAATAGGGGATGATTTGAAAATAAATGTAAATTTTGATAAGCCAGGTATGTTTGGAAGATTAAGTGCAGATGAAAAAATAGCTTACAAGAATTATTATGCAAAAATTGGATTGGAATATGAAAAAGTAAAATCAGATTCTATTGCTTTAATCAAATGGAAATACCAACGCTATTTAAAAGATTATTTAGCTACTGCTAAATCACTAGATCGAAATATTGGTCGAATTTTAGATTACATAGAAAAAGCAGGCTTGGCAGATAATACAGTAGTGATGTATGCATCGGATCAAGGTTTTTACATGGGAGAACATGGTTGGTTTGATAAAAGATTTATGTACGAGGAAAGTTTAAAAACACCTTTTGTCATCAAGTACCCTCACCATATCAAGCCAGGAACAGTGGTGAAGGATTTAGTGGTTAATATTGACTTTGCTCCTACTTTTTTAGATATCGCAGGCGTACCGGCACCTGTTGAAATGCAAGGTAAAAGTTTTTTACCCTTAATGACGCAGCCCAATAAAGTGATACCATGGCGAAGTGGAATGTATTATCATTATTATGAGTATCCTCAGCCACATAAAGTACCGCCTCATTTTGGTATTAGAACCCTTCGTTATAAATTAATTCGATTCTATGGGCCAAGAAATGAATGGGAACTATTTGACTTAAAAAAGGACCCTACGGAAATGCATAACCTTATTCATGATCAAGCTCAAACAAATACCATTGCTATTTTGAAAAAACAACTGGTTGCCTTGATTAAGGAATACAAGGATACTGAAGCATTAGAAATATTAAAAACCGATTAATTTATTTTTATCGTTTTAGAGCGCTGATATTACTAGAGAATATCTTAACGGCAATGGCCAATAAAATAACTCCAAAAAATTTACGCACTGCCAATAACCCACCCGGCCCTAATAATTTTTCAATATAGTTGAGTGATTTTAATACGATGTAGACTATGACTAAGTTAATTAGGATGCCTGCTGCAATGTAAATTTCATCAAAATTAGCTTTTAATGACATGATGGTGGTTAAAGTACCACTGCCTGCAATAATAGGGAAGGCGATAGGAACCACTGCGCCAGCATGTGCATTTTTATCCCCTTTAAAAATTTCATGCCCTAGGACCATTTCCAATCCAAGTAAAAAAATAACAATGGATCCGCCCACTGCAAATGATTTTACATCAAGGCCTAACATTTGTAAAAAAGGTTTTCCTAAAAATAGAAATAGAATCATTAATGCACCCGAAATAATGGTTACTCTGAATGACTTAATGACACCGACTTTCTCCTTCATTGAAATGAGAAGTGGAATGGATCCCACAATATCAATAACAGCGAACAAGGTAAATACAATGGTTAATAACTGGTCTAAATGAAATTCCATAAAAAAGCTTTGTATGAAGATACAAAGCTTTTTTTACTAATGTGTTGCGATAGAATGCTTATTATTTCACCCTCAGTCCCAACGTAAACATTTGTCCAATGGCATTGTAGCCATTGATTTCTTGAAATACCTCATTACCTAAGTTTTGAGCATCGGCATACAATAGTAAATGCTTGTTAAAAGTATATTGAATATGTGCATTGAGTAAAGTGTAACTCTTTAATGTAACATCTTCGGTCGCGTATTCTCCAACATCGTATCTTTTGCTAAAATACCTAGCCGATAAATTAAAATTTAATTTAGGGGATGCTTGATAGTTCCATTGAATACCTGCACTATGCTTGGGTCGCTTTAATAAATAATTATAAGAGACGGTGTCAGTGGTAGTAGCTCTATTTTGATTGGTTTCTTGGCCATTCATTAATGTATAATTAGCTGAGAAAGAATTTTTTGCATTAAGTTTCAAATTCATTTCCAATTCTAATCCATTTACTTTTTGTTGTATGTAATTAAAAAAATTATAATCTATATAATTGTAGTCTATGCCATTATCAATCATTCTATTGTAATAAACTGCCCTTGCAAATAATTGTTTATTTTTAAATTCTACTCCTGCTTCCGTATTGAAGGACTGTTCTGGTTTTAATTTTTCATTGTAGCTTAATTGATAAAGCGAGGGGGCTTTGAATCCAGAAGAAGCACTTGCCATGAATCTTATTTGTGAATTCAATTTATAGGAGGGGCTAATGGTAAAAGTTTGATTGGCGCCATATCGATTGTGTTTGTTCCATCTCCCGCCTAATTCTAATAGCCATTTGTTGCTGGCGTCGTTCATTAACAAAGAACTATACAAAGCTGTTTGATATAGAAAAGTGTCTTTAAAATGATCATTATAGGGTCCCCATTTACTAATGGAATTATAAGTTTGATGATAAGATCCATATCTTAGATCGGCACCCATGATCCATTGTATATTTTTTGTAATCATTCTTGAAAAAAAGGCATCTGCGAAATGAGATTTACCGGTATACTGATTGTCTTCGAAAACAATATACATTTTATCAGCACTGTCGTTTTTATATTGTCGATCCTGTGTGCTTAGTTGGTATTGAAATTGAAAAATAGTTTTTTCTTTTTTATATTTTAAAATCAACCCCGTCATTTTGGTTGCATTGTGGAATTGATTGTCTTTGTCATCTTTAAATGCGCTATAATCTATATCCGCATTATAACTAGTTTGACGTGTTGTAATTTTTAAATTCCAATTTTGGTTAAAAGCGTAATTGATATTAGCAAACCAATTTTTATTTTTATAGCCATCTTTATCAAAATTTTTATTTCCGATGTTGTCTGATGCAGAAGAAAATCCCGTGGCAGACTCTTGACCAAATCCAATCGAATAATTGAATTTACCAATTTGTTTTCCGTGTTGTAGGTTCATTTTTTTTGTCCCATAAGTCCCAGTGCTAACTTCACCTGCCCAATTTGTAATAGCTTTATTTTTGGTAATAATATTAATGACACCACCCATTGCATCGGATCCATATAATGTGCTTTGCGCACCCTTTAAAATTTCAATGCGCTCTACCAGCTCTAATGGAACCAAGTTTAAATCAAATTCATTACTTATCATGGAAGGATCTCCCACTGGTATACCATCTATTAAGATTAAAGTGCGACCGCTAGCAGCACCCCGCATATATATACTGGGGACGGTCCCTCGATTACTTAAACTACCAGGTAAATACAAGCCTACTTGCTCATTTAAAATTTGAGCAATACTTCGTCCTGCATTGGCTTGAATTTCGGCTGCATTGATCACCGTCACCACTTTGCCCGTTGTGTTTTGTTTCTGTTCCACTTTATTAGCAGTCACAATGACTTCGTCTAAAGTGTTCGTGTTTAAGGAATCTTTTTTTGATTTTTCTTTTTGCCCAAAGAGGAGGGTGGTGGCGAATAGACACACCGAGAGCGTGATTAATTTTTGGCTCATTGTTTTGTTTTTTGCGTGAACAATGAGCTTCCTGGAGAAAGAGAACTATAATTTATAGGCAAGCGTCCCTACCTAAATTTTACAATCCCTGCTTTTTACCCGAAAGCTGTTGATTTTTAAACTAGGCAGGTCTTCTGGCTTGTTCTTGTTCCTTGCATCCTTACCAAATTGCTTCAGTGGATATGTTGCAGGAATTGCTTTTCAGCGAAGAACTCACAGCTACGGGAATAGCCCCCGAATTGAACGGGATTCCCTTTTAATCATTTGCATGAACCTAATTCTATCATAAACATATCATTTAAAATTTTCAACTTCATTATTAATTATTAACGGGTTGTTGAAAACTTAAATGCTTTTTATTATATTTAGACTTGGTAAGGATTTTTTTTATATAAAATGAATAAAAACCATTATTAAAACAAACAATGCTTCATTGATCAATCTTTCACTATGAAACAAAAACAAGGGATTAATTTTTTTAGTTTAACCATGATTGTGGTTAGTTTAGTGATTGGTATGGGTATTTTTAAAACCCCTGCTACTATTGCTGCTAAATCAGGAACCCCTTTGATTTTTTTTAGTGCTTGGCTCATTGGTGGGATTATCGCATTATTTGGTGCATTGACTTATGCCGAAATTGGACAACGACTTCCTGTGATGGGTGGATACTATAAAGTGTTTGCACATTGTTACCATCCTGGTGTGGGTTTTACAATTAATGTATTAATATTAATCAGCAATGCAGCTTCCTTAGCAGTAGTGGCACTGATTGGAGCCGATTATGTAAGCGATTTATTATTTGGTCAACCTTCTGGTACTCTTTTTAATATTGGAGTCGCTTCTTTGTCAGTGGCCTTATTTTATGTTGTGAATTTGTTTGGATTAAAAACGAGTAGTCGAACCCAAAATATTTTAACCGTTGTTAAAATTAGTTTAATCGTATTATTGATTTCTTCTTTATTTAAAGGAGTCACTGTTCCACCACATGGCATCAATGAAGGTAAAGTGTATGTGTATGACGGAACCAATGGGGCTTTATTACTACTCGTGAGTTTGGTATCTGTTTTTTTTACTTATGGAGGATATCAACAAACCATCAATTTTGGTTCTGAAGTAAAATCGGCTAAAACAATGCAAAGGGGTATTGTAGTAGGCATTTTAGTTGTTCTATTTTTATACTTAACAATTAACTATACTTATATTAAAGTGATAGGGTTTGATCAAATGAAAAATGCAAATGCCATTGGATCACTTTTATTTGAAGCATGGTTTGGAAAGCTAGGTTCAAAAGTTTTTGATTTTGCAATGGTGTTAAGTGTACTAGCATATGTCAATGTTATTTTAATGAGTAATCCTCGTGTGATGTATGCGATGAGTGAGGACAAGGTATTACCTGCTCTTTTCCAACAAAAGCATCCCAAAACGGATGCCTTAGTTCCTGGATTAACCTTATTTGCATTGACCACTATTTTAGTCACTTTTTTTGGAAAGGGGGTGGATGATGTGTTGAGTTTTAGTATTTTTTTAGATTGTTTAGGCATGAGTACCTCGGCAGCCACTTTGTTAATTTTAAGAAGTAAAAAACAAGGAGATTTATCAGTGACAGGGGCTTTAAAAAAATGGACACCCCTATTTTGTGTACTCTTTGTATTAGCCTATGCTTTAGTGGCCATTGCAGTGGTCATTGATAAGCCCTATTCGGCGGCTACGGCCATGATATTAGTAGGCATTGTACTGGTTATTTATAGAATATTCTATTATAAAAAAGCAGTTTTATCATAGGTTTTACTGCTTTTTTAGGTTTGGATTAAAAATGGGGAAAGCTAAGTAGCCTTTCATCTATACTAATTGCTGTTCAGCAGATTGCTTTTCCGTCTGTCTAAAAATAAGGTCATTACTCTTTATTAGTTTACTTTTGTATTGTTAAAAAGACTTTCAAAAACTAATTCATTCGATGAAATACTTATTCTCACTTTTTTTACTCGTTTTAAGTTATAATGTACAATCGCAAACGGCAGCGCCATGGGATCTTAAAACCTGTGTAGCCTATGCCATTCAACATAATATTTCTATTCAACAAGCAGATGTTCAAGCAAGATTGGCAAAATTACAAGCCGAATTAGCAAGTGCAAATCGATTGCCCACCATCAACGGATCCACAGGAATGGGTCTCAATTTTGGACGGTCTATTGATCCAACAACCAACGGCTTTTCAAGTACTCAATTTTTGTTTAATAATTTCGGCTTAAATGGAGGGGTGCAATTGTTTAATGCAGGCAGACTTAAAAACAATGCAGAGGCCACTAGCTTAAGCTGGTATGCAACTGAAACAGATAAGCAAACCATATCTAATGACATATCCTTAAATGTGGCTACCTTTTATTTGCAGGTATTATCTGCGATTGAACAATCTGAAATTACAAAAATTCAAATTCAACAAACCCTTGAGCAATTAAATGCGACAAAAAAGAGAGTAGAAGTGGGGTTGCTTCCGGAAATTAATTTATTGGAACTAGAGACACAATTGGCGAATGATAGTAGTACCTATATTACAGCGATCTCCAATGTGATGCAAAGTAAATTAAGTTTAAAAGCATTATTGAATTTAGATGCAGGTTCTGATTTTGATGTTTTAGTTCAACCCGTTGAAAAAATTAAAGTACAGACTTTTGCTGATCTCCAACCTGATTATGTTTATAATGTCGCTGAACAAAACTTACCTAATATTAAAGCAGCGGGTTTGCGTGTAAAAGCGGCACAAAAAACGGTATTGGTTGCAAAAGCAAATTTTTATCCTACTTTGCGATTAGGCTATGGAATTTCTTCCAATTTTTCGAATCAGTTCAAATATATTTCAGGATACGATATGACTGGTGTTAGTCCTGTGACCGCTGCTAGTCCATTTGTCACCATGAATAATAATAAATATTTTGTTCAAAGCCCAACTTATACAGCTACTACTGCCGAACGTAATTGGGGTAATATTTGGAATGGATGGAATAATCAGATGAGTAATAATTTTGGCCAAAGTTTAAACTTGCAATTGTCTATTCCTATTTTTAATGGAGGGCAGTCTAAAATTTCTTATCAACAAGCTAAATTGAATTACAGGTCAACAGAGCTTCAGCAAGAAAACATCCAACGAAAATTAAAGCAAGACATTTATGCTGCTTATACGAATGCAATTGTAGCGTTGAATAAACTGAATGCAAATCAAAAAGCGGTCAACTCGGCCGAAAAAGCATACTTATTTGCAACCAAGCGCTATGAATTAGGATTATTGGGAACCATTGAATTATTGAACAATCAAAATAATTTTTTAAAGGCCAAGGTGAATTTTAAAACTGCACAGTATGAATATGTGTTTAGAATTAAATTATTAGAATTTTACAAAGGCGTTGCTTTAGAATTATAATCAAGAATATTAAAAAAATTACAGAAGTAAAAATAAAAACAATGAACAAGAAATTGATTTGGATAGGAGGTAGCTTACTCGTGTTAATTGTCCTATTGGTAGGACTTAAAAAATCAGGTGTGATTGGAAAAGAGGAAGGCGTATTGGTCACTGCCGAAGCCGTTCAACTTAGAACGATTACCGAGTCTGTAAATGCAAGTGGAAAAGTGTATCCAGAAATTGAAGTAAAAGTAAGTCCTGATATTTCCGGAGAAATCGTAAATCTTTTCGTTGAGGAAGGGGACAAAGTGACCAAAGGACAAGTGCTGGCTAAGATATACGCTGATATTTATTCTTCACAACGCGATCAAGTAACCGCAAGTGTTAATCAAGTAAAAGCGCAATATGAAAACGTAAAGGCGGCCTTAAGCGGTTTAAAAACCACTTATGAAAACACAAAGTCGACCAATGAGCGATATAAAAAATTATTTGCAGATAAAATTGTTTCAAGATCTGAATACGAGCAAACAGAACAAGCTTACCGATCTGCGGAGTCTGGTTATAATTCTGCAAAAGAGTCCATTAAAAGCGGAGAGGCGCAAATACAAGGCGTAAAAGCACAATTGGCAAGGGCTGAGAAAGATTTAGCTCGAACCATTATTACCTGCCCAATGGATGGTATCATTAGTTTAATGAATGTAAAAAAAGGGGAAAGAGTAGTGGGAACTGCTCAAATGACTGGAACTGAGATGATGCGTGTTGCAGATATGAAAAGTATTGAAGTGCGAGTAGATGTTGGTGAAAATGATATCACCAAAGTGAAATTAGGAGATACAGCATTAGTAGAGGTAGATGCTTATAACAATAGAAAATTTAAAGGAGTGGTTTATAAAATTGCCAATCCAGTGACAGCTACTACAGGACTTGCCAGTGCCGCTGATGTTGCAAATTACAAAGTGCATATTCGATTATTGCCTTCGGGTTATGAGGACTTGACAAAGGATAATAATATTTTTCCTTTTCGACCTGGTATGACTGCAAGTGCTGATATACAAACAAAATCTAAAATAAATGTAGTCACTATTCCATTGAATGCTGTTACAACTAGAGACAGCAACGGAGAAGGTAAAAATACTGAAGTAACCAAAACAACTGCAAATGCAGAAAAGCCAACTGCTACAAAAAATGACGACATAAGTGAAGTGGTATTTGTGTTACAAAATGACAATAAGGTAAAAATGGTAAAAGTTAAAACAGACATTCAGGATTTAAATTTCATCGAAGTGTCGGGTGTTAAAGTAGGAGATAAAATTATTACTGCCCCTTATAGTATTGTAAGTAAAACTTTAAAAGACGGAACTTTGGTAAAAGTGGTGGCTAAAGAAAAATTATTTGAAGAAAAAAAATAGCATATCTAGCTGAATATGAACCTAAAAAGGGGCGCTTTTAAAAAAGGCGCCCCTTTTTTTTGTGAGTTTCGTATGTTTGTAAAAATGAGCGATATGCAAATTGGTATTATAGGAAGTGGAAGTTGGGCAACTGCTATTGCAAAAATAGTTACAGACAATGGGCATACCATCAATTGGTGGGTCAGGCAATCGGATAATATTGAATATTTTAAAAAACGCCACCATAATCCACACTATCTTAGGAATGCTTTTTTTGATACTTCTAAGATTAATTTTTCAGATAATGTAATCGAGATTATTAACCAATCTAATGTAATCATTATTGCAGTGCCTTCTATACATCTGGAGTCTGCATTGCAAGGGGTAGATGCAAAAATGCTGAAGGATAAAAAAATAGTTTCAGCAGTTAAGGGTGTATTACCAAAGTACAATATTTTATTAAATGAATTTTTAGCCCAACAATTTAATTTTCCTATAACACAATATTTTACATTGTTAGGGCCTAGTCATGCAGAAGAAGTAGCATCTGAACAATTATCTTATTTAACATTTTCAGGAATAGATGCCACGATCACACAAGAAGTAGCATCCTATTTTAAGAACGATTATATTAATACCATTGTCAATAATGATGTCATGGGTGTTCAATACGCAGGGGTGGTTAAAAATATATATGCATTAGGAGCAGGGATTGCCCATGGATTAGAATATGGCGATAATTTTTTAAGTGTTTATATTGCCAATTGCGCAAATGAAATGAAAATTTTATTGACTGCCATTTTGAAAAATGAAAAAGGGGATGGCCATTCTGCTAATTATGCATCCTCTGTTTATTTGGGTGACTTATTAGTTACCTGTTATTCCTTACATAGTCGAAATAGGACTTTTGGCAATATGATTGGTAAAGGATATTCTGTCAAATCAGCTCAGCTTGAATTAAATATGGTTGCCGAAGGTTATAATGCCAGCAAGTGCATCATGGTGATCAATGAAACACTAAAAGTAGAACTGCCTATTATCAGTGCTATTTATAAAATTTTATGGGAGGGGAATGATCCTGCTGAATCATTTAAAGGCATTGAAAAAATATTATTGTAAGATTATTGATTAGGGGCTATCCAAAAAAAATCACTGGCAATTCCATCTGCAAAAAACTTCGCTGATTTACTTAAAGCAAATCCAATCTCGGTTTTGACTAATAACTTTTTAGTAACCATTTGTTCCGCAATTTTGCTACTGTATTCATAAAAGGATGATCCAAATTGATCAATAATATATTGTAATGAAAATCCTTCTTGGCATCGTAAGGATACCATCATGTATTCATTGTACTTTGTGTGTACCTCTAAAGCTTCTAGTTCAAATGGTAATATGTTTTTTTCTAAAGAAGTAAAATAAAGCTGATTATTAGCCACATTCCATTGCCTTGAATTTAAATTATAAGAATGCGCTGATGGACCTAATCCTAAATAAGGTATTCCTTTCCAATAGTTACTATTGTGCTTACTTCTGAAACCAGGTTTACTAAAATTGGATATTTCGTAATGATCCATTCCGATGCCTTCCAAATAGTCAGCGATTATTTCAAAATGCCTTGATTGATGTTCCATATTTACAGGCGCTATTTTTTTAGTCTCAATCATTTTATGCAAGGCTGTTTTTTCTTCTACCGTTAATGCATAACAGGAAAGATGTGGAATTTGGTATTGATTTAAAATAGTTAGATCGGCAAGTAAATCCTCCTCGGTTAAATGAGGCGTGCCATAAATTAAATCGGCACTTATATTGTCAATGCCCTCTGTTTGGGCTACTTCAATCGCTTGATGGGATTGCGCGGCAGTATGAGCTCGATTCATCCATTCTAGTGCATGTGGCTGGAAGCTTTGAATGCCCATGCTAAGTCTATTGACACCGGCCTTTTTCCATGTTTTGACAAGCATTGGCGTAATGTCATCTGGATTTGCCTCCATTGTAAACTCTACATTAGTATGCAAAGGATAAACTGCATTTATTTTGTCAACTATTATATTAAAAGCGGCTTCGGAAAGCAAGGAAGGGGTACCTCCTCCAAAGTAGAGGGTGTCAATAGGTTGGGCTAAATAGTTTTTTTGAAGCTCTATTTCCTTGCATACTGAATTGGTAAAAGCATCAATATATTTGGTTTGTGTCGAAAAATGAAAATTGCAATAATGACAAGCTTTTTTACAAAATGGGATATGTATATAAATGCCTGCCATGAAATAGTTTGATTGGTGTTCATACAAAGCTAGTTATAAGTTACTAATTCTGCACTAGGATACTTATTTTTGCAACACATGTGGGCATTTATAAAAAATAGATTTTTTCAAATAGGAGCCATCATCCTATTATCTTCCTTTCAAAATCAAGGCAATCTATCCTTATTGAATAAGGATACTGTTTTGTCTACATCGGATTCCCTTCATGTAAAGGATACTTTATTAATTAAATATGTACAAGTTTTACCTACTTCATTTCAATTAACAGATGCATGGTTCATCCAAACAGAATTAGGTAACAAACAAGACAGCAATTTTAATATTCTAAAATCTTATAAGAATTATTTTACACAAAAGCAGAATGCTTTTAAACTATACTTTCCGAAAAATGTAATGTCACATGATCAAGAGATTATTTTTAAAATCGAGCAACGTTTCGCTTTGCCAAACAAAGACCTTTTGTTTTATGGAATTTTATTTCTGCTATTTTTATATGGGTTTGTAAACAATACTTTCCCTCAATATTTCCCAAAATTATTTAACCAGTTCAGTCAATCATCTTTAAGAATGATGCAATATCGAGAACAGCTTTTGCAAAATAGCATGGGGTCCTTGATTATCAATATTAGTTTTATTCTTAGCTTTTCAATGATTGCAACTTTAATTATTTTTAATCGTCATTTATTGGCTTTGTCATTTTGGGAAGGCTATTTTTACATTGTATTATTTTTCACCTCTTTATATTTAGGAAAATTTGTATGCTTGCAAATGGCAGGATATATATTCAACACAAAGGAGTTGGTCAATACCTATATTTTCGTAGTATTCATGATTAATAAAATTTTGGGTGTTTTACTCATTCCTTTTATCCTTATTTTAGCCTTTGCAAAACCTATTTTTCATCCCTATGCGATGATTGGTGCTACTGTGATTACAGTCCTATTACTATTGTATAGGTATTTGTTTTCCCTTACATCGGTTAGGAATAAATTACATTTATCCTCTTTTCATTTTTTTCTATACCTTTGTGCTTTCGAAATATTACCACTTGCCATCTTGTATAAATACATAGTACAATATTTTGGTGGCATTTATTAACATAGGAGAAGCATATTAAAAATGGAAATGAAATGAGTGGAGCAAAGA
>JAPLEJ010000021.1 GCA_026391435.1 Bacteroidota bacterium
AACAAATCCTACAGAAAAGAGCACTCATTAAACAACAGTCCCTAAAAAGACGAAAACAACTATTTTTAAAAGAAAAAATCCTACATTTAAACAACGAAACCCTCTACAACTAAACTGTCCACTTTCTTTGACGACATACACATCTGATATAATCGGTATGCATCTTCAGATGACCAACTTGTAAGGTTATTTGATAAAGCAATACCGGATATACTAATTAGATTAATACTTGAAAAGTCATCTGGAACTTTTATAGGATCACTAATGACTTTATAATCAGTCTCGCCATTTATATAGCTTTGTTGAGAATGACCTAAATAACTACTATCATCTTCCCATTTATAAACATAATCAACAGAATTAGCAAGCGTTATTAAAGTCAATTTAGTCTCAACTATTATATTCTTATTGGTAAGATCAAAAACTCGAGTTGATGGAAAATAATATCCAGTAGCATCAATTTTTAATGCCCATTTACCATTAGAAATACTATTAAAAGTATAAGTAACACTGCTATCATTACCTGCAATTAATTTTTTTTGATAAAAGTTTTCTGAGCTTTTTTGAATAATCACTGTACAAGAGTCACCTGGCTTAATAGATGTAGCCTTAAATTGAATACTACTTTGTGCATTACAATTTAAAATAAAAAATAGTGTAATAAAAAATAAAATGAGTTTACGCATATAAATACACAGTTAAAATCAAAGTTCACATAAAATGGCTAAATGCGGTTGAAATGATATTAAAATATTTAAAAAAATAGGGCTCAATTTTAGATAGGCGTTCTTAAAATAAGATTCTACTAGTCTGATAATCATAGAGTTAATTTAAAATGAAATCTCAAAACAGTTATCATAACAATAGATAAGGACTTAGAAAAGTCTTCGAAACACATTTAAATCAACAATCCCATATTGCAAACTAGCTAATCAAATGTTATGCCTGGATTGAATTACTTAACAACAATTCGCTTAGATTCTTTCATATAGTATTGAAAAGCTTGAAGATTAGAAATCGCATAATTTTGCATCTTATTGATCAATGCGGTATCTTTTATTGCTTTAACTTTTGCATTATTTATTTTATAATCAAATAAATCGACGCTCTTATCCTTCCTAACAATTAATAGCTTACTCGTATCTATTACTCCGAACTTATCGTCTGCATTAAAAAATATGTATGGCCTAGTTTCTTTAAATAAATCAATACCTAAAGTTTGATTCATATAAGGCAATTTTAGTAAGCCCATAATACTAGGATATACATCAATTTGACCAGCCATTTTTGAAAATACTTTCTTCTCCTTTATTAATTCAGGGCTATAAAATAATAGTGGGATATGAACATAATCTAATGAAATCTCATACGGACTAGTCATGGCAGTACCATGATCAGCTACAAAAACAAATAAAGTATTCTTAAACCAAGGCTGCGCTTTTGCTTTTACTAGAAAACTGCGCAAGGAATAATCCGCATATTCAACAATTTGTTTTTTAATATCCCTATTCTTTGGTTTAAAATGATCAGGAACAATATAAGGTACATGGTCACTTGTTGTCATAAAAGTTGTAAAAAAAACTTTCTTATGAGCATACATATCATTAAGTATAGGAATTGAAGCATTAAACATGTACTCATCCGTGACAGTATAGGAATTGAAGCATTAAACATGTACTCATCCGTGACACCCAAAGTACTTTTTACCTGATCAGATGGGTAGTCTTTTTGACTTATGATATTCTGGAAGTCATTTGCTCGAAGAAACCCTTCAACATTGTCAAATTGACCATCATGGGTAGTAAAATATGTAGTAGTATACCCAATTTTTTTTAATGACGTTGCTATTCCATGATAGTTAACTTTTGAAATAATATGCATTGGTTGTTGCCTAAAAATAGAAGGGAAAGAAAATAAGGTCCCAAATATTCCGTTAAAAGTGTGCAAGCCTGTAGAATATGAATTTTCAAAATAATAACCTTCCTTTGATAAACTATCTAAAAACGGAGTTAGGTTATTTGTGTTACCATGTCGCTTCATTTTTGAGGCACTCATACTCTCCATGATAATCAAAATAATATTTTTTTTATTTATAGTGTCAATACCATCAGATTTTATTTCTCTTGAAAATGGGTTTGATAGTTTTGGATCTTGTGTATTAAGATAGGCATTAATATTTGCTAAAGCAATGCTCTCGTCAATCAATTTTATTTCTTGATTCTTAGGATCTGCTTCTTCCAAATAACTAGTAATAAATGTGAAATTAGGATTCAAACCGAGTTGATTCAAAAAAGGATTATTTGTTATATAGGCAGTACCAATACGAATAGGAGATTTACTCTCTATACGCCCTCTTATTCCAATAAAAATAAATCCTAATGATAAAATAGAAACAAAAAAATGTAAATAGATATTATTTGTCTTTTGAAAATTATGCCCATCTTTAAAAATCTTTATTAAAGACTTACGGAATAACAAGGTCACCAAGACAAAAAATATCATATATAAAAAATGCACTGGCTCTTGCAAGATCATTTTTATAATAAATAATGAACTATCGGCCCAGGCAAGAGCTGTAACTGAAAATCTAGAAGAAAATTGTATAAAATAAGGAATGTCTATTGTGCATATTAAAAAAGCATAAATAAATAAAATAAACACATAATAAAACAGAATTCGCTTAAAAAAGGGCGTCACTGATGTAAAAAAAGTAATAATACTAATGACCAAAAAAGGCAATAATAAAATATAACCACTTATCACCATATCATATCTAACCCCCATAATAAACGCACGAATAATATCGAACATCTCATCGGGAATTACTTTATTGGTATTCAAAATAAAAAGTAGCGCCCTAAATACAAAAAATATGAAAATCACAAGCAGATAAATTTTTGCAAACGATTTTAAATTATTTAGCATTTTATTCATAGATCACATTATTATATTCTGAATAAATATAATACAATTTTTATATATAAAATATACTTATTCACAATAAATAATCTATTAGCACTCTGAATTGGAAGGAAGATAGTTTAAGACGTCAGTGCAATCAATCTCTGAATGCAAAAACTCCCCCGAATTCTCGAGGGAGTTTTTGATAATGTTCTGTTTTATTATACTTTAATGTATAACCAAACAAAAGACTTAAAGCACTATTTTAAATTTATTAAAAATAGTATTATTTATCTTTTTTATATTGAGTACTACCCGAACCAATACATTGCCAATTTCCGTTTCTTTCCATAAAAGTATCAGCCCATCCATATTGCCTTGTAAAGGGTTTGCCATCTTTATCATTTCCTTTTTCCATATGCGACCCTATTACTGTAGCAACATTAGTACCATAAAAATGAACAGTCATTGGACCATTAACAACACTAATGATAGTTTCTTTTGAAACTACTTGTTTATTAATAGATGCTGCTTTATTCTCCACTTTACCATTATCACCTAATTGGTAAAAATCTTCGGCAATAATTTTAGTTTTGTACGCAACTCCATGATCCTTATCGAGGGCTGAACTATTCCAACCCGCCTCTATTGCTTTTAATTTTTCAGCAATTTCAGCCTTATTTTGTTGAGCATTTGCAACAAAAATCAAAAGTAACATGCTAATAGACAATATGATTTTTTTCATTAGTTTTTATTTTAAAACAGTATCAACTGTTTAAATTATGTAAATATGGAAATTAATTTTAATGTCGGGAATTACAAAAGACGTATTGCGTTAAAATTACAACAGATTTTACTTTTACTTTTAAAAGGTAAGTGAAATATTTTTTCTAAAAAAATAAACTCTATAAAAACCTCACTAAAAGCACTACACTTATCTCCTAATTTAATTAAAACCTGATAAAAACTGGCTAACTAGCTATTTTTGAATTGTTTATGAAAATCAATGTTATACCTCTATTTGTGAAATATTTTATTAATTGCCCCTTTTAATACCTTAGCCCATAATTCATATCCAGGCTCAATTAAATGAATCCCATCCCCTGAACAAAATTGGGTATCCAAATCGCCATTCTCTTTTATAAAATACTTAGTCAAGGGTAAATAGATGATTTGATGGGTTACTTCCTTTTTAATAATAGAATGAACTACTTCATATTTCAAGCGATTACTAGATTCAGGTTTTAGTCCTGTAGGTAAGGGTCCAATTAAAATAATTTTAGTTTGAGGCATATGCAATTTCATCCATTGTAATATTAATTTAATTCCCGATGCAGTTTCCTCACCCGAATCCTCATTAAAATTATTAACTCCAATTGTAAGAACAATTACTTTAGGTTTAGCCGACGCATAAGTTCCATGTTGTAATCGCCAAAGAACATGTTGTGTTCTATCACCAGAAATTCCAGCACTCACCCATTGATATCCTTTAAATGCAGTATCAAAAAATATTTTACCTGGCTTATAAGTCACAGAAGGCCTTTCTCCTCCAATTCCTTGTGTAATTGAATTACCTAAAAAAATAATATCCAGCTTCTTATTAGATGTAATGAGTTGATTAATATCGTCATTTTGTACCCACCAATCCGTTCCTTCTTTCCATCCTGCTGCTGAACGATATTCCGCGGATGGCGTTGCTATAGAGGCAAAATGAGTATTGTATCCTGTACTTTTTAATATAAAATCAACAATGGGCGTTGGATTTTCTAAACTATGAGGATGATGCCCCACTCCAGGTTTATGTATGACAGTTATAGAACCACCCGCCTTTTTAACTTTAATCTCAAATGGATTTGTGTTTTCTTGAACAGGCACCACTTCATCTGCATCACCTACCACATGAAGCATGGGGAAGCCTTCTTTTGCAATACTATCTGCATGATCAATTGGATGATCATGAAATTGATTGACTTGCTCTTCTGTCAATTGATAATCATTTTTAAAAATAGCCCAATCCTCTTTGCTTCCAGGTCCTTTCCCTTTTCCACCAGGCCAACTTTTTAAATCCAATACAGGCGCATCTGCATATACAGCAGCTACTTTATTAGGATTATGGTATGCCCAATTATATATATAGACGCCACCCCGACTCATACCCTCTAACACTACTTTTTTTGACAAGCCCAACTGTTGCATATAGGCGTAAAATTGATCCCATAATAACAAGGCTTCCTTATTCCCATATAATTCAGCTACATCACAATAAACAATATGAAACCCCCTCTCTAATAATGCAATGTCAGTTTGTGGCTCATGCCCCCAAAATCTTGCTCTCCAAATCCAAGGCGATCCTTTCACTACTTTTTTTGGCCTTACTATCTTTGCATTTCTATTATTAAATGTAAAATCGATGCATTCAAAACCATAAAAAGAGCTGAGTGTTTTTGTTTGTTTTACTTTTAAAAACACAGATGCTTGCTTCACTTCATTTAATGTAATAAGCTCAAACAAACGCTTTGAAATGAGGGTAGCACCTAATGAAGAAGGATGTACCCTATCTAAAAACAGATCTGATTTATCTATAAATAACGAATGTAAATCCAATACTTCTAGACCTGTCTCAAAAGCTATTTTTTGAATACGAGAAATAATTTGCTTTTGAATGACTTGTTTAAAAATGGAATTACTATCTATTAAAAATGTAGGCAAGGGTAATAATAAAATGACACGAGGATGAGAAGGTAAATTGGTGTAAGACTTAATTAAATGGGTATAGTCTTTTTCAAGATGATCATAAAAAGATTTATTGATATTTTGCTTATAAAGATCCGCCTCCTCTGGGTTAATATTACCAATATCAATTAAAACAAAATCAGGCTTGCTTTTGATACTATTTTTATATTCAGTTGTATTAGCATAGGGCAAGTTACCCTCAGGTAATAAAGTGACCCCTCTAGATCCAAAATTGCTTACTTTATAGGATACCCCAAGCAAGGATTGCAATTGTTGTGGAAAATTATTTTTTTCTCTATTCACAACTCCTTCTCCATAAGTAATACTATTACCAACACAAGCAATTTTAATGGGGCCTTGTCCAAAAATTATATTTGAAATAAATATATTTAATACAAAAAACGAAAAGGCTACTTTGATTTTCAAAAGATTTTTATTTAAAAAATACATACTATTTTAAACTATTATAATAATTCATTAATTGAACTAAATGAGCTTCGTTTTTTATATTTAGATTTTCATCTTTATAATACTTATTTACTGCGTCAATTTTATCTTGGAAAAAATCGGAAAACAAACTGTTGTCCTTCTTTAGTCTTTTTATAACTCCCTGCTTAAAGACATACATGTTTTCTCGAGTCGCGAATTCCTTTGAACGCTCACCCGATAATTCATTGGACCGCTCCTCAATATTTTTTGAGATAGATTTTAATAAACTGCAATTACCAGCAACTAAAACTTGATAAAAGCTTATTGTATTTTGTTGATCAATAGCTGGTACCCCAGATATAAAACGAGACAAGCGAGGTACTGATTTTAATGTATCATAAACGACAATTTCACTTACTAATCCTTTCCCTATATAACCCTCCTCCCCATTGGAGGAAATAAAATTCAACTCTTGCTCTAACAAATTGATCCTTGCCGGAATATTTTTATATTTTCTTCCATCTTTTAAAATAATATCAGATTGTTTAAAATTGGGAATAAAATAAGGAGTCCCTGTCATTTCTGCATATTTATTTTCAAAAGCTCTCCCATTCCCATCACTTATAAATATTTGACTACCCCACTTATCAGTGATACTAATACTGTTTGATTGCGCCTGTAATAAGGAAGTATAAATAAGTAAAGCAATGATGAGGTAGGTGAACTTTGTCATCTTTATAATTTTTGTATTCTAAAGTTACAATAGTCCTTTAATAAAACAAGGCCCTAAAAAGGGCCTTGTTATCAAATATCGAAAATAATTAAATTATTTCTTAGGATTTGTTGTTGGTGCAGATCCAGGTTCAGCTGGATTGTACGCCAATTCATTGTCTGGAACATCCCAGTAATCCAAATAGCCATAAACAATGGTTGCATTGGTATTTACTTTTCCAGAAGCTGCAACAACCACACATTGAGTTCTTGACTTGTCCGGAGCAATAATTTCCCAACGACGTGCATCATAGAAAGACATTCCTTTAAATGCTAAAGCAATTCTTCTTTCTGCTCTTAGTTCTTCATAGGCATCCCCTTGTGATAAGCCATCTGCAATTGCAGACAAGCCAGCACCTTGATAAGTTCTAACTGCATCGATAGATTTTACGCCTAAATTAATTTGTCCAGTTTGAATCAAAGCTTCTGCTTTCATTAACTCATTTTCCTCATAAGTAGCAGCAATAGTGATTTCATTAGCGCCTGCTGCAGAGCTAGCATACGTAACAACACCTGCCAATGCATTTCCTACATTCTTAATTGTATAACGAGTATTGAAAACATTACCACGGTCGGTATTGAACAATCCAACACTTGACAATGCTAATACATTATTGTCTTTTCTCTTATCTCCTGCTCTGAATTCTTGTACCCATCTTTCACTTAATTTATAAGTATTAGTAGAACCTGTAGCAGCATTTTGAGCTGTCTTATCGGCTACTGTACTTTCAATAAAGCTACCATTAGCATCAGTACGAGCAGTAAATATTAAATCAGTTGAAGTAACGCCATTGTTCACTAAATTTAAAACAGTGGACCATTGAGCAGCAGTCATTGCAGATTTAGTCGTGTTAACCAAAATGTTGCGCGCCTTCATTGTATTGACATTATGTAACCACATAGTAGGTGTCAAAACTCCACCCTTTCCTTTTTGCAAGAAAGTAGGAACCAACTTACCTAATGTTGCGGTATAATCAGCACTTACTGTAGCTGCTCCAAGAGCCGTTACTGCCTTATCATAATTTGCATTTGATTCAGCAATTATTGCTTCCTTAGTAACATACTTGCCATTGGTTGATGCTTCAGCATTAGTTGCATTTTGAATTAACCCAGCATAATAGATAGATCCAATTCTTCCATAAGCAAAACCTTTCCACCAATAAGCCCATGCTTGAATAGTTGCTTTTTTGGTAGTAGCTCCTGAACCAGTAAAAGTTGTTTTATCTGCAATAGCTAAAATAGTATTTGCAGCTGTAATCATATTATACATATAAGCCCACTCATAAAAAGTAGTATTACTTACCCCTTGTGCATTTTGGTTTACATAACGCACTAAAGAATATTGTGTTTTTTGACTAGCAGGATTTGCAACAATTGAACCATCGTCCATTGTTACCTTATCAGGACATCCAATTTGGTTCATGTAAGCATTCGCTGCTTCTGCACCAATGATATCTCCCATTAATTCCTGAAATCCGATGGTACCAGCCCAAAAACGGCCATATACTCCATCAGAATATTTTAGATCATAAAAACCATTTCTATAAATGGTACCCTGCGCAAGTGAAATAACCCCAGATTCTGTGGTCGCACTAGCGGGTGTTGGTGAATTGACATTCGAAATATCTAGGTCTTTCTTACAAGCAGTGAAGCTTAAAGCAACCCCTAATATTCCTATCAAAAATTTATTATTCTTCATAATTAATAATTTTAAAAGATTAAGGTTTAAAATCCAACATTCAAACCAATAGTATATTGTTTTGTGTTAGGAATAGTATTGTGGTCAAGTCCGCGATCAAAAGCAGAGTTAGTTGAATAGTTCACCTCAGGATCCATACCAGAGTATGGAGTAAAAGTAACTAAGTTACGTCCAGATACAACCAACTGTAATTTGGTGAAAGCTTTCATCTTCATAATCTTATTAAGATCAACTCCTAATGAAATATTTCTTAAGCGCCAGAAAGAAGCGTCCTCATAGAAATAATTCTTAGTTCCATTGGCGGCTCCTCCAGCATACATACTTCTATAAAAAGCAGTATAGGCATGTGATACACCATCAATAGTAATAGGAACACCATAGTCAGCATGAATACCATCACGATACATCCATTGCTTTGTTTGGTTGTATAAATGTGCGCCATTTACCCAATCCCATTGCATATTGAAAGAAATGATACCCTTATAATTTAAATTATTAATAAAGCTCATGTTAAACTTAGGGTTAGGATCACCTAAACTATATTGTCCAGGTAAAGCAACCGCTTGCTTCGTAGCTTTATTTACTACCCAATTTCCACCAACGCCAGTAACAACATCATAGTTACCTCTTTGCGCTTCTGGAATAAATGGAGTTCCTGTTTGAGGATTAATATCATCAAGGGCTTTCATCATTTTATATCCAAAAAATTGACCAATTTTATAACCTTGCATCAAAGTAATACCTACGCTACCTGCACCAGATGTAATAACAACTGGAGGTCCTTTTACGTATGAAATTTCAGAAGTTTGATTAGAGAAATTAGCTATGAAATCCCAGTTCAAATCTTTACCTGAATAAACATTCAAGTTTAAAGATGCTTGAAGACCATTCGATTTGATTCCAAAAGCATTATCCAATTTACCGCCCACCCCTGTTGAAGGAGCAGCATCAACGCTATAAATAGCATTCACTGTTTCTCTATTCCATAATGTAGCAGCGATGTTAGCAGATCTTAGCCATTTGCCACTAAAAAGTGTGAAACCTAAATCAACACCATATTCAGTCTCTTTAGATAACTCCACAGAAAGATTTGAATTTGGGTTAGTAATAGGGAAAGTAAATACAGAGTTACCTCCGATATTTGCCGCACCTAATACAGCAAAACGTTGGAATGCGCCAGGTTGAATACCCGCTTCTCCATACGCTGCTCTTAATTTAAATTCATTAATTAAGTTTGACAATTTTGAATTTTCCCAGAACTTAAATTTAGAGAGGGCTAAAAACGCATCTCCTCTAGGGAAAGTTTGAGCAGTAGCTCCACTTCCAAATGCAGAGGAATAATCACTTCTTACACCTGCAGAAAATCCAAGGAAGTCGCTATATTCAAATCTTTGATTTGCTAAAACTCCATAAGTTACAAATGGTTCAATATAATCAGAAATCACTTTGTAAACCCCTGCCTGTGTTGCATTCCAAGGAGAGTATCCTGGTGCATCATAACCATAAGCAGCAAATTGCTTGTATTGACTCTTACGATAATCAAATGCAGCAGTTGTACTTGTTTTTAAAGGAATGTTTATATTGAAATCTTTTTGAAAGTCTGTACGAATGGTAGCTGTTCCAATAAAGTTTTGGAAAGTAGTTCGTTGAACGTAGTTATCAATCTCTCCAGTTGAAGTTCCATTTGCAGTTGCATTTGGATTGTAGTTACTTGTAAACCTGCTTTGTAAAACAGCATTAGCAGATAAGGATTGATCCTCATATCTGTATGTTGTGTTATTGTTAGAGTAGTTTACTGCATACTTCGCATCCAATTCTAAAAATTTAGGTAAACGATAATTCAAATTGAAGTTTTGAATTACATCTACTTTTGCAATCAAAGTGCTAGAAAATTGATTAGTATAGAATGGATTGGAGTGGTTTACCCCTACAGGTGCACCAAAATATGTTCCATAATTACCACTTAAATCGGTTGCTGCAAAATTCGCAAACGGACGGGCATTATTCACTGCAAATACGATGTTACGACCTGTTTGATCATTTAAAGTATTTTTAGTGTAAACTAATTGAGTTGTAGTCGTAAATTTCAAATTCTTAGCTAATTCAATACCAATTTTACTTGTTAAGTTAGAACGCTCAAAATCACCATTTTTGATGAAGTTAGAATTTTGCTGATTATTTGATAATGAAAATAAGAAATCGACTTTATCTCTTGCACCTGAAATAGTAAGTGAATTATTTCGAGCATAACCTGGTTGCAAGAACATTTTGTAATGATCATAATACTTTAAGTTCGCATTATATGCTTTCTCTTGATAAGAAGTTAAACCTAAAGAGTTGTATAGAACATCACCATTATAAACCAATGTAGTAGGGTCTAATGCCATAATTGCATTTGATCCTGTTAATACATTATTATTACCATCAGTAACAAAAGCATGAGTTTTTGCTTTTGCAAGACCACCAATATTTAATAACTCATTTGAAGTTAAGCTACTACTTAATTCAATACTTACTTTACCCGCCTTTCCTTTTTTAGTAAATAATTGAATTACACCATTCGCTCCTTGCGCACCATAAAGAGAAGCTGCAGCAGCACCTTGTACTACCTCGACTCTGTCTATGATATTCACGTCAATCGAGTTCAAACTTGTACCACGTGCTTCGATACCATCAATCAAAATCATTGGAGAAGTACCACCTTGAACAGTATTGATACCTCTTAATAAAATTTGAAGTGGACGACCTGGGTTACCATTTGTACTTGATATTTGAGCACCCGCAATTTGACCAACTAATTGTTGACCCACATCACCTGTAGATACTTTTACTTGATTCGTTAGATTCACTGATTCAACAGCGACACCTAACTTTTTCTTACTAGTTGCAGCACCCACTCCCGTTACAACCACTTCACTAAGCGACTTTACATCACTTACTAATTGAATGGTTAAGGAAGTAGTTGAAGCGACCACATCTTTACTTTCATACCCTAGAGCAGAAATGACTAAAGATGTTCCTTTTTTTACTGAAATAGAAAAAGTACCCTCGTTGCTGGCACTAACGCCTTTCTTAGATCCCTTTTCTAAAACACTTGCTCCTGCAATAGGAACATTTTTGTCATCGACAACTTTACCAGTTACGACAACAGTCTGTGCGAAACCAACCATAATGGTCAATAAAAAGGCACAAACACTCATAAGGAATTTTTTACTCATGTTTTGTTGTTTTATTATTAATGTTATTTCTTAGTTAAAAAAGCTTGTAAATGAACGTTAATTCAAGTACAAGCAGTATAAACCAAAGTTATTGTATTTTATACACATTTTTTATATTGAGGAACAATTTATTGTAACAAAATATTAAAAAATTAATAATATTTAATATTTAATTATATATAAAATATTATTAATTAATATATTATATTAAAATTGACCAAATGATTAAACAAAATAAAAATCTTTTATTTTTGGTAAAATAGTGCCAAAAGTAGGCTGCATTTTTATTTGAATATAAAAACTAGATACTAAAAAGTAGCGTCGAATTAATTCTTATAATTTAATTAATTAAAGATTTTAGTTTCCTTTGCCGTCCAAAATGATGGGCGTTTTTCCACCTCCCCCCATGATAATTACTTTTGAATTAGGCGAATTCATCAAACTCTTCATAGCTTGGATTTGCTCATACTGTAATTGCTTATCCCCTAATCCTGAACTTATAATTTTTTGATAATCCGCAATACCTTGCGCTTCCACTCTTTTTCGCTCCGCTTCTTGTTTTTCTTTTTGCAAAACAAATTGCATTTTTTGAGCATCTTGCTCCGCTTTAATTTTTTCTTCGATAGAAGCTTTTACTGTAGCTGGCAATGTGATGTTTCGAACTAATAATTGCTCTAATACAAATCCTCTTTCTTTTAAGTTAGCCTCTATCGTTTTAAAAATTCTTGTTTGAAATTCATCTCTTTTTACAGAGTATAAATCAACTGCTGTATAATACACCGCATTATCCCTGATTTTTGTTCTAGTGATGGGTCTTACTATTACATTTTTAAAATCATACCCAATTTGTCTTACTATATTAGGTGCTTGTCCTGATTGCACTCGGTATAATACTGTCAAATCAATAACGACTTCCAAACCATCTGCAGTTAAAACACGAATGGCGTCATCTCCTGATTGGTCCCCTTCGTTGTGCACACCACTCATAGTATAATTTTGCGTTCGAACATCAATAGTATTGACTGTGACTAATGGGTTAACCATATTAAGTCCACTATATAAAATATCATCTTGCACTTTCCCAAATAATGATTTTACACCAATTTCACCTGCATCAATTTGCTTTACACTTGATGCCAAAAATCCAATCACTACAATAACCAATCCTACAGATCGAACTGCCCCACTATGCTGCGAGATAGGGGAATCCAAATTTTTCAAAGCACCTGCTGCAAAAAATATAACTAGTCCTAAAATAATTAAAAACATAAAAAGATATTTAAATGAATATATAAGCGATACTTATTTTGTCTAATTAGACTGCCCTAAATATACACATTTTAACTTGCATGATCCTTATTTGTATATTAAAGTTCAAAGGGCTATATATTATCACAAATTTTGAATAAATTAGCATAATAATTAGACTCCATATGAAAAAAATACGCTTCCTTCTTCTCCTTATTTCTATTGTCAACACCAATTTATTATGGGGACAAGCAAAACCTGAATGGAATGACCTTTTTGCTAAGATTAATCAGGAAGTCTTAACACATTCTAATGCATACAACTCTCTAAAAATTGCATCTAAAACCATCGGACATCGTACAACAGGTTCGGTAAATGGGCACAAAGCAGAATCCTACACTTTTAATTTACTAAAGTCATACGGCTTTACGAGTTTAAGGTTTCAACCATTTGAAGTAGAGAGTTGGAGTAGAGGTAATATTTTAGTGAAGATAGGTTCGGACATTAATAACTTAAAACCTATAAAAAGGTCGTAGGTTCCCTAATTCTAGAGCGTCATTTGATAAGTACTCCGGAAAGCTTAGCATCATAATATTACTAAAACAAAAACCTGCTATACCAATTTTAAAAAGTTGCTTTTTGTTTACCTTCTTTTTTTTCAACCAATCATTCCCTCCCAAATGAATCACAGGCTCATAGCCAACAAAGGCAAGCAACTGAACCAATTCCTTTAAAGTAATCAAGCCTGGATTGTAAACTATTTTGATTTCCTTTTTTTCAAAATGAGTTTGAGATTGTATAATTCCAGCATTAATTTTATGCAAGTTTTCCAATAACCAAACACAACTCACACAATGAATTTGTGGTAAATAAAATACCACATGCGCTTGTCCCTCTAATTTAAACTGGATCAGCTGATCTTGAATCGCCTGATGGTCGAGATAATTATACTTTTCTGAAACAAAATGTCCTTTTGCAGCAATGCCTGGCATGTCAGATAAATCATAGTACTGACAAAGTCCATTTTCATCCAATAATTGAAATACCATTTTACAGCCTTCACAACAAAATAACTTTTCGTCAATTTTAATGTTAGCGTCACATTCCGCTCCGCAATGGTAACATGATGATTTCGGCATAGAAAGCAAAGATGCCTTCTATCTTAAAATGTTAAAATGAGCCGAGTCATATAAAAACATGATAAACATCATAAATGGCGATGCTCTTATTGAATCATCAGAGCAAATTGAGGGTCTAGGCTGTTGACCACTTCTTGATAGCCTTGCTTATACCATCTCATTCTGGCCAATAAAGCAACAAGATGATTTTGCATTATTGTTTGGGAGGCCATTTCTTTTTTTAGCATGTTAGCATGTCGCGTATTAGCGAATTGAATAAAAGCATTCCAAGTCGCTTCAGTTTGATACTGCTTTATAAGTTCTTGCCCATTTTTTAGAGCTTGCATTTGTGGTAAATGGGAGAGATAAAATTGTAATACAAATTCATTAAGTAAATTATTTTGCCCTAATAAATGGGTAGAAGTATCCATTAAAATATCGGGTGTCGCCACCCACTTATTGGGATAAATGCCGCCGCCGCCATATACCAAATTTCCCTTAGGGGTTTTAAAGGAGTTTCCTTTGAAATTTGAATCTTGCATTCCCATCGCATCTTCGTGTAATCTTTTGATGTACGCATCTTCATAGGCTTCCTTACCTTGCAAATAAGGTCTTTGTATATTTCGTCCAAGTGGTGTATAATATTTCGCAGTCGTTAAACGCAAAGCACCCCCATTAGATAATTTAAATTGTTGTTGTACCAAACCTTTTCCAAAGGACCTTGTCCCAACAATGGTGGCCCGATCCCAATCCTGCAAAGCCCCTGCCAATACTTCACTCGCCGATGCCGAAGATTCATTCATTAAAATAGTTAATTTCCCTTGCTCAAATAATCCTTCTCGTTTACTATAATAATCTGTTCGGGCAGAATGGGCTCCTTGTGTATATACTATTAACTTATTTCCACTTAATAGTTCATCGGCAATAGCCACTGCTTCACCCATTAATCCACCTCCATTATTTCTTAAATCCAATACCAAGGACTTCATTCCTTTTTGTAACAAAGGCTCTAATGCTTGCATAAAAGCTTCGTAAGTCCTATCCGTAAATTTATTTAATTTAATATATCCTAGGGTATCGTTAATCATGTAAAAAGCATCAATAGGAGAAATTGCAATATTGGCTCTTGTAATTTTTAAACGTACTATTTGATTATTTCGAAGTACCGATAAATTTAATGGGGTCTCAGCAGGCCCTTTTACTTTTTGTCTAACTTCGTCTGCTTGTAATTTTCCTCCTGATAAAGCAATGGAATCATTGGCTTTTAATAAGATGTCTCCTAAATGAACACCGGCTTTTTCAGCAGGCCCATCTTTTAAAACATAAGTAACAAAAAAGCTATCCCTAAATTGTTGGAATTCGATGCCTATACCTTTTAAATTTGCAGCCAACTGATCATTTACATCCACTAAGTCGGCAGGGGGAATATATACTGAATGAGGATCCAATTGACCTAAATAAAAATCGGCCACCTTAATGCTAGCACTATCATTGGTTAAAGAATCCACATATTTTGAATTCACTAATTCCATGATTTCATGAATAGGGTTCTGGTTCTTAGATAAAAAATCGCCTACTGACAAATTCCCTTTTACAAAAACCCCAATCGCAATACCAAGGATAATCATCAGGGCGTATGAAATAGGCTTAAACCAATCTGTGTTATTATTTTGTTGCATGCACTTTTTATTGAAGGCGAAATTACATTAATTAATGTTTAAAATTGGCCTTAATGTACTTAGGTATCCACTAAATTGGTTAATTTCACTTCCAACAGAAGGATATGAATAACTATATTATTGCCGATAGCGGTGCCACTAAATGTCAATGGACGATTGTTCAAAATAACAAACGACAATCCATTAGCACAATGGGCATTAGCCCCTATTTTTTGTCTACCGAAAATATAGCAGCTATTCTTGAAAAAGCTTTTTCAAAAAAAGTCAAAACTGACAAGATCAATGCGATTTATTTTTATGGTACTGGTCTTAGTAATCCCGACAATGTAAAAAGTTTAAAGAAAGCGCTTCGCTTGGTTTTCAAAAATGCAAAATTAGATATTCAAACCGATTTAGTAGCGGCAGCAAGAGCCACTTGCCAAACCGAAAAAGGAATTGCTTGTATATTAGGAACTGGTTCCAACACAGGTTATTATAATGGAAAAAAAATAGTGAAAAATAGTCCAGGCTTAGGCTATGTTTTGGGGGACGAAGGCAGTGGGGCTTATCTTGGAAAAAAAGTATTACAATATTTTTTATACCAAACTTTTGATGAAGAGCTGATGATTTGCTTTTCAAAAAAATATAATTTAGATCGTTCTCAAATTTTAAATAAAATTTATCGAGAACCTTTGCCCAATCGATACCTTGCTTCCTTTGCTGTTTTTTTAAGTGAGCACCGTGGTCATTATATGATTGAAAATATTATCGAGGACGGATTAAATGACTTCTTTTACACCCACTTGAATAAATTAAATGAATCTTGGTTGTACCCTATTCATTTCACTGGCAGTGTCGCTTACGCATTTAGAGATGTCATTAAACAACTCGCGTTGGTGTACGAAATGGAATTAGGTAAAATTACCAAATCACCTATGGAAGGACTGGTGGCCTATCATAAAAATAACCCATAGCCGAGCTGTTTATGCATGATGTTGAACCCTATTTTCAATGGAGGCATTTATATATAGCCGACGAGGATCCTAAATCCATTTTTTTTGGACAAACTTATAGTGAGTTCGAATTTTCACAAACCGTTTACAACTATTATATTCATCCACAATGGGATGTCATTGGAAGTAAAACCTTGTACCTCAAAATCCTATTTGTAGATTATGAAACTAAGTTTGCCATTATTGAATTAATGGGAGAATGGAATGATGCTATCGAGAACGATATCATGCAATTAAAACGCGAATTGCTTGACAGCATGATGGAGGAAGGGATTATTAAATTTATTTTAATTGGGGAACATGTTTATAATTTTCACAATGGGGATCGGGATTACTATGAAGAATGGTATGAAGAATTATCAGAGGAAGAAGGATGGGCAGTATTAGTGAATTTACACCCCGCAGCGCAATATGATTTTTTGCAAAAAAAACTAAATCGTTACATTGAACTAATGGAAATTACTGCTTGGCGCACTTACAAACCCGAAGATTTTTTTCAATTAATTGACGATAAATTAAGTCAACGACTCCCTTTGTAAAAAGAGTATCATTAATAAATCAAGTCCTCATAGGCACCTTGCAATTCATTATAGGCATGATTGTCTTTTGCTAATTTCGCAGCCGCCATTCCCTTCTCGTACCATAGGATGGCAGCGGCCTTGTCATTAAGCTTTTCCAAACATTTAGCTAGGTGATAATAAGATCCAATATAGTCGGGTGCCTGATCTAGAATCGCCAAAAACAAATCTCGTGCTTTTATATCCTCCCCAATTTTTAGGTATTCCAATGCCAAAGCATGTCGTAAAAAAGCATCATTGGGTTGTTGATTTAAAAATTCAATTATTTTTTCAATTCGATTCATCTTATCTAATTTTTACTGCATAGATGGTTAAAAACTATCTTATATTTGCATTAGTTGCATAAACAACCAAAATTTAAAAGATAGACTATGAACATTTTAGTTTGTATCAGTAAAACACCGGACACCACTGCTAAAATTGCGTTCACCGAAGGTAATACAAAGTTCGATGAAAATGGAGTACAGTGGATCATCAACCCTTATGACGAATGGTATTCATTAGTAAGAGCGATTGAAATAAAGGAAAAAGATCCTAGTACCCAAATACATTTAATTACAGTGGGCGGTGTTGAAGTAGAGCCTATTCTTAGAAAAGCTTTGGCTTTAGGTGGGGATGAAGCCATCCGTGTTCATTTAAATAGCAATGATTCCAATGAGATCGCAGAACAAATTGCCTTTATAGTAAAACAAGGATCCTATGATTTAATTTTAACAGGGAAGGAGACCATCGATTATAACAGTTCCTGCATTGGCTCCATGTTGTCCGCTTTGTTAGACCTCCCTTTTGTTTCATTAGCCAATCATTTAGAACTTAACGGAAACACAGCCACCCTCATTAGAGAAATTGAAGGGGGCGAAGAAACCAATGAAGTCCAGCTTCCAATGGTGGTGAGTTGTCAAAAAGGAATGGCCGAACAAAGAATTCCCAATATGCGCGGCATTATGGCAGCAAGAACAAAGCCATTAAAAATAGTGGAGCCTACCCCTACTAAAGCATTGACCCAGATTAAAGAATTTAATTTACCTCCTGCTAAAACTGGGGTAAAATTAATCGCTCCTGACCAAATGGACGAACTTGTTCGATTGTTAAAAGAAGAAGCAAAAGTTATTTAATACCCTATTCAAAAATAATATTTTATGGTACTTATATATATTGACCACGCCGACAATCAAATTAAAAAAGCAACACAGGAAGCCATTAGTTATGGTGCCGCTATTGCAAAACTTTTGAATTGCAGTGCCGAAGCGTTGATGCTTGGAACCGTTGAAGATGATTTAACTGATTTAGGAAAACTAGGTGCGCAAAAAGTACATCAGTTAAAAAATGAAAGCTTAAACAGTTTTGACACCAAAGTCTATTCCAATTTAATTGCTGCTGCTGCAAAAAGCCTTGGTGCTACTGTGGTGGTTTTTGCACATAATATCAATGGAAAAGCCCTCGCTCCCGCTGTAGCAGTAAAATTATCTGCTGGCATTGTAACAGGCGCTTGCCGTTTACCTGATTTGCAAAATGGATTTGAAGTCACTAAAACTGTTTTTTCAGGCAAGGCATTTGCTTCCATTAAAATAGAAAGCCCCATTAAAGTAATTGCAATTAATCAAAATAGTTTTGGGGTACATCCATATGACAATACCGCACTCGTTCAATCTATTGATTTACCTATTCCGCCGGCGTCAATTAAAGTAACCAATATTAATAAAGTAAAAGGAGAAATTCCTTTAACCGAAGCCAGTCTTGTAGTGAGTGGTGGTCGCGGATTAAGAGGGCCTGAAAATTGGAGTATTTTATTGGACCTTGCCAAAGCACTAGGGGCTGCAACAGCCTGTAGCCGTCCCGTTTCCGATTCAGACTGGAGACCACATCATGAACATGTAGGACAAACGGGTATCCAAATTGCGCCAGATTTATATATTGCCATTGGAATTTCTGGAGCTATTCAACATTTAGCAGGTGTCAATCGCAGCAAAACCATCGTCGTCATTAATAAGGATCCCGAAGCCCCCTTTTTCAAAGCGGCAGATTATGGCGTGATAGGTGATGCTTTTGAGGTGATTCCCGCACTGAGTGCAGCCATTTTAAAAATGAAGCTCAACCAATAATATAATTATTTAACTTTAGGGGGTCAAAACTAGTATGGAAAAAATTGAATTAGAAATAGTAGCCCTCTCCCACAGCATCACGCAATCTAACTCTTATGCAGTTATTTTAGGTGAAGTGAATGGATTACGCCGACTCCCCATTGTGATTGGTGGTTTTGAAGCACAAGCCATTGCTGTTGCTTTGGAAAACATGCATCCTTCCCGTCCTTTGACGCATGATTTAATGAAAAATTTCATGACTGCTTTTAATATACAATTACAGGAAGTATATATCTGCGACTTACAAGAAGGCATTTTTTATTCAAAACTAGTATGCTTTACAGCCAATGACACAATTGAAATAGATAGTCGAACAAGTGACGCGATTGCATTGGCGGTTCGATTTGGTTGCCCCATTTATGTGTATTCCAACATTTTAGAGCAAGCAGGATTAGCCAATGAAAGTGCGGATAAATCAATGCTCTCCACTACAATGAACGAGCCTACCCCCATTAATGATTTATCTAATTTGTCCCTTATCGAATTGAATCATTTATTAAAAGAAGTTTTAGAACAGGAAGATTATATCCGCGCAATTGATATTCGAGATGAAATCAATAAAAAAAATGCGCAAAAGAAATCATAAATAATGATTCAATTCCCTCATTGCAAAATAAATTTGGGCTTATCTATTCTTAGTAAAAGAAAAGATGGGTTTCATGATATAGATACTGTATTTTATCCAGTTCATTTAAAAGACATTGTTGAAATAACCGCTTCTGACAAGGGTTATAGCGAATCAATCCATTTTACACATTCTGGATTAACTATTCCAGGAGATACTTCAAATAATCTTTGTGTTAAAGCCTACCATTTATTAAAAGTCGATTTTCCTACTCTCTCTGCAATTCAAATGTACTTGCATAAAGACATTCCGATGGGCGCTGGCTTAGGTGGTGGTTCAAGCGATGGTACTGCTGTTTTACAAATTTTAAATTCTTTATTTCATCTTCAATTAAATAAAAAGCAACTTATTCAATACGCTGAAAAACTAGGAAGTGATTGTCCATTTTTTTTATTTGATCAACCTTGTCAAGCAAGTGGCAAAGGTGAAATACTAAATCCCATTGAAATTGATTTATCTCCCTATACCCTTATTTTAATACATCCACAAATTCATATACCAACCCCATGGGCTTTTCAACAAATCATTCCTTGTAAAAAAGAAAAAGAGATCGCTAAAATCGTTCAACAACCCTTGTCCTCTTGGAAACAAGAATTAGTTAATGATTTTGAAGCGCCGGTAATGAAAGCGCACCCGCTTATTGGGTCTCTAAAAGAGGAATTGTATGCTCAAGGTGCATTGTATGCAAGTATGACAGGCTCGGGAAGTTCCCTTTTTGGCCTTTTCCCCAAAGGCTTTACATGGGCAACTACCCCATTAACTCAAAACCTTCGATTAGATACATTTTAAGTTTTCGCGTCCCCCTTAGCGCATTTAAAATATTTCAAAAAATACAAATGCGAACAGTTGTTATTTGATTCCGTTTAATAGAAACCTCTTTTTGGAATAAGATTTCAAATGGTGCGTAAATTTCTTACAAATCTGCTATAAAAAATCC
>JAPLEJ010000016.1 GCA_026391435.1 Bacteroidota bacterium
TATCCTCAGTATTTTTTAAAAGTAGGCGATTTTAAATTAAAGGGCTTAATTACGCCATTGATCCAAATTATTATGTTTGGAATGGGAACCGAAATTGGATTAAAGGATTTCAAGAGAGTGGCCGAACAACCAAAGGCAGTCATTATTGGACTCGCAGGTCACTTTACATTTATGCCTTTAATGGGTTTCGCTTTGGCTAAGCTGTTTCATTTTGAACCTGAAATTGCAGCAGGAATTGTATTAATTGGTTCCATGCCATGTGGGCTTGCCTCCAATGTGATGTCCTATTTAGCTAAAGCCAATTTAGCATTATCGGTTACCCTTACGAGTGTCAGCACCATCCTTGCTACTTTTTTAACACCTTTTTTAATGAAAGTATTAGGAGGACAGTTTATTGAAATCAAGGCAACGGATATGTTTATTCATATCTTACAAATAGTGATTGTCCCCATTACTTTAGGATTATTATTCAATAGATATATCAAAGGTAAAACCACTTGGCTTGATAAATTAATGCCATCGGTATCCATGTTTGGAATTGCCACCATCATCATTGTTATTACTGCCGCTGGTAGTAAAAGTTTATTAACTATTGGACCCTTATTGATTTTAGTCTCTTTTATTCATAATACATCTGGCTATTTATTTGGCTATTGGATTGGACGCTTATTTAGATTGGGCGAAAGAGATAGTCGTACAATTGCTATTGAAGTAGGTATGCAAAATGGAGGCTTAGCATCGGGACTTGCTGAAAAGCTTGGCAAAGCAGCCACAATGGGATTGGCCCCTGCTGTTTTTGGACCTTTTATGAATATCACAGGTTCCATCCTTGCTTCTTATTGGCATAAAAAAACGCCTAAGGATTAAAATAATTATTTGAACTAGCTGATATAAAAAAAGCGTCCCAATAGATCGGGACGCTTTTTTTATAATGGTGCTTATTGTTTAGTTAAATTGAATCACGCCATATTTATCAAACTCATGGAAACTAGCTATTACAGGAGACCAGGCCCACTTTATCATTTTACCCGCATCATAATCTAATCTATAAAAATTAGCATTCCAACATACTCCTTTATCGAGTTTGGTATTTTGTAGTGGCCCAAATAAGGAGATAGGAAAAAATAATTCAGCAGACCATTTATACATTTCATTATTGACCTGATGTACCATTACCTTTTTAGTCACTTTTCGTTTGCCATCATAATGCCAAGGTGCCCAGCCTAATGCTTTTGTATCTAAATGTGGTACTAAAAGCACCAATTCCGCATTCAATGCATTTACTTCATACTCTAAGTAAATAGGCGTCTTAGGCTCTGGATGAAAAAAGACTTCAAAAACATCGGCGTTATACAAGTTATCAAAATCTTTGGTAAAAGTAGAAGTCACTTTTTTATCATTGCCAGTAAAAAAAACATAGATGCCAGCACTAGAATACAATATTTTAAATTTGGTATCATAATTACGGATGCCTGAATCCAGTTGTGTTAATGAAAACCATTGAGCAGCATCCCATTGTTTATTGGTCCCTGCCCCGTCCAATTCAAAATCAATTGTTTTATTTATCTTAATGGTATCTTTTAAAAAAAAGGCATTAGCATTTTGAAAAATCATAAAGCCGAACATCAAAAAAAGTAATTTTTTCATTTTGTGTCGATTTGAATTTATAAATTAAATCCTACTCAGTACTTTCTACTATCGTTCCATAATCTACTAACAACTCTTGGCCTTCCTTGATATCTATTAATGCCTCAAATTGCTCTCCTTCATTTAATGATACAACATTGGGGGTATCTGAATGATTCAAATAAATAACCAAGTCCACTAATTTAAATCCATATTCTGGAATAAAATAATTATTGTCATCAAACAAACAATGATTTTCGATCAAATCCCTTGAATGTTTAGGTAAAGCATCAACTTCCTGTTTGCTTACTTGTATCCAATCGCCAAACCCTTCTGAAAAAATATTTTTTGTTCCTTTTGGAATGTCCCTAATCGCAAATACACCAATACCATGCAAAGGAGATGGTTTTATCATCACATAAGTTTGTGATTGTAGTTGTTTTAAAAGGGCTTCTTTTTTCATATTATATTTTGTTCAGCTAATTTTTTTTGACAATCTAATAAGGATGCCTCCCAATGAGGAATCTCCAAACCTAACTCCTGTTCTATTTTTTGTGTATCTAATACCGAATAAGCTGGACGCTTTGCTGGTGTTGGAAACTGACTAGTAACTATGGGAAATATATCGCAGCTTAAGCCTGCATTTTGTTTTATTTTTTGCGCAAATTCAAACCAACTAGTGACCCCTTGATTCGCATAATGATAAATACCTTTTAATGGTTTTCCTTGCTGAATCGCAACAATCATTTGCATTGTAGCCTTGGCTAAATCATGCGCATAAGTAGGTCGACCTATTTGATCTGATACAATATTTAAACTTGCTCTTTCCTTCATCAAACGACACATGGTTTTGACAAAATTATTCCCATGACTACTAAATACCCATGAAGTTCGAATGATAATGATATGGGGATTTACCTCTAATGCCAAAGCTTCTCCATTGGCTTTTGTTTCACCATAAAAATTAACTGGCTCTCTTTTAGTTTCGGTTAAATAAGGTGTTTTAGCCAAGCCATTAAATACATAATCGGTAGAAAAAGTAATCAATACTATATCATGTAGTTTAGCCACTCTAGCCAATTCAACCACTGCTGAGGTATTCACCAATACCGATAAATCTTTTTCAGTTTCTGCTTTATCTACTGCAGTATAGGCTGCTGTATTTATAATAATTTGGGGTGCTATTTTCTGAATCAAGGATTCAAATAAGGCAGGCTTTGATAAATCAAACATCGATTTATCAGCAAAAATAAATTCAAAAGAAGGATATTGTGTAGTCAATTGTGACAAGGACCAGCCCAATTGCCCATTCGCTCCTGTTACTAAAATTTTTTTGATAGGCATGGCATAAAATTTAAGTCAGCGAGTGGATTTTTTATTTTGAAATAAATTCCTTTGGCAATTTGGTCCACTCACTCGAAGGCAAAGCTTTAAAATAATCGTATGTCTTTTTTAAACCTTCTGCACGTTCTACTTTTGGCTCCCATCCCAATAAGGATTTAGCTTTAGAAATATCTGGTTGGCGTTGCTTAGGGTCGTCCACCGGAAGTGGTTTGTAAATAATTTTAACCTTGGACCCTGTTAATTTTAAAACTTCTTCAGCAAAATCCTTTAAACTTATTTCGTTTGGATTACCAATATTAACAGGACTCGAATAGTCACTTAACAATAATCTATAAATGCCTTCTACTAAATCATCTACATAACAAAAACTTCGTGTTTGTGATCCGTCCCCAAATACCGTCATATCCTCCCCTCTTAATGCTTGACCAATAAAAGCAGGTAGCGCTCGTCCATCATTAAGTCGCATTCTTGGACCATAGGTATTGAAGATGCGAATGATCCTAGTTTCGACATGATGAAAAGTATGATAAGCCGTTGTAATGCTTTCCATATAACGCTTAGCTTCATCGTACACGCCCCTTGGTCCTACTGGATTTACATTACCCCAATATTCTTCGGTTTGCGGATGTACTAAAGGATCGCCGTATACTTCGCTGGTACTTGCCACCAAGATGCGTGCTTTTTTATCTTTCGCTAAGCCCAAACAATTATGCGTACCCAATGCACCCACTTTTAATGTTTGTATTGGAATTTTTAAATAATCGATGGGGCTTGCTGGAGATGCAAAATGTAAAATATAATCTAACTCGCCTTTTATTTCAATAAATTTAGTAACATCATGAAGTATAAACTCAAAATTTTCATTGGATATTAAATGTTCGATATTTTTCATGTCGCCTGTAATCAAATTATCCATTGCAATGACTTTAAAGCCTTCACGAATAAATCGATCACATAAATGAGACCCTAAGAATCCAGCAGCACCCGTTATTAATATTCTTTTTTGACTCATTATTTTTTGTTTATACCTCTGTTATAATTTTCAGTTGTAAACTGACTTAATTTAAAAACGACCAATGCTCTCATAATGATAGCCTAACTCTTTCATTTTGGCTACTTCAAATAAATTTCGACCATCGAAAATAACTTTGCTGGTTAAATTCATTTCAATCATATCAAAATCGGGTGTTCTAAATTCACTCCACTCTGTTGCAATTACTAAGGCATCAGCGCCCTTCAATGCCACATATTGATTGGTAGCATAATCGATTTTATCTCCAATCATATTTTTTGCATTAGTCATGGCTTCAGGATCATATGCTGTAATTGTAGCACCTGCTGTTAATAAAGCATCAATCATATCTAGTGCAGGCGCATCTCTAATATCATCGGTATTGGGTTTAAAAGCCAATCCCCACAAAGCAATTTTTTTCCCTTGCAACTGATGATTAAAATAGGCACTTATTTTTTTTACTAAATGTAATTTTTGTAAAGCATTCACCTTTTCAACAGCTTTTAATATCTCAAAGCTGTATTCCACATCGGTTGCCGATTTGACCAATGCTTGGACATCTTTAGGGAAGCAACTACCACCATATCCAATGCCAGGAAATAAAAAGCGTTTTCCTATACGATCATCACTTCCTATTCCTTTGCGCACCATATCCACATCTGCGCCCATACGTTCACATAATTGAGCAATCTCATTCATGAAAGATATTTTGGTGGCCAAAAAACTATTGGCTGCATATTTTGTTAATTCAGCGCTTCGTTCATCCATGTAAATAACTGGATTCCCTTGTCTCACATATGGTGAATACAATTCGCTCATTAATTTTTTTGCACGCTCCGATGTAGTACCTACCACTACCCTGTCTGGTTTCATAAAATCATCTACAGCCACTCCTTCTCTTAAAAATTCAGGATTGCTCACCACATCAAATTCACCTTTATAATTATTTTCAATGGCTGCTCTTACTTTATCGGCCGTTCCCACAGGAACCGTACTCTTATTCACAATGACTTTATATTCCTTCATCAACTTACCAATCTGATCCGCTACTTCTAATACATATTTTAAATCTGCAGAACCATCTGCGCCCGGTGGCGTAGGCAAAGCAAGAAAAATTATTTCAGATTGATCTATCACCTCTTCCAATTGTGTTGTAAACACCAACCGCCCTTCCTTTGTATTTCTTAAAAATATTTTTTCTAACCCAGGTTCATAAATAGTTATTTGCCCTGATGATAATTTGTTTACTTTATTTTTGTCTATATCTACACAAGTCACTTTATTACCCGTTTCCGCGAAGCAAGTTCCTGTCACCAATCCTACATACCCTGTTCCAATGACTGTAATTTTCATCTAATTAATTTTTTGAATTAAAAAACGATTTAATACCTGCTACAATATACGCTAATTGCGTTTCATCCATTTCGGTATGCACAGGGAGGGAACATACCACGGGTGTTAATGCATTTGTAACGGGCAAATCCAACAATTCATTTTTATGCGCTCCGAACATCTTTTGTAAATGACCCGGCACTGGATAATAAATCATGCAAGGAATTTCCATATCTGCTAAATGTTTGATCAATTTTTCACGATCAACCCCAATGAGTTGCATCGTATATTGATGGTATACATGTGTGCTGTATTTTTTTACACCCGGAGTAACGATTTGTTTCAAATCTGAAAAAGCTTGATTATAATATTGTGCAACTTTTTGACGCGCTGCATTATAAGCATCTAATTTTTGCAATTTAATATTTAAAATAGCAGCTTGTATGGAATCCAATCTTGAATTACATCCCACCACATCATGATAATAACGTGCAGATTGTCCGTGATTGGCTATCATGGACATTTTATCAGCCAATGCTTTATCATTGGTACATAAAGCACCGCCATCTCCAAATGCACCAAGGTTTTTACTAGGATAAAACGAAGTGGCTCCAATATGACCCATGGTACCCGTTTTTTTTGTTACTCCATTTGAAAAAGTATAATCACATCCAATGGCTTGTGCATTGTCTTCGATGACATAAATATGGTGAAGCGCTGCAATTTCTAAAATTTCTTCCATCGGTGCTGCTTGTCCATATAAATGTACAGGCACGATCACTTTGGTTTTTGGGGTAATGGCTTTTTTAAGTGAAGCAATATCCATACAATATGTAATTGGATCCACGTCCACAAAAACAGGAGTTAATCCTAATAAAGCAACCACTTCGGTAGTCGCAATATAAGTAAAGGAAGGAGTGATGACTTCATCACCTGGTTTTAAATCCAAAGCCATCATGGCAATTTGCAAAGCATCTGTTCCATTTGCACAAGGCACCACATGTGCCACATTTAAATAAGTGGCTAAATGTTGGCTAAATTCATGTACCGCTTTTCCGTTAATATAGGAGGCGGAGTCCAATACAGACTGAATGGCTTCATCTACCTCTTTTTTTATCGCCAGATACTGATTTTTTGTATCTACCATTTGAATTTTTCGCATCAATTCCATTTTTGCAAAAATACTATAAAAAGGGTAAAAAGGCCTATCTAGACCA
>JAPLEJ010000028.1 GCA_026391435.1 Bacteroidota bacterium
GATTATAATTAAAGTAAAGAATAATAATACAGCTTTCATGATTAGATGTAATATAGTTGTTTAAAGTTGTACTCTTATATTTTATCCTTTGCCCGACCTCTTTTTCAAGTGTTCATTTAGTTTCAAAAGATGCTATTAGTGTTTACTAAATTTATGATATTTATTAGAATATCTAGATGCACCCCTATCATTTTAAAAGATTGCCTATAATTAGAGTAATTATATAGGCATAATAAGGTCATTGTATTAAAAAAAATTATATCTTAATGCTCCAAATTCCTGTCAAAAGGACTCACTTGAAAATTATAATATATGAACCGTTTTTTGAAACAAAGTATTGCTTTTATTTCTTTACTCTTATTGTCAGTTAATTTATTAGCTCAAACTCCTAAAAGATTAGAGCTTTTGTTTTTAGGCCATGATAGTCAACATCACAATTCAGATGTACTGGCTAGCATTATGTCAAAACAGTATTTTAAAAAAGGCATTAATATTACTTATACCACTAATATTAACGACTTAAATGAAAAGACTTTAAAGCCCTATGATGGCTTAATACTTTATGCTAATTATGATACCATTAGTAAAAGTCAAGCGACCGCATTATTGGATTTTGTAAAAAACGGAAAAGGATTCATCCCAATACATTGTGCTTCCTATTGTTTTAGAAATTCCCCTGAAGTAGTGGACATGATTGGTGGTCAATTTAAAGAACATGGATACGACTCCTTCCCTTCCATCTTTAAAGATTATAATAATCCTCTAGTAAAAAACATTACCCCTTTTTATACAAAAGATGAAACCTATATCCATACTTTATTAAGTCCACGTATTAATGTCCTTACTGAGCGTAGAGAAGGCAATAGAAATGAGCCTTATACTTGGACACAAAATATAGGCAAAGGAAAAGTGTTTTATACTGCATATGGACATGATGAAATTACTTTTAAGAATCCTCAATTCTTACAGTTGGTTGAAAATGGAATTTTATGGTCAATGGATGATCAAGCCACCGCTAATTTAGCTGCTTTTAAAATAGCCGAGCCAACATATACTGATGCTATTATTCCTAATTATGAAAAACGCAATCCAGCACCCAAATACCAAGGTGCTTTAAACCCTGCACAATCGCAATCTCTTATTCAAATTCCTGTTGGATTTGATTTAAAACTTTTTGCTTCTGAACCCTTAATTATTAATCCTATTTATATTAACTGGGATGAAAAAGGACGACTTTGGGCTATAGAAACGGTTGATTATCCAAACGAAGTAAGAGAGAATAAGGAAGGTGGGCAGGATAAAATTGTCATACTAGAAGATACCGATAACGATGGCAAAGCAGATAAATCAACCGTATTTGCAGATAAATTAAATATTCCAACTAGTTTTACTTTTTCTGATGGAGGAATCATTGTTGCACAAGCACCTTACTTTTTATTTTTAAAAGATAATAATGGTGATGACAAAGCAGATATTAAAGATACCATCTTAACAGGTTGGGGTCTTTCTGATACACACGCAGGTCCTTCCAATTTAAGATATGGATTGGATAATAAAATATGGGGCACCGTTGGTTATTCAGGATTTTTTAGTAAAAAAGGGAAAGACTCTACAGAATTTGCAATGGGTATTTATAGTTTTAAACCCACAACTAAAAAAGTAAATAATATTGAATTTTTAGGCGGCACTACCAATAATACTTGGGGACTAGGATTCACAGAAGAATTTGATGTGTTTGCATCTACTGCAAATAATACCCATAGTGTATTTTTTGGTGTACCTAAAAGAATTATGAAAAATACTTTTCCAGAAAATACAGGCACCGAAAAAATTGACGCCCACTATGCGATGCATGTGGTGACTAAAAATTTAAGACAAGTGGATGTGTTTGGTGGTTTTACGGCTGCTGCTGGACAAAGTTTATATACTGCTCGAAACTATCCATCTGATTATTGGAATAAAGTGGCTTTTGTTTGTGAACCTACAGGAAGATTGGTACATAAAAACTATATACAACAAAAAGGTGCCGGATTTAAGGAAGTGGGTGATGGTTGGAATTTAGTGGCAAGTGCTGACGAATGGTTTGCACCCATTCAATCTGAAGTAGGCCCTGATGGAAATGTTTGGGTAACCGATTGGTATGATTTTATCATTCAACACAACCCTACTCCTAAAGGCTTTGATAATGGAAAAGGGAATGCCCACATTAATCCATTAAGAGACCATGAAAGAGGTCGTATTTATAGATTGGTATATAAAGATGCCCCAGTGAATGAAAAAACAAGTTTAGATATTAAAAACAAAGCAGGCTTAATTAAAGCATTATCTAATAATAATATGTTCTGGAGAACTACAGCTCAAAGATTATTAGTGGAGTCTAAGGATATTGCAGTAGCACCTGAATTATATAAAATAATCAACAATAATAAAGTAGATGAAATTGGAATCAACCCTCCTGCTATTCATGCATTATGGACTTTACATGGACTTGGCTTATTAAACAATAACCCAGCCGCAATTGCAGTAGCCATCAATGCTTTAAAGAATGGTTCAGGTGGTGTTCGTAAAGCAGCAGTGGAAGTGACCAAGGCATTGCCTAACATTATAAAAGCATATCAAAATGCTAAAATATTTGAGGATACTGATCTAAGGGTTCGATTAGCAGCAGTGATTGCACTTGCTGACATGAAACCAACAAAGGAAACATTTGTTATTTTAAATGATATGTTATCTAAAAAAGATAACCAAGATGATAAGTGGATCAGTTTAGCGCTTAAATCTGCATTAGGTGAGCATGCTAAAGTAAATAATCAAAAAGGAACAGCATCCATTGATCAAACAGTGAATATTAGTGTTATTAAAAATCAAATGAAATATGCAGTAACTGAATTTACTGTTACTGCAGGAAGTACTGTAAAAATAAATTTAGTGAATGTAGATTATATGCAACACAACTTATTAATTTTAAAACCAGGATCTAAAGATAAAGTAGGTGCAGCTGCAGATAAATTAGCTGCAGAACCCAATGGTGCTGAATTAAATTATGTACCCAAAGTACCTGAAGTTTTATTTTCAACGCCTTTAGTGAATCCACAAAAAAATTATTCAATGACAATAAAAATTCCAGAAACCGTTGGAGAATATCCATACATCTGCTCTTTCCCTGGTCATTGGAGAAATATGAATGGTGTTATGAAAGTGATTGCAAAATAAAATTACATGTCAGATTATAAATTGGGTGTGAGTAGTTGGTTATTTGTTTCGCCTTTTACTTCACAACATATTGAGCCCCTATTCGAAAAAGTAGCTGCTCTAGGATATGACTTCATTGAAATTGCTATAGAAGATCCAAACCTAATTGATGCCGATATAGTAGCTGCTGCTTTAAATAAATATAAATTATCGGCAGTGGTTTGTGGTGCTTTTGGTGCATCAAGGGATTTAACCCATAGCGATCCTTTAGTTCATCAACAATGCTTTGATTATATAGAAGCCTGCTTTAAATTATGCAACAAATGGAATACCCATTTTTTAGCGGGTCCCATTTATTCAGCTGTCGGAAAGCGCAGAATGCTTTCCCCGGAAGATCGCCAGACAGAATGGGATTTAGCAGTAAAGAATGTTCGTATTGCTTGTGAAATAGCCTCACAATATCATTGCGCATTAGCCATTGAGCCAATTAACCGTTTCGAAACTGATTTGGTCAATACCTCGGCAGATGTTTGCAAATTGGTTCAAGAAATTAATCACCCATCAGCAAAGATTAGTTTAGATAGTTTCCATATGAATATTGAAGAAAAAAATCCAATGGAGGCAATATTACAAGCAGGAAGTAATTTAATCCATATGCAAATTTCCGAAAATCACCGTGGCATACCTGGTTCTGGTATTACACCTTGGAAAGATTATGTGCAAGGATTAGATAAGATCAATTATAAAGGTATGATTAGCTTAGAAAGTTTCACCCCAATGAATCAGCAACTAGCTGAAGCTGTTTGTATATGGAAACCACTTGCAGAAAGCCAGGAAATATTTGCACAAGAAGGATTGAATTTTATGAAAAAAACATTTAATTAAAAAATTATGAAAAAAATAAATATTGCAATTGTAGGATTGGGTTTTGGTGCAGAGTTTATACCCATTTATCAAAAACATCCACTGGCAAACATGTATGCCATATGCCAAAGAGATGAAAATAAATTAAATGCCATTGGTGATGCTTTTGGCATCGAAAAAAGATATACCAACTTTGACGAACTCATAAAAGATCCTAATGTGGATGCTGTGCACATTAATACCCCTATTCAAAGTCATGCAGAACAAACCATAAAAGCATTAAAAGCAGGAAAGCATGTTGCCTGCACTGTGCCGATGGCTACAACAGTAGAAGAATGTAGATTAATTGTGGAAGCCGTTCAGCAAAGTGGTAAAACATATATGATGATGGAAACGGTGGTATATAGCAGAGAATATCTTTTTGTAAAGGAATTATACAATAAAGGAGAATTAGGTAAAATTCAATTTATACGTGCTTCACATCAACAAGAAATGGCTGGATGGCCAGGCTATTGGGAAGGGTTGCCTCCTATGCATTATGCAACACATTGTGTGGGCCCTATTGTTGGATTTATAGGCAAGGAAGCCAATTTTGTTTCCTGTGTTGGATCGGGTCGTATAGATGAAAATTTAATTCCAAAATACAATTCCCCCTTTGCCATCGAAAGTTGTCATATACAATTTAGAGATTCTGATATCGCAGGTGAAGTCACCCGTTCCTTATTTAATACTGCTCGACAATACCGTGAAAGTTTTGATGTATATGGATCTAAAAAAAGTTTTGAATGGTCTTTGGTTGAACATGAACTTCCCGTATTACACGTAGGCGAAACCCCGGAAACCATCACTGTACCTGATTTTGCACATTTACTACCTAAGGAAATACAATCCTTTACCATGCAAGGGGTATATGATGCAGACAGCAATCAACACCTATCTTTTATTCAAGGTTCAGGACATGGAGGTTCCCACCCTCATTTAGTGAATGAATTTTTGAACGCTTTACATGAAAATCGAGCCCCATTTCCTAATGCACAACAATCAGCCAACATCACTTGTGTAGGTATTTTGGCACACGAATCGGCTATGCAAGGAGGCCTCAAGTTAGCTTTACCCGAATTTACTTTTAATACATAAGTACTTCATTTACAGCAATTTTAAACAACAATATTTATTTTAACTTTTTACATCAATAATTAATCATAGATTCAATAAACTAAAATTATAAGTATGAAAAAAATCTTAGGTATTTTAACGATTATTTTAAGTCTTTCTACATTATCTGCCAATGCACAAGGTGGCGGTGGTGGACAGATGGATCCTGCAGCAAGATTAGCCATGATGAAGGAAAGATATAAAGCATTAGGATGTAATGATGTTCAAGTAGATTCTGTCATTGCAATCTCTACTGATTTCCGTCCAAAAATGATGGCATTAAGAGAATTAAGTGAAGAAGCAAGAGCAGAGAAAATGAAAGAAATCAATGAAGAAAGAAACAAAAGATTAGAAAAGGCATTACCTGCTGATATCGCTAAAAAAGTGATCGAAGCCATGTCTCAACAAAGAGTCAGTGGCAGAGGCCCCAATCAATAGCTTTTTAAAAAAAGTCAACCCTAACCCAGTTACCATCCTGTAACTGGGTTTTTTTATGCCTTGCCTAATGTAAATCATATTAGACTATGACCGAAGTCACATGATCAAGTAATGTTAAAATCTACATTCGTTAAGGTAATTCAAAATGTCAATTAATTATTTTGGATTTAAAAATCAAAAATTATGAAAAATAAAATATTAATAGCCATAGATTTAGATGACGACTATTTATTCGTGATTAAAAAGGGATTAGAGTTAGCTACCATCATGAATGCAAAAGTGATTTTAGGATCTATTGTAAATATTTATGTCAACTACATACAACCAGATATGGCCACCTCTCCTATTCAGTGGGATGATGTATACAATTCTCAAGTCGAATACACTGTGCAAGAATTAGAGAAAATTAAATCCCAGCATAAAAATCTTGAAATAGAAGTATATGTTGAAAAAGGAAATTCCAAAACGGATATCATTGAAAAGGCAAATATGGAAAATGTAGATTACATCGTCATGGGTACACATGGGCGAACGGGCATATCTCATATATTCATGGGTAGTACCGCTGAATACATTATAAGACATTCGACCAAACCCATCTTTGTTATCCCAATGAATACTTTAAAGCATTAAATACTTGTCCTGGTTTAATAATTCACTTTTACCTCTTTAAATGTAGTAGGTATCCATACTTGCATAGGATTACTGCCTCGATTACACCAAGTATAATATGGAATAGCCCTTACTTTTTGCATTACCGTGTTTGCTGTAAATCCATTATTAGCAATTTGAATACTTGGTAATTCAGCAACCAAGCTGACTACTTTTTCATTTAAAATATTAAAATCTTCAGTGCTAAAGGATATCGTACTTGGTGAAATCACATTCCAAGCTTTACCATCATTGTCGGCACCTTCAATACAATAAACGATAGGTCCTCTTTGTAATGCGACACGATCATTATTAAATTTAAGTTCTGTTCTTGCTGAAACCTTTTTAATGGTCATAGGCAACTTGTACTCAATCACATCCTTATCTTTCCATTCATTTTGTGCTACCACATAACCATCTTGAATTGTATAAGGAATAGCTATTCCATTTAATAATAAAATTGGCTTTTCATCAATAGGATTTGTAAAATCATACAACCCACCTGGCGCTGCAATTCCTGTAGCCCATCCTGGCAATCTAAAAGCTATTGGAGCAGATAGTTTCTTTTTCATGTTTAAAGTACACTGTACATTACCATTCCATGGATATCCAGTATTCATGGTGATTTGCATATCCCCTTTTTGTAAATTAATGGTGGTTTGACTACCTATAAATAAATTGATGAAAATTTTTCCGTCTTTATAGCCATAAATATAATTGCCAATAGATGCAATCAAACGAGCAATATTGGATGGGCAACAAGCAGTTCCAAACCATTCACTTCTTTTATGTCTACCATTTGAAGCCAATGGATTACCATAAAAAAATTTGTCACCACTCAGTGATAAACCATCTAAGGCACCATTATATAAACTTCGTTCTAAAACATCCATGTATTCTGCATTACCAGTTAAACTGTTCATTCGTTGATTCCAAAATACCATTCCAACAGATGCACAGGTTTCACAATAAGCTTGTTCATTTGGCAAATCATAATCCTTTGAGAAACCTTCATTTGACCCAGCCGAACCAATACCCCCAGTAATATACATATTACGATATACCACATCCTCCCAGACAGTTCGCATTGCTTTTAAATAATCAGCATCTCCGGTATGCGCAGCTACATCTGCAGCACCTGTATATAAATACATGGCACGAACAGCATGACCAGTGATTTGTGTTTGTTGTTTTACAGGTTCTTTATCTTGCGTGTATAAAGTATCCTTCCAATCGCTCCAAGTATACCCTACTGCTAATTTTTTACCACGCTCAGACAATAACCATTCAGCTAAATTTAAATATTTTTTATCCTGTGTTACCCTGTATAATTTAACCAACGCAAGTTCTAATTCCTGATGTCCGGTCACCCAATCTCTTTTACTAGGTCCAAATACGGAATCAAAATAATTAGCCCATTTAATGACCACATCTAAAAATTTACGCTTCCCTGTAGCATCATAATAGGCCACCGCCGCTTCAATCATATGACCGCCACAATAATCTTCATGCATACTCATATCGGACCATCTTTTATCTAATCCAGTTAAAGTATAATAAGTGTTTAAATAGCCATCTTGTAACTGCGCTGCAGCAATTTTATCAATCCATTCATCTGCTTTCGCCTCTAATAATTTATCCTTACTCGATTTAATAGCATAAGCCATGGCTTCAATCGCTTTATATACATCTGAATCATCATAAAATATACCTTCATGAGTTTCTCCTTTGTTTCGAGCTACCTTTTCAAAATTTCGAATGCGCCCTGTATTTTCTTCCGTTTGATAAATACAAGCTGCTAATGTTTTAGTGGCAACTAAATCCATCTTTGGCTTCCAAAAAGCATCCGTTACGTTTACTTTTGAAAAATTGATGGGCTCAATTTTAACAAGGTTACTTTGTGCTTGAATTGCAATACTTAAGATTAACATTAAAACAAGATGAGTCAATTTCATATTATACTTTTTTAATTTTTTATTATCGTTTTCCATTATATACACATCTAAATCCAACCGTACCATTGCGTTCAAAACCTGGACTTACTCTTAATAAATACTGAGCATACGTTAATTCACGCGGTCCACCCTGAACATACCACCAACTTCCTGCAGGCTTAAAATAACTCCCCCCTTTCATGATAATATATTGATAACTACCTGAGGCATAAATATCTTGTGTTAACTGCCATACACTACCCACTAAATCACTTACACCAAAAGCACTCTTCCCTTTGGGATAAGCACCCACATTATCTAATACCCCATTCCCTAAATTACAATAATTACTGTCAATGCCCTTAATATTTATCACACTTAATGTATTAGTGACTTCCTCGTAGGTTCTAGTGACGGGTGATTTTTGTACCCATGGCCATTCTTTTAATGAGGTACCCTGACCGGCATATTGCCATTGAATTTCAGTAGGCAATGCTTTACCATAATAATTGGCAAAAGCAGTAGCATCTTCATAGCTCACAAAAGTGACAGGCTTATTTTCATCCTTTGCTGTTGGCTTTCCATTCAGCCAATGTTTCAAATAATTATGTGTGTCAGTAGGCTTGTAATGACTTGATTGAATAAAATGATAAAAATCAAGATTCGTAACGGGGAATTGATCCATCCAAAAGGAAGCTACCTCAATTTTACTAGTATCTGAAAAAATGGGATAAGGAATAAAATCATCCCCATGCGTTTGATGAAATGTAAACTTACCTGATGGAATAGGAACCATCTTATTAGTTGATAATACAGCCTTTTTAGGATTAGAAAGTACATCCATAATTCTACTAGCCCCCGACTCCAATTTTATAATGGTTTCGTCAAGCAATGTTTCACGAGTTCTGTTTTTTTGCATCAATTGTATGACCAACTTTCCTTCAAATTGACCAAAGTATTTTTGAATAGAAATGGTTTGACTGATTGCTTTAAGTAAGAGAGGCTTGTTTGTATAGCTGGGTTCAGTGGTCCAGATTTGAATAAAACAATCCTCTTTTTTCTCTAATGTTGATACCCACTGAATATTTAAATCATTTCGAATGACAGAAGCTTGAATTTGGATGGGTGTATGAATGATACAATCCACTGCTGATTCATTATTGGTGCCTAAATACTTTTTATGAAAGGATTCCGTTTCAGCCAAAATCATATCACTAGTTGAAGCCATCTTCATAGGTGAAATTAATTCATGATGAAACACATCTACAAAATGCCATCCTGCTTTTGGTGTGACAGAAAAAAGAGGCCCCTTAAAACCTTCTGGCTTTAATGAATAAATGGTATACACGGTTTTGTTTTCTGTTGGCCATGCATTTACCCAAATATCATCTTCTAAACTTGGATACAAAGGGATCGCATTGGGCGCATTAAAATTATCAGACAGCTGACGTAACAATCGAGTGGTTTTACCTAAAAACGCATATTGACTTTCTACCCATTCTGGCTGACCAGGTGCCATTATATTTATTTCAGTTCCATATCCGTTAAAAAAACTGGTAGCAAATTCCCGACGTATGGGTTCCTTATATAACTCTGCGACACGATAAATAGCAAATCCAGGTTGTATCCATTTATTTAAATTCAACATGGGTGGGTAATACAAAGCATTATGCACTCTTCCCGAAATAATTCCAGTCATAGCCGATGGTACAGCCATCCCTTCACTATACATGATTACTCCCTTTCTAACAGAATCTGCTGCATTTTGTAAAGCTTCACTTGAACTTCCTTGTGTATCTAATACCACTCCATCCGCATTTGTTGACTCAATGAGCTTAGACAAACCTTTGTAATGATCCATTTTTCTTGTATCCACATCCCAAGGATTATAAGAGACAAATAAATGCTTATTCAATGCAGTAAGTTGATTACTAATATTTTTAATTGCGGACAAGCCTCCTGGCAAATCATTAAATAAATCAAATTGATTGCGTTGATCCAATCCTAAAGTGGGCCAGGTGGGCCAAATAGCAATGATATCATCTCCTCCGTATAATTTTTCCCCTCGTTGAATAAAATCCGGTATCGAATAGGACGCTTTTTTATTATTGTAAAAGAATTGATCCCATGACATCATCAAATGCATTAAATAGGAATGCCTAACCCATTCTAAATCTTTTCGCTGATATAAGGTATCATTAAAATGTTCAAGGTCATATAACTTACGTTGTTGAAATAATGTAGTGATGCCATTTTGCCAATTCCCTTTGTAAATTTCAATCCAAATCGTATAACGCACTGTGCCTTTTGGATATAAGATGCTTTCAAATCTTCTAACTTTCCCATTCTTTACACTAGCCCTATCACGACGAGAAAATCCATATAGGTATAATGAATCTAATTCGTTTTGAGGAGTAAATAAAGGCATGGTATTATATCCCATTTCCCATGCATTATCAGGTACTATGACATTGACCGGCTTTTTATTGGGAATAAATAAATGTGTTCTTGATAATGTATGATTACCTAGCCCTGTGATATACACTTGATTAGATTGAATCTCAAAAGGTATGATATTATGAAGCTCAAGGGTATCTAATGATGTATTTAAAATTTCAAATTGAATTTGAATACCTTGTTTTGTTGTAATCGTTTTTATAATTCTATTTTGCAAATAGGATTTACCATATTTATTATTCTTTTCAGATAAACTAAATAAAGACAGGGGTTTAGGTAATGTATATTGAACTGCTTTGTTCCCTCTATTCCAATGTAGGCCATGGATCATCGAACTATCTTGATTATAGACCATTTTGATGTCAGTTACCTCATTGGATAATTTGACTTGCGCACTTGCAAAATGTATTGATAATGAAAATAACAATAGTCCAAAGGATCGAATCATAGGTCGGTTTTAACGAATAGAAAGTTACTATTTTTACCTTAAATTTGCGATATGGATGTGAAAATGGAACCTTCCTGGAAGCAAGCATTGTCAAATTTGTTTGAGAAGCCTTACTTTATTCAAATTGCAACGCATCTAAAGACAGAACGCGCTACTAAGACTGTCATATACCCTAAAGGGTCTCTCATTTTTAATGCATTTAACCTAACCCCCTATGACAAGGTTAAAGTTGTTATTTTAGGACAGGATCCCTATCATAATCCGAACCAAGCTATGGGTTTAAGTTTCTCTGTACCTGACGGAGTTAAAATACCTCCCTCTTTAATGAACATTTATAAAGAACTTCAAAAAGATATTGGTATGCCTATCCCTACAACAGGGAATTTGACCAAATGGGCAAATCAAGGTGTGCTTTTATTAAATTCCGTCTTAACTGTAAGGGAAAACGAGCCCGCAAGTCATACTAAAATTGGATGGATGGATTTTACCAATGATATTATTCAACATATATCCAATCATAAAGATGGAATTGTTTTTTTATTGTGGGGAAATTTTGCTCATCAAAAACAAATTTATATTGATGCCACAAAACATAAAATTTTAAAAGCAGCGCATCCTTCACCATTAAGTGCGCATAATGGTTTTTTTGGATGTAAACACTTTAGTTTAACCAATGAATACTTAGTAAAAAATCATTTAGATCCCATTGATTGGACACCTTAAATTATTTATTATGAAATTGATAAAAAATATTATCGCACGCAGCCTTGGCGTTTGGGCCTTATTGGTATTTGCCAGCACTATGCTTGTATTTTTCCCGTTTTATATGGTTTGTTTTTTTATTCCCGATCCTCAAAAATCAAGATACCATCGTATTGTATCCCAACTATGGATGGGTTCCTTTTTATTTTTATCGGGCTGTTCTTTTGAAGTAAAAGGAAAAGAAGTTTTTGAAGGATTAGACAACGCGGTGGTTGTTTGTAACCATAATAGTTTAATTGATATACCTGTAAGTACCCCCTTTTTACCAAGAGCTAATAAAACGATTGCTAAAAAAAGTTTTATTTATGTTCCTTTGTTTGGTTGGTTATACCAATTTGCGACAGTGATTGTAGACAGAAAAAATAATGAGAGCCGTCGTAAAAGTTATGAAGAAATGAGAAGGGTTTTAAATAATGGCTTAGATATGCTCATTTATCCAGAAGGTACTCGTAATAGAACAGAAAAGCCACTTAAATCATTTTACGATGGCGCCTTTAAATTAGCAGTGGATGCCAAAAAACCAATCGTTCCCGTAGTCATATTGAACACCAAAAAAATACTACCCGCCAAGCCCATCTTATATATGACCCCAGGTAAAATCAGTATGCATATCTTACCTGCTATATCAACCGAAGGTCATACCCAACAATCATTAAAGAGATTAGTATATGATATCATGGCCGACTATTATTTAAAAAATAATAAGTCGTAGCTGTTATAATTTAGTATGAAGAGGATGAAAAAGTACGACTTCTGTTGATCTTCAAATCCCTCAAGATCCCCGATTTAGGATTGACCGTGATACTGAATGATTTGAATAGACCAATCGGAGTTACATTAATAGCCAATTGCCAACAATGCATTTCTCGAGTAATAAACATACTCATTTGTTGAATATTCCCTTTTGTAATATCTATATATCCCGTACCTCCTAATTTCCATTTTGGTGTAATACTAAAATCACCATTAAAATTTAAACTTGAATAAGTATTAATTTGAAATCCAGAATAATCGGGTTTCATCTGTCTTGTAAATTGAAAGGAATAAGACAAGGTTAAAGTCCATGGTATATTAAAATCAGTAAATTCTGCTGGATTAGACTTCGCATACTGCAATTGTCGTTGTTGTTCATCGGGGGTCATGAATGGATCAATAGGAATTTCTTTTTTCTTCTTGTCTTTATCCTCATCTACCTTACTTTTAAAAGAAGTGGATAAAGAAACTCCCCCACCTGTAATATTTCCAAATTTTAATTTAGCTGGATCAAAATCAAATTTATTAATTCTAAATCCTTTTTTATCTGTAGCATAAGGATCCATGGTTAAGCTGGATGTAATATTCAGCTTTTCAAACAAAGTGGTTCTTAAGTAAATATTAAAATTACCTAAAGCAAAGCTGTCTGCTAAAAAATTATAACTTGAATTGAAACCAAACCCTTCTATTAATTTAAATTTCTTAAATGCTTCAGCACTTGTATCTGTTTTGTCCTTTACTTTCATTTCTAATAAATTATCCACTCCAAATCCCATTCCACCAAAAGTACCTTCTGAGTAACCACCTCCCATCCCTATTCCATCATATTTAGAGAATCGATAATTTCGACCAGTTGAGTCAATTTGAGTTGTATAGTGATAAGCCGCGGCTAAATCGGGTGTATAACTCATAGATAAACTTGGCCTAATCTCATGTCTAATTGCTTTGATAGAACTTTTTTCTTTGAATTTATAAGTTCCAAAAATACGAGTGGAAGTAGCCAAACTAAAACTCATATTGGTGGCTTGATAAAAACCTCTATTAATGGTAGTATCTACTCGATTCGTGTTACTATTCCATGACTTTGTATTTTGTTGCCCAAACCATTTTTGATCAAATGAAACCCCAGGTGATATGGTAAATGGCCCTAAAGCAGGTAGTGATAAACTAATTGGAATACTATGTTGTGCACCCCATTGCATCGTATCTAATAATTTTTTAAAATTAAAAGCAGAATCATAAAATGCCAATTGATTTTGGAAACTACCGTTGTAACCAATACCTAATTTTTCATACCATTTACCAGCTCCAATTTGATCCTTGGCTTGAAATGGATAAATAGTTAAGGCATTAAAGTTGATATTAGGCAAACTCATATTCACCAACCCTAAATTACTATTTTGATTGTGGTTTAAGTTTACCGATAAATTATATTTATTATTCCAAGACTTTGTATAGCTAACAGAAGAACTTATTTGGTTTTGAAAATTTTGATAGGGATTATTTAATAATAAACGATTGTATTTCGTACTTCCAAAATTTACATTTGCCGAAAAGGTGGTCCCTGGTCTTGCGCGTTGATCCATAGAGTGAGACCAGTTGAGCATAAAAGTGCGCCCTCCTGTAAATTCTTCATTGATGGCTGCATTCCTATTTAATATGCGTGTGTTTTGCAAACTCAAATTGAAATTTCCCAAATACTTATATCTTAAAATATATTTACTATTTAAATTTAAATTCCAGCCACCATAAGAATAAATATTAGTCCTCAAGGTTGCATCAAAATTATCACTCAAAACCTTATAATATCCAAGCCCTTCAAATCCTAAACCAAAATCTTCACTTGTTGAAAATGCTGGCGCCATTAATCCCGAGTGTCTCCCTTTAGCTAATGGGAAAATACCAAATGGAATTCCTATAGGAAAAGGGACACCCTCAAATTCAGGGAAAGTAGGCCCTGACACTCCTATTTTATTGGTGATGATTTTTAGTTTATTGGTTCTAAATGCAAAATGCGGTTCATCTAAATTGCATGTTGAAAATCGAGCCATGTATGCAAATGCAACATCCTTATTTACTTTTTTCATCGCATTTGCATTCACATAAATTTCACCTTGTTGAAAGTAGGTGTTTTTTGTAAGCCCCTTACTGGATTTAATATTAAAATAAATAGAATCATTTACGGACACCAAATCACCTTCTTGAAACTTGGGATTACTTAAAGGACTTCCAGTAGTATCTTTAGCACCATACGCCCTAATATTTTGACTTTGTTGATCATACACAATGTTTGCTGCTTCTAATTGTGCTGTTTTATATTTGGTTTTTGCATTCCCGTATAAAAAAAACTCCTTGGTCGCCATGATCATTACACCCGAATCTGCCGCATTATAATCTACTGGCGCATCAATACTGTCTTTAGAAATCCGCAATATTTGAATCGACTTAGTGCTATCATTTATTTTCTTGCTACTATCGGAAATGAACGAGGTACTATCTCCTAATTTTAGGTTTCTGCCATTTGATGATGGGCTAGTATCCCCCTTTATAATCGCTTTATTTGATTTAGATGCACGTTTAGATGACTTATTGGCTTTTTGTTGCTGACTGTAGCCCGTAATAGAGGGCGTTAAAAGAAATGCTAATATTAGGAAAATGCCAATATTAACAATAGAGGGGCTGTATTTTTCGTTATTTTTGTATCCTAACTTTATCACTATTGCAAAAATAAAGCAAAACCCTATTAAGGCACTGATTATGAAGCAAAATAGATTGATTTTAGCATTTCGTTTTGGCTGTTTAGCCCTTTTTAGCTTAATAAGCCTACTTAGCTATGCGCAAAATCAGCCTCGCAGCATAAAACGTATCGTAATTGACCCAGGTCATGGGGGAACCGACCCAGGTGGAGATGGCAAATATTCAACTGAAGCAGCTGTTTCTTTGGCCATTTCTTTAAAATTAGAAGAATATATACATCAATCCATACCCGATGTGGAAGTGATCCTTACCAGAAGAACGGATATATTCAATTCAGTAGTTGAAAAAGCAATCATCGCCAACCAAGCCAAAGGCGACTTATTTGTTTGTATTCATACCAATTCAGCTGACCGGATTCCTAATAGAGAGTTTTTAGGCTATGTTAATAAAACTTATACTGTCAAAAAGAATGGTAAAAAGCGAAAAGTAACAAGGAAAGTGCCTAATTATAGAACTACTTATAGCCCCAACCCTGCAAGAGGTACTGAAACTTTTATCTATGGAGTAAGAAAATCAGATGAAAGAAAAGAAGTAGCTGATAATATGGTGGACGAAATGATGGAGAAACTAGATTCAGTATCTGAAAGACAAATCAAAGAATTAAATAAAGACGCCGACCCTACTAGAACTATGATGGCCAGCTTGTTAACGCAACAATATTTTCAAAGAGCAGCTAGTTTAGCCTTAACGATTGAAGAGGAATTTAAAAAAGCAGGCAGAATTAGTAGAGAGGCAAAACAAAGGCCAAAAGGCATATGGGTACTTCAAGCAGTGGCCATGCCTGCTGTTCTAGTTGAAACTGGCTTTTTATCAAACATAGAGGATGAAGATTACCTGAATAGTGAAATTGGTCAAAATGAAATTTGTGAAGTCATCACCAAATCGCTGATTAGGTATAAGTTTTCACTTGAAAATCAACAAAAGAACAATATAAAATAGAATTCAAGTAAATAACAACGAATCTATAATTAAACTAATTTTAAAGTATAAAACCAATTTTCGGAATGCGGGTATCAAATGAAACCAAAGTAGGCGCCTTAGCAGTGATCGCTGTTACCTTAATTATATTAGGATTCAATGTCCTAAGAGGTAAAACGATGTTTAAATCTGGTAATTTTTTATACGCAAAATATAAAGATACCAAAGGCCTCATCATATCCAACCCTGTGTTTATTAATGGGTATCAAGTAGGTGCTGTTTTTGATATTGAAAATGCAAATGAGAACCTATCTGAAATTGCAGTCACCATTCGTTTTAATAAAGGATACAAAATTCCAGTAAATTCTATAGCTGCCATTCAAGAAAATCCATTAGGCACGAACAGTATCAGCATTCTTTTAGGGGATGCCCCTCATTATTTTAAAAACGAAGACACCATTAAAACGGCGCCTTCGTCTAGTTTATTAGGCGATATTATGAATACACTCTCCCCCTTAGGAGAGCAAACAAAAAATGCGATTACCTCCTTAGATAAAGTGTTGACTAATATAAACAAAGTTTTAAACGATCAAAACAAGGAAAACTTTAGTATTATTCTTGCCAATTTAACAACGACCACCAATAGCTTGAATAACTCTATGGCTTCTATTGAATTAATGCTTCAAAAACAAAATGGTTCTATTGCGCAATCCTTTGAAAATGTAAACAAGTTTACAAAAAACCTAAACGAGAATAATAATAAAATTAATTCGATTATCAATAATATTGACAGTACGACAAAATCATTAAAGTCAGCAGATTTAAACGGCACCATTTCAACTTTACATACAGCAGTAAACGAATTATCTGTCACTTTAAAAAAATTAAATACAGGAAATGGGACTGCGGCTAAATTATTAAATGACCCCGAAGTTTATAAAGAATTAAAAAGCACTATTACAAGCTTAAACACTTTAATGGATGATGTTCGTGTGCATCCAAAACGTTATATCAACGTTTCAGTGTTTGGCAAAAAAGATAAATCCACTCCTTTGAGTAAACCTATCGCAGATACTGTTGCACATGACTAAAAGGGGCTTTATCATATTAATATCAATTTTTTCAAGTACCCTATTTCTTGGACTAAACAGTAACGCACAAGACGTTCTACCTGCGCCCCCTGCTGTGGACAGTAATAGTAAATTGATTGAATTTTTATCTGCAGAAAGTTACAATGTAAAAAAGATGGACAGCATTGACTACCTCATTTTAGTAGGGCACGTAAAAATTAGACAAGGCAAAACTTTATTATACGGCGATAGTCTCATATTAAATACGACAAAAAATACACTTGAAGGCTTTGGACATATTCATATTAATGATGCTGATAGCGTGAATACTTATTCAGATTATTTAAAATACTTAGGAAACACTAAAAAAGCCTATTTACGCAAAAATGTAAAATTAACAGACGGTAAAGGGGTTCTTACTACCGACTCTTTAGATTATGATGTATCAGTAAAAATTGGATATTTTAAAAAGGGGGGCACTTTAGTTCGTAATAAAACAAAGCTAAAAAGTGTGGAAGGTTATTATTATGGCGTTACAAGAGATGTCATTTTTAGAAAAAAGGTGGAGGTGACCGACCCAGAAAATAATATTTATACTGATACACTCGAATACAATACCTACTCCCAGCTATCTAATTTTATTAGTCCTACTAAAATAATTTCAGGATCACGTATCATTCGAACACGAAATGGCAACTATAATCTAGGGACTAGAAAAGGATATTTATATGAAAGGTCAAGTATTGATGATAGCACTTATACTTTCATTGCAGATGAAATGGCCATTGATGATTCTCTTGGCTTGGGTGAATTTAGAGGTAATGCCGTTTATAAATCTAAGGATACAGTAGGATTTGATTTATTGGCAAATAACATTAAAACCGATAAACGAAAGAGCGCTTTATTAGCGACTGAACTTCCCATGTTACTTATTAAACAGAAATCAGATACAATGTACATTTCGGCAGATACATTATACTCTGGAAAAATTTCCGATTTAAAAAGACCCTTTCCCAAAGCCAGAGACAGCGTAGGCAAAATAAAAGATTCTACTTTAGATAAATATTTTGAGGCATTTCACCATGTACAAATATATTCTGATTCACTTCAAGCTAAATGCGATAGTTTATTTTATTCCTTAAGTGATTCAACCATCCGCTTAATTTCATCACCTATTGTTTGGGCCAACAATAATCAAATTACAGGTGATACCATTTACATGTATGTTAAAAATAAAAAACCAGAACAATTATTTGTATTTGACAATGCCATAGCGATTAATAAAATAGATTCTTCCGATTACTATAACCAAATGAAAGGCATTCGATTAAATGCATGGTTTGAAGATGGAGAAATAATTAAAATGAGATGTAAAGGGAATGCTGAAAATATTTACTTTGCTTTGGATAATAATAAAAAGTTTATAGGAGTCAATCACTCTAATGCCCAAATTATTGAAATCACCTTTAAGGATAGCCAGCCCACCAAAGTCGTATTAAGAAATCAATTAATTGGAAAGATGACTCCTATCCGACAAGCCAGTCAAACCGATTTAAAAATAAAAGGCTTTAAATGGTTAGAAGAACTAAGGCCAAAGACCAAATTTGATATTCTTTCTCCTAAGTAAAAAAGACTAGGCTTGATCTGATTTTTCCTGCATTAAAAATGCTTTAATAAATCCATCAATTTCTCCATCCATGACAGGGCCCACATTCCCCACTTCATAATCGGTTCTATGATCCTTAATCATTTTATAAGGATGGAATACATAACTTCTTATTTGACTGCCCCACTCAATTTTTTTCTTGGTTGCATTACTTGCATTTAAGGCCTCTTGTTTTTTACGCATTTCAGCTTCATATAATCTACTTTTTAGCATCTTCATGGCCAACTCTCTATTTTCACCTTGTGTGCGTGATTGTTGACACTCTACAATAATGCCTGATGCGTGTTTGAGTCGAACCGCTGTTTCCACTTTATTTACATTCTGCCCCCCTTTTCCACCACTACGATAAAATTCCCACTCAATATCTGCAGGATTCACTACGATCTCAATAGTATCATCAATTAAAGGATAAACATAGATAGATGCAAATGAAGTGTGTCGCCTAGCATTACTATCAAAAGGGGAAATCCGAACCAAACGATGTACTCCCGATTCCGCTTTTAAAAAACCATAAGCAAAAGGGCCATCAAACTGAAGGGTTGCTGATTTAATTCCAGCACCATCCCCTTCTTGATAATCCAAGGAGCTCACTGTCCAACCTTGCTTTTCTCCATACATACTGTACATCCGCAAAAGCATTTCAGCCCAATCCTGACTCTCGGTTCCGCCTGCTCCTGGATTTATTTGCATCACAGCAGGTAATTCATCTTCTGGCTTATTTAAGGTGCTTTTAAATTCTGCTTCTTCAATGGATAATACAGATTTATTAAATGCATCCTGTGTTTCTTGTTCTGTTGCATCACCTGCTTTCCAAAACTCAAATAAAATAATAAAGTCTTCTAAGTTGGCTTCGACCGCTTGGTAAAGATGAATCCAATATTCATTTAATTTAATTTCCTTCATCGTGCCAGTAGCACGCTTGTTATCATCCCAAAAACCGGGAGATAAGGACAATTGTTTATCAGTAGCTACTTTGTATAATCGATTATCGACGTCAAAGAAACCTCCTTAGGACACTTAACTGGTCCTTCATGCGCTTAATATGTTCAATCGTCATGATCTAGTTTTACAAATAAAAAAAGTACTACAAGCCTCATAAGCCGGATTCTGTTTCTAAACTATCATTTATCTAGCTCCAACATTACTGTTGAAGTCTTGCTGCCTACCCTGGAACTTGAACGAGTCGTTCTTAAGCGCTCCTTTACGTGGCATTACAGCACCCAAGGTTTACCCGATAAAACAATTACTTGTAATATCTGTGCGCTTTTACCGCACATTTTCATCTTTTCCCCTTACGAGGTAGTTATTTTCTGTGGCACTTTCTCTGCCCCATTGCTGGGACGCCGGCTATTCACCGGTGGGTTACCCTATGCTGTCCGGACTTTCCTTGGTAATTGCTTACCACGATAGCTCGGGTTTGTAGTGCTACAAAGGTAGTAAAATTAAATGGCATGCTCATCAGTCGAAAAACACTTCGGTAGCGCCAAATCCATAGAAATCGGAATGTTGGTTAACAAAGCTTTTTACTCCTTTTTTAACTTTGAGTAAATCATGTATTTCTGCTTTTAATTTACCCTTACCCACTCCATGTATAATGATCATAGAAGGCAAATGATGTAATTGGGCTAATTCAAACCACTTTTCAAAGGCTTCTAATTGCACTTGTATAATTTCAGCATTATTTAAATGACTATGCTTGTCCAATAATTTTTCAATATGCAAATCAATCACCGACCTTGCGGCAGGTAAATTTTGTTTTATTTTAGAAGCGTCATACACTTTATACCCAGCATTGCGCAAAGTATCTAATGGAATATGATTATCCTCTAATTGATCAGGATACACTTCAAATAAAGGATACGAGATGGTCGATTTTTGTTCCTCTTTCAAAGTTTCGATTCGTTGAAATAATTGCTTTGGTTTTATTTTAACTTGCGTTTCAAAATGATCGGCCTTTTTTTTATGCGGCTCTGTCAATGAAAAATCTATATTGAAATGCAAGCTGTCATTCACAATAGCAAAGGGGACATCATGAACATAAAAGTCCGTATGCGGCGGAATCGAAGAAACGATCGAAAAATTCTCATTACCTAAACATATTTGAATATAATCAAATTGGTATCCTACCCTTGTTCGATTTGAAATGTAAATTTTTAAACTTTCAACTATCTCGTCATTAAAATCGTCTAAATTAAACTTAGGAATTAAATTAAGCCAAACCCCTTCATCTTCCTTACTATTGTTTTTTTGAATTTTTTCTTTAGGTATTTGATCGACGTAAATTTTAGGAATCGATTGTTTTTCTGGGAATAACTTTTTTTCAGTAAATCTTTTATAATAGGGGAAATCAATCTGATCCATATATGCTGGGAACTTAACTCCCCTTACTTCAATCATGACCATTTCATCATTCATGATTTCAATAATTCGTCCCTCCTCATTACTATGTAATACTAAAATTTCATCTCCTACCTGATACTTCATAATCAATTCAATTTATTGCTCCTTTGCTAACAAACTATTTCGGCGACCATATACAGAATACATAATCAATCCAATAGTCATCCATATGAAAAACCATAACCAACTCACGGGTGGAATCTCGATCATTAAATACATACAACACATGGCACCCACTATAGGAATAACCGAATATTTTCGAATAAAACTAATAATAGCTACAATGATTAATACGAATACAAATATTAAATATAAAAATTCCTGATACCCTTCATTCCCCATACTAGAAAAAGCAGATTGAATTCGACCTTGGCCAAAATATATAAAAATGATGGCTAAAATTGGAATGATAAATTGTCCATTGATATAAGGTAAATGAAAAGCTTGTTTTTTAAGTTCTGGCGATAATTTAGGTAATATCAAAACACCAAAGCAAACTAATACAAATGCAAATAAAGTTCCAATACTAGTTAAATCAGTCATACGACTAATACTCATGAACAAGGAAGGAATACCAACAAATATGCCAGTAATAATGGTTGCAAAGGACGGTGTGCCAAATTTGGGATGTACTGTTGAGAATTTTTTAGGCAGCAACCCATCTCTACTCATACTCATCCAAATACGTGGTTGTCCTAATTGAAATACTAATAATACGCTTGTGGTTGCCACCACTGCACTGATAGAAATGAGGTATCCAATTTTATGCATTCCGATTTTTTCAAATACAAATGCCAAAGGATCATCTACTTTTAACAAGGAGTAATTGACCATCCCTGTTAATACTAAGGCTATAAGAATATAAAGTACCGTACAAATAAGTAAGGAATAAATCATCCCCTTGGGTAAATCTCGTTGTGGATTTTTACATTCCTCTGCTGTGGTAGAAATAGCATCAAATCCAATATAGGCATAAAATACAGCTGACACTCCTGCTAATACTCCAGTAAAACCATTAGGCATAAATGGTGTCCAATTGGAAGTGTCTACATAAAAGGAGCCTAATATGATAACAAATATGATGACAATGATTTTAAAAATAACCATCGCATTGGTTGTCTTTTTACTTTCTTTAATACCACGATACACCAACGCTGTTATCAAAACCACAATAAGTAAAGCCGGTGTGTTTAAAATAACTCTCCAGCCTCCTATCATAGGAGCATTAGTGATAGCATCATACCCAATACGAGCTATTTTACTAAAGGTTTCTGGGGTACCTCCTGCAGCTAAATGTTGGAGGGCCTCATCATATCCTTGTTGTGCTTGTTCAAAATTAGTAGACAACCAACCTGGCAAATGAATATGAAATCCTTCTAATAAATTGACAAAATAACCACTCCAACTAATAGCGACTACAATATTACCAATAGCATATTCTAAAATTAAAGCCCAGCCAATGATCCATGCAACCAATTCTCCGAAAGTGACATAGGCATAAGTATAGGCACTGCCCGCAATGGGAACACGACTAGCAAATTCTGCATAACATAACGCACTAAAGCCGCAAGTAATGGCTGTTATAACAAATAACAATGAAATACCTGGACCACCATGATAAGCAGCAGTCCCAATAGTCGAAAATATACCGGCACCCACCACAGCAGCAATCCCCATAAAAGTTAAATCCCTAACACCAAGTACTTTTTTTAAACCACTTGAACTATGGCCATCACTCAAACCCGCATTCGCATCTTTTACAATTTTATCAATTGATTTTTTTCTAAAAACAGACATGGTGGTAGGTTTATTTAGTTCGATTCATTAAATAATGCGCCAACTCAATGGTGGGTTGTTTTCTTTTTTCAACGACAGCAATATTTTCCAGATGTGCAAAGGCTTCCTTAACATATTTTACTTTCAAGCTTTCTGCCCATTCATCCACTTTACAAGCTTTAAATATCTCTAATACTTTTTCTACTTTATCGGGCTTATCTGTTTTCATTAATTCAAGTAATTCAGCCTTTTGTTTAGCGGTAGCCACTTCTAATGCATGAATTAATAAAAATGTTTTTTTATTTTGCTTAATATCACCGCCTGGCTCTTTTCCAAATAGAGCAGCATCCCCAAAAGCATCTAAATAATCATCTTGTACTTGAAAGGCAATGCCTAATTTTTTTCCAAATTCATATAGCTGCTTACAGTTACTTTCACTAGCACCTCCAATGATGGCTCCCATTTCCAAACTAGCTGCTAACAAAACGGATGTTTTTAAAGTGATCATATGTATATAATCATCTAAACTCACTTTATCCATTTTTTCAAAATCCATATCCAATTGTTGCCCTTCGCAAACTTCTTTTGCAGTGGTATTGAATAATTGTAAAATTTTAGATAAATGGGAAGACTGAATTTTTTGAATGTATTCATATGCCCTAATCATCATGACATCTCCCACCAACAATGCTGTACTATCTCCATATTTAATGTGAACAGTCGTTTTACCACGACGCAAATGTGCAGCATCCATCATGTCATCATGCACTAAAGTAAAATTATGGAATAACTCAACTGCATTCGCTAATTGATATGCATCGGGATGAATGTCGCTAAACATTTCATTGCCCAATAAACACATGACGGGTCGAATTCTTTTACCCCCTAAATTTAAAATATAATTACCTGGCTCATATAAGCTTTCAGGGCTTTTGGGGAAATGACGATGGTCGAATTCCTCATTAAATTTTTCAGATAATTCTAGAAAACTATACATGTTACAAACCTAACCATAATTCACAAGAATTCATAACTCCGTTCATCCTTGTTTTTCACTTTTTTAGCAATATTTATACATTTTTAAATACTATTTCCCCTTAAATTTGCTTACCCCAAATAAGGACAATTATGAAATTAGCTCGTTTAATTATAACCCTGTTTTATTTACAATTAAGTATCGTCGTTTTTAGCCAGTCTGCAAATACAACGACAACTACTCCAGAATTTATACGGTCATATAATAAAGCCATTGGTGTCAAGCTTTATCCTGGCGCTATTTCCTATAAACAATTTTTTCGTACCAATAAGGCAGTCGAAGGCGTTGGATTTATTTCGAAAGATGGTTTTCAGTTAACCATTTTAAATGAAAAATATACCTCTTTTGAAAACACTGAAAACCTATCTTGGTATGTGGGCTACGGTGGTCATATGGCATTGTGGAATGAAGAATGGAAAAAGTCGAATCCAATGCATAAATCAGGCATTGCAGTAGGTGTTGATGGGATCTTAGGACTAGATTATAAAATAAAAGGAACCCCACTTAATGTATCTGTTGACTGGCAACCTTCCTTTAATTTTGTAGGAGGTAGTTATTTTGAGAGTGGCTGGGGCGGAATTGGAGCTCGTTACACTTTTTAAAAACAACTAAGAAGCTTCCTTATTTAGATTAAATATAGAATCAACGAATTCATTTTTATTAAACAATACAAGATCTTGTATTTGTTCGCCGACCCCTATATATTTTACCGGAATTTTACATTGATGTGCTATTGCTAATACTACACCCCCTTTTGCCGTTCCATCTAATTTAGTGATCGCCAATGCGTTCACATTGGTTACCGCTAAAAATTGTTTAGCCTGCTCCAAAGCATTTTGACCAGTAGAACCATCTAAAACCAATAATACTTCATGAGGTGCGTCTGGTAATTGTTTTTGGATAACCCTTTTAATTTTATTTAACTCATCCATCAAATGCACTTTATTATGCAATCTTCCTGCAGTATCAATAATAACGACATCTGCATTTTTTGCAATCGCCGATTGTACTGTATCAAAAGCTACAGCACTTGGATCCGAACCCATACTTTGTTTGACTATCGCTACACCCACTCTCTCACTCCAAATAGTAAGTTGATCTACTGCTGCGGCCCTAAAAGTATCTGCCGCCCCTAATACCACTTGATTACCTGCTTCTTTATAATGATGCGCTAGTTTACCAATCGTAGTTGTTTTACCAACCCCATTCACACCCACTACTAAAATGATGTATGGCTTTTTGTTGGCTGGTGGCAAAAACCCCATCTGGTCAGAGGGCGCATCCACTAATAAGCTTACTAATTCGTCGTGTAATAGCTTGTTTAATTCAGAGGTAGAAATGTATTTTTCCTTTTTGACACGCTCTTGAATACGTTCAATCAATGCGAGTGTGGTATCAACACCCACATCTGCCCCAATTAATGCTTCTTCTAATTCATCCAATAAAGCATCATCCACAGAGGTTTTACCTATGATGACTTTAGAAATTTTTTCAAAAAAACCTTGTTTCGTTTTCTCTAAACCTTGATCCAAGGTTTCCTTTTCTTTTTTTCCAAATAATTTACCTAAAAAGCTCATAATGTAAATTTACATAAAATAGTAGTCCGCCTATCTTAAAAAAAAATCCCCTCCCGAATATCGAGAGAGGACTTGTAAAATTTTATTGTAGATGGTTTTGATCTTTTTAAAAGAACAAAATAGAAACTACTTAGCAGATAAGAATTCTTTCACAAGATCTTTGTGAACAATAGACTCTTTAAAGGTATACGCACCTGTTTTTGGGCTACGAACCGCTTTAATTACTTTAGTCCAGTTTTTAGCTTCAGCAGAAGCTTTTAGATCCTTTACTTTTGCGTTTTTAGATGCCGACTTTGCCATAATTATTTAATTTCTTTATGTACTGTTACTTTTTTCAAAATTGAATTATACTTTTTGAACTCCAAACGATCTGGGGTGTTCTTTTTGTTCTTTGTAGTAATATAACGACTTGTTCCTGGTAAACCAGTTGTCTTGTGCTCAGTGCACTCTAATATTACTTGAACCCTGTTTCCTTTCCTTGCCATGATGGTATATTATAAGTTATACTTAATTGTGTTTGTGATTAGATCTTTTCGCCATCCGCTCTAAGACCTTTTACGACAGCTGCCAAACCATTTTTATTGATGGTTCTTAAAGCATCGGTAGATACTTTAAGCGTGATCCAACGATCTTCTTCTGCAAAGAAGAAACGCTTCTTTTGCAAATTCGGAAGGAAACGACGCTTTGTCTTAATATTTGAATGCGATACGCTGTTTCCAGTCATCGGTTTCTTTCCAGTTATCTGACATACTCTAGCCATGAGAAATTATTTTTTACGGACGGCAAAGGTAAGTAAATATCAAATACCCTCCCATTTATTTTAGTGTTTTTTTATAGATTTGGTGCATTTAGGGGAAAAAAAACCTAAAATATTGGTTTTCATACCAATAGAAAGCTTTTATACAAGGCTTAAGCGTAATATTCCGCCCTTAATTCCTGTACTCTTTTATCCTCCATATACTCGTCAAAAGTCATTAAGCGATCAATGATTCCCTTAGGAGTTAATTCAATAACACGATTGGCCACGGTTTGCATAAAAGTATGGTCATGTGAAGTCATCAATACCACGCCTGGGAAGTTTTGACAGCCTTCGTTAAAGCTTTGGATACTCTCCAAATCCAAGTGATTCGTAGGTTGATCCAATACCACCACATTCGGGTTTTGCAACATCATCTTACTTACCATACAACGCACTTTTTCACCTCCACTTAATACATTGGACTTTTTCATGACATCATCCCCACTAAACAACATTTTGCCTAAAAACCCTCTAATAAATGGCTCGTCGGCATCGGTTACATTAGGGGGTACAAATTGTCTTAACCAATCCATCAAACTTGAGGTTTGTAAAAATTCCTCATTATGTTCCATAGGTAAATACGCTTTGGTAATGGTTGTCCCCCATTCAAAACTGCCACTATCTGCTGCGCCTTTACCATTAATGATTTCAAAGAAATAAGTAATTGCCAAAGCATCCTTACTTAAAAAAGCAATCTTATCATTTTTGCTTACTGAAAAAGAAACGTCTTTAAATAAGACACGGCCATCCACTTCCTTTTTTAGTTTTTCTACATTTAATATTTGATTCCCCACTTCGCGAAGGGGCTGAAATATAATTCCTGGATATTTACGATTAGAGGGTTCGATTTCCTCGATGGTTAATTTTTCTAATGCCTTTTTTCTAGAAGTGGCTTGTTTACTCTTACTGGCATTAGCGGAGAATCGGGCAATGAAATCCAATAAAGCTGCACGTTTGTCCTCGTTCTTTTTATTTTTATCATTCATTTGTCTTGCCATCAATTGTGATGACTCATACCAGAATGTATAGTTACCAGAAAAAGTTTTAATTTTTGATCTATCCACATCCGCCACATGAGTACATACGGTATCTAAAAAGTGACGATCGTGACTTACCACCAAAACAATGTTTTGATAATCTGCCAAAAAGTTTTCCAACCAACCAATGGTTTCAATATCTAATCCATTGGTAGGCTCATCTAATAATAAAATATCTGGATTCCCAAATAAAGACTGCGCCAACAAAACACGTAATTTAAAATTACTTGGAATGTCTTTCATTAAACTCTGATGCATATCTTCCTTTACCCCTAAATCACTTAACAAACTACCCGCGTTACTTTCCGCTTCATATCCACCCATTTCTCCAAACTCTGCTTCTAATTCACCTGCTTTTAATCCATCTTCTTCGGTAAAATCTTCCTTTGCATATAAAGCATCTTTTGTATGCATCACATCCCACATACGTTTATGCCCCTGCATGACCGTATTCAATACGGTTTGCTCGTCAAACTCAAATTGATTTTGTTTCAATACCGCCATTCTTTCCCCAGGGGTAATTTCGACCATCCCTTTATTCGGTTCAATCTCGCCACTTAATATTTTAATAAAGGTAGATTTACCCGCACCATTGGCCCCTATGATTCCATAGCAATTGCCTTTAGTGAAGCTGACATTTACTTCATCAAATAAAACTCGCTTACCATAAGCCAAAGTCACATTTCTAGCACTAATCATTTTTTGATTTGTTTTGAGGGTGCAAAGTTAATTTGAATTTTTTAAAACTGCTTCATTAAGTTTAAGCCCAGTTTGACCTGGCCGATGCGGTGGTGGTCATAGGCTCAAAACTGCCAGCGATGTATTTGAAATGAGCTGCCATCGCAATCATAGCGGCATTATCGGTACAATATTGAAATTGAGGTAAAAAAATGGCTGTTTTGGTTTGTTCTCCAAGCTGCTCTAGACCCTTTCTTAAACCACTATTGGCACTTACGCCACCTGCAATACACACTTGTTTGATTTGTGTTTCCTGCATTGCTTTTTTTAACTTTTTTAAGAGTATTTCTATAATTGTATATTGAACCGAAGCACACAAATCATTTAAATTCTCTTTTATAAAATCGGGCGATTGCTTCGCTAAAAAATATAATACACTAGTTTTTAAACCACTAAATGAAAAATTTAAATCGGGCACTTGTGGTTTTGCAAATTCAAATGCTTTTGGATTTCCAAGTTGTGCTAATTTATCTAAAACAGGCCCCCCAGGATAGGGAAGTCCCAATAATTTAGAAATTTTATCAAAGGCCTCACCTGCAGCATCATCAATGGTTTCACCCAATATGATCATCTCTGCGGCACTATTACATTGTACAATTTGAGTATGACCCCCACTCACCGTTAAGCATAAAAAAGGAAAGCTTGGTTTTGGATCATCAATTAAATTAGCCAACACATGCGCTTGCATATGATGCACGCCAATTAAAGGAATATCTAAAGACAATGCCAAGGATTTTGCAAATTGTGCGCCCACTAATAAACTTCCAATTAATCCAGGTGCTTGTGTAAATGCAATGGCATTAAGTTGTGCTAAACGATCGGTTTGTGTAAGATCCGGAAAAGCTTTTTTTAATGCCTCGTCTACTACAGGAACAATGTTTTCCATGTGTGCACGACTGGCTAATTCGGGAACCACTCCCCCATATTTTTCATGTACTGTTTGATTGGCAATAAAATTAGAAACAATTTTGCCATCAACAATAACCGATGCCGCCGTTTCGTCACAAGACGATTCTATGGCTAATATGATGATTGATGTAGAAGTCACCCTGCGAAGATAAAGCTTAAAAAAATACGAGAATTACTTTGTTCTAATCGCATCCACTGGATTCATTTTTGACGCTATGGAAGCAGGAATAATACCCGCAATAACGCCTAAAACAATACATAAGGATAATGCTAAAAAGATAATATTAGGCGCAATGGTAATAGCAAATGGAAGAACAGCACTTAATCCCAAAGCCAATATCCAAACTAAAAATAGCCCCACTAAACCCCCAATTATACATAAGAAAGCGCTTTCTAATAAAAACTCATATAAAATGGTAGAACTTTTAGCGCCAATGGCTTTTTTAAGCCCAATTTGACTGGTTCTTTCTCTAACGGTTACAAACATAATATTGGCAACGCCAAAGGCACCCACAATAAGTGACAAACCAGCAATGGCCCATCCCCCCATATTAATAGATCCAAACACTTTTTCGATATTATCTTTAAATTGAGCCACATCATTACAAGTAAAATTATCCTCCTGTGTGGGGCTTAATTTTCGAAGTTGTCGCATCACCCCATTTAATTCATCTTGCAAAGCCCTAGAGGGTACACCCGGTTTTGCTTGCACCATAATATATGGACTAGCGTTATCAGGGTTAAAGATGGAAGCAAAATAATTATAAGTCACAAGACAAGCCTTATCATAATCAAACCCACCTAACATAGAGCTGCCTTGCTTTTCAATGATTCCAACCACCACTAATCTGCGTCCTTCATATGAAATTGTTTTTCCTAAAGCCTTTTCTGCTTTACGAAATAATTCAACAGCCACATCATGACCAATCACTGCAAAAGGAACCCCTCTATCAAAATCGGTATCATTAAAATACCTCCCTGCCCCAATATTAAAGGATTGAATTTTATTAAAATCATGGGTGACCCCATACATGCTTACTCCCTTTAATACATTTTCTTCATAAGAAAAGGATCTGGTTGATGAAACAAAAAAAGCAATATTAGAAGCCAAAGCGCTCTTTTTTTGAATCATTTCCATCTCACTCACTTTCATGCTAGGACGCTTCATGTATTTCCACCAAGGATAATCCCCTTCACCTCCACCACCGCCATAACTCCATTTGTCGATATAAATGGTATTATTCCCAAAACTAGATAGGTCACTTTTAATCTTATTCTGCAAGCTATCAATCGTAGCTAACACGCCAATAATGCAAAAAATACCGATGGTGATTCCAAACAAGGATAAGAAAGTACGAAGTTTATTCACTTTTAACTCTTGCAAGGCCATTTTGAAACTATTCCAAAGTATGGTAAGGACTTTAATCATGATATAAAATTAAGGCTTAAAATGGTTTTGGCTCGTTTTTTATGCAAGCGGTTAATAACCTATCTAAATAGGTCATTTTTTAATATTTGTAGCAATAAGAAATCGGAAACTTGCCAAATGCACAGCTTGTTAAGGTTTTTTACAATAATCTTAAAAATCCTATAACGATTTATACCAAGCTCGCAATTCGTTCTTACTTTTGCATCGATTTTAAAATACATCTTAATATGACTTTTAAGCAAATGTTTACTTCCTCTGTGGGGAAAAAATTAGTAATGGCTTTCACTGGAATTTTCTTGATACTATTTTTAGTGGTGCATGCAGGTTTAAATGCATGTATTTGGGCAATGGATGGCGGCTTGATGTTTAATAAAGCAGGTCATTTTATGGGAAGTTTTGTAGTTCCTCGTGTTTTAGAAATTGGTTTATTCGTAGGTATCTTTTTACACATCATTCAAGGTTACATGTTAACCTTAGAAAACAGAAGTAAAAGAAAAATTGGATACGAAGTAAATTATAGCAAAGGAAGTAAATGGTACAGTCGAAGCATGGCTATTTTAGGTACATTAGTTTTAATGTTTTTAATTATGCATATTTATCATTTTTGGACACCTAGCCGTTTGGGTGGTATCGAGAATATTAAAACACTAAATACTTTTATTTTAAATGGTGTTGAGTATCACAATTTATATGGTGAAATGCAATTGGTATTTACCAATCCATACATTGTTATTTTATATGTGTTGGCTTGCGGTTCACTCGCTTATCATTTAGCACACGGATTCCAAAGTGCTTTTAAAACCATTGGTGTTCATAATAAAAGATACCATGTAATGATTAGTACAATTGGCTATGGCTTTGCTATTATAATTCCTTTGGCATTTGCGATGATGCCCCTAAGTTTTTATTTTCATTGGGTAAATTAATAAAGACGAAAAAATAATATTCTAAACGATAGATAAAATATTCAATATGTTAGACTCAAAAATACCTTCCGGAAAACTAGATGACAAATGGGTAGATTATAAAGGCCATTGCAAACTAGTGAACCCAGCCAACAAAAGAAAAATGGAAATCATTATTGTTGGAACAGGATTAGCTGGCGCGTCTGCAGCTGCTGCCATGGGTGAATTAGGATATAAAGTAAAAGCTTTTTGTTTTCAGGATTCACCACGTCGTGCGCACAGTATTGCAGCACAAGGAGGAATCAATGCAGCCAAAAACTATCAAAATGATGGCGATAGCGTTTTTCGTTTATTTTATGATACTATTAAAGGAGGTGATTATCGTGCACGTGAAGCCAATGTGCACCGTTTAGCCGAAGTAAGTGCGAACATTATTGATCAGTGTGTGGCACAAGGGGTGCCTTTTGCAAGAGAGTATGGTGGTTTATTAAGCAACCGTAGTTTTGGTGGAACACAAGTACAAAGAACTTTTTATGCTGCTGGTCAAACAGGGCAACAATTATTAATAGGAGCATATCAAGCATTGGAGCGCCAAGTAGCTTTAGGAAATGTAACCATGCATACGAGACATGAAATGTTAGATGTGGTAAAAATTGACGGAAAGGCAACTGGTATTATTGCACGTAATTTAATTACTGGTGAACTTGAAAAACATTTTGGACATGCTGTTTTAATATGCTCTGGCGGATATGGTAATGTTTATTATTTATCAACCAATGCCATGGGTTCAAATGTAACGGCTGCATGGAAAGCCCATAAGCAAGGTGCTTATTTTGCAAATCCTTGCTTTACACAAATTCACCCTACTTGTATTCCTGTAAGCGGTGATCATCAATCCAAATTAACATTGATGTCTGAATCATTAAGAAATGACGGAAGAATTTGGGTACCGAAAAATTTAGGTGAAATAAGAAAAGCAAACGACATACCAGAGGAAGATAGAGACTATTTTTTAGAGCGTCGCTACCCTGCTTTTGGAAATTTAGTACCACGTGATGTTGCATCTCGTGCTGCAAAAGAAAGATGTGATGCAGGTCATGGTGTAGGTACTTCAAAGCAAGCAGTATACTTAGATTATGCAGCAGCTATTCAAAGATATGGTAAGATAGAAGTAAGCAAACAAGGTTTAACCAATGTGAGCGCTGATGAAATCACTGCATTGGGTAAAGAAGTTGTGAAAGAAAAATACGGTAACTTATTTAATATGTATGCAAAAATCACTGGCGAAAATCCATACGAAGTACCTATGCGCATTTATCCAGCAGTGCATTATACCATGGGTGGCCTTTGGGTGGATTACGAATTACAAACTACAGTTCCTGGATTATATGCATTAGGCGAAGCCAATTTTAGTGACCATGGCGCGAACCGCTTAGGTGCGAGTGCCTTAATGCAAGGTTTGGCAGATGGTTATTTTGTAGCACCCTATACTGTTGGAAATAATTTAGCGGATGCAATTTACAATGCTGCTATCCCTACACATCCTGCATTTGAGGAAGCTGCTAAAAAAGTGGCAGATCGAATCGCATCTTTGAAAAACATTAATGGAAAACAATCAGTTGAAAGTTTCCATAAAAGATTAGGAAAAATTATTTGGAATGAGTGTGGTATGTCAAGAAGCGAAGCTGGATTAAAAAAAGCCATTGCCGATATACAAGCATTGAAAAAAGAATTCTGGAGTGATGTTAGAATCCCTGGTGATATCAATGAATACAATCCTGAATTAGATAAAGCCAATCGTGTTGCTGACTTTATCGAACTAGGAGAATTAATGTGTGTAGACGCTTTAAACAGAAATGAAAGCTGTGGTGGACACTTTAGAGAAGAATATCAAACACCAGACGGTGAAGCGTTGAGAGACGACGAAAACTTTATGTATGTTGCTGCATGGGAAAATAAAGGGGAGCATAATTGGACACTTCATAAAGAGGAATTAAAATATGAAATGATTAAACCTAGTCAAAGAAACTATAAATAAGATTAAATAAATACAGAATAATTTATACGATATGTCACATACTACAATGAATTTAAAAGTTAAAGTTTGGCGTCAAAAAAACGCAACAACACCAGGTGCCTTTGTCACTTATGATGTTGCAGGAATTTCTGATGAAATGTCTTTTTTAGAAATGTTAGATGTTTTAAATGAAAGACTAATTACTGAAGGTGGCGAACCCATAGCTTTTGATCATGATTGTCGTGAAGGAATTTGCGGAATGTGTTCCTTATATATTAATGGTAAGCCACATGGTCCTTGGCAAGCAAACACAACATGTCAATTACACATGCGTGCTTTTAAAGATGGCGAAACCATTGTGATTGAACCTTGGAGAGCCAATTCATTCCCTATCGTAAAGGATTTAACAGTAGATCGTTCTGCATTTGACAGAATCATTCAAGCTGGTGGCTATATCAGTGTGAATACGGGTAATGCAGTAGATGGTAATAGTTTACCCATCGAAAAAGCAAAAGCAGATGATGCATTTGCAGCAGCCATGTGTATTGGATGTGGCGCATGTGTTGCTGCATGTAAAAATAGTTCTGCAATGTTATTTTTAAGTGCCAAAGTTTCTCATCTTGCCTTATTACCACAAGGAGCACCAGAAAGAAAAACACGCGTATTGAGTATGGTAGCACAAATGGATAAAGAAGGATTTGGTGCATGCACCAATACAGGTGCTTGTGAAGCGACTTGTCCAAAAGAAATATCAATATCAAACATCGCAAGATTAAATAAAGAATATTTAGGAGCTAGTTTAACTGCCGAATAGTGGCGAATACTTTTTTTCAGTTTAAACAATTTATCGTGCATCAGGAGCATACTTCAATGAAAGTATGTACTGATGCATGTTTATTTGGAGGATGGGTTGTCCAAAGTGAAAAAGACAGAACAGCAGTCAAAAATATTTTAGACATTGGTACTGGAACAGGATTGTTAAGTTTAATGATGGCACAGTCTAATCCAACAGCAACTATTACAGCAGTAGAAATAGAAACCCTTGCTGCACAAGAAGCACAACGAAATTTTGAAATAAGCCCTTGGAAGGTTCAATTAAAATTGGTGCATCATTCTATTCAAAAATTTACTACAGATAGCAATGAAGTATTTGATACCATTATAACAAACCCTCCTTTTTTTGAAGACGATTTAAAATCACCCGATCAAAATAAAAACAAAGCAGCTCATAGTACAGAATTGCCTTGGCCAATTCTCATTGAGAATGTGAAGCATCTTTTAGCGGAGGAAGGATATTTTTATGTGTTAACGCCTACCCTTCGCGCGTATACCATGCAAAAATTATGTGAAAAAAATGGGTTGCAATTAATAGAGGAAGTATTAGTACATAATGCGAGTAAAAATTTGCCCATTCGAGCAATGCAAAAATTTATTAAAACTAAAGTAGACACTAATAACACATCTACCTTTGTCGCAAAAAGATTCAAAATAACTATTAAAGACGCTGACAATAACTACACCGAATCCTTTCATGAATTATTAAGAGAATATTATTTACATCTTATCTAGCATTATCCTACTTTTACAAAGTATTTAAGCCAACCAAATGAACTATTTTGAACTATTCGGATTACCCATTGGATTTCAAGTTGATACTGTTCAACTCAGAAAGTCATTTATGGAAATTCAACGAAGTTCACACCCTGATAAATTTGCACAAGCCAGTCCTGAAGAGCAAGACTCGGCATTAGAAAAGTCATCCATGGCTAATAAGGGATTTACTTTATTAAACAACAAAGCGCTTGTTATACCCTATGTTTTAGAATTGAAGGGCTATATGGAATCTGATGAAAAATATGCCTTAGATCCTGAATTTTTAATGGAGATGATGGAGCTTAATGAAGCACGGATGGATGCGGATAATGAAGACATGAAACAACAAGTGAAACAACGCGTAAACACCATACAAATAGCTATTTTAACGCCTGTTAAAGCTGTTTTGGATGCTCCTTCAAGTTCGACAATTTCACAAGAAGAAATGAGTCAAGTAAAGGAGTACTACTACAAGCAAAAATACCTCAATCGTATTTTGGCAGATTTTCATGAATGATGTAATATTGCACCCCTGCCCAGATGGCGGAATTGGTAGACGCACTAGACTCAAAATCTAGCGTTCGCAAGGATGTGCAGGTTCGATTCCTGTTCTGGGCACAAACCCTCCTATAATGGAGGGTTTTTTTATTAAAAAAGTCAATGTTTTCAATACTTACAAGATTTTACTTTCTCTTGTTTTCCTTTTTTTATCTCTTGTTTTCCCATAAATTGTACCTTAGTTGTACCTCGTACCTCAAAAAAAATTAAAATTTAACAAGATGAGTGTAACACTTAGAAAACGAAAAAATGCTGATGGCTCTTACTCATTAAGGCTTGATATTTATAAGGATGGTGTACACACCATTGAAACTTTAAAGAATTTAAAGCTGTCTAAGGGAAACACAATTGATGAGAGGGCAAGAAATAAAGAAAATCTCAAACTTGCTGAAGAAATATGTCATCAAAGACGAATCGAATTAGAAGCTAATAACTACAATTTAGAAACTGATACAGGCAAAAGGACTATTATACTTGATTGGATGGATAGTTACATTAAAGATTATGACAAATCAGATATTAGAAATATTGAAGGTGCAAGAAATCGATTTAAAGACTTTTTGGAAGGCAAGAAGTTGTCCCGTCTTACATTTGGCAATCTAACACCTTCATTAATCGAGGAATTTATTAGCTACTTAGAATCAAAAAGTATTGGAGAAGGTGCTAAATCTTACTACGGAAGGTTTAGAAAAATGATAAACAATGCTTATAAAAGCAGAATATTAAAAGAGAACATATTAGATTTTGTTGGCAAATCTCCAAAAGGAGAAGCGATGGAAAAGGACACTCTAACTACGGAGGAAGTTCAATTACTACTTAATACACCTTTTAACAATAAGAATAAACAAATTAAAGATGCTTTTATATTCGCTTGTATGACTGGTCTAAGATGGGGGGATGTTAAAGATTTAAAATGGAAACATATTAATATTGAAAAGAACCAAATTAAAAAAATTCAGAACAAAAATAAAAAACAAGTAACAATACATATAAATGATACTGTTTATGCACTTATTGGGAAATCACTACCTGCAAATGAAGAATTAAATGTATTTAGTTTACCATCACATAATTCTGTAACTAAAGCTATTAAGAAGTGGATTAAGGAAGCTGGGATTAAATTAAAGATAACATTTCACAATGCCAGACACACTTTTGGAACAAACCTTGCATTTAATGAAACTGAAGGTTTGACAATTACAAGAATGATGGGACAATCTAATATGGCACAAGCAAAACGATACATAAAAATTGCAAGTGAAAGGAAAGAGAAGGCAACTAATACTTTAAACTTAGATTTAAGCAGCTATAATGACAAAAAATAACCTACTATACAAATATGATTCAACAACAAGTGATGTAAAAGATTTGACTAAAAATCATATTGTTAAAATATTTGACGCAGAAGTAAAAGAAATTAAAAAAAGGGGGGAGATTTTACATAATCTAAAAAAAGGAACTTTACTATACGAATACGAATTCACACCAATTCTAAACCAAGAAGAATACAAAAGAATTTTATCAATGTACAAATCTTCAAAATTATTGAAGGAACTGTACCATAAGTTATCATTAATATATAGCGCACTTTATGCTGATTGCATTAAGTGGTATATTGGAAAATCAAGGATTCAAGATGTATTTGATATATCTAAAGATATAGAAGACATAAGGAAATTGAAAATAAAAAATAAATGTTGCCCTATAATTAACAACTTGAATGTTGAAGATTTAGATGACACTGATATATTTCAATGGATAAAATTAGCAATGAACAAAGCCAATTTGAATAATATCATCAACTCAGAAGAGTTACTTTATCAGTATAAAAGTAAAAAGCTCATTAAGCCATATAATTCTGATGGCATTGATGTTATTAAGAAAATAAATAACATAGTGTACAAAAGATTTCTAAACTTTCTTATCAAAAAAAGTACGAAAAACGCAGATGATAAACAAAATGATACATACTTTGTTTTACAAACATCAATTTCAACTAAAGCAAGTTTTGAGATACTTATAAAGAATATGTTTTTAAGTGAAGACACAAAAGCTAAGGATTACGAAGCTATTTTCACAAGTGGTCAAAAAAGGATTAACTGGATTGGCACAAAAAAAGAATTAGGAAGATACCTGTTTTATTTAGACAATGACTGTAAGGAAGAAAAGCACTTAGCGCCCTGTGATACAATCTATGATAAATACAACATCGCTAGCAATATTTTTTATATAAAAAATATACCTATAACTGAAAAATCACTTAGAAATTCAAACCGAAAATTAGATAAAATAGATAAAAGAAATGCACTACTAAGTGCAGTAAAGGCATTAAGAAAGAGAGATGTAATTAAGTAACTGACCTAAATTAAATACGCCATTAATACGCCAATAAAAATACTCTTATTATAAACCCATTGATATCATTGCATTTCAAGTGGATAAAATACACAACCGATACGCCTACCCTTTAGGCGTATTTTTTTTGTTTTTTACCAAGTTAACTTTGTTGTGTTAACAATTCGGAAAGCGCTTTCCATTTTAAAAATTAAAAAATTAAAAAAATGGAACAAGAAAACAAGAAGGTTTTAACCTTCAAACAAGGGTGTGAGCATTTAGGCTATAAGCCAAGTTATGTCTATAAACTAACAAGCGGAAACATTTTACCATTTAGTAAACCTAATGGCAAATGTATCAGATTTGACCGTGATAAGCTTGATTTATGGATGTTATCTAATAACAATACAACCCAAAAAGAACGAAAAATAATTGCATCAACTTATCTAAATACTAAAGGAGGTAGTGATTATGGAAAATAAAATTACCATCAAGGCTGTAGAAGTTGTGCCATTACAAATGGATGTTCATTCATTAGAAAATAAATCTAAAGATGAAAATTCAAGCATATCAATAGATGATATAAGTAATGAATGTCAAAGTCAACTTAATGAATTAATGGAACAACAAAAGAAAAACAACAACCAATTTCCCATTGAAGTTTTTCCTAAAATAGTCCAAAGTGTCATTATTGACACAAATGAAAATTTAAATTACCCAATAGACTTTATAAGTGGTGCAATACTATATGCCTCATCATTAGCAATAGGTAACACTCATAGGGTATCATTTAAAAAGGAATGGACTGAAAGTGCAGTAATATTCATAGTTATGATTGGGAAAGCTGGCACAAATAAAAGTCATCCATTATCATTTGCACTTAAACCAATTGAGAGATATGATAATATTTCATATAAAGAATATCAAAGAAAGCATCTTGAATATGTAAAAATCGAAACATTATCAAAAAAAGAGAGGGCTGAGCAAGGTATTGATGACCCTGTAAAACCAAGTTTTAAAAAGTTTATCGTATCTGATTTTACACAAGAAGCATTAGCTGAAGTTCATAAATGTAATTTAAGGGGCATTACTGCCTATAATGATGAAATTGCTGGATTTTTTAAAAATTTTAATCGTTATAAGAAAGGTAGCGAAATGGAATTTTGGCTTAGCGCTTGGAGTGGAAAGCCAATAAAGATAGATAGGAAATCGGGAGAGCCAATATTTATACCTTACCCATTTATTTCAATAGGCGGAACTATACAAAATGGACTATTGTCAGAAATTGCAAAGGAAGGTAGAACTGAAAATGGCTTTCTTGACAGAATACTATTTGTATACCCTGAAGACATCAAAAAAGAATATTGGAGTGATACTGATATTAATGAAGAAACGGTTGCTATTTGGGACAATGTTATATCTAAAATGTTGGAATTAAACTTGGAGTATGATGATATTGATAACCCAAAACCCATTGTCTTAGAATTTTCGGTTGAAGCCAAAAACTTACTATTTGAATGGCAAAAAACTAATACTGACCAATGCAATAACCAAGAGACCGAAGTCTATGGCTCAATTTATAGTAAACTTGATATTTATATATTAAGATTCTCATTGATATTAGAAATTTTAAGCTATGCTTGCGGTGAGAGTAATAAAGAGGAAATTAGTGACAAATCAGTTAAAGGTGCAATATCAATTATTAACTATTTTAAAAGAACTGCGGAGAAGGTATATTCAATAACAAGTAATCTGAATCCATTAGAAAAATACCCTTTAAATAAGCGACATTTTTATGAAGATTTAGATGAAGAATTTACTACATCAGAAGGGATAGCACTTGCGGAAAAATATGGGATTTACAAAAGGACATTTCTGCGATTCCTTAAAGACCAAACACTCTTTCAAAAGCTTATAAAGGGTAATTACAAAAAAATGCTTTAGTAGCTGTCAATTGTGACACTTATGTCACTTTCAAATAATAACAAATCAATTATATGTCACTTGTGTCACTTTAGTCACTATCAAATATTTTAGTGTCGTAAGTGTCGCAAGTGACACAAATAGAAAATTATGAAAAATTATAAATACAAATTAGAACCATATAATGGAAGTAAAAGTAGGCACTTATGCCCTTTGTGTAATGATGTAAAAAAGACCTTTACAAGGTACATTGACTCAATAACAGGTCAATATGTTAGTCATTTAGTTGGAAAATGTAATAGAGAAGTTAACTGCAATTATCATTACCCCCCATCCAAATATTTTAAGGATAACAAAATAGAATACAATATAAATATACCAAAATATATAAATAGGCAGGTTGACATTGTGCAGAAAAGAAGCCGAATACCAAATGAAATATTTGACCAATCCCTTAAGGGTTATGAAAATAATAAATTAGTAGAGTTTATGTGCAAGAGAATAGATGTACAAAAAACGGTCGAAGCAATTGAAAAGTATAAAATTGGGACATCGAAAAAATGGGTAGGCTCTACTGTATTTTGGCAAATTGATGAGTCAAACTCAATTAGAACTGGAAAAATAATGTTGTATAATCCAATTAATGGGAAAAGAGTAAAAGAGCCATACAATCACATTACTTGGGTTCATTCAGAGTTAGGTTATAATGATTATCAAGTTAACCAATGTCTATTTGGGCAGCATTTAATTATCGGCAACGATTTACCTATTGCAATTGTTGAATCAGAGAAAACAGCGGTAATTGCAAGTACCTATTTGAAATCGCATCTATGGCTTGCAACTGGTGGATTAAATAATTTAAAAACAAGTAACTTTTATAAACTTCAAAACAGAAACATTACATTATTCCCTGATTTAAATAGTTATGATAAATGGTTTACCACTATGGCAATGTTGTCTAAAATTGCAAATGTATCTATTTCTTCCCTTTTAGAAGAAAGAGCTACGGATGAAGAAAAATCAATGGGTTTAGATATTGCAGACTATTTAATAAAGAATAAATAAACTATGAAAACAAAAAAAGAATTAGCCGCATATTATGGCGTATCTGTTTACATAATTACTAATTGGTTGAAAGAAATTAAGGAAATAGATATAAAACCTTACCAGAAAGTGTTAACGCCTAAACAAATTAAAATCTTAATAGAGTATATTGGTACACCATAAATGAAATTATATTGTAAAACTAATTAAATGATTTTAGAAGATTGTATTAGATTATAAAAGAATCAATTCAGGAAGTTAACTCTTTATACTTTTACAATATGAAAACAAAATGGAAAAGTTTGGACTTGCACTCATTGGCAAATAGGACAAGTCAAGTCGTAATTGGTTTTAAAACTACGCCACAATTAAAATTAAAACTTGCAGCAGAAGCTACCGATAAAGGCACTAATATTGGTAGTTATGTTCGCAATATTATTGAAAATCGTGAAAACAATGAAATTGCTAAAGTTTTAAAAAATGAAAATGTAGACTTGAAAAATAAAATATCAGTTTATGAAAACCCAGAGGCAAAAGCTATCTTAGTTAACTACAAAGGGAAGGAAGTAGACTATTACGAAAATGGTTTAAAAAAAACTAAGACAATAAATTCAATCGATGATGTCTACTTTGTAATAATGAAATCTTTTAAAACTAAGTAAAATGGAATTTGAACAAATCCACTACCCTTTCAGTAAAGTTTCCTCCCCTACTTCAACAAATAATTCAAAAGGAAACAATACATTGCTTTATTTGGGTTTAACAGTATTGTTTATTGGAGGAGGCATATATGCTTACAATATGTTTTCCTATAAAATAAAGCCAAATGAACCCTAAAATCAAATTAGGTACAGCAATTTTTACCTTTGCATTAATAGTTGGATTTGCAACGATGCTTGTAGAAAGTACAGCAGAACATTTAAATAGAAAAAATGTTAATACCAATTAAAGTAAACGACCCAAGTACAATCAAATATTTAGGCATAGGAGATTTAGTATACCTAAGATATATTAAAAATAATTTAGTTGCTATTAGTAATGATAGAACTCAAATTGGCAATGTAGTCTCAAAAAGTATATGTCAGATTGAAGACAAGTGTAAGCAGCAAGAAACTGTTAGTTATCTTATATGGGCTATTTTCAAAAAATCAATAATTATTGAATTGAATGGATATATGTCAACAAGAATCGTATCATAAACCCAAGTGTATCAAAATATATCTAAAAAGCAACACTTGGGACTGTGAAAATTGTATTGGCATTAATCAAAGAATTAATTTAACCTTAAAGTAAACCATTATCAATGGATAGAGCAATTATTGTATCCAGATGTAGCACCAATGAAAAACGACAGGATGTATCCCGACAATCGTATGATTTGCAAAACAAGTTTTCAAAAGTTTACGAAATTGTTAAGAAACTTGAATATTACAAGTCTGGGGAGAAAAACGAAAAAGAAATAGATGAAATTATTCAGTATGCCATTAATAATAATATCCAACATATTTTATTTTCGGAAATTAGTAGAATCGGAAGAAGAGTAATAGAAACTTTAGTATTCATTGAAAATTGTACGAAACACAGAATTAATGTTCACATTGACAATTACAATATGAATAGCCTTAACGATGATAAGACCGAAAATATGATGACTAAAATAATGCTTCAAATTGGTGCATCATTTGCAGAAATTGAACTTAGGCAAACACATAATCGTTTAAATAGCGGCAGAGCAAAATATATTGCAAATGGAGGTAGGCTTGGTCGAAATCCAGACACAAAGTTAACTAAAGAACAAATTTTAGAAAAACACAAGGATATTATAAAGTATTTGAATCAAGGTCAAAGTATAAGGAACATAATGAAGTTAACTGCTAAAAGTAGCGGTACAATACAAAAGGTTAAGCAGCTAATTTAAGCAAATTAGCTATGTCTTATAATTTGAATATCTTAAAATTCTGTCTTACCTTATTGTCACTTGTATAGACTACAAAAAGATATAAACCAGTTGAAAGTTGTCCGAAGTTTATTTGACTACCTGCGTTTATGTTTAATTTAGAGTTAACCTTTGCACCTGAAGTAATATTATAAACATCTATATTTAATAACTGAACCCCCTTTATCACAAAATCAATATTAATTTGGTTATAAAAAGGATTAGGAGCCAACTTGATAAACTCATTTACACTTAAGTTAACAACATCAGTAATCAAATAAAAGTATTGATTGCTAAAACCACTTGTGCAACCATTTAAAGAAGTTTTGATTTTATATAGTCCATTTGCAGTTGGCTTAACCTTTTGAGTTGTATCGGAAACCAATAAACCATCTTTATACCAAGTATTACCATAAGTATTTGTCGAGACTAAATTATTAGAAGCATCTCTTGATAGCGTAGGAGTTAATGGTGTTATATTTGTAGTGATATAAACACCTGAACTTAATGAACTTGAAATGCCATCTACGTTAGTTAAAACCATATAATTTCCTGCATTTTTTGTACTATACATACTACCAGTTGCATTTACAATAGGACTACCATTTCGATACCATTGATTACCTATCGTTGCACTTGAGTTTAAAATTGTACTATCTCCAGTACATAAATTAGTATTTCCAGTTATATTTATATTTGGTTTAGAAGGAACTGCAAATTTTCTTACACCAACCGTATAATATATTGGAAATTTTGCATTATTAAATAAGGTAGCTATTGTTCCACTTGACGATATTTTATCCGTATTTAAACTTAACGACGCAATTGTTAATTTACTATTTGTGATAGTATTAAATGCGATTTTATCATCGTTTTTATTAAATGTTGGATAGCCAATTGTATTATTAAGAAAAATTCCACCAAGATTATTTGTTTGTAAATTATATCCAATAATACCATTTGTTTTTGTACTATCGTTAAAATAATCAAAAGCAAATATGTCAGGAGAATTTTTTGAGAATGTTGGATTACCTATATTGTCCCCGTTTCCTAAATTAAAAACCTTTGAAACTACCCCACTTGAAGTAGTGTCTTTTGCCTTATTCCAAACATTAATAATATTAATATCCCAATATTTAATTTCTGCATTTGAATTTGTACTTGCAATTTTATTATAGCAATCATAAATTATATTTTCACTACTATAATCCCACTCAAAAGAATCTGCATATATTGGTCCATCCTTTTTTATCCCATTTGTATATGTTGGATTATATAATTTAAATCTATACCATTTTGTTTTCCCAAAATCATAAACATAAATTGACGAATCTTGATAAGTAGTAACTGCAGCAAGCCTTTTACCATCCTTTGAAATAGATACATTATTCCACATAGGTGTACTCTGAATAATTGAATAAGTAGGCTGTGATATTGTTGGGTCAGTAGTGATAGAATATATTTTTTTATCAAATCCAACTAAATAAGCTGTTTTTCCATCATCTGTAATACTTGGTTTATTATTTAATTTTTTTGACCAAAGCGACTTTAAATTAGGAGTAGCTATGTAAAGTGTTGTATCTCCTGTGCCATATAGAAGCATATTTTCTACTCCAGTATTTACTGGTAGTTGTTTTACTATTAAAGGTGTAACACCATCTGTAATACCTACGGCATCAAAAGCCAAGCCTGCTTGCAATACTTCATTTGAAGAATATAGGTCTGATGAAGCTTTGATAATAATTAACCTTAAATCAGTAAAATTTGAATTAGGCAATAAATAAGTTGTTAAAGCTCTATAGTATACTCTTGAAGCTTTTAATCTACCAATTGCGTTAGCAAATAAAAAAAAAGCATAGTTTGGTATACCACTATTAACATGTACACCCTCGTAATCTCTGTCAGGATATTTATCTAAAATTGTACCCGAAAGATACTCATTCATATGTTTTGGTTGCCAACCATTATCATTTGAACTTTTTCCTCCATTATGAGGGTCCATTAAGGACCTTAATGCACCAGATGGATAATAAGCTTTATTAACTACCATTTCTCCAATAGTCCAATTTGCAGAATCTACCATTGCTCCAAAAATATCAGCAAATGATTCATTTAAGGCGCCAGATTGGCCATTATAAACCAACTTTGCTGAATTATCCACCACTCCGTGAGTCATTTCGTGCGCGGCAACATCTAAACCACCAGCCAAAGGTTTGAACTGCTTATATCCATTACCAAAGAACATTGAATTAAGAGCCCAAAAGGCATTATCTAATGGCAAACCTAAAGAATCTACAATTACATTAACATATGAATTAATGTTTCCACCTTTTCCATCAATAGAATTTCTATTATGAACATTTTTATAAAAATCATAAGTAATACTCAAATTATTATGAGCAGATGTTTGTGTTGGACTCCAAGTATTTGTTGTATTTATTATTTCATCAGCATTTTGATTTTTACCATATGTATTATTAAAATCAAAGGTTTCTATGTAACCATTACCTTTAGTGCTATTATACATAGGTTTAGAAATATCTTTTAAAACATAATTTGAACCAGTATAAGTGACATTTATCTTTTGACTTACTCCATTTAAATCATTCGAATTAGTTATATTAGGTACATCAATTGTGCAAGTTGTGTTATAAGAAGATAAAATTATACCACTATTAGCATCTATAAAGTATTCATATCTATCAAGAATGTTAGCAAAATATATTATTTTATAGGCAAGCTTATTTTTATAAATTATTGTATCAATTGTAATGAAGTTACCTCCAATTAATTTAAGTTGAAAAGCATTAAATTCAACCAAACTGGTCTTTTTTGCTAAATCAACTTTTAAGTTTTTTATTGCATTTTCAATTGTCAAAGTAGGAACAACTTCAATTTTATCATTAAATATTGAATAACTTCCATTAAAAAGCTCTCCCTCTCCATTAGCATTTAAATGTATCAAAAACTCACTACCATATATCTTTATGCCATTATACTTTTGTTGAAATTTAATATGGCTTTTCCCATTTGATTCAATATTTGTCTCCAAAATCTCAAGATTTTGTCTTGGATTAGAAATATGAGTAATTGATTCTAACTCATCAAGGAAATTATATGATAGGCTGTTTACCTCTGATGTTGATTTTATCCTTTTTGTTGTGTCGATACTTTGAGACTTAATTGTTTCCTTAATTAAATTCATCTCAATAAAAATTGGCAAACTGGTCTCTTTTGAATAAACAACTTTAATATTTGTATCAATTATTTGATTCTTTAAGGCATCTACATAAAGGGGCTTCAAGAAAGTGTTTTGGACAACAGCTACTCCATTATTTATAATTACGGCATCAAGGCTATTTACTAAACGATTTGTGTCCTTATTTAAGGGTCTGGTAAATTTATTAACAACTTCTTGTGAATAGGAGATAACGCTCATAGACACAAATAATGCTACAATTATAGTTTTTTGAGTAATAATAAGAATCCGTTTAGCTATTTTGTGCATCATATAATTATTGTAATAATTTGAAATTAGATTAATTTTTATCAGCTTCACATTGCCATTCATTAAAAAGCACATAAAACTGACCAGTAAATCCATTTTCTTTTACATTCATCTTACCACCTCTTGGGCTAATTAAATCACCTTTAAGAAATACACCATCTTTGTTAAAGACCGTTTCATATGCAAAGAAAGTCCAACTTGTACCCACTCCAGAATCCTTATCCTTAAACCATTTGGATTTTAAATCAGCTTGAGTGAATATATTACTTGTTCCTTTTGGAGGATAACAATTGAGCTTGTAAGTACCGTTATTTTTTTGTGCAAATATATGTGCAATGGAAAAAATCGCAAATATTGTAAATAATATCTTTCTCATGTTTAATGTTTATCTATTTATTCAATATTAATGGTGTAAGCCTTTTTTTAAGTTCGTCATATTCTATTTGTGTAATTTCTCCCTTATCAAGTTGATTTTTAGCAGATTTTAGTCTTTCAATTGCCTCTTCTTTGGTAAGCCTTAACGAATATCTATCTATAACCGAATCATACTCTTTTTTTGTAAGTACACCTAAATCAAGAAGTACTTTTGCTTCCTTGACTTTCTTTTCAGATTCTATGGAATTAACATTTGGGTATTGTGGTTTAGGCAAATTCTTCTCATCTTCAATAGTTAATGCAACAATTTCAACAATTACTTTTACGCCTTGCAAATCTCCTATATTTTCAATCCCCATCCACAAGTTTTGATTAACTATATTGTTTTGACCATAGAAGGAATTGACATTTAGTACAGAAAGATTATTCCAATGAGAAAAAATCCTTTTTTGTTTAAAGTTGAATTCATCACCCGATTGCCCCATAAAAAAAACATTTATTCTGCCATTATTGGTATATAAATTAGTTGGATTTTTGTTGTTAGCCATCAAAAAATATAATGTCTCATCGTTTCTGTAGCTATAATTTGCGTTTATATCAAGTACGGTTAATCTGTAAAACCAGCGATATGATGTCTCAGGTAGTTTAATTTCAATAGTTTTTCTATTCTGACCACCCAGAAATGCTGAATTTGAAATTGAGTTCAAACTTAAAGTGTCAGTTGATACATTATTTACATAAAGCGGCTTATCCTTAAATCCGTTACCAATAAGCCTTAAGATTTCTTGGAAATCAACTCTTTGTCCAAAGGAAGTTGATAAAAAAAATATTGCAAAAATTGTGATGAAACCCTTTTTCATAAGGTAGATTTAAGCTGAAGTATTAATTTTGTTACAAATATACCTTTCCGATAAACTCTTCTTGTTCATTGACGCTAAGTTAAGATATATTATTTACTAAAATATCAAAGCACTACCAAATCACCCATTTTGACCAAATTTTGATGAAATCAGTCTCCATAACCTTCCAATAATCAATTTGTATAGACCTATAAGCTCGAAATTTGCCATTAAATCCAATAAATGAGTAATTTATACTAACGGTAAATATGGGTGTCAAAAATGCGCTTAAAAAATTAAAATGAATTACTTTTAAATGATGTAATTCAAAATGATATTTTATAAAATAATAGTAATAAATTAAATTTGATTGGTTGCATTTATTATAGGTAAAAGCAAATAAGTCTAAGTAATAATAAATCCATTATGGCATTAATTAAATTTAGATACTGCGCTCAATCAATATCTGACAAAGCACTTGAGTGTGTTCATTGTTATAGAACAACTGGAGCAAATAATCCAATTTATATACCAATAAAACATTTAATAATAGATTCAAGCTGTCCTAAATGCGATTGGGAAATATTTGAGGATTCAGAAAATTGTGTTGGATGTGGGGCTAAAGCTTGTAAAATAATTCAATTTGAACTTGCAATAGACTGTTATGAATGTGGGTGTTCAATTATAAATAAAAATACTACTAATTGTAAAAGCTGTGGCGCTCCTTTAATTTTATTTACAAGTCCAATTAAAATTGATATACAACATTTCGACTTCCCTAAATTAATGAGTTGGGATGAAGCAAACAAAGCTTGCTCCTTATTAGGAAATGGGTGGAGATTACCCGATAATGACGAACTTTTTATTTTATATACTTATCGAGATATAATCGGAGGATTTGTAGAGGATAGATATTGGAGTTCAAGTGAATCTTTAATAAAAAATGGAGAATTAGCAGAATTTAGAAGTTTTGAAGCCCTTTCCCAAAAAGGTGGAACAGTAAAGTTGGAGGAATATTATGTTCGTGCAGTTAGGTCAATTTTAAAAGAATAGAATATATTTTGTACCCTTATTGTACCTTAAATCAGATAACTAATTGATTATCATATATAATATTGTACCTGTTCTGGGCACAAACCCTGTCACGATTTATCGGGACAGGGTTTTTTAATGCGAGTTGCGAATCAAGCTTGCTTGAAAGAGCAAATGAGCATTAAAAAAACCAACATACTCGCAAAGCGAGAATGTTGGAAGGGTTTGGGTACGCCCGCCTAATAGGAAGACGTTTTGAACAAAGTGAAAAACGGCAGTCCTATTTGGGTACGCCCGCCTTCCTATAAATGAGTACTACCCCTATTAATTTTTTGTTTCATCTAACCTCCTATTACCGTACTAAAATTTAACAAAATAGCCTAAAACTAACTTTTATATTTAACTTTAACGCTCTATAAAAAACATGCAAGGATTTCATTTTAAAACATACCAAGCCCCTGAGCAATCGCCTTTTGATAGGTTATTTGAGATATTCAAGGAATTGATTGTACATACCTCAGGCGATTTTGATGAAACCATAAGTTGGATGCGAGAATTAGATGTAGAGTATAAATTAACCGATGAGAAATACACCATCGATGACTTTATCGAAGATTTAAAAAAGAAGGGATATATCAAACAAGAAATAGTGCAAGATGGCGATGGCCCCACTAAAATAACTTCTAAAACAGAAAGAGCCATTAGGCAGCAAGCGCTTAATAATATCTTTGGAAATTTAAAGAAAACAGGAAAGGGAAATCATAAAACAAAAACCTTAGGTCAAGGAGATGAAAAAACGGGAGAGTTTAAGGAATTTATTTTCGGAGACAACATTGAAAATATATCACTAACAGAAAGTATAAAAAATGCACAAATAAATCATGGTATTGGTGAATTTAATTTAACCGAAAATGATTTAGTAATAGAAGAGACAGAGCAAAAATCTCAAATGAGTACGGTACTTATGATTGACATAAGCCACAGTATGATTTTGTATGGCGAGGATCGTATCACGCCTGCCAAAAAAGTAGCCATGGCATTTGCAGAACTCATTACCACAAGATATCCAAAGGATACCATTGATATCTTAGTTTTTGGAGATGACGCTTGGACAATTACCATTCAGGAACTACCCTATTTAAAAGTGGGGCCTTATCATACAAACACGGTGGCTGGTTTACAATTGGCCATGGATATTTTAAGAAGAAAAAGAAATACCAATAAACAAATATTCATGATTACAGATGGCAAGCCAAGCTGTATCAAGGAAGCCGATGGTTCTTATTATATGAATAGTAATGGATTGGATCAATACATTGTCGAGAAATGCTATAATCAAGCTAAAATAGCTCGAAAATTACACATTCCTATTACCACCTTCATGATTGCGCATGACCCCTATTTACAAAGATTTGTGAACGAATTTACCGAAGCCAACCAAGGGAAGGCCTTTTATACCGGATTAAAAGGACTAGGTGAAATGATTTTTGAAGATTACGAAACCAACAGAAAAAAGAAACTTAAATAATTATATTACTATTATGAATATTGAAAAAATTAAAACCCTGGGTGACTTAAAAAAACAAGGCTACCAAAGTAAAAGTATCAAAGATGAATTGAGAGATAATCTCATTCAAAAAATGAAAGAAGGCAATCCTACTTTCGAAGGTATTCATGGATTTGAAGAAACAGTGATTCCCGAAATTGAAAGAGCTATCTTATCTAAACATAATATTAATTTATTAGGATTAAGAGGTCAAGCTAAAACAAAAATAGCCAGGCTCATGATTCAACTTTTAGATGAATACATCCCATTAATATCTGGCTCGGAAATAAATGACGACCCATTACATCCTATTTCTAGATATGCAAAAGACATCATTAAAGAAAAAGGAGATGCCACCGCTATTGAATGGCTTCATAGAAATGATCGCTTTTTTGAAAAACTAGCCACTCCAGATGTGACCATTGCTGATATTATTGGAGATGTTGACCCCATCAAAGCTGCCAATTTAAAATTATCCTATGCAGATGAGCGTGTTATACATTTTGGAATGATCCCAAGGGCCAATCGATGTTTATTTGTAATAAATGAATTGCCCGATTTACAAGCAAGGATTCAGGTAGCGCTTTTTAATATATTACAAGAAGGTGATATTCAAATTAGAGGCTTTAAACTTAGAATGAATTTAGATATTCAATTTATTTTTACTGCTAACCCAGAGGATTATACCAACAGAGGTAGTATTGTGACTCCTTTAAAAGATAGGATTGGTTCACAAATTTTGACACACTACCCTAAAAATATTGCTGTAGCTAAAAAAATTACAGAGCAAGAAGCTAAAATAAACCCCACACAGGCTGGAATTGTATATGTTCCGTCCATTGCCAAGGATATCATTGAACAAATTAGTTTCGAAGCACGTGAAAGTGAATTTATAGATGCCAAAAGTGGGGTAAGTGCTAGAATGACGATTAGTGCTATGGAAAATTTAATGAGTACTGCAGAACGCAGGGCTTTGAAAAATGGTTTAGCAAAAACATCGGTTCGCTTATCTGATTTTATGGGTATCATTCCTGCCATCACTGGCAAAATTGAATTAGTATACGAAGGCGAACAAGAAGGCGCAGAGAAAATTGCCATTCACCTTATTGAAAAAGCCATTAACACCCTATTCAAATTTCAATTTCCTAAAATAACCAAATTAGAAAAGCAAAATGAAAAAAACGCTTATTCAGATTTATTAGATTGGTTTATTGCCGAAGGCGGAATTGAACTATACGAGGACTTTGATGAAAAGCAATACAAGAAAATTTTAGATGAAGTAAAACCATTAGATGCCCTCATTAAAAAATACGCACCTGATACCACAAAAGAAGATACTTACTTTATGAAGGAATTTATTTTATGGGCCTTAGTCGAAAACAAGAAGCTAAATAAAGAAAAATTAACTGAAGGATTCTCTTTCAAGGATATACTGGGACATATGATTAATAAGATGTAGCAAAAAAAAGGCGTCCCGATTTAACCGGACGCCTTTTTTATTTTGTTTGAACTCAACGCTACTTATCCAAAGAATTAATCCATTCGGCAATCTTACGCGCATCTTTTTCAGATACCTGAGGCATTGGTGCCATCGGTGTTGAATAATCTGGCCAGTTTTGTGGTTGTGGATTTTTAATAAGTTGTAATATTTTGCTTACAGTATATTTTTTCTTAGCTACTTCAGCAAAAGCAGGGCCCACTAATCTTTTATTAGGATTATGACATGCCACACAAGTATTTCTAATTAATGTTGGCTTGATATCTTCATAAGTTATTGCCTCTCCTACTTTTTCATTTCCATGAGCAACTACTACAGTTGATTCATTTTTAGTACTTATCTCCTTCATACTTAAACTAGCACCATCTGGTATATTGTTTAAAGTATAATAAGCAATAGAATGAACCAATGAATACGCATTATCCTGCTCTCTAATGCCGTCTAATGTAATTTTATGAATATAATGCTTACGAAGATCTCCTACGACAATACGAACTGTAAGACCATCTTCAGAAACACGCACTCCCTTTACTGGACATTTTTTTAACTCTATCGTTGGACTGCCATATACACCGTGGTATTTATAAATAAAACTTTCTACATTATAAGATGCTAAATTGGCTGCTTTTTTCTTATCCACTGGTTTAGTGAATTCAATTTCAAAACCATCAGGCATTGCTTTTACTGTTTTCATTTCAAATGGAATTAAAGTATTCCATGAAAGCCTTTGCAAACCTTCATTCGCTTCTCCGGCCGATCCCCAACCGCGATTGGTTTCACCAACAAATAAGGAACCATCATTTGCCCATGACATGCGTAAAACACCTGATTGAAAACCACTTCTAAAATCCCAAGCACATCCTTGTAATTCGCCTTTTACCGTTTCCATAAAAACGCGAGATATTTTACTTTGACCTTGATCACCCACTAATAATTGTTCTTCAAAAGGGCCAAAAGTACCTTTAGGTATTTTTACTATTTCAGAATTAGAAATACCTAATACACCATGAGGTAACCAAACTGCTGGCATTTGTAAAGCAGGGACGTCTTTTTTAATATCGATAAGTGTTTTATACTTTTCATTTTCAATATTTTCAGGCTTTGTTCTTCTACCATCAGGTCCAAATTCAACGCGTGGATTAATTTTACTAAAAATATCTTGTTGCGTTGTTTTTAAAGGCGAGTTAGGCATATTGGTCCAAACCAAACCTCCAGGATGCCCCATAAAGTTTCCTTTATTTACTTTCATGATACTACCCGATCCTACCCAATCACCTTGATTGTCCGTATAGTATAATTCACCATCAATCATGCTAATACCACATGGAGAACGCATCCCTGTTGCCCATGGTTCCATACGGCCATCTTCAAATAGGTGCAAAGCCCAACCTCTCCAAGGAACAAAGCTGGTACCTGACCACCATACATCACCAAATCCTAAATTCAGGGTTACAAAAAAGGAACCATCTGGCGCAATTTTGGGTCCATAACTATATTCGTGATAATTACCAGACAATGGCCAAGCATAAATAGTTTCGAACACATCTGCTTTACCATCCATATTGGAATCAAATAATCTTGTCAACTCACCTCTTTGTGCAACATAAAGTGAACCATTTTTATAAGCGATTCCTAAAGCTTCATGCAAGCCTGATGCGAACTTTCTAAAATAAGGTTTCGCACTTGTTGGATTCTCGACAATATATACATCCCCTCTTCTTGTTGAAATTGCCAAATTGCCATCTGGCATGGTACATAAACCTCCTACTTCTAATAAAGTACCTTCGGGTGATCTAAGTTTATTGATTTTGAAAAAATCTTCTTCCTTAGGAGACTCTTGTGCATAGCTCATGTATTGAATACAGAAAACTATAACAAAACTGATTGCAATACATTTAAATGAAGCAATGGATATATTTAATTTATTTATTTTCATATTGATATAACTTAAAATAGAATGGAGTAAGTAATTTTATTTTGAATTGGAATCAACAATTCTTTTTTACCATTTTGATTCCTTATAAATGCTTTAGCATTACCAGTATCATCTAATTTGATATAATAAGCATGGTCGTCTATTAAATAAAGGCCATCTGAAATTTCCTCTATGTCAGAAGCATTGGCTAAACGAACATATAATTGATCTCCTGTTGTTTTTAAGACAATGCTTCTTTGAATGCCTTGTCTATTCTCCAATACCTTTGTGATATCAGTAACTGAATTCCCATAGATATTATATTTAAATGAGGGACGATCCATTTCATCAAGTATATATCCTTTTGGAAAAAATCCAGTTGCAGTCGTATCTGAAGTCCAAGGACTTTGAGCCGTAGTTAATTTATTAATGGCTAAGGAAGGTGTTCCTAAATATTGAACAGCGCCAAGGGGCCTAGAGGATCCATCTCCACGATCAATCCACATTGGTGTCGCATCTAAAAAATCGCCGCGCCAAACTTGAAAAATCATACCATTGTCCATATCATAAGTGTAATTCACCTTTATAGGAGTACCCACATTGACCGCATGTACCACGCGTTTATTATTTGGAACATCCATAAAACTTCTTAATATGATATTCTCATTGGCTTCCACTAAAACAGGGTCTTTACCCCCTTGAATTATAGTTTGAGGATCACTTAAAACAAATTCTCTAAAATTAGGCGAACTCATCTTTAATTGCAATAATGGATTTTCTGAAGCAGCATATTTTGAAAATTGTAAATCAAAAGGAACTATACCTTTTGTTAAGGTGACGGTTGCCTTGCCCCCATTTCTGCTAAATGGATAAACAACTTTATTATCAATATTCAAACTTACAGATCCACCTCTCACATTAAGGTTTAAAGTATATTCCCCTGTTTCTGGTATGGTTAAACTTCCTTTGTAATTTGATAAATAATCATTTTTAGGTAACCCATCTACATTGACTGTAATAAAAGGATTTGATTTTTGAAACAATGGTTTTAGCTTAGTTAAATCTGTTTGCTTTTCAAATTTTCCTTGATAGGTCGTAATGTTGATGGCACTTAATGTTGGCTTATTTTGTACATAACGAGTGACTACTATATTTTTAAATGCCACTTGACCATGGTCTCCTTGTATGCGTAATGCATCTTCTGCAACTTCATTATTCGCCACTGATCCGGCAGTAGGCCCTGTTAATTCTAAATTTTCATGAATCAATACTCCGTTCAATTCTACTTTTAATAGTTTTGCATTTTCAGTTTTAACACCATTTATAAATCGTGGTGCTTGAAAAGAAATTTTATAATGTTGCCATAAACCTGGCGCCTTACTTACATTTTGTCTTGGAGCTCTTCCCTCAAAAACCCTTAACCCCTCTGGTCTAGATCCATCGTTTCTTTCATAAATGCCTCCCATATCTGAGGAACGCGGATGAATGACACCCCAACTATCTAATAATTGCAATTCATATCTTCCTTGTAAATAAATACCCGAATTGGATTCTTTTGCCATCATACAATCAAGTTCAATATCCATGTCACCATGCTTGAAATTGGTATACAAATCCTTACGTGCTGCCTCATCTGGTAGGTTTAATAAAATACCATTACCTGGTGTATAGCTTAATTGATGACTTTTATTGATGTCCGCATGCACTGTACCTCCAATTCGCCAATTTGCAGTCGGATTATTAAAATCATTAAGATTACTTAAATCTAATTTTGTTTGTGCAGTCATGGTAGAGCTTACTAATAAAGCCATCATAAGTTGTACTGATTTAAATAATGACGAATCATTATTTCGTTGAAGTGGATGATATCCCATAAGCGTAATTTTGAATAAGCAATTTATGGAAAAACATCATAAAACCACTTACAAATACACATTAAAATGCGCTATAAGTCCTTAAATAGGCATTATAGCGCATGAATTGGATATCCAATAGTAATGAGGACTCTTATTATTAATTAAAAAAGATCTAAGTTCATCACTTTTGTCCAAGCAGCAACAAAGTCATTTATAAATTTACCTTTTGCATCTTCACAAGCATATACTTCGGCAAGTGCTCTTAATTCCGAATTGGATCCGAAAATTAAATCTACTCTAGTACCTGTCCATTTTACTTTTCCAGTAGCACGATCAGATCCTTCAAATATATATTGTGTTGCATCCGCTGCTTTCCAAGTAGTAGTGAAATCGATTAGATGCGAAAAGAAATCATTTGTTAATGCACCAGGTTGATTTGTAAACACGCCATGATGAGATCCATCGAAATTGGTGCCTAATACGCGCAACCCTCCAATTAAAACTGTCATTTCAGGAGCAGTAAGTGTCAATAATTGTGACTTATCAATTAACATTTCTTCCGCTGAAACTAAAGTGCGTGGTTTTATATAATTACGGAATCCATCAGTGATGGGCTCTAATACTGCAAATGATTCTACATCAGTTTCTTCTTGAGTTGCATCAGCACGTCCTGCAGTAAATAGTAATTTAATTTCATGTCCACCGTCTTTAGCTGCTTTTTCAATGGCGGCCACCCCTCCCAATACAATAAGATCAGCTATAGATACTTGCTTGCTTTTATTAGATGCATTAAATTCTTTTTGAATCGCTTCCAACACATCCAGCACTTTAGAAAGTTGAGCAGGTTGATTCACAGCCCAATATTTTTGAGGCGCTAAACGAATCCTTGCACCATTGGCACCACCGCGTTTATCTGATCCACGAAAAGTAGATGCAGATGCCCATGCTGTGGATACTAATGCAGCAACTGAAACACCAGAAGCTATTATTTTAGTTTTTAAACTAGTAACATCAGCTTCCTCAATTAATTGATGTGTTACTGCTGGAATGGGATCTTGCCATATCAACACTTCAGATGGAACTTCTGCTCCAACATAGCGAGAACGAGGCCCCATATCACGATGTGTTAATTTAAACCAAGCTCTTGCAAATGCATCTGCAAATTGATCTGGATTTTCATAAAATCTTTTTGAGACAGCACCGTAAGCAGGATCTACTCTTAATGCTATATCCGTTGTCAACATAGTGGGTGCATGCGTTAGTGATGGGTCATGTGCATCAGGAACGGTTCCTGCACCAGCACCTGCTTTTGGTTTCCATTGATTGGCACCTGCAGGACTTTTTGTTAATTCCCATTCAAATCCAAATAAGTTTTCAAAATAATTGTTACTCCATTTTGTAGGCGTTGTTGTCCAAGCACCTTCTAATCCTGAAGTAATGGTATTCACCCCGTTTCCTGAATTCAAAGTATTTTTCCATCCCAAACCTTGCTCTTCAATACTAGCGCCAGCTGGTTCTTTTCCAACATATTTTCCTGGATCAGCTGCGCCATGTGTTTTACCAAAAGTATGTCCGCCTGCAATAAGTGCAACTGTTTCTTCATCATTCATTGCCATTCTAGCAAATGTTTCACGAATATCGCGCGCTGATGCTATTGGATCAGGATTACCATTAGGCCCTTCTGGATTAACATAAATTAAACCCATTTGAACTGCTGCTAATGGATTTTCTAAATTTCGATCTCCTGAATATCTTTTATCGCCTAACCATTCACGCTCTGCTCCCCAATACACTTCTTCCTGTGGTTCCCAAACATCTTCACGTCCACCGGCAAAACCAAATGTGTTAAAACCCATTGACTCTAATGCACAGTTACCAGCTAATATCATTAAATCGGCCCAAGATAATTTTTGACCATATTTCTTTTTTATAGGCCATAATAATAATCTTGCTTTGTCAAGATTGGTATTATCTGGCCAACTATTTAATGGAGCAAATCTTTGCATACCTGCACCTCCACCACCACGACCATCTGTTGTACGATAAGTTCCTGCACTATGCCATGCCATACGAATAAAGAAGGGTCCATAGTGACCATAATCTGCAGGCCACCAATCCTGTGAAGTTGTCATTAAGTCAACAATGTCTTTTTTAACTGCTTTTAAGTCTAATGATTTAAAAGCGTCTGCATAATTAAATGCTTCCCCCATCGGGTTAGACAAGCTTGAATGTTGACGAAGAATATTTAATCTTAATTGATTCGGCCACCAATCAGTATTTCTAGTGCCAGCGTTGGTAATTTTTGATGCTGCTGTAGCGCCTGTAAAAGGACAATTCCCCTCGCTATTGGTGTTGTTTTCCATGAGTATAAAGTATTATATTATTATAGTTAGTAAAACTACTAAAATAACCTACGCTCTGCTTATAAAAAACGGAAAATCTTAATTTTTTTGTTTAACTAAAATGCTAAATTTACCTAATTCCCTCCAACGATTTTACTGGTACTTCGGTACAAATAATTTTCATAAATATGGCGTCTTGCAAAACGATCTGGGGTATCCGCATTCACCAATTTAACATAAATGGCTTTAGGAACACCATAATATTCATACTCATTGCCATCAGAAAAAACAACTCTTAATATTTCAGATTTGAACTCAAAATCATCAATACTAGCTTCAGTAGTCGTTGCTGTATATTCACTTAATGTAGCTTCATGCGTTTCTGGATGCACACTTACTAAAAAATGATAGGATGAAATTAATTTTGCTGATTTCTCTTCGGCCATTTTTTTAGCCTCCTCACTCTCTTGAAATTTATCAGGATGCCACTCCATCATAATTTTACGATAAACTTTTTTCAAGTCGCTTAATGTGGCTTTTTCGTCAACACCTAAAATGGCTCTATGTCTTTCTATTCGTTTCATATCTTAATAATGATGCGCGAAGGTACATAAAACTAAATTAAATGAAGAAGCCCTCCCATATAAAATGAAAGGGCTTCCATATAAACGCATTGTTTAATTACTTCACTTCTTCAAACTGAGCATCTTCAACAGTATCATTACTTGCACCGCCATTACTTTGACCTGCGTCAGGTCCTTGGGCTCCTGCTTCTGGTCCACCAGCTCCTGCAGCTTGTGCTTTGTAAATATCTTCACTTGCAGCTGTCCAAGCAGTGTTCATTGCAGTTAAAGCAGCAGCCACTTGTGTCGCATCCTGTGTTTTATGTGCTTCTTTTAAATTAGCTAAAGCAGTTTCAATAGGGCCTTTTTTGTCTTCAGGAATTTTATCTCCGAATTCTTTTAATTGTTTCTCCGTTTGGAAAATCATACTATCGGCCTCATTTAATTTTTCTACTCTTTCTTTTTCAATTTTATCTGATGCTTCGTTGGCTTTTGCTTCGGCTTTCATTTTTTCAATTTCTTCCTTAGTTAAACCACTACCCGCTTCAATTCTAATTTTTTGTTCTTTTCCAGTTCCTTTGTCTTTAGCGCTTACATTTAAAATACCATTGGCATCTATGTCAAAAGTAACTTCAATTTGAGGAACGCCTCTTGGTGCTGGTGGTATACCATCCAAATTAAACATACCTAAACTTTTATTTTGATTCGCCATTGGACGCTCCCCTTGTATCACATGTATTTGTACACCTGGTTGGTTATCGCTTGCTGTCGAATACACTTCCATTTTTTTAGTTGGGATGGTCGTGTTTGAAGTAATCATCGTAGTCATTACTCCACCCATAGTTTCAATTCCTAAGTTTAATGGAGTCACGTCTAATAACAATACATCTTTCACATCACCCGTTAATACAGCACCTTGAATGCCTGCACCAATCGCTACCACTTCATCAGGGTTAACAGAACGGTTTGGTTTTTTACCAAAGAATTTTTCAACCAATTCTTGTACTTTAGGAATTCTTGAAGATCCTCCTACTAATATAATTTCATCAATTTGTGATGTAGCATATCCTGCATCTTTTAAAGCTGCTTCACATGGCTTTAAACAACGTGCAAATAAATTATCAGCTAATGATTCAAATTTTGCTCTTGTTAATTTTAAAACCAAATGCTTTGGAACACCATCAACCGCTGTAATGTAGGGTAAATTGATTTCAGTTTCAGAAGAAGAACTTAATTCAACTTTAGCTTTTTCAGCAGCTTCCTTTAATCTTTGTAAAGCCATTGGATCTTTTCTTAAATCAATCGCTTCTTGTTTTTTAAATTCGTCGGCTAAAAAGTCCATGATCACTTTATCAAAATCATCACCCCCTAAGTGGGTATCACCATTGGTTGATTTTACTTCAAATACACCATCCCCTAAATCCAAAATAGAGATATCAAAAGTTCCTCCACCTAAATCAAATACTGCAATTTTTTGTTCTACATTCTTTTTATCTAATCCATAAGCCAATGCAGCTGCTGTAGGTTCATTTACAATACGACGCACATTTAAACCAGCAATTTCTCCAGCTTCTTTGGTCGCTTGACGTTGTGCATCATTAAAATACGCAGGTACTGTAATAACCGCATCTGTTACTTCTGTTCCCAAATAGTCTTCGGCTGTTTTTTTCATTTTTTGTAACACCATCGCAGAAATTTCCTGTGGTGTATACATACGATCATCAATTGATACACGAACGGTATCATTTTCACCTTGTACAATTTTGTAACTCCAGTGACTTTTTTCTTCACTAATTTCATTAAAACGACGACCCATAAAACGCTTCACACTTGAAATGGTGTTTTCGGGATTGGTAATGGCTTGACGTTTTGCAGGATCCCCTACTTTACGCTCTCCATTTTTTAAAAACGCAACCACCGATGGAGTGGTTCTACGTCCTTCGTCATTTGCGATAACTACAGGTTCGCCACCTTCCATAACTGATACGCAACTGTTTGTCGTACCTAAGTCAATTCCTATTATTTTTGCCATAATGCTTGATTTTCAATGATTAATTACTCTATTATTGGCAATCATTATGCCATAGGCCTTTGGGTGCAAATTTGTCATAAATGGCAGTGAATAAGCCCGATTCATGCTCTGAATTGTCATATTTTTAAAATAAAGGAGCAGAAAAGGCAGTATTAATGGGTAATGATGCCCATATTAGTTTGAACTAGGAGTGGAATCAGCGGTCTTAAAAGTGAAATTCTTTTGACTGATGTAACTAAAGATGACCACAAAAAAGGTCGTCACTATTTTGGCCAAAGTAGGAAACCAACCAAAATAATCAACAAACAGCTTTAAAAAGATATAATTCAAAATGATGCAGCCAAAGACAACAAAAAAGTACTTCATTAATTGGGTGGCCTTGGGTACATTGGTTTCTTGAAAAACGACATACCTGCTTAAATAAAAGCCAATAGGGAAAGTAACGCAAAAGCTAATGATAAAAGAAGCAATATGAGGACTAATCTCAACCCTGCGATTTGAATGATTTCCTTGTGTAAAATGTAATTATAGGAGATGAAAAATAAAAAGATATCTAAAAAAGTATTGGCCCCACCGCAAGCCGCATATCTGAATGTCTTTAACGGCATGATCTTTTGAAAAACCGGGTAAACCCAATCAATCAAGCTCAAAATGACTTGTCGTATTATTTCATGTAGTTTTAACATCGATGCTCAAAGGTAATCTTAATTAATTACTTTTGCATTAGGCAACCCTACTTTATGAATTTGATAACGAATCTAAAAAAATCTACCGCTCAATGTATTCATACATTGTATGGCGTTCAAATATCTTTTGAACAAGTATTAGTGAATGCCACTAAGCCTGAAATTGAGGGGGATTATACTATTGTATTATTTGCATTTGTAAAGCAATTAGGAAAAAATCCAGATGTATTAGGAAATGAACTAGGCAATGCCATGTTAGCCGACATGCCTAATGTACTTACTCAATTTAATATTGTAAAAGGATTTTTGAATTTCACCATCAGCAATGCCTATTGGTTTGATTATTTAAATAATTCAGATCCACTTCATTTAATTCCATCTAATGAGTATCCAAGAAAAATGATGGTGGAATACTCCTCCCCTAATACCAATAAACCTTTGCACCTAGGTCATTTAAGAAATAATTTTTTAGGATGGAGTATTGCCGAAATTTTAAAATTACAAGGACATGAAGTGGTTAAAACATGTATTGTAAATGATCGTGGCATTCATATTTGCAAAAGCATGATAGCATGGCAAAAATTTGCTAATGGCGCAACGCCATCAGATACAAAACAAAAGGGCGATCATTTTGTAGGGGACTACTATGTGAAATATAATGACGCTTACAAAGCCGAAGTAGCTGAATTAGTTGCCGGTGGTATGATGCAAGAAACAGCCGAAAAAGAAGCCCCTATTTTAAAAGGCGCTCAAGAAATGTTATTGAAATGGGAACAAGGCGACGCAGCCACCATTGATTTATGGAAGCGAATGAATAGTTGGGTATATGAAGGTTTCGAAGTGACTTATAACAAAATTGGATCCGACTTCGCAAAAACATATTACGAAAGCAATACTTATTTATTAGGTAAGGAGTTAGTAAATGAAGGATTAAATAAAAAGGTATTTTATCAAAAGGAAGACAGTTCGGTTTGGATAGACTTGACAGGTGATGGATTAGATGAAAAGATTGTGCGTCGTAAAGATGGCACTTCGGTATACATGACCCAGGACATAGGATTAGCACAACTAAAACAAAAAGAATTTAATACTGACGCTAGTATTTATGTTGTAGGTGATGAACAAAATTATCATTTTAAAGTACTTAAATTAATTTGTCAAAAATTACAATTACCGGCAGCGGATGGCATTTATCATTTAAGTTATGGTATGGTGGAATTACCCACTGGTAAAATGAAAAGTCGTGAAGGCACGGTAGTGGATGCAGATGAATTAGTTGATGAAATGATAGAAATTTCAAAACAAAAAACGGAAGCATTAGGCAAAGTAACTGAATTCACACCTGAACAACTTTCCGAATTGTATCATACCATTGGATTGGGCGCGCTTAAATTTTTTCTATTAAGAGTGGATCCTAAAAAGAAAATGATATTTAACCCTGAGGAAAGCATCGATTTTCATGGCTTTACTGGTCCCTTTATTCAATATACCCATGCAAGGATTAAAAGCATCTTAAGAAAAACGGGCACTAGTGTGACACTTACCTCTAATGAATTATTACCCTTAGAAAAACAATTGGCGATTGAGTTATCCCTTTTCCCTGCTATCATTAATGAGGCCGCTGATACACTTGACCCATCTAAGATTGCTATTTATACTTTTAATTTGGCAAAATTATTTAATACATTTTATGCCGAACTGTCAATTGCTAATGCAGATTCTGAAATTAAAAAACAGCTTCGTATTAAAATTGGCATATTAACTGCCGCCACTTTGCAAAAAGCAATGCATTGTTTGGGTATTGCCGTTCCAGAACAGATGTAAAGTTTTGTCTTGACCCTTTTAACTACGCTTTAGTTTTGAATTTTTATACACTTCCGGTGTTTCTTCTTCAAAACCCCACTGTGTTAACAAGCTATTCATTTGTTCAGTTGGAAGCGATGCTTTATCATAATGTCCCGCATTCATTTTTTGACGCATTGCTTCATAGATACTCACTGCACATGCTACCGAAATATTTAAACTTTGTATAATTCCCATTTGTGGTATAATAAAATTACCATCTGCTAAATTTCTGAATTCCTCTGTTACACCCGCATGTTCATTCCCGAAAACTAAGGCTACCGAATCGGCAAAATTAATATCGTGTAAACTCACTGCATCACTTGATAAATGAGTGGTTAAAATTTTAGTGAAATTTTTTCTCAAGGCTGCAACACATTCGTCCAAATTGTCATATTCGTGAATGGTGAGCCATTTTAAAGCACTACTACTGCTGCGATAACCCCATTTTTTATGTCTAGGTATTTTAGTGGTCAGCACATACACATCCTGTATTCCCACTGCATCACAGGTGCGCATGACAGCAGATACATTATGTGGGTCCTGTACATTTTCCAAAACAACTGTTAAGTTGGCTTGTCGTTTACTTAATACTTTTAATAATTTATCGGTACGTTCGGGTGTCATCTGTTATTTATTAAAGGGCTGTTTGTATTGAACACCTAAACCTGGCAGGTGTAAAGGTGCAATTTTCCCGTCCTTATTTTCAAAACTATAATTTAATCCAACTGCATTTAATTGAGTCATTAATATTGGACCATCCATATCCACATAATCCAACTGTGGTAAAAATTGAGCAATCGCCGCCGACCCAATCACACTTTCATTCATACTTCCCATCATTACTTTCAGTCCTAAGTGCTTTGCCTCCTTTATCATTCTTAAAGCCGGAGTGGGTCCACTACATTTGGTAAGTTTTATATTGATCCCATGAAAATATTCGGCACATATTGCCACGTCTTTTTCAAACACACAACTTTCATCTGCAAATAAGGGTAAAGCAGATTGTTTTTTTAATTGAATCATCCCCTCCCAATTATCTTTAGCCAAAGGTTGTTCTACTAATTCCACCCCCAATTTGGCTAAAGCAGGTATTTTTAATAAAGCTTCTTCTGTGGTCCAACCCGCATTGGCATCTACTCGCAAAGGTTTATCTGTATGTTGTCTTAATGCAGTCATCATTTCTATATCATAGTCGGTCCCCACTTTCACTTTATAAATTGGCCAAGGATGCGTGTTCATTTTTTCAACCATTTTATCGATGGTATCTATCCCTAATGTATAATCACAAATGGGCGTCACCACATTTTTATCCCATGGGGTATTCCACATTTCGTGCAAGGGTTGCTTTTTCATTTGTCCAAATAAATCCCAACCTGCCATATCAAGGGCACAAACTAAAAAGGGATCTTGAGGAAATAAGTGATGTAAGAAATGCCAAAATCTTTCAGGATCTATTAATGCAAATTTTTCGATGAGCTTTCTTTGCTTTTCTAATTTTTCTATCATGTCAGTCACCGTGACATTATAATAAGCAATCGCAGGAGCTTCTCCATGCCCTACCCAATTAGCCAAGCTCAATTTAACCATCAAACTTTGTTGATGTGTCTTAGTTCGTCCATTAGAGATAGTGAATGGATATTCAAACGGTATTTGTTGTTCCCAAAATTCGAGTTGCACTTATGATAATTTTTGCTAAGATACAAAACAGGCAGTATGTAAATAGAAATTAGTCCAAATTAAATAGAATCAAATCATTTACGGCCACTAGTTTGAATAGCAGCTAACCAATCTTGATTGAACTTATCCTCTTTTAATAATTGCTCAAGGGTTAGGTGCATTCGATATCTCCAATAATGCTTTGGATTCGCAGGAACATTGATTTGTTCTTCTTTTGGATTGGTCCGACGAATACTTGCATCTACTCCCAAGAAATCCTGCAATTGAAAAATAGACCACATGGCGGGTGAATATAAATGCTGTAATAATATGGCTTTATTTACCCATGGCTCACAATATTCAGGGGCTTCCCCTTTTTGTCCAATTTCATGGTTAAAAAATTGTTGCGTTTTATTTTTATCTTCCTCCCACCATCCTCGAATCGTACTCGTATCATGTGAACTTGGCGTTACAACACTTAAATAAGGAGCATCATTTGGATGAAAAAAAGTTTTATTACTTGCCTTGGGCATGCGTTGCACTTCTAAACTTAAAATCCCTAAATGACGCATCACATCGGGCACGCAATTTGGCACCAAGCCTAAATCTTCACCGCAAATCAACATATTCGTTGATTTTTTGAGCATCGGTAATTTATCTAATGCTTCCTTTTCCCATGCTTTATCCTGACGAATGAAAAAATAGTTTATATATAAATCACGACAGATTTGTTTTGACTTTTCATCTAAATGTTGAAAAGAGGAAGTGGCTTCCAAATTAAAACGGAAATGATAAGTTTGAACTATATCCCCTTCAAATAAAATAACATTACTTATTAAGTCATATAAACTCTGTTTCATTTTATGATGCCATTCGTCATCAGG
>JAPLEJ010000049.1 GCA_026391435.1 Bacteroidota bacterium
ACAAAGTTACAGTTGCTGATATGAATTATTCGCACTATTTTTGTTCTGTCCTCGGGGTGCTGTAAAAAGCTGAGAAAAAACCCGTTGAACCTGAACAGGGTAATGCCTGCGAAGGGAAGGTCACCGCATCACGCGCACTTCTCATAGCTATTATACCTGTTCCCATTATTTAATTTTTAAATTAAAATTTAGTTATGACTAAGTTATTGGGAACATTGACATTTATTTTATCTACCCTATGTATGCAAATACATGCCCAGACAGGCCGTTCACAACACTTTACCGACAGCGTTCGTAATTTGCCTCCATTAGAAATTAGATCTATTCGCGTTAGCAACAATCAACCCTTTGCAAAAACCAATATCAATGCTTCGCAAATAGCTCAAGTCAACATTGGTCAGGACTTACCCTTTTTGATCCAAAATACCCCGTCAGTAATCGTTCATTCTGATGCAGGGATGGGTGTTGGATATACCGGCATCCGAATTAGAGGTACAGATGGCACAAGGATTAATGTCACTTTAAATGGCATTCCCTACAACGATGCCGAAAGCATGAGTACCTATTTTGTGGATTTACCCGACTTTGGTTCAAGTGTGAGTAGTATACAAATTCAAAGAGGAGTAGGCACTTCCACCAATGGCGCTGGCTCATTTGGTGCTACTATTAATTTAGCAACCAACGATTATAAACCAAAGTCCTATTTATCCTTACAAAATTCATTTGGATCCTTTAATACCATTAAAAATACGTTGCAGTTAGGTTCAGGATTAATTAAAAACAAATTCACCATTGATGGAAGAATTAGCAATGTAAGTAGTGATGGATATATTGATAGAGCTAAGAGTGCTTTAAAATCATTTTATGTAAGTGGCACTTATTGGGGAGATCAATCTTCATTAAGATTAAATGTTTTTTCAGGCAAAGAAAAAACTTATCAAGCTTGGTATGGGGTGCCGGAAGAAATGTTGTTGACGCACCGCACATTAAATCCTGCAGGTACCGAAAAAGTGGGTGAACCTTATCATAATCAAACCGATAATTACACACAAACTCATTACCAATTATTTTATAATAAAAAATGGAGCCCCTATTGGAGTTTCAGTACCGCCTTTTTCCTAACAAAGGGTAAAGGGTATTATGAAGAATACAAAGCAGCTGTTAATGTAAGTGAATACCAATTACCTTCAAACCCAGCATGGAATAGCATCAACCCTGATTTAATTCGACAAAGATGGTTACAGAATAATTTTTATGGACAAATCATATCAGTAGAATTTAAAAAAGAAAAAAATACCCTGACCATTGGCGGCGGATGGAACCAATACGATGGCATGCATTTTGGGAAATTGCCCTATCCTAACTTAATTCCTATTTCGAATTCTATAAATTATTATACAAATGATGCGGTAAAAAAAGAAGCCACTATTTATGCAAAATGGCAATATCAAATAAATCATCAATGGAATAGCTTTATAGACATTCAATATCGAAATGTATCGTATCAAATGAACGGATTTGATCATACTCCTGATTTGAAAATTACTAGGAACTTTGATTTTTTAAACCCTAAAGCAGGCTTCACTTATACGAAAGGGAAAACAATTTATTATTCAAGTATTGCTATTGCCCATAAGGAGCCTAATCGAGATGATTTTGAAGCAGGAACAACCCAACAACCCAAGCAAGAAATTTTATACGATTGGGAAAGCGGTTTTACTAAAAAGGAAAATGCTTTTGAATATGGCGCTAACATCTATTACATGAATTACAAAGACCAATTAGTGCTTACTGGAAAAATAAATGACATTGGCGCCTATACGCGAATGAATGTGCCCAAAAGTAGCCGAATTGGTATTGAAATAGAAGCCAGTCACAAATTAAATAAGCAAATAACCAGTTACGGCAACTTTACTTTGAGTCAAAATAAAATTGAAAGCTTTACCGAATATATTGACGATTATGATCATGGTGGTCAACAAGCCAGTCAACATAAGAACACCGATATTACTTTATCTCCTAGCCTTACTGCATCACATTTGCTAAGCTATACACCTAATAACCAATGGAAAATTAATTTTACAACCAAATATGTTTCCAAGCAATATCTAGACAATACACAAAACGAGTCTAGAATATTAAAAGCTTATTGGACCCAAGATATTTCTGCAGAATGGAAATGCATTCAACAACCTAAATGGAATGCTCTTTTACAAGTACATACCCTAAATATATTTGATCATTTATACGAACCCAATGGTTATACTTATAGTTATGTATATGGAGGCTTCGTCACCACCTCTAATAATTATTTCCCCATGGCAGGTCGTAATTTTTGGGTGAGCTTAAAAATTGATTTAAAATAAGCTTTCCGAAATAAAAAAGGGGCCCGAATTTCGGGCCCCTTTTTTATTTCAAATCAATTATGACTTATTTTTTAGCATCCACATCCTTTATAAACTTAATTAATCCATTAAAGTAAGTTTGTTGATCATCATACATTGACATATGTGACCCTTTTGGACAATATAAAAATTGACCATGTTGTACACCTTTAGATAATGCTTCCATCGCTTTTGGATCCATGGTATCAAACTCACCACCAATACTTAAAGTGGGTACTTTTATTTTAGCCAAGTCTGCTGTTCGATCCCAATTTTTTAATACCGCATTTCCAACTACACCAAATTCAGATGGACCTTGCATTTTTAAGTATAGAGGATAATTCATTTTTGCAAATGCTCTTTTCACTGGATCTGGCCAACTTGCTGGAGGTAATCTTAAAATATGCTCAGGATAATAATTTTCTTGAACTAAATTTAAATATTCAGGATTGGTATATTCCCCTTTTGCTTCTAGCGCTCGAATTTTTGCAAGCACTTCTTTTGGCATTTTAGGACCCAGCACTTCGTTTGCATACTTAACATATTCAGGAATCGAAGCCACCATATTGGAAATAACCAAACCCTTCAAATTCTGTTGGTATTTTAAAGCATATTCAGTCGCTAATACACCACCCCAAGAATGACCTAATAAATAAAAATTAGATGAATCTAAATGTAATGCCTTACGAACTGTTTCAACTTCTTCCACAAAACGATCAATAGTCCATAAACTAGAATCATTAGGGTTATCAGAATAAGCTGATCCTAATTGATCATAATAATAAAACTCAATACCCTCTTTAGGGAAAAAAGAATCAAAACATTCAAAGTATTCATGTGTTGCACCAGGACCTCCGTGTAACAATAATACCTTAATTTTTGGGTTATCACCAACACGCTTCGTCCATACATTAAATACTCCTTTTGGAGTGGTAATTGGTATTAATTTAATACCCCCAGTTAAAATTTCTGTTTTATTTTCAGCAACTCCTTCTTTTGAAGCAGCAGCCTTGTTATCAGATTGACAAGAATACAATGTCATTCCGATTAATAAGATACTTAAAAAAGTAACTAATTTTTGGTTTGATTTCATGATTGTTATTTTAGATAATAATAAAAGAATTAAGAAGGAAATTTTTCCTGCCAAGCCAACATCCCACCTACCACATTATACACATTTGTAAAACCATAGGGTTCTAACATCATACAAGCCTGCCCACTCCTATTGCCACTTCTGCAATATATATAAACTACCTCATCCTTTAAATGTTCAATTTCATCAATTTGCAAAGCTTGTACCAATCCTAATGGCAATAGCTGTCCTCCAATATTAAATGCGGCATGCTCATGCGGCTCGCGCACATCTAGTAAATTAATTTTTTCGCCCGCGTCTAATTTTTGTTTAATTTCTTCTACTGTTATGGTTTTCATGATCTAGTTGAATTATAATAAAATATATTTTATCTTTTTTACTTTAAGGAATCTTTTCTAATGATAGGGGCTACTTTATCTATCACAACATCTATAAAACCGCCTTGAAAAGTAATATTTTTTTGCGGCATTCCTAATGAATCTAGTTGACCTGTAAATGGATTTGGATTTTGTTGAACTATGAATGCACTTGCTGTATCTTGAATAACAGCAGTTGAACTTATTACTCCTAATTGAATACCCATCGAACTTAATTTAGAACGTGCCATATCCACTGTGAGTCCTAATAAATCGGGCACTTCAAAACCAATTGACGAGCCACCATCTCCCACTAAAAAATGTATAAGTGTACCTGAGGAAATTTTAGTACCTGGTGCCACCGACTTCCCATTGACTAATTGATCTATGATGACATTCTTATTTCTATCGGCTACGACACTGATGCTTCCCAATCGCAAGCCTAATACTTTCAAATAGGTTTCTGCGCTTTTAAGCGAGAACCCTACTAAATTAGGCATGTCAATTAAGGGTGCTACAATCCTATTAATGGTTAAAAATACAGTACGCCCTTTTTTTACGACTTCATCCGATTCAGGGGTTTGTCTTAATACCGCATTTCGTGCTAAAGTATCTACATAAATAGAATCTTGCAATACGACATCAAAACCTAATGCAGTTAAATTCTTTTTTGCAGCCGCCACATCCAACCCAACCACGGGTGGCACTTTTTCTGTTTTTCCAAAACCTGTAATCCATCCAAGTGAAAAGAAAAATAAAATAAGCAATAAAAGCAATAGCCCTATTCCTGTTAAAATATTATACCAAAGTGGTTTTTTTAATAATTTATCTATTGCTTCCAAAGTAGTTAGGTATTATTGTTTAGCTAAAGTGTCTTGTATGATGGCGCCATAAAAATCGGTTAAAGTCCAGCCCATCGCACGCACTTGTTGTGGAATTACACTTGCATCGCTTTGACCAGGTACCGTATTCACTTCTAACATATAAGGCTTTTGCTGTTGTTCATTATATATAAAATCAATTCGGACTACTCCGCGGCAATTTAAAATAACATACGCTTTTTTTGCAGCAGTAGTAAGCTCCTCCTTCATTTTATCAGAAATTAAAGCAGGGGTGATTTCCTTACTTTTCCCTTGATACTTTGCTTCGAAATCAAAAAATTCATTCTCAGTTGTTATTTCTGTAATCGGCAATACCGTCGTCACTCCTTTTGATTTAAAAACGCCAATGGTAAACTCACGCCCACTTATATATTCTTCTACTAATACCTGAGTATCTTCCTTAAATGCTTTTTCCAAAGCAGGTGCTAACTCATTTATTACATTCACCTTGCTAATTCCTAAACTGCTACCTCCATTATTTGGCTTTACAAAAACAGGCAAACTTAACTCCGCTAAAATTTCAGTTGCACTTAATGGAGACTCTTTAAATAAGTGTAATGACTTTGCAACTCCTACACCACCAAAACCTGCTACTGCAACAGTGAATCTTTTATTAAAAGTTAAAGCACTTGTCGAAGTATCGCAACTTGTATAAGGCAAACCAATTAAATCAAAATATCCTTGCATTTTTCCATCCTCACCTGGTGTTCCATGAATACACATTAATGCGACATCGAAATTTATTTTTTGTCCATGCTCTATGATACTGAAATCTGATTTATCTATTGCTACTTCCTCTCCGCCTTCATTTTCATACCACCATCCTGTTGGATGTATATCAATCATATAGACATCATAGCTATTCTTATCTAATGCAGTAAAAACATTTTTAGCACTCTTATAACTAATTTGTGCTTCAGAACTTAACCCGCCTGTGACTAATGCTACCTTTATTTTCATTACCAATTATTTATACTACCCTTTTTACATAATATTTATTACATCAAACATACAAAATACAAGACATAAAAAAAGGGGAAATGAATCCCCTTTTTTAAAATATGATTTATTATGCGTGTAGTTTATCTTTTTTCGCTAACAAAGCTTCCACTGTTTCTTGGTATAATTCGTCTGGAACACAACAGTCAACTGGGCAAACTGATGCGCATTGAGGTTCCTCATGAAATCCTTGACACTCAGTACACTTATTTGCGGTAATATAATAGGTATCAGCAGCAATAGGCGCAATTCTTTGGCCCGCATCTACCGAACTTCCGTCCATTAAACTAAAAGCTCCTTTTACTGTTGTTCCGTCGGCCATAGCCCATTCAACACCACCCTCATAAATTGCATTATTTGGACATTCTGGTTCACATGCCCCACAGTTGATACATTCGTCGGTTATTTTAATTGCCATAAAATTTTTTTAATAATTAGTGATGTACTTTTGTAGGCATAAAGATACACTACAAGCATGAATTTACAAACAAGATTAAATAGTTTTTTTTTACTTGGAGCACAATTAATAGACACAGAAAATAATGCTTTAAAACAGGCCAAAGCTAATGTGTACCAGCAAAATTCTTGGTTTTTGCCTGCTTTTATCGATCAAGCCATTCACCAAATTGCAACTCAATTTTTATCCAAGGAGGCCCTCACGCAATGGGTTGCCTTGTACCCTCAGTTAGCAAACCAAATGACCCATAAAAAAGTGGGTATTGTTATGGCGGGAAATATTCCCTTTGTTGGCTTTCATGACTTATTGAGCACATTAGTTGCAGGACATACGGCTGTCGTTAAACTTGCGGCCAAGGATACAGTGGGGATGGAATATTTAATTCAAATATTAATTGAAATTGAGCCCAATTGGAAGGACTATATTATCATTCAACCTCAATTAAAAGATTGTGATGCTTATATTGCAACAGGCAGTAATAACACCAGCAGATATTTTGAACAATACTTTGGAAAATACCCCCATATTATTCGTTCTAACAAAACTTCCATTGCTATTTTAGACGGCACAGAATCTAGTGCTGATTTAGATTTACTGGCAGATGATATGATGCTTTATTTTGGCAGGGGCTGTCGCAATGTAACTCAGGTTTGGGTTCCAGAAGGGTACGATTTTATACCCTTATTAAGCTCATTAAAAAAGTACAATTATATTATTGACGAACATAAATACAGACATAATTACGATTATCAACTCGCCCTTTTAATGATGACCCGTCAATTTTACATGGACACTACTGCCATTTTGATGAGTGAAAACCCTTCCCCTTTTGCAGCTATTTCCCAAATTCACTATCAATATTATAGCCCATCAAAACCGCCCTTAGTCAACTCAGATGAAATTCAATGTATTGTGGGTAAAGGGGGCTTGCCTTTTGGAAGCCTTCAGCAACCTAAATTAGAGCAGTATGCTGACGGGGTAGATACTTTACAGTTTTTGAGTAGCCTTTAACAGCTCCCCATTAGAATCCTAAGCGATCGTTTTAGAAAGATATAATTCACGAACAATTTCGTAAATATTTTGTTAAAGCGTATATTTGATTTTGTGACAAAATTTCCTAGTCGTTATTTTGTGTACTAAAATGGTATACATTTTGTTATAAAAGAAATATAAAACTTAAAGTCATGATGAAATTTAATTTTAAAAATGTGTTGGCTATTGTTGGCATTAGCTTCTTAACCACTGTTATAAGTATTTGGGGTTATTCAAAATGGTTAAAGCCTTCTTCTTCTTTTGATAGTAACAATCAGTTGCCAAGTAATTATGCTAGTTTTTTTAATGGTAACGCTCCAGGAACTACTGTTGATTTTACGCCAGCAGCAAGTTCCGCATCGCCAGCAGTAGTTCATATCAAAACAAAAACGAATGCAAAGCGCGTAGATGCCAATCAACCAAAACAAAAAAGTCCATTTTCTGATTTTTTCGGTGACGATGATATGTTTGGTGATTTTTTTGGCGGGCCAAGAATGCAACCTGAACAAAGAGCAAGTGGTAGTGGTGTTTTGATTACTGCAGATGGCTATATAGTAACCAACAACCATGTGGTGAATGGCGCAGATGAAATTAATGTTACACTTACAAATAAGAAGTCCTATAAAGCAAAAGTCATTGGCACCGATGCAAGTAGCGATTTAGCAGTGATTAAAATTGATGCAGAAGCATTACCTTATATCGTATATGGAAATAGTGATGAAATTAAATTAGGTCAATGGGTACTTGCTATTGGCTATCCTTTGAATTTAGATGTGACTATTACTGCAGGTATCATAAGTGCAAAAAATAGAAATATCAATATCAATGGTCGCCAAAGCGATAAACCTGTTGAAACATTTTTACAAACCGACGCCGCAGTAAATCAAGGAAATAGTGGTGGTGCTTTAGTGAATACGAGTGGTGAATTAGTTGGTATCAATTCGGCCATCGCTTCTCCTACCGGATCTTACGCGGGATACTCCTATGCTATTCCAGTAAATATTGTAAAAAAAGTAGTAACTGATATTGTCAAATTTGGAACCGTTCAAAGAGCCTTCCTAGGCATTTCATATCCTAAAGATGATTTACCAGAATCTGAAGTAAAAAAGATAGATGATGAATTCCATATTAAAACAAATGAAATTCAAGGTGTATTAGTTACAGATGTTGTAGAAGGTGGCGCAGCAAAAGCGGCAGGTATGAAAAAAGGAGACATCATCATTAAATTGAATGGCACCCCTATTAAAACTTCTCCTGAATTACAAGAGCAAATTGCTAAATATAAACCCACAGATAAAATTACGGTTCAAGTTAAAAGGGATGGTAAAGAGTTAACAGTAAACGCCATTTTAAAAGCAAAAATCGGAGATGAATCTAACTTAGCTTCGAGCAGTAAGGCTGCTGAAAAATTAGGCGGCAAGCTTGAATCCATTGACAAAGCGACTGCTGAAAAAAATGATATTTCTGGTGGTGTTATTGTGAAAGAATTAGGAAATGGAATTCTTGGAAAAAGCAGGGTTGAAAAAGGATTCGTCATTACACAGGTCAACGATAAACCGGTGAATACCGTTGAAGATTTTTACGACGCACTTAAAAAAATAAATAGCAGTAGCGTTAAGCTTTCTGGTATTTATCCAGGTTATTTTGGAAATTATGCATTTGTATTAAAATTAACTGAGTAAATAAAATTGATTCCCTAAAAAGAGGGCCCTCGATGAATCGAGGGCCCTCTTTTATTATTGACTATATTATTCTTGCTCTTTCATCTTCTTCCAAATCGCATCTTTTTCTTCCAAGGACATTTGAGCCAGATCAAGTCCATTCTGCTTTGCATAGGATTCCATTAATTCAAAACGGCGCTTGAATTTTTTATTCGTTTTTTCTAAAGCTGATTCAGGATCAATATTTAAATACCTTGCATAGTTAATCATACTAAATAATACATCCCCAAATTCTTGTTCCATTTTTTGTTGGTCTTGCGCTGCTATTTCCGCTTTTAACTCTGCTATCTCCTCTTCCACCTTTTCCCAAACCTGTTCTTTATTTTCCCATTCAAATCCCACATGCTTTACTTTTTCTTGAATGCGCAATGCTTTGACCATGGAGGGTAAACTATTAGGCACCCCACTTAATATGGTTTTATCTCCTTTGCCTTCCTTTAATTTTAGTTGTTCCCAATTTCTTTTAACATCGTCATCGTTGTTCACTTTTACATCTCCGTAAATATGTGGATGTCGATGGATTAATTTTTTTGAAATGGCTTCGATTGAATCTTGCAAAGTAAACTTGCCCATCTCTGTTCCAATCTTAGCATAAAATAATACATGCAATAAAATGTCACCTAATTCTTCTTTGATCCCATCCCAATCTTCTTCAATGATGGCATCTACCAATTCATACAATTCTTCAATGGTATTACTGCGCAAACTATGAATGGTTTGCTTTTTATCCCATGGACATTTTTCACGGAGTGTATCCATGATTGCCACTAAATCCAAAAAACTTTTTGATAAATTATCTTGACTCATATTCCAATTTTATTCCTTCACGCAAGATAGCAAAAAAAATCCCTCTCAATATTATCGAGAGGGATTGTGCCTCAGGCGGGAATCGAACCCGCACGGGCGTTGCGGCCCACAGGATTTTAAGTCCTGCGTGTCTACCAGTTCCACCACCAAGGCGTCTGTTATCAGACTTAAAAAAAATCCCACTCCGAAGAACGGGATTTTGAGCGAAAGACCGGGCTCGAACCGGCCACCCCGACCTTGGCAAGGTCGTGCTCTACCAAATGAGCTACTTTCGCTTGTATAAGAACTATTTTTAGGAGTGCAAAAATAAGGATTCAGCACTCTTAAACAAATTTTTTTTACTACTTATACTCAGGCTTGTATTGAGAGCTTGTATTCACTTCTGGGGTTGTTTTCTTAAAACCACTAGTGAATAGTTTGGTACAATTACCTAAAACTAAAGCTAACAAGGCAAATACGGATACATAAAAAATAAATCTGGAAGAAGTCACCCAATTAGTGGCGATATCTTTTTGTGATGCTGTTTCTTGTGAATCTTGTGACATATTGATTAATTACGGACGCAAAAATAACAACAAGTTCTTAATTATGAACGGGTTTCGTTACAATTTTGTCAAAATGTTGCTTATTTTTTATAAAGTACTGCCAAACCAATGAACTACCATACACACCTTGCAATGAATTCATTGGTTTTGTATTCTTTGTTCGTTTTAACTTCCCACTCAGAATATACGCCATAAACGAAAAGTGTGCCTTCATGATTGCCATGAAGAAGGAAGGATCGCCACTTAATAAGCCTTTGTAGGCCGAAATAGCGTCTAATGCAAACCTACAGGGCAGTTTCCATACTAGTTCAGTCAATGGCAGGTTTTTAACCAACATGACTAAATTATTCCTAAAGTTTAAAAACACCTTTCGACCCCCTCTCGGTAATGTACCAGCACCCACATGATACACTACTGCTTTTGGACAAGAATACAATTGATGCCCTTTTAATTGCATCCTCCAGCATAAATCAATTTCCTCCTGATGCGCAAAAAAATGAGCGTCAAACCCATTCAATTCATGAAATAAGGAGGACCTGATCATCATACAAGCACCCGAAGCCCAAAAAATAGGTTCTGCCTTATCATACTGCTGGTGATCTGTTTCACAAACATCAAAAACGCGCCCCCTTGAAAATGGATAACCTAATAAATCAATCCATCCTCCAGCAGCCCCTGCGTATTCAAAAGTGGTAGGTTGTTTTTGGGATAATATTTTTGGTTGGCATGCACCAATACTTGCATCCTTTTGCAATAAATCAACCATGGGTTGTATCCAATTGGAATGCACTTGAACATCTGAATTTAATAATACATAATAATCACTCACTACTTGCTTTAAAGCCCAGTTGTACCCTCCTGCAAAACCTTCATTCTTTGCATGGGTGATTACTTTTACTGATGGGAATTGCGCTTCTAATAAAGATAAAGACGCATCGGTTGATCCATTATCAGCCACGACAATTTCCAAATGATCATATTGCGTTGCGATAACAGAAGGTAAAAATTCCTGCAGGTATTTTACACCATTAAAATTCAAAATAACTATGGAAACGCTAGGATTCAAGGGAAATTGTTTTAGCGAATGTACCACCAAAACTTTGGAATTTGAGCTAAAAAAACTAAATTACATGTATGAATGAAGGACTTTTTTTATTGGCTAATTTAGATTTTCTAAATCATCCCTTGGGGTTCCGTTAATCCCTTTTACTTTCTCCATAGTTGGAAAATCATTTTTCCTTCTTTCATTATCTTTTTTTTATAATTCTTTAATATCATTTTTATGATACACACTGCAACATTAACCGAACTTGCTGAAAAGTATATTTCACTCGAATACCAATATGGCGCTCATAATTATCATCCCCTCCCTGTGGTCATTGAAAAAGGAGAAGGCGTTTATTTATATGATGTGGACGGGAAAAAATATTTTGATTATTTAAGCGGCTACTCGGCAGTCAATCAAGGTCATTGTCATCCTGCCATCATCAAGACTTTGCAAGAACAATCTAGTAAACTTACTTTAACGTCGCGTGCATTTCACAATAACTTATTAGGTGTGTATGAAAAATACATCACTTCTTATTTTGGTTACGATAAAGTATTACCAATGAATACAGGTGTAGAAGGGGGTGAAACAGCAGTTAAATTAGCAAGGCGTTGGGGATACAATGTAAAAGGCATTCCCGAAAATCAAGCTAAAATAATTTTTGCTGAAGGTAATTTTTGGGGACGCACATTGGCTGCCATCTCAGCATCTACTGATCCAAGTAGCTTTAAAGGTTTTGGACCTTATATGCCAGGATTCGGATTAGTACCTTACAATGATTTAATTGCTTTGGAAAAAGCATTTCAAGATAATACCGTTGCCGCATTTATGGTAGAACCCATACAAGGAGAAGCCGGAGTGGTTATACCTGATGATGGTTATTTAACAGGAGTAAGGGAATTATGCAATCATTATAATGTTTTATTTATTGCAGATGAAGTGCAAACTGGATTAGCAAGGACTGGAAAAATGTTGGCATGCGATCACGAAAATGTAAGACCTGATATTTTAATTTTAGGTAAAGCATTAAGCGGTGGCACATTACCTATTTCTGCAGTGCTTGCTGATGATGATATCATGTTGCAAATTTTACCAGGCGAACACGGATCTACTTATGGCGGCAATCCATTGGCTTGTGCCGTTGCGATGACTTCATTGGAAGTATTGAAATCTGAAAATATGATACAGAACGCTGAAAAAATGGGTCAACTTTTAAGAAAGGAATTAGCAAAACTAAATTCACCGCATATTAAATTAATAAGAGGCAAGGGTTTATTAAATGCCATTGTGATTAATCATTCCGATCCTGAAGTGTCCTTAGAATTATGCATTCACTTACGTGACTTGGGCTTACTAGCCAAACCAACGCATGGTGATAAAATAAGATTTGCACCTCCCTTAATTATTAATGAAGCACAAATTTTAGAATCAGTGTCCATTATTGGGACAGCTTTAAATAAATTATCTGTTTAATTGAATTTAATTCACTTTTATTTTCGGCAAAAAAGTCATCAGTAAAATAAGTGCCGATAAAATAATACAGCCATATAATGCCCATTGTTTTTGTGGGCACTCTCCCATTTGACAAGTAGAGAGGATTAAATAATTACGAAAAGACCATGCCAACATCATGGCTGCAAAAACCATGTTAAACCTCTTTGCCCAAATAAAGGGTAAAGCAAAAAACAACAATGCTAAGGATGCAAAAAAACATAAAAATTTTCCTGATTGTCCAAAACTACTTCCTGCAGTTTCCCAACCAGTGATGTTTGAGAGTACTTCATACAGCAAAAGTAGATAAAGGGTTTGAAACAAAAAATTCGGATGGGCATCTCAACTTTCCCAAACCCTAATTTATAAAATTAGGGATGGGCATCTCTCTTCCCCAAACCCTAATTAAAAATTAGGTATGGGCATCTCTCTTTCCCAAACCCTAATTAAAATTAGGGATGGGCATCTCTCTTCGTTCGATGCCTTCCGCTCGACAATCTCGCTTTACCCAAACCCTTTCAACAAAATTGCTTCGCAATTCTGTTGTGTTTTTTGCTTATCATCTGTTTACGAAAGCAAGCTTTCGACACAGCTTCAAAGCAAAAAACCCTCCCCAATAAATTGGGGAGGGTTTGTATCGAGGTCCCGAGCGGATTCGAACCGCTGTGGGAGCTTTTGCAGAGCTCTGCCTAGCCACTCGGCCACAGGACCTTTTCTAGGAGGCGAAATTAACACAAACAAGTTAATTATTAAAGAATTTTACCACTATTAAGATTTAAACGACATTTGTGTACTAAAATGAATGTATGCATGCGATTGGGGCTTCAGAAATGATTATTAATGAGAGGGGCGCTATTTACCACCTTAATGTAAGGCCGGAACAAATAGCCGATACCATTATAACGGTAGGTGACCCAGATCGCGTATCAGGAGTAAGTAAATATTTTGATCATGTTGAACATGTTTGCGCTCATAGGGAGTTTATTACACACACGGGCTATATTGGAAAAAAAAGAATTTCTGTTTTAAGTACAGGTATTGGTCCTGATAATATCGACATCGCATTAAATGAAATTGACGCCTTGGTTAATATCGATTTTTCAACAAGAACCATTAATGAGCAAAAAAAAGTAGTATCTATTATTAGAATGGGCACTTGCGGTTCCTTACAAGGCGAAGTAGGCGTAGATGAATTAGTAGCAGGCACACATGGATTAGGTATTGACAATTTATTGCACTTTTATAATTTGGAAAACAATGAGGAAGAAAAAGCAATTTTATCTGCCTTTGAATTACACACACAAATTAATTCTAAAAAAGTATTCCCTTATATCGTATCTGCAAGTCCAAGTTTATTAAAACATTTCACGCAAGGTTATAGTCATGGCATTACAGTAACCTGCCCAGGATTTTATGGCCCTCAAGGTCGCATTTTAAGAATGCCATTAGCGATGCCTGAATTGGTAAATAAAATGACAAGCTTTAAATTTGGGAATCATCATATTGCCAATTTTGAAATGGAGACAAGTGCTATTTATGGCTTATGCCGTTTATTGGGACATCAATGTTTGAGTATCAATGTTATTGTGGCCAATAGAGTTAAAAAAGAATACAGTAAAGACATGGGAAAAGCAGTTGATCATATGATTCAAAAATCTTTATCCATTATTGAAGGAATTTAACCGATAATTAAAAATGAATATTAATTTTTCAAAATACCAAGGCACAGGAAATGATTTTGTTGTTATTGACAACCGAAAAGGTGATGTCGTATTAACAACCAATCAAATTGCTTTTATTTGTGATCGTCGAAAAGGCATTGGCGCCGATGGCTTAATGTTATTAGGCAAGGCAGAAGGCTTTGATTTTTCAATGACTTATTACAATGCCGATGGTTTGGAAGGATCTATGTGTGGCAATGGTGGAAGATGCTTAACACAATTCGCATACGACAATGGCATTCAACAAAAACATTTTCATTTTACCGCTATTGATGGTCCACACGAATCAACCATCAACGAGGATGGATGGATTTATTTAAAAATGTGCAATGTGAATGCAGTTGAAAAAAATATTGATGGCGATGTTACTTTTTATGTTTTAAATACAGGATCTCCTCATTATATCGAAATGGTAGATCATATTAACCAAGTCGATGTGGTTGGATTAGGACAATCTATTAGATACAATGAAAGATTCAAGCAAGAAGGTATCAATGTCAATTTTGTAGCACAACAAGATGGCTTTATCAGTGTTCGCACCTATGAAAGAGGGGTTGAAAATGAAACCCTAAGCTGTGGTACAGGAGTTACTGCTGCTGCACTTATCACAGGTATCGAAAAATTGGGAGAACAAACCATACAAATTGAAACCCTAGGCGGAAAATTAGCAGTCCGATTTAATAATAGAGGCGATAGTGCATTTGATGATATTTGGCTAATGGGGCCTGGCACTTTTGTATTTAATGGAAGTATCTCTCTTTAAAAAATAAACTATGCCCTTGTTTAATGTAAGAGTCTATGGATTCCTAATGGACGCTCAAAACAGATTATTAGTGAGTGATGAATTTATAAGAGGTAATTATTTTACCAAACTTCCTGGAGGTGGCTTGGAAATTGGCGAAGGAACCCGTGAATGTTTGGTGCGAGAATTTATGGAAGAGACTGGATTAGAAGTGACTATTGGGGATCATATTTACACAACCGATTTTTTTCAAATATCTGCTTTCAATAATAAAGATCAAATTATTTCGATTTATTATCATGTTTATTGCAAGAACACCAATGGCATAAAAACTTCAGAAAAAATATTTGATTTCACCCCCGAGCAAACATCCGACAACCAACGCGAAGCAGAATCTTTCCGCTGGGTAAATTTTGAAGACATCAGTGAACAGACCATGAGTCTGCCGATAGACAAAGTAGCGATTCAAATTTTCAAGAAGAGCTTTTCGGTATAAACCATTTATACTTCTTGCTCCTTGCCCATCGCAGCTAATTTCATCTTATTAGCCATTTCATGTCCTAAATATTTTTCGATTCTATTTTCAACGATTGAAATCACAGGTGTTAATATAACTGCCATGGTAAACTTGTACATGTAATTAACAACACAAACAGCAAGTACAAAGGACCAGCTCCAATTATTACCAAGTTTAAAAGCAATAACCAAGACAACAAAACTATCTACAAGTTGCGAAACCACGGTAGATCCAGTGGCACGCAACCAAACCATTTTCTCGCCCGTCATTTTTTTAATTTTATGAAAAACAATCACATCAATAAACTGACTTACTAAAAAAGCAACCAAGCTTCCCAAAATAATCCACATCCCTTGTCCAAAAATGGCTTCAAAAGCGCCCTGCATACTTGGAATACCATCAGCAGTTTTAGATCCCACCCAAAAAGCAGCAGGTGCAATATGCATTGCTAAATAAAACATTAAAAAAGCATACCCAATTAAAGAAACAGCAGTAATACTAATACGACGAACTGCCTTTGGTCCATAATATTCATTGACAATATCAGTGATGACAAATTCTAATGGCCATAATAGCACACCGCAGGTTAAATTAAATGACAACCCTTTTTCACCAAAGATGGTAAAGTTAGCAGGGGCAATTCCCAACACCCCTTCCAATGAAAATATTTTACCTCCAATACATTCGGCAATTAAAGCATTGGCTACAAAAAAAGCCGTGATTCCTAAAAATAATTTAGTTGATTTATCTTTTAAAATAGCATGTATCATATAAACGAATATTGTGATGAATTAAACAAAAATAAAAATTAGCTGAAACAATAACATCAAAAGGTTCAATATTGTTTGCCAAACAGGCAAAGTCAAAGTGATTTTTTTAAGCTTAGCTGTTAACACCCCAGCAGCAAATAACAAGCTCACTACAGGTGCCATTTCCAACCCTAAAACTGCTACAAAATTCATCAAGGGAGCCGAAAAAGCAACTCCTCTCAAAAACATTGCTATCAAGGAAAATATAAAACATCCATTACAAATAATGGCCAATTTAGACAAGAAGGCTAAAAGTGGATTAAATCGATGCATATTATCGCTTTTTACGAATGGGAAGATAAGAAAAATTGGGCTCCCCTCATTTTTTCAATATCCAATTAAGTTGTAGGTTTGTTGATACAATGAACCCATTATAATGAAATCATTTTTCAAGACCCATTTGACGCATTTTATTGCAGTCGCTATATTTCTAATTGTCTCTGTTATTTATTGTAAACCTGCCTTAGAGGGAAAGGTTTTACAACAATCAGATATTAGTCAATGGAAAGGGATGGCTCATGATGCCCTAATCTATGGTGAAAAATATGGTCATAACCCTCTTTGGACCAATAGTATGTTTGGCGGTATGCCCACTTATCAAATTACAGGTGTCCCGGGATTTGGATTCACTATTGGATTACTTGATCGAATACTCACATTAAATTTGGCGGAGCCCATTAATTTATTTTTTCTTGCTTGTATCTGTTTTTATTTTTTAGCACTCGTATTAGGCATTCATCCTATTGTGGGTATCATTGGTGCGCTTAGTTACAGCTTTGCTACTTATAATCCCATTATCATAGTAGTAGGGCATATTACAAAAATGCATGCGATCGCTTATCTTCCATTTTTCGTTGGTTCTATTTTACTCATTTTTAAACGAAAATATTTATTAGGTGGTTTATTGACTGGAATATCCACTGCATTATTTGTCCAAGCCAATCACTTGCAAATAACTTACTACGGTTTGATTATTGTATTTTTTATGACGGTATTTTTTGCAGCACAATGGATCATTCAAAAACAATACGATCATTTATTAAAAACATTAGGCACGGCCCTGATTGCTGGACTTTTAGGATTAGCTGTTAACGCTCCTATTTTAATTAGTACTTATGAATATGGCAAGGAATCAATTCGTGGTGGAAGTATTTTAACCACCAAAGGAAGCAATACTACCAATACGGGACTAAATAAAGATTATGCCTTGTCCTATAGTATGTTTAAAACAGAGCCCTTGGTTTTGATGTTCCCTAATATTTATGGAGGAGGTAGTGATCCTAATTCGGTGGATCCTTCCAAATCAAAAGCGATAGAAGTATTGCAACAAATGCAACCACAGATAGGACAACAACTGCAATCTTTTTTACAATTTTATTGGGGCGGGATTGGCTTTACTGCAGGGCCTCCTTACATGGGACTTATTATTTGCTTATTTGCATTTATAGGTTTAGCGGTGAAGTCAAATGAACACAAATGGTGGATTGTTCCTGCCATTATTTTTTCATTGCTGTTATCGGCTGGATCCTACTTTGAAAGTTTTAATTTTTTCATGGTAGACCATCTTCCATTTTATAATAAATTCAGAGCGCCTAGTATGATCATGGTGATTCCTACCCTCCTAATTGGCATCATGGCTTTGTATGGGATGCAAGGGGTTGCTGCAGAAACTAGTTTAAAAGATTTTTTTACAAAATATAAAATCAGTTTTGTTGCACTTGGTATTTTAGTAGCAGGTGTTATGTTGTTTTATATGAACAATGATTTTAAAAGCCTAAATGATAAACAACTTATCTCCCAAATTGCACAAATTCCAGACCCTAATCAAAGGGCCGCTTTTGAAGCACCTGCTCGTGATTTAACCAATGCGATTGCAGAAGATCGAAAAGGCTTTGTGGAAAGTGATTTATATAGATCATTCATTTTTACTGCATTTTTGTTTTTAATTATTTTTCTATACTTTAAAAAAACTTTCAATCAGACCATTTTATTCGCAAGCATTGGCGTTTTAGCCATGGTCGATTTATTTCAAGTAAATGTGAAATATTTAAAACCCGAAACTTATGTAGAAGCGGCAGACAATGAAAATACATTTGCGGAATCCCCTACAGATATTGCGCTAAAAAAAGATCATTCCCAATTTCGTGTATTAGATATTAGAGGAGGCATTCAAAACGCATTTAATGGAGGCGCCTTAGTAGCTTATCATCATCATACCGTTGGCGGATACAATCCTGCCAAATTAAGTATCTACCAAGATTTAATCGAAAATCAATGGTACCAATTTCCAAAATGTTTACCGGTGGTGAACATGATGAATACTAAGTATATTATTTCAGGAAATATGGCTACCGATACCGTTGCCAACCCTCAAGCATTAGGGAATGTATGGTTTGTCAAAGGGATTCAATTTAAAAAAGGACCCGCTGAAATTATGAGTGGCTTAAGTTCTTTTAATCCAAAGGACACAGCATTAATCGAAGAAAGAGACAAGTCAACCGAATTAAGTTCTATTGCATACGACAGTACCGCTACCATACAATTAGTTGAAAATAAAAATGACCTTATACAATACAGCTCCAATAGTAATCAAAAACAATTAGCTGTGTTTAGTGAAGTTTATTATAAATTAGGCTGGAAAGCTTATTTGGACGATGTAGAAACACCTATCATTAAAACCAATTATGTATTAAGAGCATTAGTTGTACCAAGTGGTAAACATCAAATTAGATTTGAATTCAAACCAAGCTCAATACAAATGGCCCAAAAAGCTTCTGCTGCTGCATCTATTTTATTATGGGGCTTATTGTTCGCCATTAGTTTAAAAGAGTTCAAAAAAAGGAAAACTTCATAGCCCCTATTAGCTAAGCCAATTAAAATGATACTATCTATTATTATTTGCAGTTATAATCGTGCCAACTATATCAGTGGTGCATTAGATAGTTTGTATCAACAAAGTATAGGCCTTGAACAGTTTGAAGTGTTGGTGATAGATAATAATTCAACAGATAATACCTCCGAAATATTTAATCAATGGAGACTAGCACACCCTAACGGACAATTTACATTTACAAGTGAGCAACAACAAGGTGCTTCCTTCGCGCGAAATAAAGGGGCCGCGATGGCCAAAGGAGATTGGCTTTGTTTTATGGATGACGATGCGGTGGCAACGAATCATTATGTTGAAAATATAATGAAGCATATCCAAAGCAAACCAGATGCATTAGGCTTTGGAGGACGAATCATACCAAAATATATCCCTACCGAACCCAAATGGATGAGTCATTTTGTATCCTCTTTAGTTGGTAATTTTGATTACGCTCCTACTGCATGTGCATTTGCAAATGGTAAGTATCCATTGGAATCAAATATGATTGTGCAAAAAGGGATTTACCAACAAATTGGAGGATTTAATACCGCTTTGCCTGGCGTAGTAGGCACTTTAAGAATAGGGGGCGAAGGAAAGGAATTGTTTTATAAAATAATTGCCCTTGGGCATACCCTCTATTATGACCCAGCTATTTGCGTGCATCATGTAGTAGAAGTAAATAAATTAACTTCCGAATACATGTACCGCGTAGCAAGTGGCATTGGCCGTGGTGAAAAAACAAGAATATTGGCCATCTCTAAAGGAGCTTACTATTCCAAAATCGTAGAATACATTTTTAAATTAGGGGCTTCTATTATTTTAGGAATCAAATATGCTTTACAGTTCACCCCTAGTAAATCATGGCCTGTGATACAATTTAGAATTGACGCATTAAAAGGATTATTATATTAGTGCAAAATATAAAAATAAAATAATGAACGAATTAAGAAACTATTTTGAGCATAATGAAAAAAGATTGATTAATAAATTTGATCACTACTTTGATGTATACGATAGATACTTTAGCCAATTTAAAAATAAAAAAATTACAGTCGTTGAAATAGGTGTTTATCAAGGAGGTAGTTTGCAAATGTGGCGACAATATTTTGGGAAAGAAGCCACTATTTGGGGAATTGATATTGATCCTAGATGCAAAACATTAGAAGATGAAAATACACATATATTAATTGGATCACAGGAAGACCCTCAATTTCTTAGATCCATTATAGATCAAATTGGACCCATTGATGTTTTAATAGACGATGGTGGTCATACACAAAATCAACAAATTGTTTCCTTTCAAGAATTGTATCAACATGTAAATCCAGATGGTGGTATATACTTATGCGAGGATGTACACACTTCTTATATGAATGTTTATGGCGGAGGGCATCAAAGGGATAATACTTTTATTGAGTTTAGTAAATTAATGATTGATCAACTAAACGCACATTACTCCGAGCAAAGCAGTTTAGCAGTGGATGCGATTACTAAAACAACCAATACCATTCATTTTTATGATAGCATTGTCGTATTTGAGAAAAAAAGAATGGTCCCTCCAAGTTCAAAAATGACTGGGGCTTGGTCCTTTACCTATGATACTTCAAAGAAAACTTTTATAGAAAAATTGGAATTCCATTTACTAGTCAAACTAAATAAAGTACTACAGTCCTTAAAATTGAAAGGCGTCTTTATTAACGAAATGCTAAGACTAAGTAGTAAAAGATAAATTACTTTTTACCCATTTTATTGAATAGAAATGCCATCACACCCTTGAATGCATTCAGATACACGCTTGCTAATTGAGGATGATAAATAAAGTCATTCTTCAAAATGCCCAAACATCTAACCACATCCTTTTTCATTTGAGGTGTTAAATTATTTGACTTATACAATAAGTACAAACCATTTCGCACAATATAAAATACGCGAATGGGTGAATGAATAATACGCAAAGAGGACTTAAATGTTTTAAAAGATCTGCCCTTGATCAATTCCCCTAATTTATGGTTCAATACTATATTTGAAAACATTAAATTAATATAGCCACTTTGAATGACGCGATATGAAAATTCGGCATCTACAAAGTCAATGAAAAGCTGTTCATTGAACACCCCCACTTTTTGAATCAAGGATAAATTTAAAATAGTACCTGAAGTAATGAGCGTTAATGCCGATTCTGGTTGCTCCTTACTTTGCGTTAGGGCAGATTGACAATTAACACCAAACTGGGCGACATTTGGAAATTGCCCTTGTTCAATTTGATTCAGCATTTTTTGGAAATCACCAGGTTGAAAGGAGGAATCTTGATCCATCGTCAATAAATAATCATAGCCATGAGCCAAGGACTCGGAAACTGCCTGATTAAGCCTATACGCAATCCCTTGATTTAAATGGAAATAATGGTACTTGATATTAGGATGAAGCGCTAATAACATCGGCTCCAAACCTATCACTTGCTCCTCACTATTGTCGTATACATATAATTCCTTTAAGCCAGAAACATAAGAATGAATGTTCTCTGATAATTGCTGCAAGTTAGGATGGTATAATATAACGACACCTGCGATGTTCATCGCTTTTATTTATTAGTATTCTCAAATTTAAGCCAATTAGATAAACCATCCTTCATTTTAAACACTAAATATTCAATATGTTTAAATTTTTAAGTATAAATATTTATCTTGTACACTATATGAGTGAAAAAATAAATAGTTTCTCTATCATTATTCCCTTTAAGACAGGTAAGAAATATCTGTTAGATTGCTTGCATTCAGTTTTAGAGCAGGACTATCCACATTTTAATATTATTGTTTTAGCAGACAATACAAGTAATATTGACGATTCTTTGGATGCCATCGATGCGCTTCATCATCCTAAAATTACGGTTCAACAATCCAATCAAAATTTAGATATCCTACAAAACTGGAGTCGTATTAAGGATACTGAAAAAAATGAGTATGCGACCATTTTGGGATATGATGACCTACTTCATAAAAGTTTTCTTTCAACAATAAATAAATTAATTCAGCAATATCCCGATGCAAGTTTATACCATACTCATTTCAACTATATAAATAGTAATAGTCAATGTATAAAAAAATGTCAACCCCTGCCTGAAAAATTAAATGCAAATGAATACATTGAACATGCGTTAAATGAAACCATAGATATTATGGCAACTGGTTATGTATTTAAATCTAAGGATTACGAACTATTAGGTGGCATTCCTACCCAATACCCTAATTTAATTTATGCTGACTTGCAATTATGGATCGCACTCACCCAAAAGAGTTACTTAGCAGTGGATCCTAGTATTCAATTTTCATTCAGAATCCATGCTTCCACTACTAAAACATCCAAGGATTCTATTTTACTTTCTGCTTTTTTAATCTTTTTAGACTATCTAAATCAATTGAAAAAGGAATCAACCGAATTAGCTTCAATGATTCAAAATAACACTGAAAAATTTGCAGAAAGCACCACGAAAGCGATTGCCCATAGGCTATTAAGGACCCCTAAAGAATTAAGAAAAGGATTAACCATTGACCATTTAGTCAATGAAATTGGCGAAAAATGTAATCAAATGGAAGTACCCTATCAGCCATTTCAAATTAGATCCATTCGAATAGCAAGGGTCATTGAAACCAATCCAATATTGAATCGTTTATTTTTGCTTTTTAAAAAAATTTACAAGAAACCTGTTTTGTAAATCAGACCTATTTGAAATAAGTCGCTTTAAGATAATATAAAAATTTCCCCAACTTAGATTGTAATAGATAATACAATAACCTTAATCGAAATTGCCAAAGTCGAGACGCTATTGAAAAACCAAAATGTGATTCATATACTTTTATATTTTGACCAAGCGATTTTAAATAAGAATGGGTACTTACACCTGAATCGTCAAATTTTATAATTGTCTCGTTGATATAATAATATTTTTCCGATGTTAACCGACACATTAAATCATAATCCATAGCAATGGAGTGGTTTAATGAAAAATGACCCACTCTATCATACACTGCCTTTTTCAAAAACCAAGTAGGATGAGAAACGGCACGCATGCCTTTGTATAATTGTTTTGCATCAAAAGGCACACCAATGTTTACCCATATACCTCCTCTTTTCATATAAATATTGCCACTTGCCCATTGCGTATCTGGATGATCTTGAAAAATATGCAACACTTTTTCAATGACGGTATCCGAATAATAAATATCAGCAGAATTTAAAATATGCAGGATTTGACCAGTTGCTCTGGCAATTCCTTTATTAAAAGCATCCGATATACCCTTGTCCTTTTCAGTTACCCATTTACGAAAGGAGGGTTGTGGGGTATTCGTAAGCCAATCGTTGATCAGGTTGTTATTAGAGCCATCTACAATAATATGCTCATAGGGCTTCATGGTTTGACTGTCAACGGATACACAAGTCAACTTTAACTCCTCTAAGTTATTAAAACATATTGTAATGACTGACAATGTCTCCATATTGTAAAAATAAGACCATTTGAGCACTTATTTACTTTTACCACATTTACAATATATTTGTACTATGGGGATCATTCAAAAACAAAGTGTAAAATCATCTGTTTTCATCATGTTGGGCTTTATCATAGGCGCCATCAATTTGTTGATTTTGTTTCCTTTATTTTTTTCCAAAAATGACCAAGGATTGGTTAGGGCAATGTTGGACATTGGTGCAACCTTTTCTGTATTTTGTACATTGGGTACCCTACCTGTTATTTATAAATTTTTTCCCTTTTACAATCATTATCTAGGGCCTAAAAAAAACGAGCTCCCTTTTTTAACCTTAATGATTAATTTAATTGGATTTAGTTTATTATTATTTATTGGATGGCAACAAAAGGATTTTATTATTCGAAAATTAGGAAAGTCCCCTAGCTTAGCTCATTATTTTAATTACCTATATCCTTATACCTTTTTTTTATTATTATTTTATTGGCTCGAAGCCTTTGCCTGGGGTTTAAGAAAAGGAGTGTATTCTAATTTTTTAAGAGAAACGGCCATTCGTATTTTAACTACCCTTCTCATTTTAGCATTTGGATTTAAGTTCATTGACTTAGTAGGATTTTTAACATTATTCAGTTGCTTATATGCCATTCCTACTTTATTGTTGCTCATCAATTTGATAAAATCAAAGGAACTATCATTTAGTAGTTTTAAAATAAGTGGTGTTACGCGCCGACTTAAAGGAAAGATGATCAGCTTTGCTTTATTTGTATTCGCAGGGCAATTTTTTAATTTACTTGCGCGCACCAATGACACTTTTTTAATTGTGGGCTTAAGAGGATTAAGTGATGCAGGTATTTTTGCAATAGCTACTTATGTTTCTGCTATATTAGAAATACCACAACGAAGCTTAAATTCAATCAGCATACCTGTATTAGCCACTTCCTGGAAGAACAAAGATTTTGCGAACATCAAACACATCTATCATAAAAGTGTTTCAAATTTACTAGCGATTGGACTTTTATTGTTTGGACTTATTTGGTTAAATATTGAAAATTTAGTTTCCTTTTTAAATTGGGTAAGTCATAAGGAATCAGGCGGATATGATGCGATTAGCAAACTTATCTTTATTTTAGGATTGGCTAAACTCATTGACTTAGCCACAGGTGTAAATAGTCAAATCATTGGCACTTCTAATTTTTGGAAATTTGATTTCTACACGAATTTGTTTTATATCTTATTGTCTCTTCCGCTCAATTTTTATCTTATTAAAAATTATAATCTTGAAGGATTGGCCTATTCCAACTTAATTGCACTCACCTTATATAATACTATTCGGTTTTTGTTTTTATACAAAAAATTTCAACTTCAACCTTACACTTATAAACATGGTATTTTTTTAATACTCAGTATAAGTTTAATGTTTCTAGTGCACCAATTGCCCATCTTCCACAATATTTTGCTTAATATTTTATTGCAATCCTTTACTTATGGCATTGGCTTTTACTTGCTTGCCATTTGGATCAACCCTGCTCCAGAAGTGTTAAACATCATACAACAGTTTTTTAAAATAAAACTGCCCTCTATTTTTAGAAAAAAATAATTTATTTTTTTTGCGCGACACTCACTAAGTGAAATGGCGGATAAGTTTGCTGATGCATCATCTCAAACCCGCAATATTCCAACATTTGTTTAATAAGATCAAGGTTAAATACATGATGATGTACTGCCCTATTTTCTATATTTAATTGGGTTCGTTTTACGAGTTCTTCCTTAGATGCAACAAAATCATCCATCGTTAAATCATGTAACTCTATGACTTCGTCAAAATGAGTCGTATCAGTCTCGGCGGTGTGATTATTATAATCTTGAATTAAATGCGCTAAGGAAGTGATGGGCCTTTTATGATCAAAAGTAAATTCCTTATTAGGAAGCACTAATACCAATCGCCCATGGTTTTTCATAACTCGGCTCCATTCTTTTAAAGCTTTGATTGGGTTGGCAACATGTTCTAAGGAATGGCAGGACAATACAAAATCATAACTAGCGTCATGGATCATAGATAAATCGATGGCGTCTGCAATAAATTGAAAACCCTGTTTGTTTTTATAATAATGATATTGATTTCCTTGCTTTATATCCCCTTCCCAAAGGGTGGTATTTGAAAAATTAACGCCGTCAATATTTTGAGCATATAAATAAATCGGGAAAGCCATTTTAAAATCGAACAATTTACTTGGCCCACCTATCTCCAAACCATTTTGTTGATTAAATAGAGAAGACAGCTTAATTAACTTTCGCTTAGCTGGCTGCTTGATGTAAGATATTAATGTAACGATGTGTTCAAAAAAATTCATATTCAAAAATAGGGATTGTTATAATAAGTTTAAGAAAGCATCTAAACCCTTTTGCTTTAGTGGCGTTAATTCGTAACTGATATTTTGAGTATAATATTGGTGCAAATCATACACTTGTTCACTTTGGGGTATGCCAGCAATGACTTCAGGCAAATGAGCTAAACCATATGCATTGGCTTCGTCAAAAAGAGTTATGAATTCCAATGGAATGGGCTGATTGGCAACCCATGCTGCATATACAAACGGTAAGCCCGTGTGCTGCTTCCAAGCAAGTCCTAAATCATAAACAAATTCATATTGATCTAAATGGGCCAAAGCTCTATCCCCAATGATAATACCAGCAGTGGCTCCCTTTATATGGTCTATATAACCTTCCTCAGCATCAATAAATTTGACCTCCTTTTTCCAAAATTGAGACAACAACACTTTTGCTAATTGTACCGATGTTCTGCTTTGATAATCAAGATAAATACATTCAATTTGATCCATGGGCACTTGACTAAATATAGCCACCGAAGCCACTTCCCCCTCTGATCCAATAACATACTTGGAAACAACTTGAGGATGGGCTAGCAAGGGCATGATGGCAACTGGCACTAACCCTATATCTATGCGTCCCTCTATTAAATCAAGGGCAATTTTTGCGGGGTAAGATTTTATTAAATCAATGCGATTTTTAAAGCCTTCCTGCTCTATACCTAATAATAATGGACGGGTATTTAAATAACTTACCGCCCCTATGCGCCATCTTTTGTCCAATTGAATTAACTTTGCACAAAGAAAAACCTTTTTTTTAACATAGTCACCACTTGATTTAAAGCAACTGCCCATGTCCAAATTAACAGCCATTTCACCTATTGACGGACGATACCAAAAGCAAACCGCCGTTTTAAGTTCCTATTTTTCTGAATTTGGCCTTATTAAATACCGTGTTTTGGTGGAAGTGCACTATTTCTTGTTTTTAGGGGACAAAAAGTTTTTTAAAATCACACCAAGCCTAAGAAAATCTTTACTTGCAGTCGTTGAAAATTTTAGCGAAGCCGATGCCGAAAAGATTAAAGCAATCGAAGCCACTACCAACCACGATGTAAAAGCGGTTGAATATTTTTTAAAAGATGTTTTAGATCAACACAATGCAAGTGCTTTAAAAGAATGGATTCATTTTGGTTTAACTTCTCAGGACATTAATAATACCGCTATTCCTTTAAGTTGGAAAGAAGCGATGGAAAATAATATACTCCCTGCTTATGTCAATTTGCAAAATAATTTATTCAAGCTTGCAAAAAAGTGGAAAAAAATTCCTTTGTTAGCGCGTACACATGGACAGGCTGCTTCTCCCACCACTTTAGGAAAAGAGATCATGGTGTTTGTAGAAAGATTACATCATCAAATTGAATTGTTTACCGCCATCCCGTATGCTGCAAAATTTGGTGGCGCTACTGGTAACTTTAATGCACACCATATTGCATTCCCTAAAAAGAATTGGGTAAGCCTAGGTAATGAATTTGTAGATGATGTGCTAGGTTTACAAAGAATGCAATTCACCACTCAAATTGAACATTACGATCATCTTGCAGCCCATTTTGATACATTAAAACGTCTCAATAATATCTTAATTGATTTAAGTCGTGATGTATGGACTTATATATCGATGGATTATTTTAAACAACAAACTAAAAAAGGCGAAGTTGGATCAAGCGCCATGCCACATAAAGTAAACCCGATTGATTTTGAAAATGCCGAAGGTAATTTAGGAATGGCAAACGCAATACTAGCGCATCTTTCCGCTAAATTACCTATTAGTCGTCTACAACGCGATTTAACCGACTCAACGGTGCTTAGAAATATCGGTGTTCCTATGGGACATATCACTATTGCGCTTAACTCCATTGAAAAAGGGTTGAATAAATTAATATTGAACGAGGAAAAAATTCAAACTGATTTAGAAAACAACTGGGCAGTGGTAGCCGAAGCCATTCAAACTATTTTACGCCGAGAATCTTATCCTAATCCTTATGAAGCTTTAAAAGATTTAACAAGAGGCAATAATAAGATTGATAAAAAATTAATGCACAAATTTATTGATGGCTTAAAAGTAAATGCAACTATCAAAAAAGAATTAAAAGCAATTACCCCGCATAATTACACTGGCATCACCGCGGAATATTAAAAAGTAACAATCAAGATGCTTGAATTAATCTTCGGCATCTGAGCGATCATTAAGTGGTGGCACAATTTTTTTACGAGGTTCTTTTTTTGCCAACAAACTATGTATAGGTTTCATACCTTCTTTTTGAATCGCCATCGTTAATACTTGCGCAGTGGCAGCAGCATCACCCCAAGCACGGTGACGACCCTCGATACGAATACCTAAATCGCGTGTCAAAGATCCTAAACCATATTTAGCCAACCCAGGAAAAACGCGACGACTAAGTTTAATGGTACATAATTTTGGAGCAGACCATTGAAATCCAGCTTTCCCCAATAGATAATGAACAAAGGAATAATCAAAACTCACATTGTGCGCGACAAAAATGCGCCCATTCAATAAATTATAAATCTCTGGTGCCACTTCCTCAAATAAAGGCGCATTGGCTACCATGGCATCACTAATTCCCGTCATATTAACGATAAAAGGGGGGATTTTTTGCCTTGGGTTAATTAAAGTCACATATTTACCCGTCACTTCTACCCCATTGTGAATCACTATCGCAATTTCGGTAATCCCATGAGATTGGGGCATACCGCCTGTGGTTTCTATATCTACAACAGCAAATTCCATAAGAAAGCTAAGGTCGTATTTTTTAGCAACTTATAGCAAGCAGCTTTTCCTTATTTTTGTGGCTCAATATAGGAAAAGAAGCAAAGCATGGAATTGAGTAAAAATTACATACCGGGTGAAGTAGAAATCAAATGGTACAAGCATTGGGTGGAAAGTGGTTATTTTCATAGCACCCCTAATGACAAAAAAGCCTACACTGTTGTCATTCCTCCTCCCAATGTGACTGGCGTATTGCATATGGGTCATTGTTTAAATAATACCATCCAAGATATATTGGTTCGTCGTGCGCGCATGCAAGGATTTAATCCATGCTGGGTTCCTGGAACGGATCATGCATCCATTGCAACTGAAGCAAAAGTGGTTGCGATGTTAAGAGAAAGAGGCATTACAAAATCGTCTTTAACAAGAGACGAATTTTTAGGATATGCATGGGAATGGAAGGAAAAATATGGTGGCATCATTTTGCAACAATTAAGAAAGATGGGTTGCAGTTTAGATTGGGAACGCACTTCCTTTACGATGGACCCTGATTACTACGAGTCGGTTATAAAAGTATTTGTTGATTTATATAAGAAAGGAAAAATTTATCGCGGTAAAAGAATGATCAACTGGGATGTGCGAGCAAAAACGGCTTTAAGCGATGAAGAAGTTATACATAAGGAAGTAGCTGGTAAAATTTATCACCTGCGTTATAAGTTAGATATTCCTGGAGATGAATACATCACTATTGCAACCGTAAGACCTGAAACAATTTTAGGAGATTCCGCTATTTGCGTTCATCCTAAGGATGATAGATACAAACACCTTGTAGGTAAGTTTGCTTTTGTGCCTTTGATTAACAGACGCATCCCGATTATTGCGGATGATTATGTTGAAATTGAATTTGGTACAGGCGCCTTAAAAGTAACACCAGCGCATGACATGAATGATTTTATGTTAGGCCAAAAATATAATTTGGAAGTGATAGATACCATGAATGATGATGGTACTTTATCTGAAGCAGCAGGTTTGTATATTGGTCAAGATAGAATTGAGGTAAGAAAAATAATCACTAAAGATTTAGACGCAGCAGGAAATCTTGTAAAAATAGAAGACTATATACATCAAGTGGGCTTTAGTGAAAGAACGGATGCGATAGTAGAACCAAGATTAAGTTTACAGTGGTGGGTGGATATGAAAAAATTAGCTGCCCCTGCATTAGAAGCAGTGATGTCAGATGAAATTAATTTTCATCCCGCTAAATTTAAAAACTTATATCGCCACTGGATGGAAGGCATTAAGGATTGGTGTATTAGTCGTCAGCTTTGGTGGGGACATCGTATACCGGCATGGTATGACGAGGAAGGAAATTTTTATGTCGCACAAAATGAAGCAGAAGTAAATTTAAACCACCCTGAAACCAAGGGAAAAAAATTAACACAGGATGCGGATTGTTTGGATACCTGGTTTAGTAGTTGGTTATGGCCATTTGAAGTATTTAAAGGATTATCGAATCCTAATAATGCCGAAGTGAATTACTACTACCCTACAAGTACATTAGTGACTGCCCCTGAAATTATTTTCTTTTGGGTTGCTCGTATGATTATGGCTGGAGAAGAATACATGGGCAAAATTCCATTTAAAGATGTTTATTTCACAGGCATTGTTAGAGATAAGCAAGGTCGTAAAATGAGCAAGAGCTTGGGCAATTCTCCCGACTTATTAGGATTGATTGATCAATATGGCGCAGATGCTGTTCGCTTTGGTATTATGATTGCTTCACCTGCTGGAAATGATTTGTTATTTGATGAATCCACATTAGAGCAAGGAAGAAATTTTAATAATAAATTATGGAATGCTACTAAATTATTAAAGATGTGGGAAGCACGTCAAAATAAGGATGGCGCTATTCCTGAAGATGCAAAGTTTGCGATGGATTGGTTTGAAGCTAAATTAACCACCACGCAAAACGAAGTGGACGAAATGCTTAAAACCTTCCGATTAAGTGAAGCTTTAAAAACTATTTATGGTTTAATATGGGATGACTTTTGTAGTTGGTATTTAGAATGGATTAAGCCAGGCTTTGAGCAACCCATGCATGAAGGCGTATATGAAAAAACAGTTGCGTTTTACGATGCACTACTTCAATTATTACATCCGTTCATGCCATTTATCACAGAAGAAATTCACCATACTTTAAAAACGCAGACCGAGGATTTATGTGTTAAACTATATACCCCTAGCTCAAAAGTAGATAATGCCGTATTAAATGCAGGCGCTTTATTGCAAAATGTAATTTCAACATTGCGTGACGCCCGAAATAAAAATCAGATCAAGCCAAAGGATGCTATAGAATTACATATTCAAACTTCCAATAACGCGCCGTATCAGACCATAGAAAAAATATTGGCGAAACAAATTAACGCCTCCTCTATTCAATATACGACTAGTGCCATCGGGGCTTCTATTGTTGTGGCTTTAGAAAAAGATAAATTTTATATAGTAGCCAATCAAGCAATTGATACCGCTAGTTTAAAAGAAAATTTATTAAAGGATTTGGCGCACCAGCAAGGATTTTTAATGAGTGTTGGCAAGAAGCTAGACAATGAAAAATTTGTTCAAAATGCGAAACCTGAAGTGTTAGCCATTGAACAAAAAAAGAAAGCAGATGCATTGGCTCGTATTCAAACCATTGAAGAAAGCATTGCACAATTAGGCTAATTTTTGAACCTATCTCCATGAGTGAAATTTTAATTACAAAGGCTGGCCTCTCCGATCGAAGTTTTATTAGATCTGTATCGGAGCGCACTTGGCCAAGTACATATGGTCATATTATTTCTCAGGCGCAAATTGATTTCATGTTAGACTGGATGTATAGCGATGAGTCCTTAGCTAAACAAATGAATACAGGCTGTGCGTTTTATATTGCTAGTATTCAAAATGAAAAAGGCGAATGGGATCAAGTAGGATTTTGTTCGGTAAGCCCTGAAAAAGAAGATGGATCAAAAGAGATTGCACACAAGCTCAATAAATTATATGTGCTTTCCGAAGCACAGGGAACTGGTGCAGGCAAAGCACTATTGAATAAAGCAATTGACGAAGCAAAAAAAGAAGGATCCACTTCCCTATTTTTACAAGTAAACAAGCTAAACAATGCTTACACTTTTTATTTAAAAAAGGGCTTTATAAAAGAACTAGAATTTAAATTTGATATTGGAAATGGCTTTTACATGGACGACTATGTCATGCGATTGCATTTTTAAATTCTAGGGTTTATTATTTTTTTTAAACCCAATTATATTTCTTTCAGTCCACTTTACTCTGTTTATAGTCAGATCTAATAAATGCTCAATCGTATCATATATTTTATTGAGCTGAATATCATGCTCTCCAATCCTCTCCCTCATTTCCTGAAGCTGCCCTTTGATAGATGTATTTTTGATTAGTACCTTTTTCATTTCAATGAACATTCTAATAATTGAAATATTCATCTTAACGGCTTTCTCACTCTTAAGTACTCCTGAAATCATGGCTACCCCATGCTCCGTAAATGCAAAAGGTATTAAACTTTTATTTCTTTTATACCCTGATGATATCACATTTTGTGATATCATATTTTCCCATTCATTTTGAGTAAGCCTGAACATGAAATCTATGGGAAACCTTTCAAGATTCCTTTTGACAGCTTGATTTAAACTACGAGTATCTACTTCATAAAGTAAGGCCAGGTCAAAATCCAACATCACCATTTCGCCTCTTATTTCATGTATTTTTTGTTGAATTAAATTAATTTCTGTCATTATTTAAAATTTGACAAGTAAAATAGACTTTAAAATATTTGAAGATTTAAGTATAATTACCTTTTCAGGGTATGCGGTCCCGAGCAATCGGGACCGCATACCCTGAAATTGGCCATATGCAGTCACAATTTGTGACCGCATAGCCTTGAAAATAAACTATGTTTTGCTAAATTTTCGAGATCACTACCCCTTCTAAACTTACTTGTGGGTCGCTTGGATTAATTAAAATGTCGATTTTATTTTTCCATTTTTTATTCATTAAATCATGAATAAACCAAATGCCATTAAACTTTCCCGCATTGGTTAATTTAACTTTATCTCCAAATGAAAATAATTCTTTTAAGTCCCTACTAACTGCAATAACCCGATGCTTGATTGGATTGAGGCTATCTAATTTAAGTCCGCTTGCAGTAATGAGTGGTTCGCTATCTGTTTCATTAGTCGCCGTTTTATAAGTGGTTAAGGAAACTAAATTAATCGACTTAATTTCAAAGGGATATTTGTACACTACTGTTTTAGGTTCTTTTCCTGGATACATTACAAAATAACCAACCATAATAATAACAATACAAATGGCTAATCCAATTCCAAGTTGCTGCTTATTTTTCATATCGCATAAATTGAGTGGGTTAGAAAAATTATACTATTAAATGGGTTTGTTTAACGACGCCCATGATAAAAACGCTTTGTACCTGACTTATATTGTCGGCCTGACTTAATTTATTGACATGAAAATTGTAATAGCTGTTCATATCCTCAGTTACAATTTTCAACATAAAGTCAAATTCGCCCGAAATACTATAACACTCCACTACATCGGGTAACTCGTTAATCAGCTTAATAAACTGCCCTCCCGACTTTTTACTGTGTTGATTTAGAGACACATAGCAAATAACCATGAGTCCCTTTTTCACTTTGGTTCCATCAATTAATGTAGCATATTGCTTTATGACCCCATTACTTTCAAGCCTCTTGATACGCTCATGAACCGGCGTGGTACTCAAATGAATTTGGTCTGCAATCTCTTTCACAGTAATCCTAGCATTGTCCTGCAATAGCCTTAAAATGGATAAATCCTTCTCATCTAATGAGATGCTTTGTTGAGACACAGCCGAATCTACTATGGGAGTACTGTTTTTCATGTTATTTTAGCATAAATCATCATAAAAATAGAATATAATAGCTGAATATCCTAAAAATATCAAATATTTTATTATTTTATCCTATTTACTACCTTTGTCCTCTAAAAATAATAACATGTCTAACTTACAAAACATCGATTTTAGCCTACCTTATAAAGTAGCCGATATCACATTAGCAGATTGGGGTCGCAAAGAAATACGTTTAGCCGAAGCTGAAATGCCAGGTTTAATGAGTATCCGTTCCGAATACGGAGCTAGCCAACCCTTAAAAGGTGCGCGCATTGCAGGTTGTTTACATATGACCATTCAAACTGCTGTCTTAATTGAAACGCTAACTGCTTTAGGAGCTGAAGTAAAATGGAGCTCTTGTAATATATTTTCAACACAAGACCAAGCCGCTGCCGCTATTGCTGCAACAGGTGTGGGAGTTTTTGCTTGGAAAGGTCAATCTATCGAAGAGGGTGACTGGTGTATTGAACAAACTTTATTCTTTGGTGGTGCAGACCGTCCATTGAATATGATCTTAGATGATGGTGGTGATTTAACCAATATGGTGTTAGATAAATATCCTCAATTTGTTGAAGGCATTAAAGGATTAAGCGAAGAGACCACAACTGGTGTTCACCGTTTGTATGAGCGTATGGCAAAAGGAACTTTACCAATGCCAGCTATTAACGTAAACGATTCTGTTACAAAATCTAAATTTGATAATAAATACGGTTGTCAAGAATCATTAGTAGATGCGATTCGTCGTGCTACCGATGTGATGATGGCTGGTAAAGTTGCAGTGGTAGGTTCTTACGGAGACGTAGGAAAAGGATCTGCAGCATCCCTTCGTGGTGCTGGTTGCCGTGTCATGGTAACCGAGATTGATCCAATATGTGCTTTGCAAGCTGCCATGGATGGATTTGAAGTAAGAAAAATGATTGACGCAGTAAAAGAAGCAGACATTATTGTTACTGCATCAGGTTGTCGTGATTTGATTAACGAAAAACATTTTAGATCAATGAAAGACAAAGCGATTGTTTGTAATATTGGTCACTTTGATATTGAAATTGATATGGCATGGTTAAATAAAAACTATGGTCATACAAAAGATACGATCAAACCACAAGTTGATTTATACAATATTGATGGAAAAGATGTTATCATTTTAGCAGAAGGCCGTTTAGTGAACTTAGGTTGTGCTACTGGTCACCCTAGCTTTGTAATGAGTAACTCTTTTTCAAATCAAACATTAGCACAAATAGAATTATGGACCAACCATAAAAACTACGAGAACAAAGTGTATGTTTTACCTAAACATTTAGATGAAAAGGTAGCAAGATTACACTTAGCTAAAGTAGGTGCTGAATTAGATGAATTAACTACTGAACAAGCGGCTTATTTAGGAATACCTAAAGCAGGTCCGTTCAAATCTGATGCATACAGATACTAATTAGAAAAAGACACTCCATTCCTACATAGTTTCTAGAACTAATTCAAAATTCCCCTAGGCCGTCCCCGTTTTTCGAGGGCGGCCTTTTTTTAGGTGTAGTTTTTGTATCTTTAAACCGCTCACTTAATAATAAGTGATGTCCCTATTTTTATACTAAAATTTGCATATGAAACGAATTCTACTTTCTTTATTACTAGTTGCTCAATTACCAAATATAAAAGCGCAGATAGCCATTATTCCAGAACCATTTGAAATGAGCACTGGGATTGGCAATTATACATTACCAAAGTCCATAGTCATCAATGCATCTAATGCAGCAAGTAGTATCGGAGAACTCATTGCTACTAAACTAAAAACCGTTACGGGTAATCAAGTTAATTTTGCTTCTAATAAATCATGCATCGATATTCAACTAATCAACGAACCTAGCTTAGGAAAAGAAGGCTATCATTTAGTTGTAAATGAAAAAGGGATTCAAATGAGGGCCAATTCCAATGCAGGTTTATTTTATGCTTGGCAGTCCTTATTACAAATCATGCCCACTGCTGTTTTTGCCAATTCAGTTCAAAATAATACCAGCTGGAAAATACCTTTTATTACCATTACTGATAAACCAAGATTTGGATGGAGGGGTTTAATGTTAGATGTGAGTAGGCATTTTTTCACCAAAGCTGAAGTGAAACAATACATAGATAATATGGTTTTATACAAGTACAATGTATTGCATCTTCATCTAACTGACGACCAAGGCTGGAGAATTGAAATTAAAGTATTGCCTAAACTAACACAGGTAGGTGCTTGGAGAGTAGATCGAAAAGGCAAATGGGGTAATATTACGACACCTTCCTTAGATGAACCAAAAACATACGGTGGATTTTACACACAAGAAGATATAAAGGAATTAGTGGCTTACGCTAAATCAAAATTTGTTGAAATATTACCTGAGATTGATATTCCGGGACATAGTCTTTCCTTTTTATCTGCTTACCCTTTAAGCACAACCCCACATTATAATTATCAAGTGAATGCAGGGACAGAATTTATGGATTGGACAGGCGTGAATGGACATGCTACGGCAATGATTGATAATGCTTTGAATCCAGCGAATGAAACTGTATATAATTACCTTGACCAAATTTTTACCGAAGTGGCTGCTTTGTTTCCTTTTGGATACATCCATATGGGCGGTGATGAAAATGCTAAAAATAATTGGGAAAAAAGTAGTGAAGTACAAAGTTTAATGAAAAGAGAGAATTTAAAAGACCAACATGAAGTACAAAGTTATTTTGTAAAACGTGTTGAAAAAATAATCAACTCAAAAGGAAAAAAATTAATGGGATGGGATGAAATATTAGAAGGAGGTTTACCGGGCAATGCCGCTGTGATGAGCTGGAGAGGCATGCAAGGAGGTATTGACGCTGCTACTCAAAAACACCAAGTGGTGATGACACCCAACGATTTTGTATATATCGACTTCTACCAAGGCGAAGCCACTGCCGAAGGAAAGGTATATAGAGGTTTAAGAATGAAAAAAACGTACGAGTTTGAACCATTGCCTCAAGGCATTGACCCTTCTTACATATTAGGAGGTCAAGCCAACTTATGGACAGAACAAGTATTAAACTTAAGGAGTGCGCAATATTTAACCTGGCCAAGATCCATGTCTGTTGCTGAAACACTTTGGTCACCAAAGGAAAAAAAGAATTGGAAAACATTTTCAGATAAAGTGGAAAAGCAATTTGATATATTAGATGTATTAAATGTTAAATATGCGAAAAGCATCTACGACCCTATTGTAACTACTGTATCTAATACCAAAGGTGAGCTTATTGCAAGCATGGAAGGGGAAGTTGATAATTTGAAATTTTATTATTCCATAGACGAGTCTCTACCAGATCATTTTAGCGATGAATACAAAGCGCCCTTTGTATTACCTTCTGATGTGACTATTCTTAGAATCATCAGTTATCGAAATGGCAAACCTATTGGTAAAATGCTAAATATCCCTATTGAATCGCTACAAAAAAGAGCAGTCAAAGTGTTATAAAAAATTTAACAGAAATAAGAAGTATAGATAAGCCCTGTTACAATGTTAACGGGGCTTATTGTTATATATTTTGTAATTTTGGAAAGGATATCTAAACTACATGAGGGTAACAATTTTTACTATATTTTTATTGTTGATTTTTAAAGGCAATACATTTGCTCAAAATAAACCGGTAGACAGTTTATGGAGAGGATTTTTAAAAGCACCTATTACACTTAAGTTAATAAAAAGCATTACAGGTAATGCTGAGTCCATGATAGATACCAATAGAGTAGTTATTGCTAATAATATTGAGTTATTGACAAAGTATAGTGGAAAGGAAATCAACTCCATTGTTATTGAACAACATAACTTTTCTACTAATATCAACTTACCCTTGATCAATCAAAAGGATTACTTTACAAAAATTGCCAATCAATTACACTCTAGTTCCGATGATGAAACGATCAGAAAAAACTTATTTTTCAAACCCGGCGAAATTCTAAATCCTACCATTATTGCTTATAATGAAAAATGGTTAAGGGATCTACCCTTTCTTCAAGATGCGAGAATTATTGTCAACCCTTTAAAATACGATAGTAATAAAATTGATCTTGTTATAGTCACTAAGGACATTTTTCCTTATGGAGCAACCTTCAATTTAAAAAACGCAAATGCATATGAAGCATCCATAAGCAACGAAAGCATGCTTGGATCAGGAAATGCACTTCAAATAAATCATAATTTTGATAAAACAAGATCCCCCAATATAGGAGTTGGATTTGACGCGCAGCTTCGTAATGTATCGGGTAAATTTATTAATATAAATGCAGGTATTAATGATCTAACGAGCAATTCAATAGATGGATCTGCATCTGCTATGAAACATTATATTGCTGGAGAGCTCCCCTTATTACACCCATTTAGTGTTTGGACGGGTGGATTTGAACTTATAGATATTAAAAATAAAAATGCCTTCCCAGGTAATTGGAATGATAGTTTATTTAATAATAAAATGAACTATCACTTGAACAATATTGATTTTTGGTTGGGTTACCAACTATTTTTAAACAAGAATAATAAGACCATAAATGGCAATCGCCATATTGTTCAAATAAGACATGTAAATAATAATTTCATTACACGCCCCGTGGACTATCTAAATATACTTGATAAAAATTTTCAAAATTTATCAGCCAATTTCGCTTCTTACACCGTTTTTAATCAAAAAATTATAAGAACAAGGTACTTGTATGGATTTGGAAGGAATGAAGATTTACCTATAGGGCAATCAATTAGTTTAACATTGGGTCAATATTCAAAAGAATTAGAAAAATTGGGTTACGCAGGCTTACAATTGGAGAAGTATTCATTACGCCCTTCTGGCGCATTCACCCATTTAAATGTAAACATGGGTAGTAGTTTTTTTAATAGTCAATTTCAGGACATTCGTTTTTTGACAAGTATGGAAGTCATTAGTAAATTAAAATACCATGATAATGGATTGGCTTACAGAAAAATCTTCAATTTTAGTTTAGCGCAAACCTTAAAAAATAAATACAATGAAGCATTACTTTTATATAGCAACTTTGGTATTCCGCAATTAAATAAGGAACACATGAGAGGAAGCACTCGCTTATCTGGTAATTGGGAATCTGTATGGTATCCAACCAAGTCTGTTTATGGTTTTAAATCCTCCCCTTTTTTGTTTGCGAACATGACCTATATGCGATCAGTAGATGAATCAAATATAGAAGGTAATATATATACAGCATTAGGGGGTGGTGCAAGAATTCGAAATGAAAATTTAATATTTGGAACCATTGAAATGAAGTGTTATTACTTACCTCGTACTGATCAACAATTAAATAGATGGAATTTCAGCATTATTACTAATATTAGATTCAAATACAACTCAAAAATTATTAATAAACCGGATTTTGTTACAATTAATTAGCATAATTATTTAGCCCTATTCAACTTTTCATAATTTATTTTGTTATAGTAATTATGGTACAAGCATACAATTTTTTAGCTAGCTGGCAGTTATTCCCTGAGAAAAGCGAATTCGAATACCAGTTGGTTCCAAAATCTGGAAATTACAAAATTGAGAGCACTCAAAATGCCCATGCACTTAGCTTTAGTCATAATTGGGTGAATATAGAAAATGAGGCTTTTTATGCACAATACTCGGTCCAGCCTAATGGAATACTGCAAACCTTTGATAATAATTTATTGGGCGACCAAGTCCTAGCCGAAATCAATAATGCTTCCTGCTTAACAGTTCAATTTAGCAGAGACAATAATGAAGTATTAAAAGTAGTTCATGAAATATTGGCCAATGGATTTTTAAAAGTAACCCATTACGGATTTAAGGAAAATGGCGACCCGTTTAAAAATATTGAAATTTATCACAAGCAACTCAGCGTATTACCTTATGCTTCGTCCGCAGGAAGTGTAGCCATTAGACCCACCAAAGAAGGGGTAATCAAACACAAGGCTTTATCTGCCATGGAAGATCAAACTAATATGCAGTTAAATCAAATCAAAGAACAAATTGAATTATTAGCAAGGCAAGCACAGGAAATAAGAAAAAGAAAGGAGTTAAGTTTAATGATTTATGAATCTAAAATAAGTTTTAAACCTCAAATAGGTCAAACCTATCATGTGTATGAAAAAACAGATGGTACACATGTGCTTTCATTAGTAGCTCCTAGCGAATGGGGCGGCGGCTCGGGACCCTTTGCCGGATTTATTGCAACAGTAAAATTACTTGCCGATCATACCTGGGTTGAAGTATGAAATTAATACCCATATTTTTTTAAAATAGTCTCTACTCTTTTTTCAACATCTATATCTTTAACCACAGCGGGTGCATGATGCTTCTTAATGGTGGCATCTAATATCAACGGCCCTTTACAACCCCAATGCTTATTATTTATATAGCTATCTACCCCTTCAATATCTTTGGCTGGATTGGTTCTCGTAAAAGTGGCCCAAATAAAATTATTAAAGTCTTGCGCCATCCATGAAGCATCTTCTGTTATAATCAACAATGCTACCCCCTCTTTTTCTAATAAGTTTTCTCCCGCCCCTTTTAATTTATCTTGCAATAAACCAATTGAAACCGAATCAGCATTTAATGCAATAACCCCTGGCATTATTAATTGAGCATGGGCATTTAAATCATTTATAAGTGCCGGAATTTTAGTAGCAAGTGTTCTGCGTTGTTCACCGTAAGCAGCTAAAACCAATTTGGATCCACTATTTAATCCATCCCCTGAATAATCTAGTGTATCCATCGTGGTATTCGTATAAAAATGTAAGTCGTTCGTAAAGTCCATCCTAGACAACATATATTGTAAGAATTCAGGAACTTGATGCACATCTAATGTTGAGCTCAATGGATCCCTTCCTTTTTTTGATTTTTTTTCCTCGGCAGTAATCCAAACAAATTTCGCCAAACTTAATTGCCCTGTTCCTAATATATGATTTGCAATGGTTAATATTTCGGCGGGTTTTTTATTCTCTAAATAAGGCGTATATCTTTCACTTCCAATAGCTAATAATAAAGGGTGCACCCCTGCCGCATCTACCGCATGTACTTCCTTTAATCCAGGAATTTCATTGGAAACGGCGGCGCCTGTTATTTTATGAATCAGTTGACCAAAACTGGTATCTTCTTGAGGAGGTCGACCTACCACGGTAAATGCCCATATGGCATTTTTTCGCGCATATACTTTGTGCACTTTCATCACTGGAAAAGGATGTTGTAAACTATAATATCCAAGATGATCACCAAAAGGACCTTCTGGTTTATTATTGTTTGGCATTACTTCACCTGTGATCACAAAATCGGCATCGGTACTAATAAAAAAATCATCTATATAAGTATAACCAAATCTTTTGCCCGCTAAGACCCCCGCAAAATTAATTTCACTCATCCCTTCTGGAAGAGGCATGACTGCTGCGACTGAATGTGCTGGTGGCCCGCCTACAAAGCAACTCACTTTTAATGGTAATCCTTTATTATTCGCCTTGGTTTGATGCACTCCTATACCACGATGTAATTGATAATGCAATCCAATTTCTTTATTTAATTCGTATTCATTCCCATCCAATTGAATACGATACATTCCTAAATTAGATTTTGTAACACCAGGTTGATCCGCATCTTCGGTATACACTTGTGGAAGTGTTACAAATGCACCTCCATCCATTGGCCAATGTTGAATTAATGGAAGATCGCTTATGTTGATCTCTTCAAATAAAACAGGCTTATTAATCGGATTTTTTTTAGGTAATGCATTGATGGCTGCGGGTAAAGCTGACAAAGAATTAAGTGGATGTTGTATCGCAGCCAAAGGATTAATCTTCATCTCAATTAGCTGCTTTACGGCAGGTAATGTATTTCTAAAAATAAATTCACTGCGTTCTAATGTTCCAAAAATATTGGAAGCAGCTCTGAATTTGGACCCCTTCACTTTTTCAAATAAAATAGCAGGCCCTTTTTGTTCAAAAATGCGTAAATGAATAGCCGCCATTTCCAAGTAGGGATCTACCTCCTCTTTGATACGCAATAGCTGACCAGTACGCTCTAAGTCCAATAAACATGCTTCCAAACTAGAATATGACATTCTCTTATATTTGAGTTACAAAAATAACTTAAATTCGCCTATGACTCGTTTAAGTGTAAACATAAATAAGATCGCCACCCTAAGAAATAGTCGTGGTGGAGATAACCCAAATTTGGTTCAAGTGGCTAAGGATTGTGAGCGATTTGGCGCCAATGGTATTACCTTGCACCCAAGACCGGATGAAAGACATATTCGATACCAAGATGTTTATGATTTAGCTAAGATTATCACTACAGAATTCAACATTGAGGGCAACCCAAAAGAAGCCAAATTTGTGGCACTTGTATTAGCAACGAAACCTCATCAGGTAACCTTAGTACCCGACACATTAGGACAATTGACGAGTGACCATGGCTGGGACACCATTGCCGAACAAGAATATTTAAAACAAACCATTGCGGTATTTAAAAATGCAGGCATTAGGGTATCCATTTTTGTGGACCCCATTGAAAGCATCATACAAGCTGCGGCAACAACAGGTACTGATCGTATTGAATTATATACCGAATTCTATGCAAAACAATTTGCATTGGGAAATAAAGAAGCGGCTATTGCATCTTATATTGTAGCAGCGAATACAGCCCACCAATTAGGTCTAGGGATCAATGCAGGACACGATTTAGATCGATTTAATTTACCCTATTTAATTCAACAGATTCCTTATCTTGATGAAGTAAGTATTGGACATGCCTTAATTAGTGATTCATTATATTTAGGTTTGGAAAATACCATTCAATTATACCAACGAGCCTTATCCATTTAAAATATTTATTCCATCTAAAATAAAATTCATGAGATTTAATTTATTCCTCTTTTTTATATTCAGCATCTTTCTTTCTCCGCAATTAAAAGCGCAACAAAAAGTGGGACCTACCCCAAGTAAGGATCAATTGGCTTGGCATGAAAAAGAGTTTTATTTATTTATCCATTTTGGGCCCAACACTTTTACAAATTTGGAATGGGGGCATGGAAGTGAAGATCCTAATGTATTTAATCCCACCGCAATTGATTGCAACCAATGGGCAAGAATTGCGAAGGCTGCCGGAGCTAAGGGAATTATATTAACTGCAAAACATCATGATGGTTTTAGTTTGTGGCCAAGTAAATACAGCAAGCACACTGTAAGAGAAAGTAAATGGATGAATGGAAAAGGAGATGTGGTAAAAATGTTGTCTGAAGCATGTAAAAAAGCAGGCATCGACATGGGCGTCTATATTTCACCATGGGACCGTAATCATCCCGATTATGGAACACCAAAATATAATGAGATTTATATCCAAACCATGAAGGAATTATTAACTGGTTATGGCAAATTTTTTGAATTATGGTGGGACGGAGCCAATGGTGAAGGCCCTAATGGCAAAAAACAAGTATATGATTTTAAAAGATTTCAAGATTCTGCACTATCCTATCAACCGCAATTAGTCATCTTCAGTGATATTGGACCACATGTTCGTTGGATTGGAAATGAGCAAGGCATTATCAATGAAACCAACTGGAATACTTTAGATACGGTTGGTTTTCAAAGAGGAGCAGGTGGCCCACCAACTGATTCATTGAATCGCGGTAATATCAATGGATCTGCTTGGATTCCAGGAGAGGCCGATGTATCCATTCGCAAAGGTTGGTTTTATCATGAAGAAGAAGACAACACTGTTAAATCGGGAAAAGTCTTATTTGATTTGTATTTAAAAAATGTAGGTCGTGGTGGTAATTTTTTATTAAATGTTCCTCCTAATAGACAAGGATTGTTTTCGCCAGTAGATTCGGCTGCTTTAATGGATTTTAAAAAAATAAAAGACGCTGCCTTTAAAAATAATTTATTTAGTAAAGCTGTAATAAAAAATAAACAAAACGAAATTGAAATTTGTTTGGCCCAAGCCGCTACTTTAAACACCATTCAATTGCAAGAGCAAATTAAATTTGGTCAAAGAGTCATTAGCTTTGAAATAGAGGCAGGCGATAGCGAACAAAATTTAAAAAAGATTGCATCAAGTACAACGATTGGTCGTAAAAAAATTATTCAGTTCCCTACTGTCACCGCAAAATGTATAAAAATTAAAATTACCGCTACCAAAGCAACTCCTATCATGGGTGCCGTAGCTGGTTTTTTAATAAATAATTAATAATTCGCAGTTTAAATTTAACTTGCATCAAATTTCAATTATGTCAACACAAGCATTAGTTGGTATTATAATGGGAAGCGATAGTGATTTACCGATCATGCAGGCTGCTGCAGAATCCTTAAAAACATTTAATATCCCCTTTGAATTAACTGTAGTTTCAGCACATCGCACCCCTGATCGTATGGTGGAATATGCAAAAACTGCCCGCGATAGAGGATTAAAAGTGATCATAGCTGGCGCCGGCGGTGCGGCACACTTACCAGGTATGGTGGCAGCTTTAAGCAGCTTACCTGTCATTGGCGTACCTATTAAATCAACCAACTCCGCAGAGGGCTGGGATTCTATATTGTCTATTTTACAAATGCCTGGGGGTGTTCCTGTTGCAACTGTCGCTTTAAATGGTGCTAAAAATGCAGGCTTATTGGCTGCTCAAATTTTAGGTAGTTCCGATATCAAAATTGGACAAGCCATGGACGCCTACAAATTAAATATGGAAGCGGAAGTGATGGAGAAGGTCGAAAAATTGAAAGAAAATTGGAACAACCAATTTGATCAAAAATAATTACTCTTTTGTAATGGTAATTATTTTAAAACCATGTTCCAATCCATTGGAATGGGTTAAAATAGATTCCACCCAATCCCATCCATAATCTCCTACCCAATCAGAAAAGTTTTCAACTCTTTCTTGTAAACTTTGATTTGGAAATAATTCAGATTTTAGATGCTGAATTCGAGCGATAGAAGTATGTTGCTTCCGCTTTTCGGCACGAATCATTTTCTTTTCTAATAAAGCCAACCTTTTTTGAGCCTGTACAGATAAATTAAGCGCATGATCGCCTAATGAGGCATCAATTTTAATGACATCTTGTTGAATAGATTGATATAATTGCGTTAAGGAGGCAATATGGTCGGTTAATGCTAAATTTTCAACCGCTTGTTTTTTAATAAAGGCCAGTTCTAAATCCATCGTAGATTTAAATAGTTCAGACATTTCAAACTGAAGCGATGTCCAATGCTGACATTGCTTTTCTTTTATAAATAAAAATGAATTGCGTAAAACCAGAACTGGGTAATGTACATTCCCCTTCTCAAATACATTTTTTAATTCCATCCAATACGCTAATTCTCCCCCACCACCAATAAACACAACACTTGGTATGATTGATTCTTGATACAAGCCCCTTAAAATTACATTGGGACTAAACCTATCCGGATAAGTATGTAACTCATTCATAATCTCGGTTTGTGAAAATTGAATATCGGTATCTACCACCACAAACTGATCTCCTTTTTTTTCGATTCTATTTCTACTATTGTCTTTAAAATAAAATAAATTAAGGGGGCGACCATCGGATTGAACATGATATGATT
>JAPLEJ010000039.1 GCA_026391435.1 Bacteroidota bacterium
TTTTACTTTACATCTTCTCGTGTAAGGAGTCTGCCGCGCGACGCGCAGGAATCCATCCGGCTAAAATGGAGATGAATACAACCAATCCAATAATGGCGATATAGTCCACTACCATTGGTTTTACAGGATAATAATCAATTACAAATGAATTTCCTTCCAATTTTATTAAATGATACTTTAGTTGTAGCCAACAAAATAAACTAGAGAGCACGCCACCAATCATGGCCCCCATAAAAGCCATCACGGCGGATAGTAGTAAAAATATTTTTTGAATATCCCATGATGACGCACCCATGGAATGTAAAACATGAATATCCTTTTTCTTTTCTAATACCAACATAGTAAGTGCCCCTACCAAATTAAAAGAAGCCACCACCATAATAAGTGCTAGAATAAAAAATATAATCCACTTTTCGGTTTGCATTATTTTATATAAGTCAATATTTTGCTGATACTTATTTTGAATTTGCACCTCCTTTCCTAGTAGTGACTGAATAGATGCCACAATTAATTTTTCTTTTTTGGGATCAATAGATAATTCAATTCCTGTGATCTCATTTTCTGATAAATCAAATAAGTATTGTGCAAAAGCATCATCAGTAAAAATATATTGTTCATCAAACTCCTGTTGTATCGAAAAGGCGCCCGACTGCACCACTGAAAGTGTATTTAACTGATCTAATTGTGTAATGGATTTGCCGGAACGATTCACCGCATATAATTGCAGCGTATCACCTAATGGTTCTTGAAACAATCCTAAACTTTGCTCAACGCCAATACCTACTACGATTTGAGGATTTGAAATATGCCCTAATGCAAACTCCCCTCTTTTTAAATAATTGGAAATTTTATTGATGTGCGCATAGTTGCTGTCCACCCCTTTCACCATGACAACCGATTGGCGCGTGCCCTTTACAAGCAATGCTTTGTTTTCTACCACTTTACTTATTGCAATGACGCCATCCATTTTTTTAATAGCATGATAATGAGTATCTGATATTTGGAAAAATTTTGAATGGGTTGCAGTCACTCTAACATCTGCATAAAAATCTGAGTACAAGCCCTTCACTACTTCGGTAAAACCGTTTGAAACGCTTAACACAGTAATTAAAGCGGCCGTACCTAAGGCTATTGCAAAAACACTCACCCAGGCAATAATTTGAATTGCCTGAAAAGCATACTTACCCCTAAAATAACGCCAAGCAAATAAAAAATGCACTTATAAATTTTTTAAAATCTCATCCATCTTAAAAACATAATCTAAGGTGTCATCTAAATAAAAATGTAATACGGGAATTCGCCTTAATTGATGTTTCATATTATCGGCAAGGTGCTTTTTCACCTCCCAAGCTTTTGCTTCAATTTTCTTAAAACAATCGTTGGTGTCTGCCACTTGAAATAAACTTAGGTAAATCCTGGCCTCTAATAAATCAGGGGTCACTTTGACCGAGGAAATGGAGACCATCCCCCCTTGCAAATGATTCAGGCCTAATTTTAAAAATATATCATTTAGGGCGGTTTGAATTGCCCCGGCTACCTGCTTTTGTCTTTTACCTTCTTCCATATAATCAAAATCGTTGATTCGATGTAAAATTAGTTACTTTGCTGATTATTTCGTGGAATAGTTTGAATATGAAGAAATTTATTCGCATCATTAGTTATATCAAGGAGTACAAGGCTTATATGGGCTTGTATACCCTGTTTATTACCCTATCCATCCTATTTAGCTTGTTTTCGTTAAGTATGTTAGTCCCTTTTATGGACCTCATTTTTGGAACCAACGAACTTAATGGAGCCGCCCAAATAGCCACGCAACATGCATCGGGTAGTTTAAAGGATATCGTATATGACTTTTTACAAACCAATATTGCAAAGTATGGCAAAGTATATGCGCTAGGTTGGATTTGCTTTGGCATTATTACAGCTGTCATCCTAAAAAATATATTTCTTTATTTATCCTACTATTTTTTAGCCCCTATCCGTAATGCTGTTACAAGAAAATATTCCAAATTATTATACGATAAGATTTTAAAACTTCCGATTGGATTTTTTACTGAACAACGCAAGGGCGATATTCTTAGCAGGTCATCCAATGATATTGCAGATTTAGAAAACTCTGTGATTGGTGCACTAGAAGGCATCATCAAAGAACCATTGAATATTATTGGTATTATGATTGTTTTATTTATAATTAGCGTCAAGCTTACTTTATTTGTTTTTATTTTATTACCAGTAGCAGGATTAATAGTAGGACGTATTGGTCGAAGTTTAAAAAAACAAACGAACAAGGCGCAAATGAAATGGGGTGAGATCATGAGCCAAATGGAAGAAACTTTATCTGGACTTAGAATTATAAAAGCGTTTAATGCTGAGCAAAGGGTTAAAAAAAGTTTTTTCGAATTAGTAGATGCTATTTTTCATATCAAAAATAAAATTTTATATCGTCGTGATTTAGCTTCTCCTTTATCAGAATCCTTGGGCGTGATTATTTTGTGTGGCGTGTTATGGTTTGGAGGAAAACTAGTGTTGAATGGAGAAATTTTATCAGGTAGCTCATTTATTGGCTATGTGGCTTTATTCTCTCAAATCATTAACCCTTCCAAAGCCTTATCACAGGCGGTTTACAACGTAAATAGAGGCACTGCGACCTTAGATCGTTTAAATGAAATATTAGAAGCACCTATTACTGTCGAAGAAATTGAAAATCCAATTGAGTTGAAAGAATTCAACCACTCCATTCGATTTGACAATGTTCAATTTTCATATCAAGATGCCGAAATTTTAAATAACATTAACCTCACCATTCAAAAAGGAACATCTGTCGCGTTAGTGGGTTCATCGGGTGCGGGGAAAAGCACTTTGGCCGATCTAGTTCCTCGCTTTCATGATGTAAGTGAAGGGGAATTGTACATTGACGGAAAAAATATCAAAAATTATAGTTTACATAGTTTACGTCAACTCATTAGCATTGTAACACAAGAGCCTATCTTATTTAATGATTCCATTGCTGCAAATATTGCATTAGGAAAACCCAACGCCAGCATGAATGAAATTATAGCTGCTGCAAAAATTGCCAACGCATATGATTTTATCATGAAAAAAGAAGGGGGCTTTGATTCATTGATTGGAGATAGAGGCAGCAAGTTAAGTGGTGGTGAACGCCAACGCTTAACCATTGCTCGTGCTGTATTAAAAAATCCTCCTATCTTAATTTTAGATGAAGCTACTTCGGCATTAGATACAGAAAGTGAAAAATTAGTGCAAGATGCCATTAACAATATGATGCAAAATAGAACCTCTATTGTGATTGCACATCGTCTTTCTACCATTCGCCATGCAGATGAAATTATCGTTTTACAAAAAGGACAAATTGTTGAAAGAGGCAACCATGAAGCATTAGTAGCACAAGATGGTTATTACAAAAAGCTTATTGAGATGCAGGAAGTAAAATAAAAAACCCCGATATTGCTATCAGGGTCTTCCTTAATATTATTTTATAAAATTATTGGTCTGAGCTATTTTTTACATACCCTAATTTAGCTTCTAGACTTAATGTAGCGTGAGGCACAGCGCGTAAACGAGCTTTGTCGATTAAGCGACCAGTGACTCTACAAATACCATAAGTTTTATTTGAGATACGCATTAATGCTTTTTCAAGATGGTCGATAAAGGTAAGTTGGCGACTAGCCATTTGACCTAATTGTTCTCTTTCCATGCTGATACTTCCATCTTCCATTGTCATATATCTTGCATCATCATTATCTCCACCTAATTCATCCTTGCGCGTAATTAAACCTTGTAGATAAACTAATTCTTTCTTTGCTGCCTCTAATTTTTTAGAAATCAAATCTCTAAATTCATTCAATTCAGCATCTGAATATTTTACCAAAGTCTCAGTAGATCTTTCTACTTCCTTTCTTTTTTCCATAGGAACATAACCTGGTTGGTATGGTACACTATTTTTAGAAGATATCTTAGGCACTTTTACATCCTTGATAGGCTCTAATGCTTTACGCACTGGCTTCACTGGTGCAGTTGGTATTTTTGGAACTGGCTTTGCAGGTGGAACATATTTCTCAACTGGTTTTGCAACAGGCTTTACGATTGGCTTTGCTTGAACAGTCGCCTTAGCAGGTACCCCTTTTTTAGCAGGAACCGCTTTTTTTATAGGTGCTTTAACAGGAACTACTTTTTTCGCAGGGACTGCTTTTTTTACAGGAATTGCTTTTTTTGCAGGAACTATCTTTTTTGCAGGAGTCGCTTTTTTTACAGGAACTGCCTTTTTCGCAGGAGCTGCTTTTTTCGTAGGTGCCGCTTTTTTTACAGGAGCTGCTTTTTTAGGGGCCACCTTTTTTGCAGGAGCCGCTTTCTTAGGGGCTGCCTTTTTTGCAGGAGCTGCTTTTTTTGTAGCCGCTTTTTTAGGAGCTGGTTTTTTTGTAGCCGCTTTTTTAGGAGCTGGTTTTTTTGTAGCCATATTTTATCCTTTTTTTCTAACTGAAATTCTAAGTTTATGATCGTTTATATCGACCTCAACCCCCTCTTTAATGGCGGGTACCCAGTCAATTTGAAATGCGAGAATTTCGCGGCAAATATAGTCCGAAAATTGAATAATGGACTGCATCAATTCCGTATTATCCTCTATTTCAAGCAAAATCTTGTCTGTTAGGTCAAAATTGTTGTCTTTTCTTATGTTTTGAACCCTATTTACTAGCTCTCTAGCATGGCCTTCTTGCAATAAGGCAGGGCTAATGGTGATATCTAAGGCCACCGTGAGCGCATTTTTTACAGCCACGCTCCATCCTGGAATATCTTCCGCAATGATCTCTACTTCACTGATTAACAACTGAATAGCCTCTCCTTCAACCAATAGCTCTAGGCAACCTTCTTTCTCCAATTGGGTTATTTGAGCCTGGTTTAATTCCCCAATCATGGCAGAAGCCTGTTTCATCTTACCGCCTAACTTAGCGCCTAGTAATTTAAAATTGGGTTTAAGCTTTTTACTAATCACCCCCTCTGTATCTGTTATATAATTAATTTCTTTAACATTTACCTCAGCTAATATCAATTCCTCCATTTGCTCAATATTCCCTTTCATATCCGGGTTAAGAACAGGAATCAGAATTTTTTGTAAGGGTTGGCGCACTTTGATATTAACCTTTTTTCGAATAGATAAAACCAATGAGCAAATTTCCTGTGCCATTTGCATTCTGGTTTCTAATGCACTATCTATTTTACTCAAATCTGCTTTTGGAAATGCAATATGATGTATGGAGCTCGCATCAAACTTTTGGGTAACACTATTTAAATTTCTAAATACTTGATCACAAAAGAAAGGTGCAATTGGTGCCATTAATCGAGTAATGGTTTCAATACATTCATACAAAGTTTGATAGGCCGAAATTTTATCCTCTGTATAAGTGCCTTTCCAAAAACGACGACGACATAAACGCACATACCAATTACTTAAATGTTCATCCACAAATGTTTCAATGGCACGACCTGCGATAGTAGGTTCAAAATCGTCCATGGCATTGGTAACTGTTTGTATTAATGTATTTAAAGAAGAAATAATCCAACGATCAATTTCAGGTCGATTGGCTAAAGGAATGGGTGCTTGTTCAAAATGAAAATCATCCACGTTGGCATACAAAACAAAAAACTGATAGGTGTTATACAGCGTACCAAAAAACTTTCTTTGTACTTCCTGTATACCCGACAAGTCAAATTTTAAATTATCCCAAGGTGATGCATTGGTGACTAAATACCAACGAGTGGCGTCCGCACCATAAGCTTGAATGGTTTCAAATGGATTAACCACATTGCCCAATCGCTTACTCATTTTGTTTCCATTCTTATCCAATACCAAGCCATTACTCATGACCGCTTTATATGCAACGCTATCAAATAACATCACACCTAAAGTATGTAAAGTATAAAACCAACCTCTCGTTTGATCTACTCCCTCACATATAAAATCGGCAGGGAAGGCAAGTCCTTTATCTATTAAATCTTTATTCTCAAATGGATAATGCCATTGCGCATAAGGCATGGCACCTGAATCAAACCAAACATCGACTAAATCAGAAACCCTTTTCATGGGTTGACCACTAGCGCTCATCAATTCAATTTGATCCACAAAGGGTTTGTGTAAATCCACATCCAATTTGCCATCTTTGATTTCAAGTTGTACTTGTTGATTGAGCCCTTTTTGCTTAGCATCTAAAAATGCTGCAGTTAATTCCTCTATGGATCCTATACAAACTTCTTCTGTTCCGTCTTCGGTTCTCCAAATAGGCAATGGAGTTCCCCAATACCTACTGCGACTTAAATTCCAGTCTACCATATTTTCCAACCAATTACCAAAACGACCTTCTCCTGTACTCTTAGGTTTCCAGTTAATGGTTTTATTCAATTCAACCATACGATCCTTTACTGCTGTGGTTTTGATAAACCAAGCATCCAATGGATAATATAAAATAGGTTTATCTGTTCTCCAACAATGAGGATAACTGTGTTCATATTTTTCAACCTTGAAAGCGCGATTTTCCTTTTTTAATTTAACCGAAATGTCCACATTGACATCTTGGTAATCTTTTTCATCTTTATAATTTTTTACAAAGCGCCCGCTAAATTCTCCAACTCCATCCACAAATTTCCCTTCGCGATCCACTAAAGTAATAATGCCTAAATTATTTTTTTGTCCCACTTTATAATCATCTGCTCCAAAAGCAGGTGATGTATGAACAATACCAGTTCCGTCTTCGGTGGTCACAAAATCGCCCAACACAATTTTAAAAGGATCGCCTTCAATATTTTTGACATCATTGGCTTCGAATGGCATTAATTGTTCATAGCGCAATCCATTCAATTGACTTCCCTTATAAGTTCCAATGATTTTCCAAGGAAGAATTTTATCTCCTTCAGAAAAAGTGGTCAAGCCCTGTCCTTCTTCCTTAAAATATTTAGACACCAAGGCGTTTGCTATGATTACATTGATGGCTATTGCGGTATAAGGATTGTAAGTAGCTACAATGACATAATCAATTGCAGGGCCCACGGTTAATCCTAAATTAGAAGGCAATGTCCATGGCGTAGTGGTCCATGCCATATAAAATAATTCATCCGATGCCTCAGAATTTTGTTTTTTATTGGCATTCACCGCTTCAAATAAAAATTGGCTTTGTGGTGTAGCTATTGCTTTAAACATAGCTACTGCCGAAGTATCTTTCACATCCTTATAGGTACCTGGCTGATTTAATTCATGCGAACTTAATCCAGTACCTGCCGCAGGTGAATAAGGTTGAATACTCACACTTTGATATAAATAGCCTTTTTTGTAAAGCGTACTTAGTATCCACCAAAGTGTTTCAATATAATTATTTTCAAAAGTAATATAAGGGTTATTCAAGTCTACCCAGTAACCCATCTTATTGGTAATATCGTCCCATTCTTTTTTATACCTTAATACAGCTTCACGACATTTTTTATTATAGTCTTCGACACTTATCTTTTTTCCAATATCTTCCTTGGTGATGCCTAATTCTTTTTCAACCCCTAATTCCACCGGTAAACCATGGGTATCCCATCCTCCTTTTCTTTTCACCTGAAAACCTTGCATGGTTTTATATCTACACACCATATCCTTTAAAGTACGTGAAATCACATGGTGAATACCTGGCATTCCATTGGCACTTGGAGGCCCTTCATAAAATACAAAAGGGGGTTTTCCCTCTCTTAAGGCAACTGATTGTTCAAATGCTTGCTCAGATTTCCAAGCAGCTAAAATGTCCGCCTCAATGGTGGGCAGATGTAATCCATTAAATTCAGGGTACTTTTTACTCATAAAACGCTTATCCTAGCTCATTTATAGGGCTCGAAGGTACGAATAAGCTTTTAAAAAAGGCCAGGCCATTTTGGGATCCTCCTAGGACCCCTTTTTTTAATTGATGGGGTCCGTGGGCTCTGCAATATTTGCTTGCTCAGGTTCACTAAAAAATTTACCCTGAAAAACGAAAAGCGTAATCACCCCTGTACTGATAGCCGCATCTGCAAAGTTAAAAACGGGTCTAAAAAATTCAAACTCTTCACCACCCCAAATAGGAAACCAGCTTGGGAAATGGGCATTTTGTATGATAGGGAAATAAAACATATCCACCACCTTACCATGAAACAGAGGTGCATAACCCCCCTCTGCAGGAAATAAATGAGCCACCATGGTTGTATAGGGAACACTTGCTTCAAATATTAATCCATAAAAAATACTATCTATTAAATTACCTAAAGCGCCTGCAAAAATGAGTGCTGCACAAAATAAAAATCCAGGATGGTATTTTTTTTCAATAAATCCTTTAATTAAAAATACACCCCATATGACAGCGGCCAATCTAAATAAGGTTAATGCGATTTTTCCAAAATCACCTCCTAATTTTAAACCCCATGCCATGCCTTCGTTCTCTACAAAGTGAAGCTTAGCCCATGTTCCAATCATGGCATGCTCCTCTCCCATAAAATAATTTAATTTGATATAAAACTTTAAGGCTTGATCAATAAAAATAATCAAAGCAATTAATGCTACTATTTTTTTCCCGTTCATGTTGATTTAAAATTATAATTCATTGCAAAGATAAGTAATTGAAATCTTAGTCTTCTACATAGATGCGTTTCACTCTTGGCCCAATAGAAGTTAATATTTCGTAAGGTATGGTGTTCGCCCATTTTGCAATTTGTTCAATGGGTAATTGCTTGCCAAACACTTGAACCGTATCCCCTTCTTTTACCCCTATTATATCTGTTATATCTATCATGGTCATATCCATGCAAATATCCCCTACAATGGGTGCTAATGCATGATTGACCCACATGGCCCCTTTCCCTTTTCCTAGTTGTCGGCTGTATCCATCTGCATAGCCCAAGCGAACAGTAGCAATGATACTGTCCCTTGTTAAAATACCCGACCTATTGTATCCTACTGTTTCTTCTTTTTTTAAATGCCTTATTTGTGAAATAGTGGTGCTTAACTGCATCACTGGCTCCAATAAAATGTCGCCTTGCGCAATGCCATATAATCCAATCCCCAAACGAACCATATCTAAATGAAATTGTGGGTGGGTTGTAATACTTCCCGAATTAGCAATATGTTTAATACAAGTATATCCTAAAGCAGTTTCTATTTTTTTTGCTGCTTGATTAAAAGTATCCAATTGCTGTTGCGTAAAATTTTCAAAAGCCGATTGACCACTTGCGCTTAAATGACTAAAGATAGATTGCACTTTTAATAAATGACTCTTTTTTACCACTTCGCATAATGCAGGTATATCTATAATATCAAACCCCAAACGATTCATCCCAGTATTCAATTTTAAATGAATAGGAAAATTCGAAATACCTTGATGTTGGATATACTGATGAAAAGAATGGTATAGGTTAAACGAAAATATTTCAGGTTCTAAATGATATTTTATTAAAGTATCAAATGCGGCTTCGTCCACATTCATGACCATAATAGGTGTGTGAATGCCTGCTTTACGTAATTCTACTCCCTCGTCAGCATAAGCCACCGACAAATAATCAACATGATGGAATTGTAAAATTCGAGCAATCTCTGCACTTCCTGCCCCATATCCAAAGGCTTTAACCATGGCCATTATTTTTACATTCGGCCCCACTTTAGTTTTAATTTTTTTATAATTACTTACTAAAGAAGTTAAATTAATTTCAGCCATGGTTTGATGTACCTGAAGTTGTAGCCATTCATTTATTTTTTCTAATTCAAAAATTCGAGCCCCCTTAATTAAAATAAATTCTTCCTTGAAAGAATGAATGTCCATTTCGTTCAAAAACTGCTGAGTCGTTTCAAAGTATTGCAATTTTATTCCCAATGGCTTTAATAAATTTGTTTTATTTAAAGCCTTAGCAAGCGAAGTGCCAATTACTATAATTTTTTTAATAGGGAATACGGCTATTTGCTTAATTAAAGGATCATAATCAACAGTATTGGATTGTAGCTGAATTAAATCAGACAATATTAAGGTGATGGGGAGTTGGCCAGCCTGTTGAGTTGCATATTCCAATGCCAATTTTAAAGAATGTATGTCGTTACTATAACTATCATTTAATATATAACAATTTTGTATGCCTTTTTTAATTTGCATACGCATATCCAAATGCTTTAATTGACTAATGCCTTTTTGAATTTCTTGTACCGGAATTTTTAAATGTAATAATGTGAGCAAACAAGTGATGACGTTGTTTACCGAAATAATATCTGTAAAAGGAATGATAAATTCGAGAGATGTTTCTTGATAAGTGGCTAATAAATGCGTTTGCGCATTTAATATTTTTTCGGATTGCACTTTAAAAGTAGCTGCATGGGACCTACTCCAAGTTAAAAGGGTTTGATGATTTGCATCTAAACCTTGTATCGCCTCCCATGGCGCAATCACATGCTGTGCCTTACTAAACAGAAGTAACTTCTCCTTTATTTTTTGTTCCTGATCCTCAAATCCCTCCTCGTGTGCCGAACCTATACTAGTTAAAATACCAATCGTAGGTTGTATGATCGTGGCTAAAGATTGCATTTCACCTTTTTGTGATATCCCTGCTTCAAAAATACCAAGTTGATGCTGTTCGGTCATTTCCCATACACTTAAAGGAACTCCAATTTGTGAATTGTAACTACGCGGGCTTCGAATAATAGAATAATGATGGGCTAATAATTGATGTAGCCATTCTTTTACAATGGTCTTACCATTACTACCCGTGATACCTATCACAGGATAATTAAAACTAGCACGATGTTCTGCAGCTATCTTTTGCAATGCTTCCAACACCTCCTCGACTATAATAAAATTACATTTGGGAAATAGGCTTATATCAAATGAAGGTTGAACTACAAAATTCGTTACCCCACGTTGAATCAAATCGGGAATATACAAATGACCATCATTTTGCGAAGTGCTGATTGCAAAAAATAAAGTAGTAGTTGGATATAATAATCGACGACTATCTGTGAGTAAATGATCAATTTGAGCTGGCGAAGGAATGACCGCTTTCGCTTTTAGGCTGGTTGCAATATGTTCAATGGAGTAGGGCAATAAAATGATTTATAATGAATGATCTTTTAAATCCTTCGGTAGTTTTTTTCGTTTATTTGAAAAAATGGAATAAAAAATAGAACCTGTGATACAAAACAAAATAACCAATAAGGACAATAGGACTTGCGCATTTTTATCCATTACCATATTTATATAATGCTCCCCTAGCATTTTAACACCAATAAAAATTAACACCAGTGCAATGCCTTTTTGTAAATGCTCAAATTCATTGACAGCACCACGCAATAAAAAGAATAAGGAGCGTAAGCCTAAAACAGCAAATATATTAGAAGTGTATATCACCAAACTACTCCTTGATATACCCATGACTGCAGGAATTGAATCTAGTGCAAAAACAATATCAATAGCAGCAAGTAAAATGACAACTACAAACAAAGTGGTGTATACTGGCTTTCCGTTTTGACGAATCATAAATTTTCCATCCCCATCTGAAGGCGTAAGTGGTAAAAAGCTTTTTAAAAATTTATATATTTTAGATTCATGTGGATCAAAAGCAGCATCCTCATCTGCAACAAACATTTGATAACCTGTATATAATAAAAACAGACCAAACAAATAAAGCACCCAAGAAAATTGTGCCACAATGGCGACTCCCACCGTTATAAATAGAATTCTAAAAACAATGGCTGCTAAAATACCAATTAACAACACCCTTGATAAATACATTTCTTTTACCTTAAACGCATCAAAAATAAGTATGAACACAAAAATATTATCAATACTTAAACTCCACTCCATTAAATAGCCACTTAAATATTCTAAGGCAAGCTTCTGACCTTCTTCTATCCACATAAAAATAAAAAAACCAAGTGCTAATAAAACCCATAAGAAGGTTTGACGCAAAGCTTGTCGAATCGTAATAGTCGTATTTTTTTTACTTAGAAATCCTAAGTCAAGTACTAGGGCTATGGTAATGACCAAGCCAAAAACAACATATACAATCTGATCTTTTGTCATAAGGTAAAGATAGCAATTGATTGACTAAGCCCCAAAACGAGCTTGACGATAACGGTTCCAGCCAAAATAAAGAATAGCTAATATAAAAAGGGGTCCAAGCAATAATAACAATTGCCAAAAAACACGACTTTCTTGCACTTTGGCTTTATCCAATACCCTTAAAACAATCCCCTTATTCCTACTTTCTAAAATGCCCCCCGGCTCATTTAAATATTGAATGGCATTCATGAAAAAATCTCGATTGGCAAATTGATAGGATTCAAATGGAATCATTCCCATGGGCATGGGGCCATTGGTCTTATCTACCTTATTGGTGAATATATCGGCATCCGAAATAATAATTTGTTTTGATCCCTGTCCTTTTGCAACAAAAGCAACACCTAGATGTTGTTGTAAACTATCCTTTTGTGCTTGGGTGACTCTATTTTCAAAAAAAGAACTAAATGTACCTTCCGATAATACCGCTACTGATAAATGATGTTGATTAAACTGCATCATATCGGCTTCGCCTTTTACCGAATTTAAGGTCACTTGTGCTGGTGATGCTAAACTACGAGAACTAGTATCGGTAGATAATAAAATGGTATGACGAACTCCTTTTATGCCAATAGTATCAATACTGGAAGGGAATAAGGATAAAACGCGATCCATATTTTGAGTCAATACATGCTGGTCATTGCCATTTAAAAAAGGATAATAAGGCCAAGGGATACGGCGCATCAAAGGTGATCCATCCGCTTGTGTTCCAACGACAAGAGGAAGCTTAGCACAATTTAAATCTTGTACTAAATTAGCATTCACACGAATACCATACTTAAAAAATAAATCATCTAAACCCAATCCCCTATCAAAGGCAATATAAGAGCCATTTGTTTTTTGTAAACTATCATATTCGGCATACAATTTATCTACTGCCCATATAATATTTCCACCCCTCATCAGGAATTGATCTATTTTCAATTTATCCAAATCACTAAATGCAACCGTAGGCTTTACAATTAATAAAGTTCTTATTTTTTGTGCATCAGGATAACCCTTGCTTAAATCTAAAACAGATAAATCATATTGATTTTTTATTGTCTCGCCAATATCATTTACGGTTAAATTGATGGGCTCCCCATTACCAATTAAATAAGCAATGGAAGGTTTCGTTGTCCGATTTAATAAATAGATGGCTTGAATAAATTTATACTCTAACAAAGCCTCTGCGGCATTGGCACTTGCTTGTTCATCTATTTCTGGGATATCTTTTACAATATTGTAAGGCTTAAAATATTTTTTCGAGCTACGCAAATCAATCGCATAAGGCTTTTGTCCTGCTACTTCTACCAAGGCTCCTGGAATAATAAGCTGATCTACTCTTTTATCCATCTTATCGCCAGATGCTTGGACCCGCTCAATAGGCAATCCTAACTTAGATAAACTATCATACAACACATATAAAGCAGTATCATTTTTTAGTTGATTGGGGATTTCTAGATTCCACTTTAGCTGTGTTGGATTTAATTGACTTAACTGATCCAATAAAGCTGCAGCTGCATTAGCCATAGATTTATAATGCGTTGGGAGATCGCCCCCCAAGTACAAGTGCACTACAACTGGTGATTTAATTTGAGATACAATTGCTACCGCTGGATTACTTAAAGTGTACCTTTTTTCCTTAGTTAGGTCTAACTGAAATGGAAACAAATGCGCTAAATAATTGATTAAAATTAAAGCAAGCACCATGAAGACACTTTTTACTTTCCCTTTAATATTTTCAATGGACCCCATCACAAATAAAATCAGAATAGACAAAAAGTAAAACAAGTCGGTTTCATTGATAACCCCCTTACTCATATTATTATAGTGCAAAGACAATCCTAATTGTTTAATATAGTAATCATTTCCTTGACTGAAAATGGGAAAGCTACTCACCGCATCAAAACCTTTCAATAAAATAATCGAAATAACAATAGAAATAAGTAAGGCGATCACACTGTTTTTAGTAAGGCTACTTGCATAAATCCCCACTGCTGTAAATACTGCTGATAAAAAAACTAAGCCAATATAACTACCCAAAGTAGCTCCCACATCCATACCTCCCGTGGAACTCAGGGCTTCTAAAACAAATGCATAAAAAAAAGTAGGGATAATGGCAGCAATTACAATAAGTAAACAACCTAACCACTTACCTATTATTAATTGTAATGAGGTAAAGGGCATACTGCGCAATACTTCATAAGTCCCTTGCTTGTATTCCTCTGAAAAACTACGCATGGTAATAGCAGGAACCAATAACAATAAAAACCAAGGGGCAAAATCAAAGTAAGCTTGTAAACTAGCATAGCCAAAATCGAGTACATTATAATTAGGCAATACAAATAAGAGTAGCCCATTCACTATTAAATAAAAGCTGATAATGAGATAACCTGTAAGGCTACTAAAATATTGCGTCCATTCCTTTTTACATATTGACCACATAATTCAAAGCTACAAAAAAAATAGCCCCGAGCCTTTACCGAATCATCGGAATTGCACGGGGCTTTCTATTTCGTTTTAAAAGATGTAATTATACAGCGAAGCTTTCCCCACATCCACAACTACGACTTGCATTGGGGTTGTTAAAATAAAAACCTTTACCGTTTAAGCCATCTGAAAATTCAAGTTCGGTATTCACTAAATAAAGGAAACTTTTTAAGTCAGTGACAATTTTGACACCGTTGTCCTCAAAAACCTGATCCATTGGCTTGACCTCATTGTCAAAATCAAGCTTATAACTTAATCCTGAGCAACCGCCCCCCACTACACCTACGCGTAAAAAATAATTTGCGTCGCCCATCACCCCAGCATCTTGCATCAATTGCAACACTTTGGCCTTGGCTTTCGCACTTACATAAATGGAATTTTCTTGGGCAACCTCACTCATACTTAATCAATTCTTCGTTTTAAAAGCTACACATGACTTTGTTCGAAAACCAATTCCGCTAAGCCATTTTTAGTACGAAAATCATTAATCGCTGCTTTGATCGCATCTTCAGCTAACACAGAGCAGTGAATTTTAACTGGAGGTAAATTTAATTCCTCTACTAAATCCATATTGTCAATGGCTACTGCTTGATCAATTGTTTTTCCTTTTAACCACTCAGTGGCTAATGAAGAGGACGCGATAGCAGAACCGCAACCAAAAGTTTTAAACTTAGCATCGGTAATGATACCTGTTGCTTCATCTACTTGGATTTGCAAACGCATTACATCTCCACATTCTGGAGCACCTACTAAACCTGTTCCTACACTTTTAGAGGCTTTGTCCAAGGTTCCTACATTTTTAGGATTGGAATAATGATCGATTACTTTATCTGAATATGCCATGATTGTATTTTTTTTTAAAATTAATATTTTTTTTACATTTTAATGATGCGCCCATTGTTTAATGATGCGCCCATTGAATTGCGTCAATGTCGATCCCATCCTTAAACATTTCCCATAGTGGGCTCATCTCCCTCAACTTTAATACCGTTTCCGATACCGCCTTGATCGTAAAATCAATTTGCTCCTCGGTGGTATATCTGCCTAAACCAAAGCGAAGTGAGCTATGAGCTAAATCATCTCCTAATCCCAAAGCCTTTAATACATAGCTTGGTTCTAATGAAGCTGAAGTACATGCGGAACCTGATGATAAAGCAATATCCTTATTAAAGCCCATCATTAAACCTTCCCCTTCCACATATTTAAATGAAATATTACTTACATGGGGAAGACGATATGCTGGATTTCCATTAACATAAGATTCCTCCAATTGAGTTAATGCAGTTTCTAATTTATCTCTCAACTTAGAAATTCTTTCCGTATCTGAAGCCATTTCTAAACGAGCCAATTCACATGCTTTTCCAAATCCAACAATGCCTGGCACATTTAAAGTACCACTACGCATTCCTCTTTCATGTCCACCACCATCTAATTGTGCTGTTACTTTCACACGAGGATTTTTTCGACGAACATACAATGCACCCACCCCTTTAGGGCCATACATTTTATGTGCAGTAAAAGCCATTAAATCAATGCCATCTGCATTCACATCTACTGGAATTTTACCTACCGCTTGAACGGCATCTGTAAAAAATAAAGCGCCGTGCTTTTTTGCAATCGCACTTATTTCTTTAACAGGTTGTATCACACCTATCTCATTATTTGCATACATGATCGCAACTAAAATAGTAGTTGGTTTCATAGCTGCTTCTAATTCTTTTAAATTGATTAAACCATCAGGTTGTACTTCAAGATAAGTGACTTCGGCTCCTAATTTTTCAAGGTGCTTACAAGTATCTAATACTGCTTTATGTTCAGTAGTACAAGTGATGATATGATTGCCTTTGCTTGCATACATTTCATACACCCCTTTGATACCTAAATTATCCCCTTCGGTAGCCCCTGAAGTAAAGATGATTTCCTTGGTATCTGCACCAATTAATTGGGCGATTTGCTCACGCGCATAATCTACTGCTTCCTCGGCATGCCATCCAAAAGAATGGTTACGACTAGCCGCATTTCCGAAATTTTCGACAAAATAGGGGATCATTGCCTCTAAAACCCTAGGATCCATGGGGGTAGTTGCATTATGATCAAGATAAATTGGTAATTTTAGCATATCCGAATTTGATTTTTTCTAGAACACAAAAGTAAACCATAAGGCTTGATTTTATTGAATTCGTTAGGTTTGGAGATGATTTTTTTCCCAATTCGTAAAACAAAATAGAGATGAATTTTAAAGTAGAACATATAGGCATTGCAGTAAAGGACTTAAATGCGGGTATTTCATTGTATGAGCAGTTATTAGGGAGCCCTTGCTATAAAAAGGAATCTGTCCTATCTGAGCAAGTAGAAACTGCATTTTTTTTAAAGGAAGCAACCAAAATTGAACTTTTGGCCAGTACACAACCCGACGGCGTTATTGCTCAATTTATTGACAAAAAAGGAGAAGGCATACACCATATTGCATTTGAAGTAGCTGATATTATTATTGAAATGGACCGATTAAAAAAAGCAGGCTTCCTCCTACTTAATGAAACACCCAAACAAGGTGCGGACAATAAGCTTGTTTGCTTTATACATCCTAAATCTACCAATGGTGTTTTAATTGAATTATGTCAATCGCAATCTTCTTAAAATATAGAAAATTATAGTCCTAGGGTTTCAATTGCTTTTTGAGCCGCCATTTGACTTGCATCTTTTTTAGTATACCCTTTTTGACTGGCAATGACTTCGCCATCTAATACTACATTAATTGTAAATAAGCGACGACGACCTTCTAATTGTTCGCCTGCTAAAACAAAATCCACTTGCTTGCCTTGCTTTAATGCCCAGCCAATAATTTTGTTTTTAATATTGATATCTATGAGCTCTAATTCATCCATGAACAAATAGGGTTGTATCATTTTATTTACAATCCATTTTTTCGTGAACTCATATTTTTTATCAAGGTAAATGGCGCCTACCAAGGCTTCTAGCGTATTTCCAAAAATTTGACTTGTTTTTAAACCCCCATCTAATTTATTGAATTTGGTTAAACGCTTTAATCCCATTTGAATTGCAATATGATTTAATTGTTGCCGATTCACCATTTTACTTCGCATCTCAGTTAAAAAGCCTTCGCCTTTGTAGGGGTATTTTTTAAATAAATAATCGGCTACTACCGAGCTAATAATAGCATCTCCTAAAAATTCAAGTCGCTCATTATTTTCGGTAGGATGTTCTTTAACAGAACGATGATTTAATGCTGTTTGAAAAAGCAATAAATTATTAGTTGTATAGCCAATAAGCAATACTAAGTTTTTTTCAAAAACAGATTTTTTGAAAAAAGATAAAAGCTGTTTAATTTTTTTCACGAAAATTAATCCTTAAATTTTTTCACAATCACACAAGCATTATGTCCGCCAAAACCAAAAGTATTACTTAGGGCAGCATTAACGGTTCTTTTATGCGCTTTATTGAAAGTGAAATTAAGTCGACTGTCTAATTCAGGATCATCTGTAAAGTGATTAATGGTAGGCGGTATAATATCATGTATCACTGCTTTAATACAGGCAATGGCTTCAATGACTCCCGCAGCACCTAAACAATGGCCTGTCATGGACTTAGTACTACTGATATTTAAGTCATATGAGTGTTCTCCAAAAACAGCGGTGATGGCTTTAGTTTCAGCAATATCCCCTAATGGAGTAGAAGTTCCATGTGTATTAATATAATCAATATCGGTTACCTGCATATTCGCGTCACGAAGTGCAGCAATCATTACATTTTTTGCTCCTAATCCTTCCGGATGCGGTGCTGTTAAGTGATAAGCGTCCGCTGTTGCACCTCCTCCTACTACTTCACAATATATTTTAGCTCCGCGCTTTTTAGCATGTTCTAATTCCTCCATCACTAATACACCAGAAGCCTCTCCCATAATAAATCCATCCCGATCTTTATCATAAGGCCTACTAGCTGTTGCTGGATCATCATTACGTTCACTCATCGCTTTCATTGCATTGAATCCACCCATGCCTGCAATACCAATCACCGATTCAGCTCCTCCTGTAATAACAATATCTGCTTTCCCTAATTTTAAAGTATCCATGGCAACTATAATGGCATTGGTACTTGAAGCACAAGCACTCACTACAGCAAAGTTGGGTCCACGAAATCCATGTTTCATTGAAATTTGACCTGCTGCGATATCCAAAATCATTTTAGGGATAAAGAAAGGATTGAACCGAGGGGTACCATCTCCATGAACAAAATTGGTCACCTCGTCTGTAAATGTATTTAAACCGCCAATGCCGCTTGCAAAAATAACGCCGACACGATCATGGTCTACATTATCAGCAGTAATGCCTGCATCTGCAACTGCCTGGTCACTGGCTACCAAAGCAATTTGTGAAAAACGATCTAATTTTCGAGCTTCTTTGCGATCCATATGATCCTCTGCATTAAAGCCTTTTATCTCACAAGCAAATTTTGTTTTAAATTTTGACGCATCAAATTGCGTTATCATAGCTGAACCAGAAACACCATTCAATAGGCTTTCCCAATAGGCGTCTAAACTATTCCCGATGGGGGTAAGTGCTCCGATTCCCGTAACAACAATGCGTTTCGCGTGCATGAAAATCTGTTTTAAAAATTAAATCCGCCTTTAAAGCAAAGGCTAAAAAAGGCGGATTAAAATATGCCGATGATTCAAGTTCAATTTACTAAAAGCAAATTATTATTTAGCGTGTTCCTCTAAATAAGTGACTGCTTGACCAACGGTGGTAATAGTTTCTGCTTGTTCATCTGGAATAGAAATGTTGAATTCTTTTTCAAACTCCATAATTAATTCAACGGTGTCTAATGAATCAGCTCCCAAATCATTAGTAAAGGAAGCCTCGTTTGTAACTTCTGCTTCATCCACACCTAATTTGTCAACGATGATTTTTTTAACTCTAGTAGCGATGTCTGACATTGTAAAAAGTTTTGTTTACGGCGCAAAAATATACTTTTTGTCAAAACCGAAGTATTTTATTTGCCTTTTTGTTTACACATTTTACCTCTTATTCAAAATAAAGGGTTCATTTGGCTCTTTTTGATATAAAACAGGCCAAAATCAAGCAAATTAAGCTTGTTTAATGGTGAATAGAGGGTTCATAATTAGCCCTTTATATAAAGACGAACAATGATGAGTAGCTAGGAAAGGCTTCGTGGGTAACAGGATGTTGACCAGCTTAACTACGCTTTTTGCTTTTGCTTTAGAAGCCCCCTAATATGATGTTGCTCCTCCATGGGTAGCGTATGCTTTGGAATGATAAAAAATGATTTGGGGCCAAAGTATAAATGAAAAAAATAGGGGCTTTCAAAATAATAAGTAAGTTCCTTCCATTGCCATTGTGCCTCCCCTTTTTCTGATTCTAGATGGGCTTGATCGGCATCGTAGGTGAATGCCCAATCCGTTTTGAATAATTTGGTTTTGTTATAAAAAACAACTGGAAGTATATACCAAAAAAAAAGCATTAGAAGGAGCCACAACAATGAACCAAATAAAAAAAGTTCAGGCCTAATTTTTTTCTGAAATAATAAAACAGCTGTAACGATAGCATAAATATTAACAGCGATCATTAATACTTTAATTTCTGACTGCTTTATAAAATGATACCTAAGGGCCTGTAGCACTTCCCCCTTTTTATAACTAAGTAAAAATGACATGTTTTATTTTTAATCTTGAATAAAGCAAAGTTACAACACACAATAGGGTTTATGTCAAAATTTTTATAAATAAAGTGGTATATTTAAAATAAAAATGAAAATTTTTTAAGTAGGTGGCGCTTAAATAGATATGATTGCCGCCGAAAAAGGATTACTTTTCTCCAATTAAAAATTCATTTATGTCAAAATATATTTACTTCGCAATTTTAACTTGGGCTTTTTTTCTTTGCGCTTGTGCCAAAGCAAGTAATACAACAACTTCACCTATCATTCAAGCTCCAAGCGATACTAGTTTTTATGCCAAGGGTGCAGATATTGGTTGGTTAAGCCAGATGGAAGCAGAAGGAAAAAAATTTTACGATGCCAGTGGCAAGCAAATGGATTGTATTGAATTATTAAAAAGCAAAGGGATTAATTCGATTCGTTTAAGGGTTTGGGTGAACCCTACTACTATATATTGCGGCACGGCCGATGTCATTAGTCAAGCCAAAAGAGCACAAAATTTAGGGATGAAAATAATGATCGATTTTCATTACAGTGATTGGTGGGCCGATCCAGGAAAACAAAACAAACCTGCAGCATGGAAAAATTTAACTTTTGATGTATTAACATCTACTTTATATAATTATACAAAAGAGGTTGTCACACAATTAAAAAGCAATGGCATCAATCCTACCTGGATTCAAATAGGCAACGAAACCAATGATGGCATGCTGTGGGAGGAAGGCAGAGCTTCAAAAAGTATGAGTAATTTTGCAGCCTTATTAAATGCGGGCGCTAAAGCAGTAAGAGAAGCAAGCCCTAGTTCAAAAATTATTGTGCATGTTTCTAATGGTTATGATAATGCAATGTTCAGATGGATGTTTGATGGTTTAAAAACGAATAAAGTTGATTACGATGTGATTGCCATGTCCCTTTATCCTGAAGCGAATAATTGGCAAAATATCAATGACCAATGCTATACTAATATGCTTGATATGATTGCTCGTTATGGTAAAGAAATCATGATCAGCGAAGTAGGGATGGATGTGTCAAAAGCAAATGATTGTAAAAACTTTTTAACGGATATTATTAAAAAAAATAAATCGCTCGCCAATCATATGGGCTTAGGCGTTTTTTATTGGGAACCTGAATGTTTTAATAATTGGCAGGGGTATAATATGGGCGCTTTTACCAATGACGGTAAGCCTAGTGTCGCCATGGATGCTTTTTTAAATTAATATTCGCTGAAAAAATTCAAATTTTTTAAAAATTTTTTGCAAAAAAAACCTTCCTCCGCAAAGCGGAGGAAGGTTTTTTACATTCTACAATTATTTAAAACTAGTTCTTAGTCATTGTATATGTCTTAGCAACAGGATCTAATACAAATGTATAAGACCCATCTGCTGCAACCGCAATATTAGCACCGCCATCTGAAAGAACTCCAGAAGCGCCACCTAGGTTTGTACCCCAGTTATGGTTCTTTCTGAATTTCACATCGCCGGCAACTAAACTAACTGTGATAGACCACTTACCATTGGTATTATTACATTTCATAGGTTGATCTGAACCCCATCCACCTGGCGTTGCAGAACCAATTAAACCCCAAGATTGTAATTCGTATACTACTTTATTTGTATTTAAATCAGCAGTCACTAAGAAACTTTCTTTTGAATAAGTGGTGCCGTCTGTTGTAAATGCAGTAGGTCCTACTAAGTTACCACCGCCCACAGCAATACTACCAGCTGAAGCTCCTGAACCATATTCTGGTGAACCCCAAGATTTTTTCTTGAGTAATTTATATTCTTGACCAGCGCCTGTGTAAAGAATCACTCCTTTATACACACCATCACCTGTAGGTGAAACTAAACTATCTGCAGTTGTTGGATCCCATCCATTATAAGCTCCTGGCATATAAAGGGTTCCTTTTAATGCAAATGGTGTTACGCTTACTGTTTTTACATTGGTATAAACAGCTGCTATGCTACTAGCGATAGTAGATTTTACTCTAAAGTCAACATTAGCTGCCACTTCAGGCACTAAGTTCATTGCAAGTAAAATATCATTTAATTCCAAGTGGGTTAAAGATTTACTTGTCAATCCTGCTTCAAAGATAATTTCCTTGGCATTGGTGAAGCTGGTTCCAGCCTTTGCAATTTGTAATACATTGGTTGCAGCAGCACTATAACCAAAATCAGCGGCAGTAAAGCTTGCTTTAACTGCTTCTACATTTAAGTTAGGCTTAGTAAGTACCACAGTGCTTACAGAAGTAGTTAATACCCCAGGTACGCCGTTACCCAATGTAACTAGTTGACCTTCTTTTTTGCATGATATAAGCACGACACCTAAGGTGACCAAAAGAAGGATTTTATTTATTATTGTTTTCATGTTTTTCATTTTAAAGAAATAAATCTTAAATTAATAATTAGGATTCTGCTTTAAATTTGGATTGGCAGTAAGATCGTCAGTAGGAATTGGGTAAAGTTTTCTCCAAGATTCAACACCCTTACCTGCTTTCACATCTCCTTTCCAAGGCCAAACATAAGTACTTGTTGTGAATTTGTCATCAAAACGGATTAAATCTGTTCTTCTGAAACCTTCCCAATAAAGTTCACGTGCTCTTTCATCCAAAATATCATTTAGAGAATAAGAAGTAACATTACCACTATTATTTCCAAATGCACGCGTGCGAAGTTTATTGATGTAACTTATTGCATTTGCATCAGAACCACCTGTACCGCCACGCTTTACCGCTTCAGCATAGATTAAATACATTTCAGCTAAACGGAAGATAGGCATATCAATGTCAACCTGCGTTGCATCGGATCCATTGCTTCCATCGCTTTTAATGTTTTTAAATTTAGTGATGCCATAGCCATCTTTAAAATCACCTATGTCATTAATTTCCATTCCGTTGGTATTGTTAAAGAACTGAGCTCTTTGATCAGGGAAACCAAAAGATGTTGAATAAGTTAAAGTATTAGCATTTAAAACAACTTTAGTATAACCGCCCGTTGTTTTCATATTATCTCCACCTGGTTCTAATGATAAATTAGCGCCATTATCACCGTAGTTTTCGGACCAATCATTGTTTACTCTTATTTTCCAGTCTCCACTTAAGAAGTTAACATAAGCTACATAAACACCTGATACGGATGTTGGATAAAAAGGAACATCTGGCGTAGCACCCCAGTTGTTAACTGCAGAACCCACTAAACCATATTTACTTGGCGTACCTGCACCTGGACGATCATACCAAAAAGTATTGACTAAATTTTTGGTCGTTCTAATACCACCCCATCCACCATCAATACCGTAATCCGAAGCAGTCATATTCCCACCCACTGCCGCATGAGTCAAGAAAGTAGTTCCACCCCAGTTAGTAGTGAATTTACCATCATAGTTGATTGTCAAAATAAATTCTGGGTTATTGACATTATTATCAGCCCTCATTATTTTTGTATAATCAGGTAATAAACTATAACCTGCTGCTATTACTTTACTTGAGTAAGTAATGGCTTCAGTATTTTTATCCGTACCTGTATATACTTTTGAATTTAAATAAATACGAGCAAGTAAGGACCAAACGGCTGCTTGATCTACTCTACCATATTCATTTGTTTTTGGTGCAGCAACTAAAGTTTCAATTTCTTTTAACTCCTTTTCAACATAATTAAAAAGAGCTGTTCTTGAAATTTGAGTTGGCAATTGACTACCCATTGCTGCTGAATCTGTAATGAAAGCAGGGCTTCCAAACAAATCCATTAATACTGCATATTGATAAGCTCTTAAAAATCTAGCTTCAGCTTTGAACTTTTTAATATTATCAGCATCCGCACCAGTGATTCCTCTTTTTGAAACATTGGCTTCGCTAGCTTGTCTTATAAAATCATTCGCTACTGTAATTTGATAAAAAGAACGATAGTATAATGCTTTAATAAATTGGTTATTTGCAGACCAATTCATTTTGTGAAAATCAGGTAAACCTGCATCACCCCATGATACTACTGCTTCATCTGTTGGCAATTCTTGTGCATTCCAATAAAGACGGAAAAAATCCGAAAATCCACCGTCAATACCTTGGATGTCACCGCCGCCATTAGCGCCATTGTTCCCGCCTAATGCAAATGCACCATATACTTTTGCAAAGGCCTTTTTATAACCATCGGCCGAATTGTATACCACATCGGCTGTGATGTCATTGGTAGGGAGTAAATCAAGTTTCTTTACGCAAGATCCAAATAGGATTGCTACAAAACTCAACGTTAACCCAACTTTATATAAATTATTTTTCATAGTTGTTTGTTTTGTATTGATTAAAAATCAAAATTTAAACCTAATGCAAATACACGAGGTCTAGGATAAAAATTATTATCGATTCCACCGCTAATTTCAGGATCTAACCCTTTATAGTTGGTAATGATAAATGCATTTTGAATACTTGCGTTAATTCTTAAGTTCGCTTTTTCCTTAAATACTTTACCTGCATTAAAACCAACATGAATATTATCCATTCTTAAGAAGGAAGCATTTTGAATGAAATAATCACTCATTAATTGATTCACGCCACCCTCTTTGAAATTAGTGTTATTATAATTTGTTGAAATATTATTAAGATGGGTAGCTAAACTTGCGACTGCACGATAGTTACTCATCGTACTATATACATTATTATACATATAATTACCAAAATTAGCCCTCAATACAAAACCAGCATCCCATTTCTTATAGGTCATATTAGAAGTGAATCCTAAGAATATTTTAGGATCAACACTTTGGTATTGATATTGATCTTTATCATTAATAATACCATCCTTATTGCGATCTACAAATAAATTTTCAATTGGTCTTCCGTCAGCATCATATACTTGTTGAAAAACAAAGAATGAACCTCTGTTATAACCTACTGAATTAATCATAATAGTATTACCTACACCACCAGAAATACCACCAAACTTATTACCAGGGTAATTAGGATCTGGGCTGATAGTCAATTTGGTAATTTTATTTTCATTATAAGTGATGTTAAATCCTAAATCCCAAGTAAACTTAGGCTTAGCTATTACTTGAACATTCAAACCTAATTCAGCTCCTTTATTTTCCATATCACCCACATTCGCTATAATTTGATTTGAGAAGTTCGTTCCTGCTGGTTGACCCACTAGATTTAATAAATCTGTAGTTAATTTGCTATAGACATCCAAAGTACCAGTTACTCTATTATTAAAGAATCCGAAGTCCAATCCTAAGTTAGTAGTTGCAGTTTGCTCCCACTTTCTTCCACCATAATAACCACCTGGCGCATACATATTATAAAATGTATTACCAAATTGGTATTTACCTTGTTGGCCACTTAGTGCATAGTAGGATAAATAGTCATAGTTACCAATTCCATCTTGTTGACCTGTCACCCCGTATCCAAATCTTAATTTCAAAGTAGAAATTAATTTAGATTGCTTAAAAATACTTTCTTCTCCAATATTCCAAGCAGCAGCAAAAGAAGGGAAGGTTGCAAAACGGTTGGCAGTATTAAATCTTGATGATCCATCTTGACGAACCGATGCTGTTAATGAATATCTTCCTTTAAAAGAATAATTAAATCTACCATAATAAGATACTAAATTATTTTCAGGTATATCGAAAAGAAAATTGGGTGAAGTCACTACTGGACCCCATGCTGTTCTATCGCTATAATTGAAATTCTTTGATTTAAAATCTTGATAAGCATATCCTGCTACCAAATCAAATTTACTTTGGATATTGTCAACATATTTTGAATAATTCAAATAAGTCTCAGCCAATAAATTCGAATTTTCTTGCTTGTATTCATTATTAACACCACCTACTCCATTATAACGCTTATAAGTTGATGCTGCTGTTCCAGGAATGAAAATCGTTCCTGAACCATTCGAAACATCAATACCCACATTCGCATGTAGTCTCAAATCTTTGAAGAATGGTAAAGTATAATCAAGATCCGCATTTGCAATAGTTCTATTTACATTACTTACATCATTTTTTTGCATCAATAATCCAACTGGATTTTTTGGTGCTAAACCTGCTAATCCCGTAGTTGAACCTGCATCAAGCCACTCAAAATAGCCGCCAAATGCGGTTGGATTATTGGAGTAAACAGGTTTAGTAGGATCAAAACTAACAGCATTTCCAATAGCACCTTGATCAGCAAAACGACTTCTACTAAAAGAAGTTTTAGCATTCAAATCTATTTTCAAAGCGTTATTAAAAAATCTTGGGCTTAAATTTAATCCAAGCGTTGTTCTGTCTAATTTGCCAGTTTTTAAAGTGCCTTCTTGAGATAAGGTAGCTGCTGAAAAACGAAAAGGCATTGACTTAATTGATCCAGAAGCACTAAAATTATTTTCAGTAGTGATAGCGTCTTGGAAAATTTGTTTTTGCCAATCAGTATTTGATGTTCCTCTTAAAGCATTTTGAGCATTAGTTCCATTTAGGTATACTAAAACTGTAAAATCTTCAGCTGATAATACATCAATATATTTAGTGACTTTTCCAACAGATAGTTGAGAACTAAAATTATATTTTGTAGCTCCTTTTGCACCTTTTTTAGTGGTAATGATAATAACCCCATTGGATGCACGAGAACCGTATATAGCAGAAGCAGATGCATCTTTTAAAACCGTAAATGACTCAATGTCATTAGGGTTAATTAATGAAAGTGGATTGGCCACACCTGATATACCATTGTTACTTAATGGCACATTGTCAATAACAATTAAAGGATCGTTACTTGCATTAAGCGAAGCACCCCCTCTAATTCTAATTGTACTTCCTGAACCAGGAGCACCCCCATTTGAAGTAATTTGTACACCCGCCACTTTACCAGCGATAAGTTGTTCTGGACTGGTTAATTGTCCTTGCACAAAATCCTTAGAAGAAACATTAGTAACGCTTCCTGTTAAGTCTTTTTTGCGGACAGAGCCATAACCAATAACGACAACATCGCCTAATTGGTCGGCATTTTGAGTCAAAGCTACATTGATAGCGCTTTGACCTTTGATAGATACTTCCTTAGTTGCATAGTTCAAAAAAGAAACGATTACTGTATTGTCCGAGCCAGAAACTTTCAAAGTGAAAGTACCATCCGCGGATGTACTTACTCCTTTTTTAGTTCCTTTAACAACGACAGAAGCTGCAACCAAAGGAGAACCATCTTTGGCGTCGGTTACTTTACCAGTAACCGTACGATCTTGCGCAAAAGCAGGCAAGCAGATGACTGCTAGCAACAATGCGACAAGTGTTTTTTTCATGTTCATAGATTTACGATTTCGAGTTTAAGAATTGTTAATTTGTAATTAAAAGTTTATTGATTTTTTGTTTTTGGTTTAAAGTGATTGATATAAAGTACATGCCAGGCATTTGCATGCTTGCATTTTTTGTAATCATAAATTGTTGGCTTCCTTTTAACTTAAATCCAGAATATAAAAGGCCGCAATCATTTCCATTCATATCATATGCATGAATATTCAACTGCCCGCTTTCGGGTAACTGATAACGAATCATCGAAGATGTTCGTAAAGGGTTGGGGGAAATAGTAACCGGTATATTTAATTCAGGCATTCCTGCATCTAATACATCTGTAATAACAGTAGTGGAAATATTTTTATTGGCATAAACATAGTACTCGCCTGGCTGTAAGGTAATGGAAGCAGATCCACCCAACACTGACTGATATTTATTAGAATAAACACTGTACCATAAGCCATCTGCCGGGAACGGAACATTAGCTGTTGATGCATTCACATCAAAATTACCTACCACAACTAATTTAATAGAATCTCCATTCAATTGCATTGACTTTAATACACCCGATGTATTTAAAGTATATTTATTAGAAATAAAATCATTCGTATAGGAAGCATTATTTCTTAATTTCAAAAATTGCGCATACGCGTTATACAAACCTTTTCGATTAGTATTGCTATTATACTCCCATTTGATAGGCTTCACTGATAACCTACAATTATTATTAATTGATAAATCTTCGCAAGTATTAATAGAATAGTCATACCCAAGTTCTCCAAATTGCCACATGGTTTTAGGACCAGGTGTTAAAGCCCAAAAAGCGGCAGCCATTTCATTGCGCTTTAGCCCTGTATTGACATCTCTTGTGGTATAGGTCCCACTTGAATTTCCATAAGTACTATTTTTATACATGAGCCTTTCTTCATCATGACTTTCCATATAAGTCACCAAATGTTGTTGATTCCAACCTCTGCCATTTGCAAAAGCATTATTTAAGGAAGCATCTGTACCAAAACCCATCGTGGCTTGGTTGAAATTATAATTAGCATTTCCCCATAACAACATGCCATAATCTGCTAACTCCTTTTCCTCGGTATTGTCTGCAAAATGTTCTAAAATGCAATAACTATTTGTAGAAGCTTTTTGCATGGTATCATAAATATTCTTCCAAATGGCAATACGAGAAGCATCATAGGCACCCCAAGCATTTACATCATTTAAATTATTTTTTTGAGTAAACCCTTTGGACATATCCCACCTAAATCCATCAATATGATATTGAGTGAGCCAGTGTTTAACCACACTTGATACTAATTGTTTGGTAGCCGTCGACTCATGGTTAAAATCATTCCCAACATTAAAGGGATGTTTTGCGACCATATTTAACCAAGGGTTATTTGCCGACGGGGTATTATTTTGGTTATCCCAATACATTTGTGCAAGCGGAGATGATCCAAAAACATGATTTAAAACCATATCCATAATAACTGCAATGCCTTTGGCATGAGCTGAATCAATAAATTCCTTAATCGCTAATTCGGTACCGTAATATTTATCGGGTGCAAAGAAAAAATTAGGATTGTATCCCCAACTATTATTGCCTTCAAACTCTGAAAAAGGCATGATTTCAATTGCATTGACACCTAACTTTTTTAAGTAATTCAAACTATCCTTTAATGTTTGAAAATTTTGCTTTTGAACAAAATCTCGTATGAGCAATTCATAGATGATTAAATTCTTTTTATTGGGTCTTACAAAACCATTGTCATTCCATACATATTTTGGTTTAGCCGTTTGCAAGACGCTCACTATACCCGATGCTTTCCCGGCTGGATAAGGCATTAAATTAGGATAGGTACTTTTAGGGATATATGAATCATTATTAGGATCTAATATTTTTTCGGCTTTATAATCAGCAACCCTTAAATTATTGTCAATTAAATATTGATACGCATATTCTTGCCCAGACTTTAATCCATTTATTTTTAACCAAAAACGACTACTATCTTTTGTCATATTCATCACATAGGATAAAGTAGGTGTCCAATTATTAAAATCACCAATAACAGTAACGCTTGATTTTTTTGGAGCAAACAGCACCAATGTAACTGAAGTATCGCCCTCATGATAGTTAATTCCATCGGTTACACCGGCTGGTAAGTCTTTTAATGAAATATCCCCTGATACTAAAAAACGAAGCGAATCTTTAGCTACAGTAGTTCCATTGTCTCCTACCAGCAAAATATTTTGTGTGCCAATGCGATTCACTATTTTATAAGCAGATAGGGAATTTGAATTAGAGACCGATTTTAATAAAGTATCATTATAATAAAAAGATAAATTCGCATTCTCCGTTGACTTTGCACTCAAAAACAAAGTATCACCTACCGCTTTCTTAATAGCTTCAAACTGAGGCTGGTAAAGCGGTTGCATGAAAGGAGTATCTATTTGAACTTGAAACTGATTGTTCACCACCGTTAAAAACATATCTGAATTATCCTCGTTTGCTAATTGTGCTGTACCTGCAGCATTTCTAAATAAGATAGCTAATTTTAATATTTTTTCTGAAGGATCTGTTAAACCAAAAAAAGATCTAAGTGTTCCTGGAATGGTGTAAGTCCATTTATTATTTCCGATGGAGGTACACTTGATACGACTATCTGTGCCTGCCCATACTGAAAAGGATGGAACATATCTCCAAGCACCGCTGTTCGCACTTAAATTGGTGATGAGACCAATGTGAACATATACATCACCAGTATAATCTTTTAATTTTTTATTTCCTTTGTTGGCATCAGCAGTAATCAAAACATTGTTGCTCGACTCCAAAATAAAATTTGGATCGGTTTTAAGTAGTTGCCCTTTGGCATTTATTACTGTTGTTAAAAAAATCAGTTTTTTCATTTATCAAGCAATCAATTTCCGCAATCTTAGTAATGTGTATAATTTACACACTTGTAATTTATTAAAAATTGAGGTAATTATAGCAAAGATAAATATATTTATTATTTAATAATATATATGTAACTGCTTTATAATATTATAAATACTATAGGAAATCTATAATTCTTGATTCTTAACAGAAATTTAGCATCTGCGCCTATTCGTTTACATCAACGCTTAATCCTATATTGGTTACTTAAAATAACATATGTTAGTTAAAAAATAATAGGTTAACGACTACTTTCCAATACAGAATTTGGAGAAGATAAAATCTAATTGATCTTCATTGGTGATTTCACCGGTGATGGTACCTAAGTAATGAAGGGCTTGTCTTATATCTAAAGCTAATAAATCGCCAGTAATATTTTCAATTAACCCCGTTTCAATATCGTTTAAGGCAAATAATAATTTTTGCAAGGAGCTAACATGTCGGGCATTGGTAACGATGGTTCCTTCTTTATTAAAACCTTCCCCTATTACTTTTTCAGTAATAGCTACTTTTAAGGATTCAATATTGTCTTTATCCTTTGCTGAAATAAAAATGATATTTTTTATAGAATGAAACGGCACCATCTTCTCGTCATTGGCTAAATCAATTTTATTACCTACTAAAATTATTTTATCAACCCCAATCTCATTTTCCCATATAGTAATTTGATCTAATGTGGTTGTATTCACATCAAATAATGCAATGACGATATCTGCTTCTTGGATTTTTTCTCTGCTTTTATCAATGCCCATTTGCTCAATAGTATCAGCCGTTTGCTGTCTTATTCCTGCAGTATCAATTAATTTATATAATACACCTTGAATATTCAAATATTCCTCTACTGTATCTCTTGTCGTACCAGGTATCTCACTCACTAAAGCACGATGCTCATTTAACAATGTATTTAATAAAGTTGATTTACCCGCATTAGGTTTTCCTACGATGGCTACTTGTACGCCGTTTTTTATAACATTTCCTAATTTAAATGATTCCAACAGTGTGTTTGTTTTTAATAGTAACTGTTGCACTAAAATTTCTAATTCTTTTTTGTTTGCAAAAGCTACATCTTCTTGTGAAAAATCAAGTTCTAATTCGATGAGTGCCGAAAACTTAATTAATTTTTCACGCATTAATTTCAAATCAATGGAGAATCCTCCTTTTAAATTATATAAGGCCGCTTTTCGTGATGCTTCTGTATTGCTTGCAATTAAATCGGCTACTGCTTCGGCTTGTGTTAAATCCAACTTGCCATTTAAAAATGCCCTTTGTGTGAATTCCCCAGGCTTCGCCATTCTAGCTCCAGATTGTATCATCAACTGTAAAATACGATCTTGAATAAAAGGTGATCCGTGACATGAAATTTCTACTACTTCTTCACCCGTATAAGATTTTGGAGCACGATATAAAGTCACAACCACTTCATCTATTACTTGAATACCCTCCATTAGTTTTCCGACATGTGCGGTATGCGTTTTAGCTTGCCCTAAATCCTTGTTTGGAAATACACTATTTACAATTTGAATAGCCTCAGACCCACTAAGTCTTATTACTGCGATCGCCCCTAAACCAGGCGCAGTAGCTAAAGCCACTATCGTATCATTCCATGAACTTAGATTTTCACGCATACGCAAAGGTAGCTTTTTAAAATAAAAATCCCTCCCTAGAAAACTAAGGAGGGATTTTATTAGTGTTAGTTATTTTCTTTAATCTTCAGAAACCATGAATACAATTGCTTGACGATGGCGATAAATTACATTACGGCCATTTTGAATAGCTGGTTTCCATTTTGGACCTCTTTGAATAACACGAACCGCTTCATCTTTTGTACCATATCCTGGATCATTCTCGGCTTTTACCTCTGAGATAGTACCATCTTTTGATACAATAAAAGATACGACTACGCTATATTTTCCAGTAGGGGCACCATTTTCAACTGGCAAATCCCTATTTAAAGTTCTTTCCAAATAACGAATCCAACCTTGTTGTCCACCTGGGAATTCAGCAGGAACTTGTACCACCGTGAAGATTTTATTTTCATCATCTTCTTTTGGTGCTTCTACAATTCCAGTGCTTTGTTCAACAGGGACCAAGCCATCATCTTTAATACCCTTTTGATCTTGTACTCCAAGTTTAACATCTTCTAATTTTTCTACCTCTTTTACCTCATCTTCTTTTTTCACTTCCTCATCTTTTACAATTTTCGGAGGTGTAAATTTTGCCATTTCCACTTTAGGTGGTTCTTGCTTAGGTGGCGGTGGTGGGGGTGGGGGTGGCTTTTTTTCTTGTGCAACATCTGTTAATGAAACATCCGTTACTACAATATCAGTCTTAGCTTTTTTTACTCTGTTAGACCAAATAGCAACTCCTCCCAAAATTAAAGTGACAGAAATCATCCCAATCATTGCTTTCTTAAGGCGATCATTGTATGTTTTCCTCAACTCATAAGCACCATACTCCTTAAATCTACCCTCAAAAATGAGGTCTAGAATGTCGGCGGTTAATATTTTGTTTATGTCCATTTTTAAATGCTTTTAATTGCTAGTAGATTTTGCGTTATCATCTGATTTTTTTACCAATTGCTCTTCGATGTCAAAAATATCTACTAAAGCATATTTTTTTACTACATTGATTGACATCTCGTCCAATATATCAATCACATTTTTGTAAGTACAATTAGCGCTTGGCTTTATCACTATTACTAGATCATGTTCAGGATCATTTGGATCTTGAGCAATACTGCGAACATATGCCTTCTTCTTTAAGATGATATCACGAATTGAATTTTCACCATTGTAAGAAGCTGATAAAAAATTAGAGGCATCAACTTTTAATTGACCTTCATAATAATAGATATGATTATCATTACCCATTAAAATGGTCAATGCCCCTGATTCCTTGGCTTTATTTTGTTCCTCAGGTTTTGCTTTATCATCTGGTAAAAGCAACTTCATAGCGGTCGGTTGACTCATCGTGGTCGTGAAAATAAAGAAGGTGATCAACAAGAAACCTAAGTCCACCATCGGTGTTAAATCCACACGCGTTGAAAGCTTTTTTCCTTTTTTGACCCCTGGTCCTTTCTTTTTATGTCCACCACCCGAGGTATCTAATTCTGCCATAACAAATAGCTTTTATTAGTTTATAATTAATTATCCTGTTTTTCTCCAGCCATTGATTTTTTAAACAATTCTGAACCTACTGGTGCATTTTCAGGATTGGTAATCATTTGAAACTTTTGAATATTATTTTTCTTAAACGCAGTAAGTACTCCCTTAAAAGCTGGATATTTTGCAAGGTTATCCCCTTTCAATAATAGCTCTAATTTAGTACCCGCATACGCTTCATGTACTACTTGTATCCAAGTAATTAATTCATTATTAGTTGAATCCTTACAAGGAATACCAGGTAATGCATTCCCTTTTCTATTTTCTTCAGTGATGGATAAGAATGAAGATAATCCACTAAAAGGTGCTCCAATAAAATTGGCACTTTTAAAAGCAGCCACATCTATTCCTAAATTTTTTGTTGCATTTAGGGAATTAGCGATGGTTTCTCTTTTTTGCTTATCATCAATGGTTAGAAATACTTTGCCGTCTTTATCAATGGTGATCAAAACAAAATCCTTAGTAGGAGCAACTTTGGAAGATACCGAACTTGGTGTCGTTACCGCAATGGCTTCAGAAGGTTTAAATTTTGTTGTCAAGATAAAGAAAGACAATAAAAGGAAAGCCACATCACACATGGCAGTCATGTCGATGGTGGTACTCTTACGAGGTAATTTGGCTCTACCCATTGTATAGTCTTTTAAAAATTATTAGGCATTACACCTAAAATGAAATTAAGTTGTTTACTACTATTTGTAGTTTGCTGCAAAGCTTTGAGTCAATGTGAAACCAGACTCATCGATACCATATGTAATTCCATCTATTCTTGTTGTGAATACATTATACATAATGATCGCTACAGCAGATGTACCAATACCTAATGCAGTATTATACAACGCCTCAGAAATACCTTGCGATAATTCACGAGCAGCTTCACCACCACCTTCTTCACCTAATTTTGAGAAAGAACGAATCATACCTAATACCGTTCCGAACAAACCTAATAAGGTTGCAACAGAAGCGATGGTTGATAAGAATACTAAATTCTTTTCCAACATTGGTAATTCTAAAGCAGTTGCTTCTTCAATTTCTTTTTGAATATTCAATACTTTTTGATCGGTATCTAATTCGGTATTTGAAATCATCTCTTTGTATTTAGTCAAACCAGATTTCATTACATTACCTACAGATCCTTTTTGCTTATTACATTCAGCAAGTGCTTTGTCTACTTCTTTATTTGCTAAATGAAATTGTATTTTACGGATAAACTCTGTAATGTTTCCATTTCCAGCAGCTTTTTTAATTGTCAATAATCTCTCAATTACGAAAGTTAAAACAATTAATAAACTACCAATTAAAACTGGAACCACAATTCCTCCTTCATACATTTTTGTAAATGTCCCTTTTGGTCCTTTGTGTGTAGGCCAAAATCCACCGTTTGGATCAGGGTTTGTAAAATTACTAGCGTTACCTAGCACGAAGCGCCAAATAACATAACCTAATACGATACAAACAATAGGTGCTAAAGTTGCAACTAAATTTCCGCCTTCTTGAGGCTGTGCAGCGCTCTTAGCTGTTGCAGTTGATTTTGAAAGATCAGCCATGATACAATTGATTTTAGTTTTAAATTAAATTTTGATTTAATCCTCTTGGTTACCGTTCAAATTTTTACTCAAAATTACGAATTGGTATTTTCTAAGGGGTTACAAAATAAGTAAATTATTGTACCAAACAAATTTCAAGGTATTTTTTTATTATAAAGTTTTACAAAAAAAACTTCTATTCCTCTAATCTTGTATATTTACTACTCTATTTTATAATTAATAATGTTTAATATGAAAAAAATCATAGCAGCAATAGGCTTTTTAGCCCTAATGCAAAGCAGTGTTCAAGGGCAACGACCTGGACCAAGATCCGAGCAATTACCAGGCCCAAAACAAGACTCAAGTGCCCTAAATGGCATCAAAAAAGACACCCCCCCTGTCAAAACAGGGCCTAAAGCGTTTGAGGAACTGATCACAAAAAAAGCAGTGAGCCAAAAAGGTGTTTTTACGGTTCATTCCTTAGACGACAAATTCTATTTTGACATCCCCGATAACCTATTGGGTAGAGAATTATTGGCCGTAACCCGCTTTGTAAAAGTACCTGGAGGCGCCCGAAAATATGGTGGCGAAGAGGTAAATGAGCAAAGTATCTTATTTGAAAAGGGGCCCAATCAGCGTATTTTTATGCGTGTAGTGAGCTTAATCAGCAAGGCAGATTCCACACAAACCATTGCTACAGCTGTAAAAAACTCCTATTTAGACCCTATTGTAGCTGCATTTGATATTAAAGCCTTTGGAAAAGATTCAAATAGCTCTATTATCGATGTCACTGACTTCTTTAAAGGTGACAACCAAGCTGTTAGTTTATCAAGTTCCGAAAAAAGGTCCTTTAACCTATCTGCTATAGCATCTGATAGATCCTATATCCAAAGCATCAAATCTTACCCTAAGAATATTGAAATTAGAACAGTGAAGACCTTCTCCGCTTCAGCGGGCGGAGGTATGGCAATGCCGGGTGGCGGGGGAAGTAGTATTCCTGCCGTTAACAATGCTGGTGCTGTTACTTTTGAATTAAATACCTCTGTTTTATTACTTCCTGAAGTGCCTATGAACCGCCGTTTATTTGATCCAAGGGTAGGTTATTTTGCAGACAATTTTGTGGAGTATTCCGATGGACAACATAAAGTAGAAAACCAAGTTTTTGCAGTTCGTTACAGATTGGAGCCAAAACCAGGCGATATGGAGAATTATAAAAAGGGAATGTTGGTGGAGCCAATGAAGCCCATTGTATATTATATCGACCCTGCAACACCCAAAAAGTGGGTTCCTTATTTAATCGCAGGTGTGAATGACTGGAATGTAGCTTTTGAAAAAGCAGGTTGGAAAAATGCAATCAGTGGCAAAGAATGGCCTAATGATAGTACTATGAGTTTGGAAGATGCTCGTTATTCAGTGATTCGTTATTTTGCCTCTGATATTGAAAACGCATATGGTCCACAAGTACATGATCCAAGAAGTGGTGAAATTTTAGAGAGTCATATTGGATGGTACCATAATGTAATGAACTTGGTACATGATTGGTTTATGATTCAAACTGCTGCAGTTGATAGCAATGCAAGAAAAATGAAGTTTGACGATGATTTAATGGGTAACTTAATTCGTTTTGTTTCCTCTCATGAAGTTGGACACACATTAGGATTAAGACATAATATGGGTAGTAGTAGTAAAACACCTGTTGAAAAATTAAGAGATAAAAAATGGGTTGAAGCAAATGGACATACTGCTTCCATTATGGACTATGCTCGTTTTAACTATGTAGCACAACCAGAAGATAACATTAACGAAATGGGATTATTCCCTCATATTGGCGATTATGATAAGTGGGCCATTCAATGGGGATATACCTACACTGGACAAAGTGATGTGAACGATGATAAAAAAACAAACAACAAATGGATTGTTGATAATTTAAAAAGTAATCCAAGAGTATGGTTTGGTGGTGAAGGTTATGGATCAGACCCTCGTGCACAAACCGAGGATCTAGGTGACAACTCCGTTTTAGCAAGTGAATATGGAATTAAAAATTTAAAACGCATTCTAGCTAGAATTCCTGAGTGGACAAAAGAAGAAGCAGATAGATACGAAAATTTAAATGATATCTATATGCAATTGGCGGGTCAGTTCAATAGATATATGGGCCACGTGAGTAAAAATATTGGTGGTGTTTATGAAACATTCAAAAGTGTAGAAGAGCCAGGTGATGTGTATACTCCAACTCCTATTGCGATTCAAAAAAGCGCAATGGCTTTTTTACAAACACAATTATTTACAACTCCAAAATGGTTATTGGATAATTCTATTTTGAATAAAATTTCAAACCCTGTTGGTAATGAGCGCGTACAAAGTATACAAACGAATACTTTAAGAAGCTTATTAGATAAAGGTCGTTTATTGAGACTTAATACAAGTAGTACACGTTTCAATAATGCAACTTATTCATTACATGAAATGATGGATGATGTAAGAAAAGGTTTGTTTAGCGAATTAACCACACAAAAACCGACAGATGTATTTCGTCGTAACTTACAAAAAACATATGTGAGCCAACTCGATGGGTTAATCAATCCTAACGCTGCCGCAACTGCTGCCGCTGCCGGCTTTAGAGTGGGCGCTCCTATGGATATTGAGAATTCAGATGTCATTTCTGAAGCTAAATCTCAATTAAAAAGATTAGCAGCTTCTTTAAGATCAGCTAATTCCACTGACCCTGCTACTCAAAGTCACTATGAAGATTTACAAGACAGAATTAAAAAAGCATTGGACCCGAAATAGTTCATTCGCATTTTTATAAAAAGAAAAACCCCACTCATTTCGAGTGGGGTTTTTCTTTTTCGTCTATATATTTTATACTTTGTAATTATAAACTATTCATACCTTAATGCATCAATCGGATTTAACGCTGCCGCTTTCATTGCTGGATAAATACCAGCAGCCAATCCAACAAAAGAACAAATTGCGATACCAATCACCACCCACATCCATGGAATGACGAAACCAGTATGCAAAACCACACTAAAAATATTTCCGACTAATACGCCTAAAATAATTCCAAACACAGCCCCTAAAACACTTATTAAAATACTCTCAAATAAAAATTGACGACGTACATCTTTTTTCTTTCCCCCTAGGGCTTTAATCAAACCCACTTCCCTTGTTCTTTCATTCACTGCCACCAACATAATATTCATTAAGCCAATCGCCGCTCCAATTAAAGTAATCATACCAATGGCACCTGCGGCACCACTAATTCCCGCTAAAAAGCCAATGAACATATCAGCAAATTTGTCGCTTTTATCAATCACAAAATTCTCTGACTCACTTGGAATTAATCGTCTTGCTTTTCTCATTTGCTCCATTGATTCGCCAATTGCGGGATCTAATTCGGCCACATTATTCACCATCACTCCAATTTGATAGGAATTAGTAAGTTGATATTGTCTTAGATTTTTTACAGAAGTAACTACAATATCATCCTGACGCATCATAGCACTTGAGCCTTTTGATTTTAATAAACCAACAACACGATAAGGTTTGCCTCCAACTAAAATAACTTTATCGACACTTTTTTCAGGATTAGCTGGAAATAATTTAGCGGCAACATTACTTCCTATTAAACACACATTACGTCCACTTTCTAAATCCACATTATTCAAATTTCGACCCATATTCAATTCATAGCCATTCACTCCAATATAATTTTCATCCGCACCCCACATGGTGATTTGAGGATTCGTTTTTTTGTTTTTATAATGTAGTTCATTATTACCATTACCACGACGATAGACACTTACCTGCGCTCTATTAAAACTATAATGTTCTTTAAAATAAGTGGATTCCTCTAATCTGATGGGCTTATTTAAATTTGATTTTTTTTCCTTTTGCCCTTTTTTTGCTTTTACAAAATCCTCCTGGTCTCTTCCACCACCACCCATAATCCGCGCATTCATTTCCTTATATCGAATACTAAAAGCATTCGCGCCCATAAAGGAAAAGTTTTCTTTTAAACTTTGATTCATTGCCGAAATGGCGGTGATAATACCAATGAGTGCCATGATACCAAATGCAATAATGGCAACAGTAATACTAGTTCTTAATTTGTTACTTTTTACAGTTCGCCAAGCTAATATAAATGAATCCTGAAGCGTCATGCTCGAAATTTTATTGAACAATAAAGGTAGTACAGATTAAAACAAAGTCCATTTCAAAAGCACTACTATATGAAGAGCGGTTAAAAGTAGAGATAATTGAACAATAAACTTGGGAAAACACCAAGGATAAGCAGTAAAATGGCAATCACCGATAACTTATAAGTATAGCTCTTATCCAACTCCATGATGGCTGGATGGCCCTCAACAAAATACATAGCTTGAATCACTTTGAAATAATAATAGACACTGATGGTGGCAAAAACCATGGCCACGATCACCAACCAAAGCCCTGCTCCAGCCAATAAAATGGAATTGATCATATAGTATTTTGCAAAAAAACCACCTGTAATAGGAATGCCCGCCAAAGAACATAAAAAAACAGTGGTTAAAAAGGCTAATAATGGATGGGTTTTTCCTAGACCATGAAAAGCTTCAATACTATTTTCTTTCATTTTAATTAGGACTGCAAAAACACCAATGCTGGCTAATGAATAAACCACCATGTATAATAAAATACCTTCATTGGCAAGGGTTGATGTACCATATAAAGCAAATAACATAAAACCTGCTTGCGCGATACTAGAATAAGCCAACATCCTTTTGACACTTCGTTGAAATACAGCTGTCACATTTCCTACAAGTAAAGTACTTATAATTACAAAAGGTAAAATAAGTCCCCAGCTATATCCTAATGCCTTGTACTGCGTTTGAAAAATTGTAATAAATGCAATAAAGCCTGCCGCTTTGGCTATGGTTGCCATAAAAGAAGTGAATACGGTGGGGGCGCCATCGTATACATCGGGTGTCCAAAAATGAAAGGGAGCAGCAGATACTTTAAAATTCATTGCAGCAAAAATCAAAATCAAACCTGCAGAGGTCATGAATTGCTCATATTTAATTCCAGTTTGTGGAACCCTTAAATGAAAACTACCTGTAGCGCCATAAATGAATGTGATGCCTAACAAAAGAATACCTGTTGAAAAAGATCCCATCAAAAAATATTTGATAGCAGCTTCGTTACTAAATAAGCTTTTTTTATCCGACCCTGTTAAAATGTATAAAGGGATAGATAATATTTCAATACCTATAAATAACATCAATAAATTATCAAATGAAGTAAGTACACTCACACCACAAAGCATAAAAAAGAATAAGGCATAAAAATCAGCGGCGTGATTTCCAATTTTAGAAATCTCTTCTCCATTGATCCATATATAGATAAATGTAAGTCCAAAAAATAAAGTATTGGCGTATAATCCAAATCTAGAAAAAATCAACATCGACTTTGTGTCATAGTTGACGACATACCATCCGTTCATTTGGGATAAATTAGCAACCATTAAAACGACTAGGCCTATGAGGGCAATCGTTTTTTGAGTTCGCTCACCTTTAACATACCAGGAAGAAAACATCATGATCACACCTAATAATGCAGAAACTATAATTGCGTTCATTACTAATTTATTTAATTATTTGATTATGATTTGTTGTAAACTATCTGCGGTTAAATTGAAAAGCGGTTGTGGAAATACTCCTGTAACAAAAACAATAACTAATAAAATGATTAAAACAATTTGTGCATTTTTATTAGGTGTATTCATGGCTTGCATCGGCGTACTTAATTCACCATAAGCAACTTTCTGAATCATGTTTAAAGTGTAAATGGCAGATAAAACGACACTTACGCCAGCAAAAGCCGCAGCCCAAATATTAAATTGGAATAAGCTATTGAAAATTAAAAATTCGCCCACAAAGGCGTTGGTCAAAGGCAATGCAATATTGGCAAGTGCAAACCCCACTAATAAAATGGCTAAGGTAGGTTGTGCCTTAGCTAGGCCACCCATTTGTTTCATGGATCTAATTCCTGTTTGTTGTTCAATGATATCAGCTACCATCCAAAGTCCTAATACATTAATACCATGGGAAAACAATTGAATTAAAACACCTTGTAATCCTATTTGATTTTGTGTAAATAAGGCAGCATTCATTAAACCTATGTGCGCAATTGAGGAATAAGCAATCAAGCGTTTGATGTCATCCTGACGAATCGCAATAAAGGAAGCATATAAAACACCTACAATTGATAAGCTTACAATAAATAAAGCATTCGTCTTCGCTGCCAAAGGAAATAAGGGTAATAACCAACGAATAACGCCATACAATCCCATCTTTACCATCACTGCACTCAACACCATTGTCACTGCAGTTGGAGATTGCTCGTAGGCATCGGGTTGCCAAGTATGGAAAGGAAAGAGGGGCATTTTGATAGCGAAGGCAAGAAAAAATAATACAAATGCAGTGGCTTGTTGTACCGGGGTTAAACTAGCATGCATCAATGATGATATCAAGAAATTTTGTTCGCTTGTGTGAATGTATAATAAGATGATTCCTACTAACATTAATAAGGATCCTAAAAACGTATAAATGAAAAACTTAAATGTAACGGCGACTCTTTTTTCACCACCCCAAATAGAACTTAAAAAATAAACAGGGATCAATGCTAATTCCCAGAAAAAATAAAATAACAACGCGTCTCCAGCCAAAAACACACCCATTAATCCACTTTGCGTAAACAACAACAAAGAAAGAAAAATATTTTTTTGTTTAGGTTGATTTTGAGTGGTCGCGAATAAAATAGCAGGAAAGCTGATTCCCGTTAATAAAATTAAGATTTTAGCTAACCCATCCGTATGTAATAAAAAACGTGTATTTAAAATTAAAATCCAAGGTTGATTATAATCAACTGCTCCTTTGACTGCAACCAAAATAGACAAGCCTAATATGACTAATGTTGTTGCTAATGCTATGTTGTTTGCCATTTTGTTATTTTTAACAAAAAGCAACAGTATTGCCGTAAGCAATGGAATTAATATAAATAAAGGTAACATATAGCTTAAAATAATTTATTTAATCAATGAGTAATAAAATCGCAATATAATAGTGTCATTAAACCAAAGGATTAATAATAGTACAATGCTAAAAACCATAAATAAAATATAATACCCAACTTGACCATTTTGAATGAGTCTTAATTGTCGAGCACTATACTGTACTATTTTTCCACTACCATTGACGGCGCCATCAATGACCTTTTTTTCAACACTATTTTTTAAAAATCCAGCGAAATTATTTAAAGGCTTTACAATAAGTGTATCATAAAACTCATCTACATACCACTTATGAAATAATAACTTACCTAATGGTGTGGTGGGTTCGCCATCTACTTTTTGACGATACTTATTAATCGCAAATAAGCAAGCTAAAAGGGCCAATATGGTAGAGGTACCCATTAATGTCCATTCTATAGTATGTGTTAAAGTAGTGTCTTTCGAAGTACCCACAATACTTGATAGTTGTTGTCCAATCCAATGATGTCCTCCCATGATTTCAGGAATACCGATGGAACCAGCAAATGCACTCAATATCGCTAATACGATTAAGGGCAGCGTCATGGCTAATGGTGATTCATGTAAATGGTGATCCTGTTCGGGTGTGCCTCTAAATTTTCCTAAGAAAGTAGTGGCATATAATCGGAACATATAAAAAGCAGTCATGGCGGAACCAAGAATTGCTAAAAACCAGTACACTGGATTTTTGGCATAGGCCGCTGCTAATATTTCATCTTTTGAAAAGAATCCGCTAAATGGAGGAATACCTGCAATAGCAATACATCCAATTAAAAAAGTAATATGCGTGATGGGTAATTTAGATTTCAAGCCTCCCATTTTTTGAATATCTTGTTCATGATGCATCGCATGTATAACAGAACCTGCACCTAAGAATAATAAAGCTTTAAAAAAAGCGTGTGTGATCACATGAAATACCGCTCCTGAATAAGCGCCCACGCCTAATCCTAAAAACATATATCCCAATTGACTCACTGTCGAATAAGCCAATACTTTTTTTATGTCGTTTTGTTTTAGTGCAATGGTCGCACCCAATAAAGCAGTACTTATTCCAATAATAGCAATCACATGTTGCGTCATCTCGCTATGACTAAATAAAAGATGGCTTCGAGTAATCATATAAATCCCAGCCGTTACCATGGTAGCGGCATGAATTAATGCAGATACAGGTGTTGGACCCGCCATCGCATCTGGCAACCAAGTATATAATGGTATTTGAGCACTCTTACCCATGGCACCTACAAATAATAATAAGGTGATCGCAGTAATATCGGTGGTAGATAATTTAGCAATACTTTCTGCTGTAAACACTTCACTGTAACTCACGGTACCTAATTTCGCAATCAGCCAGAAAATAGCCAACAAAAATCCTAGATCACCAATACGATTCATGATGAACGCTTTTTTAGCAGCGTAATTAAAATGCGTATTGGTAAACCAATACCCTATTAATAAATAAGAACAAAGTCCTACACCCTCCCATCCAATAAACATAATCACAAAATTATCTCCCAATACCAAGATCAACATGGAGAAGATGAATAAGTTTAGATAGGAAAAATAGCGCGCATAATCCGAGGACGATTCCTGTTTCATATAAGCAGTAGAATACAAATGTATCAATGAACCTACCCCAGTGATGACCAATAAAAAAAGCGAAGACAAGGCGTCTACTTTTAAATCAAAGGGTATTTTTAAATGTGCCGTATTAATAAAGTCAAAATAATGAACCGAAACAGCACCTTGATTTTGCACTTGCACAAATGCAAAAATGCTTGCAATGAATGAAGCTACCACATAGCCTGTTGCCTTATACGCCACTACCTTTTTACTCCAAAAATGTCGTCCTAGTCCGTTGAATAAAAATCCAACAAGCGGCCAAAGTACTATAAAACCAATGATTACTTTCATGTTGAATTAAGTTAGTTCTTTAATCTATTTAAGAAATTAATATCTACAGAATGGGTATTACGATACATCATCACAATAATTGCCAATCCAACACTCACTTCTGCTGCAGCCACTACCATGATAAAAAATACAAACACTTGCCCTTCAATCCCTACTGTAGTTGCAGTATCACTTGCCAAAGCCAATCCATGAAACATTTTCGAAAATGCAACTAATAATAAGTTCACCGCATTTAACATAAGTTCAATACACATAAACACCACAATGGCATTTCGGCGTGTTAACACCCCTGTTACGCCAATGCTGAAAAGGGCTAAGCACAAATAGATATAATACTGTATAGGCATACCAAATAAATTTATTTTTTTCCAATAATGACTGCACCCACCATCGCACTTAAAAACAAGACACTACTTATTTCAAATGGAATCACATAATCGGTAAATAATACTTTTCCCAAGGGATGTATTAATCCAATCACGCCATCCTTCATTAAAAGTTGTCTACCTTCTATTTGTGCCGTTTGCTTAATTAAAGCAACCAATAAAGTTAAAAAACTACCGCCTGCTAACACACCTAACAATTTGACTAAAAATTGCTTTTGTGGTTCGCTGTCCTTTTTAATATTGATTAACATGATCACAAATAAAAACAATACCATGATGGCCCCTGCGTATACTATGATATTTACAATGGCTAAAAATTGCGCATTTAATAATATATAGTGCCCTGAAATAGCAAAAAATACTAAAATTAACCAAAGCACACTGTGTATTGGATTTTTGCTTATCAATACCATAATGGCACTGCCAATCGCAAAGGCAGATAATGCAAAAAATAAAATTTGTAATATACTCATGTCAATTATGCTTGTACTCCTTTAGCCTCCGCGAAAGCTGTTGCTTCAGAGATAGGATTCGGAATTAATAAATCGTTTTTATCATAAATAAAGCCTTTGCGTGTATAATTAGCTGGCGCAAAAGTTTCGCTTAAATAGATAGCATCTTTTGGGCAGGCCTCTTCACACAATCCACAAAAAATACAACGCAACATATTGATTTCATATTTTGCTGCATATTTTTCTTCCTTGTATAAATTTTCTTCTCCTTCCATTCTTTCTGCTGCTTCCATTGTAATGGCCTCGGCTGGGCAAGCTACTGCGCACAAACCACATGCAGTACATTTTTCACGGCCTTCTTCATCTCTGTTCAATACATGCAAACCTCTGAATACAGGACTAAATTCTCTTTTTTGTTCGGGGTATCTAATGGTGGGTTGCTTTTTGAACATATGACTAAATGTAATCATCATGCCCTTTATGATATTAATCAAATACAAACGCTCCCAAAATGTCATGGGCTTGCGATTCACTGCGATTGATTGATGAGTAAGTGCTTGCATGTTTATATTTGTTCAGTTTTTTTAAAAATTATAATTTAGCCAATATCATTGCTCCAGTTAAAAGCATATTAAATAATGCCAAAGGAATCATTGTCTTCCAACCTAAGTTCATCAACTGATCATATCTAAACCTTGGAATGGTCCAGCGAATCCACATAAATAAAAATACAAAGAGTACAATTTTTATAAGTAGTGTTCCTATTCCAATCATTGCAGCGATATTAGGCGCCACGGTGCTTTCATCAAAGAAGGGTAAGTCATAGCCGCCAAAATACATAGAAGCCATAATGGTACTACTCATAATCATGTTGACATATTCTGCAAATAAATAAAATCCCAACTTCATCGAAGAATATTCTTGATGGTATCCAAAGTTCAATTCATTTTCAGCTTCGGGTAAATCAAAGGGGGTACGATTACATTCGGCCATCGCACAAATAAAGAAAATAATAAATCCCAATGGTTGATATACCACATTCCACCAATGGCCTGACACTTGATCAGCAACAATGGTTTTTAAACTTAAAGTGCCTGTTGTCATCAATAAAGCAATCAAGGCAAGTCCCATTGCAATTTCGTAACTAATGGCTTGCGATGCAGCTCTTAATGCAGACATCAATGAAAATTTATTATTAGATGCCCAACCTCCAATCATAATACCATATACACTCATACTCACTACTGCAAAAACATATAAGATGCCAATATTCACGTCAGCAACTTGTAATGCAATAGTGCGTCCAAATAAATGAAGATCAGTACTCCAAGGAATGACTGCTGATGTCATAAGTGAAGCAGTCATCGCCAAGCCTGGTCCTAAAATAAATAACCACTTGCTGGCCGCTGTAGGAATAATTTCTTCCTTCATAATTAGTTTTAACCCATCTGCCAAAGGTTGAAATAATCCAAAAGGACCTACTCTGTTGGGACCTGGACGGTCTTGTAAAATAGCTGCAACTTTTCGTTCGCCAAATGTGGTGTATAATGTAATTAATAAAGTAGTCAGCACGATGATGATAATCAAAATCAGCTTCTCAATAACGAAGGCCCAATCAAATGAATGTAAAGTCATGCTATGATAAATTAGGCGTTATTAATATTTTGATTAAAAGTAGTCCCGTTCGAAGGGCCTTCGTTTTCACTTAAATGAATATTGATTTGGTTCACTTCACTTTCATTGTGAATATCCATTAATAAGTGTGGCGCTCTGCCTTCATTGATTGCAGCAAAGGTTTCATTAGGGATATGGGTTCCAACGTTTCCAGCGTAATGGCCTTGCGATATAACCGATTGTCTGCTAATGGCCCTTGGTCCTTCAATTACCCAATCACTACTTTGTTTTTTATCAAAACGACAGGTATTACATATCCATCCTGGCTTGCCTTGTGGCGTATCTTCAATTTCTCCCCATTCATCCTTACGTGCAGTTACCCTAAATACTTCATCGCCCCTATTCCATAAAGTCACTCGACCTGAACATGTAGGACAATCGCGATACGCATCCATCGGTTTCAAAAACCAAACCCTATTTTTAAATCTAAAAGTTTTATCAGTTAAAGCACCCACCGGACAAACGTCAATTACATTACCAATGAATTCATTGTCTAAACTCTTTTCAATATGGGTTGCAATTTCAGCATGATCCCCTCTATCTAAAATACCATGTACTCTCTTATTGGTTAATTCATCTGCTGTAAACACACAACGGTAACATAAAATACAACGCGTCATATGTAATTGAATATGCTTTCCTAAATCATGCTTTTTAAAAGTACGTCTTTGAAACTCATACCTCGTATTTGAAGCGCCATGCTCAAAACTTAAATCTTGTAAATGACATTCGCCTGCTTGATCACAAATAGGGCAATCTAAAGGATGATTTAATAATAAAAATTCTACAACACCCGCACGCGCATCAATTACTTTTTCACTCGTAATATTTTTTACTTCCATTCCATCCATCACAGTTGTACGACAAGAAGCTACCAACTTGGGCATGGGTCGAGGATCTTTTTCGGAGCCCTTGGATACTTCCACTAAACAGGTACGACATTTACCACCACTGCCTTTTAATTTACTATAATAACACATGGCGGGTGGTGCGACAGTTCCACCAATTTGTCTTGCCGCTTGCAAAATAGTAGTGCCCGCTGGAACTTCAATGGTTATGTTGTCGACCGTTACTTTAAATAATATTTGTTCACTCATAGTTTATAATCAATGTTATGCAGGTACATGTATTGGATCCGCATAGTGTTGTAAACCAAAATTGCTTGTTTGCGCTAGTTCTTTATGGTTGATATGCCATTCAAATTCATCACGGAAATGACGGATAGCTGCGGCTACAGGCCATGCAGCAGCATCTCCTAATGGACAAATGGTATTCCCTTCAATTTTTCTTTGTATGTCCCACAATAAATCGATATCACTCATTTCACCTTTTCCTGATTCTATTTTTTGTAATATTTTTTCCATCCAACCCGTTCCTTCACGACAAGGCGAACATTGTCCACAACTTTCATGTCTGTAAAAACGCGCTAAGGTTAATGTATTTTTTACGATGCATTGATCTTCATCTAATACGATGAAACCACCCGAACCCATCATAGAACCGGTTGCAAAACCACCATCACTTAAACTTTCGTAGTTCATGTAACGCGTTTCCCCTTTCGCTGTTTTTAATAATAAATTAGCAGGCAAGATAGGCACGGATGATCCGCCCGGAATACAAGCTTTTAATTTTTTGCCATTCGCAATACCGCCACAATATTCATCACTATAAATAAAATCTTCTACTGAAATGGTCATGTCTATTTCATATACGCCTGGCTTATTAATATTGCCACAAGCTGAAATTAACTTCGTACCCGTAGATCGACCCACCCCAATTTTAGCATATTCCTCACCACCCATTTTTATAATTGGCACGATGGCTGCTAATGTTTCTACATTATTCACAACAGTAGGTCGCATCCACAAACCTTGAATGGCTGGGAACGGAGGCTTAATACGAGGATTGCCTCTTTTACCTTCTAATGACTCAATTAATGCTGTTTCTTCACCACATATATAAGCGCCTGCTCCGCGATGCACATGAATCATGCAATCAAAACCAGTTCCTAAAATATTTTTACCTAACCATCCATTTTTTGTTGCTTCTAAAATGGCTTCTTCTAAAATAGTAGCCACCCATGCATACTCTCCTCTGATATAAATATAAGTGTCGTTAGATCCTAACGCAAAAGAAGAAATAATTAATCCTTCAATTAATAAGTGGGGTAAAAATTCCATTAAATAACGATCCTTAAAAGTACCTGGCTCACTTTCATCTGCATTACAAACCAAATGGCGTGGAACACCTTCGGGCTTTGCAATAAAACTCCATTTCATACCCGCTGGAAATCCTGCACCTCCTCGACCTCTCAATCCACTCTTTTTCACTTCCTCTACAATAGCTTCAATGGACATTTCCTTCAAGGCCTTTTCTACCGCAGCATATCCACCCTCACGACGATAAACATCATAAGAACGAATTCCTGGCACACTGGCTTTTTCTAATAATAATTTTACACCCATTGTTTATGCTTTATAAATATAATTGCTATGCCTTTGCTTGCAGTCGATATTCTGCAATAATGGCATCCACTTTATCTTTTGTTAAATGTTCTTTATAAATTTTTCCTACTTGCATCATGGGTGCATAACCACAGGCACCTAAGCATTCCACAAGTTTTAATGAAAACAATCCGTCTTTTGTTGTTTCTCCTGGTTGAATTCCTAATTGCGTTTGAATGTATGCAATGATATTTTCGGAACCACTAATCATACACGGACCCGTTTGACACACTTCAAAAATAAATTTACCCATGGGTTTCAAATGGTACATACTGTAAAATGTAGCCACTTCGTAAACTTCAATGGGCTCAATGCTTAATAAAGAAGCTACATAATCCATTGCTTCGGTAGGCAACCATCCTCCAAAACTATCCTGTGCCAAATGTAGTACAGGCAATAAGGCGCTTTTTTGTTTACCCTCTGGATAATGAGCTACCAAGCGATTCAACTCGGTCATTTGTTCCTTATTAAATTGAAGACTCATATTAAAATTTCTTTTTTCTCGTTCAAATTATTTTATCCTACCAAACATGCACCATTATATCACTAAGCATCCAACTCTCCTGCAATCAAGTTCAAACTACTCATTGTTACCACCGCGTCACTTAACATTCCACCCTTAATCAATTCTTCAAATGCTTGGTAATAAATAAAACAAGGGCGTCTAAAATGTAAACGGAAAGGAGTCCTTCCTCCATCACTTACTAAGTAAAAGCCTAACTCACCATTACCCCCTTCTACTGCACTATAAATTTGTCCTTTAGGTAAATCTATTTCGCCCATTATAATTTTAAAATGCCAAATGAGTGCTTCCATTTTGGTATACACATCTTCTTTCTTAGGTAAATAATAAGCAGGTACATCCGCATGATATACTTCCGCCTCAGCACCTTTAAAGGATTGTACTTTTTGATATGCTTGTTTTATGATAGATATACTTTCATACATTTCAGCATTACGTACTAAAAAGCGATCATAATTATCTCCTGTTGTTCCCACTGGTACTTTAAAATCAAAATCTTGATAGCTGCTGTATGGTTGTTGTACCCTAACATCATAATCTACGCCAGCAGCGCGTAAATTAGGACCAGTAAATCCATAGTTCATGGCGCGTTGTGCACTTATGCCACCGGTACCTTGTGTACGTTCCATGAAAATACGATTGCGAGCAAATAAATTTTCAAACTCACGCAACACTTTAGGATACTCGTTTAAGAATTTTTCGAGCTTCGTAAACGCTGTATTTGTAAAATTCCTTTCAAAGCCACCAATGCGGCCAATATTAGTAGTAAGACGGGACCCACATACTTCTTCATATATTTCATAAATTAATTCACGGTATTGCATCACATATAAAAACCCAGTATATGCTCCAGTATCCACGCCTACAATAGAATTACAAATTAAATGATCTGAAATACGTGCTAATTCCATAATAATCACACGCAAGTAATCAACGCGTTTAGGTAGTTCTACTTTTAAAAATCGCTCACAAGTAATATGCCATCCCATATTGTTAATAGGACTGCTACAATAATTTAATCTGTCGGTAATGGGTGTGATTTGATACAGAGGTCGGCGTTCTGCTAATTTTTCAAAAGCCCTATGAATATAGCCTACCGTTTGTTCTGTAGATACCACGCGCTCCCCATCCACTTCCATAATATTTTGAAAAACACCATGCGTAGCAGGATGAGTAGGTCCTATATTTAAAGTGGTTGTCGTTTTTTCGATCGACCCCTTTGGTAATGCTATATGACTGTGTTGTTCCATGTAATTTCTAGTTGCTCTTTTAAAATTTTTAATTACCCCCTTCCAAACATTTCATCATCCTTATCAATACGCGTTTGATCCTCCAAAGGAAATTCTTTCCTTAATGGAAAATAATCCATCTCGTCCACATTCAAAATGCGTTTTAAATTCGGATGTCCAATAAAATTGATTCCAAAAAAATCGTAAGTTTCTCGTTCCATCCAATTAGCACTTTCAAATAATTTAGTAGCTGTGAATACATCCGGCTTTGCTACTGGAACGGAAACAGAATATCGCAAACGAATATTTTCAATAAAATTATGAAGATGATAAACCACAACTAATTCTGCCCCTGAATGATCTGGATAATTCACCCCGCATAAGTCAGTTAAAAAAGTAAATCCTAAACTAGGTTCATCATATAAAAATTGAAGCAATTTTAAATTCATTTCTGCAGAAGATTCAAAAGACAAAATGCCCGAATCAGTAGAAAATTGGAATACTTGATCGTTGAATTTTTCAACTAATTTTTCTTGTATATACTCGTTGGTTAAAGCCATTATGAATGCAATAGAGTTTAAATTATTTTATTGTATGCCGTAGCTATTTAATAAATCACGATATTTTTCACTGTTGCGACGACGAATACTTTCTTGACCCACTAAGTCTTGTATTTTCATAAAACCATCAATGATGGCTTCGGGACGAGGAGGACAACCAGGAACATAAACATCAACTGGAATGACTTGATCAATGCCTTGTAAAACACTATAAGTATCAAATATGCCGCCGCTTGAAGCGCAAGCCCCTACTGCAATGACCCATCTTGGTTCAGCCATCTGCAAATACACTTGTCTTAAAACAGGTGCCATTTTTTTTGCAATGGTACCCATCACCATTAATAAATCACATTGTCTTGGAGAAAAGCCCACACGCTCCGAACCAAATCGAGCTAAATCATAATGGGAAGCCATTGTTGCCATAAATTCAATACCGCAACAAGAAGTCGCAAATGGCAATGGCCATAATGAATTTTTACGAGCAAGGCCTACTACCGAACTTAATTGAGTTGCAAAAAAACCATCGCCAGGAACACCATCGGGTGCTTTACCCATTGAAATGGCTTCTGAAATATTAGCTTCTTTTGGATTTAAATTAAATCGAACTGGGCGCATAGATTGTATTAAAATTTTTAATAATTATTCTTCCCACTTTAAAGCTCCTTTTTTAATGATATAAATAAAACCCACTAAAAAGAATGCTACAAATAATACCACTTCAAAAAAACCATTCCATCCTAAACTTTTAAAATTAACAGCATAAGGATAAAAGAAAATGACTTCTACATCAAACAGTACAAATAAAATTGCAATTAAAAAATATTTAACCGCCATCGGCGATCTTGCATCACCATGTGATTCAATACCACTAGCAAAACTTTCTAATTTATCCGAGGTTTGGCGAGAGGGTCCCACCCAACTTGAAACAAAAATCATCAATGCCACAAAGCCGCCAGCAAACAATAATTGTAAGGCAATAGGTAAGTAATTGGTGGCGCTGTTTATTTCATTAGCAGACAACAAATACAGTGGCAAATTCATACACTATGTTTTGGATCCGCAAAAATACGCAAAGGATAGCTCATATAACGAAAAACTCCCCATAAATGGGGAGTAAATTTCAATTATTTTTTACACAATAGATGTGCTTAAAATCCAGTGTTTAACCTTTTTTACCTTGAGTAGTGTCTGCTATCGCTTTAGGAGCGGTTGCACCCCCCTTTCCATCCTTCATTTTCTTTAAAATTTCGATATTTTTAGTAAACTGCCCCTTTGCACCTAAAGTCGAAGGGTCATTCGGCACTAATTCCAATACCTTATCACACATGGCTACTGCATTTTCATATGCCTTAGTCTCATTATAATAACCAATAAGGGTATAATAGTTGTTGATCAATGCTTGTTTATTCTTAGCCACATCTTTCAATAAAAATTCATTTTGAACATTGACTGCTTCAAATAATACACCCAAATTATTAGCTGTATCTATCAATCTAGCTGCTTTTACATAAAAAGAGTACCCATTTGGTTTTTCAGGGAAAGCGGCCATATATTCCTTAGAAATACTCATCGCCATAGTGGCCTCCTTAGCATTAACTGCAATACTTGCAGTTTTGTAGTAATAAACTTCATCTTTAGCCCCTCTAAGAGCAGAATAATTCGCATACCATTTTAATTCATCAGTATACATATTAGATTTTTCTAACATTTCATATCCTAATTTGTAATACTTTAGCTTATCCGCTTTAAGAGTGTCTGCAGCAATTGCTTTTTCCAACAAAGCTGATAATGCCACTTGATTGCCACTAAAACGAGATATAATTTTGACAGCTAATTCATAATCACTAGTAGTTATCTTATCTGCTGGACTTGTATTTATAAATTGTTCTATATAAGTTTTTGCTTGAGCCGAATCCCCTTTACGATCATAATTGTAAGCCAATAAAACACCTAGCCTTGGCAAAGCAGGAATACCTATGGTCGTTTCTAAAGATTTTGCCTTTTCTAATGATGCATCGTATTGACCAGCACGGAAAAGATAATCTGCATTAAATATATCTAATGAAGGATCTTTATCGGCATTCTTTATAAATAAATCCAAATTCTTTTTAGCTGTATCTGTATTGTTATCGGCATAATAAACGTACAAGGCAAAATAAACAGGTGGAAATGTTGGGTCTGCTGCAATCGCTTTATTATAATATTCGTCGAATGACTCCTTATTACTTTGCGTTTGATATATTCTACCTATTCTAAAATAAGGGAATGCATTTTTAGGATCTCGGTTGATGGCTTCTTGTAATGCAGTCACTGCTTCTCCTCCATTTTCGCCCCCCATTTTTAAATAATTAATACCTAAATTAATATATAAATTAGCATTCACCGCATTTTCATATGCGGATATGGTTTCTTTTAATTTATCAACTGCATATCTGTGATCTCCAATCGCAATAGGCGTTTCGGCGTAAATGTATCCAATCGCATTTACAATATCTGGATTGGGCTTACCCTTGAATTTTCCCTTGGTCACTAATGAAGTAGTAAGTGCTAATTCTAAATTTTGTTTAACGGCATTGGCATCCGCCCCTTCTAATAATTGAATATGTGACATCCCCACTAATAACCATGCATCATTGCCAATGGTCTTTAATGATTCTTGGTAAAGCGCTTTTGCTTTTTTGATGGTGGTATCGCTTGGCATACCCGATCCTTGTTCCGCTAAGATCGCTTCTCCATACCAAAAAATATTTTCTGTATTCGTAGGATTTTTTGATAAGGATTCCTTAAAAAAAGCTAGGGCTGATTTATTTTTTTCATAGTTCAACAATTTAACCCCCTCTGCCAAAGGAGATACCCCAGGAACTTGCGCACTCAATCCTGCCATTACCAAAAACACACTCATGGATAAAACAACCAATTTTTTCATCACTATTCGTTTTTAATTAAATACGGAAAATAGAAATTTAATTTTATTTCAATTTCTGTAGGTGAAAATATCAATTTTTCGGGGAAATTCATCTTTAATTAATGGTTAATTGTACTACAAAATGTTAGTTTTTATAAGCGGTACTAACTCAAAAGTCCCTTTCGTTTTTGAAACCCCATTTTAGTAGGAACAAGAAAAGACCTTCTAAATATTAACTGCCCCCTTTCTAAACTCATAAAATTGAGTAAACCCGACCCCAAACCGGGTGCATTTTCCTTTAAAATATAATAAATAGGCAAGGATAAGGAGTATTGCCCCTTACTAATGGTCGAAGGAGAAGGTTGCGAAAAATAGCCTTTTTCTATACAAAGCGTACACTCGACTAAGGCTGTTTTCACTAATTTTTGATTCTCCACCTGCTTTGCATCATAAGTGTCCCCCACCCAATTCATGCCAACAAAAGCAATCGCATTAGGATGATTTTTAATGTATGAAATGGCCTCCTCACTCCCTTTCGCCGCATGTACATTTGGGCCAAATCCTTGTTCTTTTAATAAGCTATCTTTTAAAAATCTGATGATCCCTGTTAAGTTATTCCCATCCATCACCACTTCTTGCGGATCCAACCCTTTTAATTTATTTCCTAATTGCTTTAATGTAAATACGGAGTCCTTTGCTTTTTTATTAATGAGCACTGCAATGGCATTATAGGCGAGTATCCCAAATGTGGGCGCATAGCCCAATTGATTTTTATAAGTGGCTTGCTCTGGTTTATTTAATCCTCTTGTAATAAAGATCATTCTAGTACTATCCTTTGCAAAGTCCTTTAAACACTCAATTTCAGACTTATAGGATACATTAATAATGGCATTGGGAAAACTAGATTTAAACACTTTCAATTGTTCCTCTATGAAGGGCTTAAAACTTTCTTCTACTGAGATATCGATCGCCCCTTCGCTTGGTGTATCAGTTGGTGTATTCACTTTATTAGTGTTACAAGCCATGAATAAAACAGCAAACCCTACTATAATTATATAATTACGCATAATGAAAAACTTGATTTTTAAAAACTAATAATCGCTGCTAACCCCTCTATACAACCTAAATCCTCCATAGAGTAGGCACATCACCCCAAAAATAGTCCTAAACTCTGCATCTACATTCAATATTTGATCTAGCTTAAGCCATTTGGCCCCCAACATAAGAACTGCACAACCTAAAATAAGGGTAGCCATACTAAAATCATAGACTCTTTTAAAAAGTCGATACGATCTTTCTGATTTTTCTCTTGGATTATTATACTCTTCCATATTTTTAATTTTAAAAAGGCAATTTAAACAATTAATAGAGGATGAATTTAAAAATTTATCTTTACTTATAAATACGACAGTATGAGTAAACCATCTTTGCCACAAGGAACCCGAGATTTTAACGCCGTGACGGTACAAAAGCGTCAATATATTTTTCAAACCATTCGCGCTGTATTTGAAGAATTTGGATTCACCCCTTTGGAGACACCGGCTATGGAAAACTTAGATACATTGATGGGCAAATATGGTGAAGAAGGCGATAAACTTATTTTTAAAATATTAAATAATGGTTTAGATCATCCTCAAAAAAAGGAACAAACCATTCAGGGCTTTGATAAAATTTTAGAAGGAAAAAGTACATCCACTATCACGGAACGAGCATTAAGATATGATTTGACTATTCCATTTGCAAGGTATGTTGCGATGAACCATGGCGCTTTAACTTTCCCTTTTAAGCGTTATCAAATTCAACCTGTATGGCGTGCAGACCGACCACAAAAAGGAAGGTACCGAGAATTTTATCAGTGCGATGCTGATATTGTTGGAAGTGAAAGCTTATTGAATGAAGTAGATTTAATTGCTTTATATGTAACTGCTTTTCAACGTTTAAATGTACCTGTTGAAATCAAAATAAATAGTCGACAAATTTTATTAGCACTTGCTGAACTTTGCGGAGGAAGTGATCAACTTATTAATTTAACCATCGCTATTGATAAGCTTGATAAAATAGGTTGGGAAAAAGTACAACAAGAATTAACC
>JAPLEJ010000002.1 GCA_026391435.1 Bacteroidota bacterium
CTCGCTCCCATTTCAATACTCATATTACAAATAGTCATTCTTGCTTCCATACTTAGTGCACGAATGGCCGATCCTGCATATTCAACAAAATAACCTGTTGCACCACTTGCCGAAATTTGTGCAATGATAAATAAGATGATATCTTTTGATACCACTCCTTGTTGTATGCTTCCTTCTATATTGATACGCATTACTTTTGGTTTGGTTTGCATCACACATTGTGCAGCAAAAACCATTTCCACTTCGCTGGTTCCAATACCAAATGCAATAGAACCAAATGCACCATGCGTTGAGGTGTGACTATCTCCACATACAATAGTCATTCCTGGTTGGGTGATGCCAAGCTCGGGTCCTATCACATGAACAATACCTTGATGTTGATGTCCTAATCCATATAATTCAACCCCATGCTTTTTACAATTGTCTATTAATGTATCTACTTGAAATTTTGATAATTGATCGGCAATAGGTAGATGCTGATTTAGCGTAGGCACATTATGATCGGCAGTAGCCACAATTTGTTTTGGACGAAACAAAGAAGCGCCTCTTTTTTCGATACCACTAAAAGCTTGTGGGCTAGTGACTTCATGAATTAAATGTTTGTCGATATACAATACCGATGGCCCATCTTCAATGATTTTCACCACATGCTTATCCCAAATTTTATCGAATATTGTTTTTCCCATGTTCTAAAATCTCTTTTTTAATTATCTTATTTTGAATAGGCGGTAGCGATATCCACTAAGTCGTCATGCGTTACTTCCTTTTTTTTGTCGGCTAATTTTAAGAATATTGGATATAAAATATCAATGTCATTTCGTACATACTCATATCCTAATTTTTGTAATCGATGTGCTAATGCGCTTCGTCCGCTTCTTGCAGTTAATACAATTTTACTTGCTTCAGCGCCTACTAATTCAGGATTAATAATTTCATAAGTTTGCGCTTCCTTTAAAAATCCATCTTGATGAATGCCTGATGAATGCGAAAAAGCATTGGCACCTACAATCGCTTTATTAGGTTGCACCCCCATTCGCATGATCTCTGAAACCTCATGGCTGATTGGGTTTAACAACCTTGTATTGATATTGGTATAATAACCTAAATCGGTATGTTGATTAAGCACCATCACAACTTCCTCTAATGCGGTGTTGCCTGCGCGTTCTCCTAATCCGTTTATTGTACACTCAATTTGTCGCGCGCCACCCATCACACCTGCAATGGAATTGGCAGTAGCCAAACCTAAATCATTATGACAATGACAAGATAAAATGGCTTTATCAATATTGGGAACATGATTTACTAAGTATTCCATTTTTGCTTGGTATTGATAAGGCAAACAATATCCAGTAGTATCAGGAATATTTAAAGTAGTAGCGCCTGCTTTCACAACCGCTTCAATGACGCGAGCTAAATATTCATTATCAGTTCGTCCTGCATCTTCGGCATAAAATTCAACATCATCAGTAAAGTTGCGTGCTAACTTTACCGCACTAATAGCGCGTTCAATAATCTCTTCTCTTGTTGAATTGAATTTATATTTGATATGCAAATCAGAAGTGCCAATCCCTGTATGAATGCGAAAGCGCTTGGCTGGTTTTAATGCAGCAGCAGCTACTTCAATATCATTTTGTACGGCACGTGACAATCCACATACAACAGTATTTTTTAAAGTTTTAGCAATTTGATGCACAGATTTAAAATCACCTGGACTTGAAACTGGAAATCCTGCTTCTAAAATATCAACACCTAATTCTTCTAATTTGACTGCAAGCGCTAGTTTTTCCGAGGTATTTAATTTACATCCAGGAACCTGTTCCCCGTCTCGTAAGGTGGTGTCAAAAATGAAAACTTGTTGGCTCATCGTTAATTCGTTTTAAAATTATATTTTAGATACCTATTTAAGGCTTTTTTAAGAGGCTATTTTAGTGACATCCTATTGATTTTCAACCTTTTATAGATAAAAAAGGGGCTTCCGCCCTATTCTATCTCAAATTTACCCACTATTCACAAGTAATTCACATTATTTTTATAGTTAATTTACACTGTGTAATAGTTGAATTTTACAATTAATACATTGATTATCAACAAATTGACTATAAAATAGCTACGATGCCCAACCTAAGTACGGAGGCGATATTTATTTTAGTGAAATCCTTAGAAAGCGCCGAAAAACGCAACTTCAAATTGTATGTGAAGCGCAACTCGGCATCTGCTGATTTGAAAATCATTCAATTATTTGATGCATTGGACAAGATGAAGGTATACGATGAGGAGGAATTGCTGCGCAAAAACGAGTCCATTCAAAAACAACAACTGTCCAATCTTAAAGCACATTTATACGATCAAATTTTATCTAGTTTAAGAATTGTAAAACAAAACGAAAACATTGATTTGCAAATTCACGAACAATTGGACCATGCAAAAATTTTATACAATAAAGGTTTATACATTCAAAGTTTACGTGTACTAGAAAAAATAAAAACCTTAACTAAGCAAAACAATCAGGTTACTTATTTATTGCAGGTTTTGTTTTTAGAAAAAAAGATTGAGTCCTTACATATTACTCGGAGTATGCAAGATAGGGCCAAACAATTAAGTGAAGAAATTGATGAAGTAAATCATCGATTAGATGTAATTGCGAAATGCTCTAATCTATCCTTACAATTATATGGTTGGTATATTCAACATGGTCATGCCCGTAATGATGATGATCGTATTGAATTAGATAAATTAATGCAAGACCCGATCATGGAATTAGTAAAATCCTCCGAAGGATTTTATGAAAGGTTATATCGCTATCAATGCTACTGTTGGTATGGATTTATTAATCAAGATTTTTTATTGCACTATAGGTATTCTCAAAAATGGGTTGATTTATTTGAAGCCAATGAGAATATGAAACAAATTGAAACAGCTCAGTATATTAAAGGGTTACACAATTTAATTACTTCGCATTTTGATTTAAGGAATTTTCAAAAATTAAAGGAGACGATATCTATTTTAGATGAATACAGTAATACCCCCATTGTATTAAATAATAAAAACAACCTCATTCAAAGTTTTATTTATTTATACATTGCTAAAATTAATCAACACTTTTTAGAAGGAAGTTTTAGTGAGGGATTAACCATGATACCCGCCATGGAAGCGAAGCTCAAAGAAATTGAACTTTACTTAGATAGCCACCGTGTATTGGTTTTTTACTACAAAATTGCTTGTTTATATTTTGGTGCTGGTAAGCCTGCTAAAGCCATTGATTATTTAAATAAGATCATTAATTGGAAAGTAAATTTACGAGACGATATTCAATGTTACGCTCGATTATTACACTTAATTGCACATTACGAACTAGGAAATAAAGAAGTAGTGAATTACTTATCTAAATCGGTTTATCGATTTATGTATAAAATGAAAAACCTAAGTACGGTGGAAGAAATTTTATTTAATTTTTTAAGAAAATCCATTCAAAGCGGTGGAGAAGAAAATAGTTTGTTGAATACAAAAGCCAATATTAAAAAATCTTTCACTATTTTATTAGAAACCTTACAACCCTACACCACCAATAAATTAGAAAGCAGGGCCTTTATGTATTTAGACATTATCTCCTGGCTCGAAAGTAAAATTCAAGGCAAACAAGTACAAGCCATCATTAAAGAAAAGTTTAATTAACGGCTATCATTTTTCACTATGCGTATATCGCAGTGATTTCCTTATCAAAATTGGCTAATACTGCTTTGCGTTTGATACTTAACTTAGGTGTCATTTCGCCATTGTCAATATTCCACTCCCTTGGTATTAATGCAAATTTTTTTACTTGCTCCACTTGATTAAACAATTGATTATTCTCGCTTACTACGCTTTCAAATAAAGCGAGTACCATTGTATTTTTAATGATCTCGTCATTGCTTACATATTGTATCCCATGTGATTTTGACCATTCTTTTAATTTTGCAAAAGAAGGTACAATGAGCGCGCTTACAAATCTTTGATTATCTCCTACTAACATTACTTGTTCTACAAATGGATTTTCCTTTAATTTATTTTCAATGGGTTGTGGTGCAACATACTTGCCCCCACTGGTTTTAAATAATTCCTTTTTACGATCGGTGATTTTTAAATATTGACCATCCACTATTTCACCAATATCGCCTGTATGTAACCAACCATCTATAATGGTCTCGGCTGTTAAATCGGGGCGCTTATAATATCCCAACATTACACTTGGGCCTGCCACACAAATTTCACCATCCGACTCAAGTTTGAATTGTACCCCTTCGATCACTTTTCCTACTGTTCCATACTTTGTTCCACCGGCAGTTCTTAAATTAATACTTATGATGGGACTATTTTCAGTAGGGCCATATCCTTCATACACGCTAATTTGTGCTGCATTAAAAATACGCAATAATTTCACTTGACAAGCGGCTCCTCCTGTAACAATAAATTTTACATTATTTCCAATGGCTTCGCGCCACTTTGTAAATATAATTTTATTGGCCAACTTTAATTGTAGTTGATACCACCATGATCCTGGAATTAAATTATCATATTTTTCGCCCAACGCTACTGCCCAAAAAAATAATTTTCGCTTCAAGCCTGTTAACTCCTCTCCCTTCATCATAATTTTTTCAAACATTTTCTCCAATAACCTTGGCACAGTCGAAAATCCATCGGGTGAAATTTCTTTTAAATTATCTCCAATCGTTTCTAAGCTTTCGGCATAATAAATACTCATGCCACTATACATATAAATATAAGAGGCTAGTTTTTCAAAAATATGATTCAATGGTAAAAAGCTTAATACTTTTTGTTCGGGTGCATCTTGAAAAGGAAAAGATTTTTTACCCATCATTAAATTATAATAAACACTTTGATGCGTCAGCATGACGCCCTTGGGTGTGCCTGTGGTGCCTGATGTATAAATAAAAGTAGCTACTTGTTCAACAGGTATGGTTTTTTTAATCACCTGTACCTGCGAAAGGATATCCGCATCCTTACTACAAATACTAGTCCAATGTTTTGCACCAGTGATCTTATCAAAAGTATATACCTCTTTTAAACATGGTACCTTATCCTTAATGGACATTACTTTATCATATAGTTCTTGATTGCTCGCAAACATATACTGAACAGATGCATCATTTAAAATAAAAGTAAGTTCCAATGGATTGGTGGTAGGATATACCGGCACCCAAATAATTCCTAACTGTTGTGCTGCCAAATCGGCGATAAGCCACTCTGGTCGATTATTACTGATGATGGCAATTTTATCACTGCCCTCTGGGGTAAAATTATTTCCAGATAATCCTAAAGTTAATAAACCGGCACTAAGTTCATTTACCCTTTGTGCTACTTCTGTCGTAGCATACTTACGCCATACTCCGTTTTCCTTTGCGGCAAACATATCCTGTTGAGGAAAATGTTGTAATTGATGATCAATACAATCAAAGAGTCGTTTGATTTCCATAAAGCAGGCAAATTTGTACGACAAAGTACAAAAATAGAGGCAGAAAAAAAAGAATTAGCGGCTACAAATAAATCAGATGGGTCAATAATCCGTCCCTTAATTTAGGCTCGAACCAGGTGCTCTTTGGCGGCATCACTTCGCCCGCATCCGCTATATTAAATAATTGATCAATCGTTACTGGATATAAACTAAATGCAACGGCCATCTCACCGCTATCCACTCGCTTTTCTAGCTCGGCTAATCCTCGAATGCCTCCCACAAAATCGATACGTTTGTCGGTGCGTTGATCCTGTATATTAAATAGGGGTGCTAAAATATTATTTTGTAAAATAGTGACATCTAATACGCCAATTGGATCTGCATCATTATAAGTACCTGGTTTTGCAGTTAACGCATACCATGTTTTATTAAGATACATTCCAAAATGATGTAGGGAACTAGGTTTATAAGCTGCTGAATTTAATTGAACATCAAATTGAGTAGAAAGTGCAGTTATTAATGACTCCGCTGTGTGTCCATTCAAATCCTTGACCACTCGATTGTAATCCATGATTTGTAATTGATTGGACGGAAACAAAGTGGTTAAAAAATAAGGTGCACTCTTTTTTTCATCATTAAAAGAGAGTAACACTTTTGCTGCGGAGGCGGCTCGGTGATGTCCATCAGCGATATAAGTACAAGGCACTTCTTTTTCAAATAATTGAGTAATTTGATCAATAACGTCTTCATCGCTTACTGCCCAAAGGGTATGCTGAATGCCATCATCTGCTGTAAAATCGTAAATAGGCGTTTTAGTAGTTTTCCATTTATCTATCAAGGCATCAATATTCACTTGTTGGCGATAAGCTAAAAATACATTGCCCGTTTGCGCTCCCGTGGTTTTTATATGATTAATACGATCCAATTCCTTTTCGGGACGAGTGAATTCATGTTTTTTTATAATGCCATTATTATAATCCTCGATACTACTTACGCAAACCAAACCGGTTTGTGCACGACCGTCCATAATTAATTGATAAATATAATAACAAGGTTTTGACTCCTTAAATAAAACATCGCGTTGAATAAATGCATTTAAATTATTTAATGCCAACTCGTATACTTCAGCGCTATGCGTATCTATCGTATCTGGTAATCCAATTTCACTTTTAGTAATATGTAAAAAAGAATAAGCATTACCAACCGCTTCCGTTTTTGCTTCGGCACTATTTAAAACATCGTAAGGTTTACTTGCTACTTGCTTTGCTAATTGTGGCTGCGGGCGCACTGCTTCAAAGGGACTAATTTTTGCCATGGGCGCGAAGTTCGTTCTTTTTTGGGAGATTTTAATTTTTTAGGAAAAGGATTTCATTAGGTCGCAAAAAGTTTGCACGCTTGATAATGGTAATGCATTATACATGCTTACTCTAATTCCTCCTACTGTTCTGTATCCTTTGACACCAATCATGCCCTCTTTTTTACATAGGTCTAAAAAAGCAGCTTCTCTTGTTGGATCTGTTAAAAAGAAAACTGCATTCATAATACTTCGGTCCTCTTTTGCAATAGGACAATAAAATGTAGGTAACTGATCGATCGTATCATAGATCAATGCTGCTTTTTCATTATTGCGTTTTCCCATTTCAGTTAAACCGCCTTGCGCTTCAATCCATCTTAAAGTTAATAAGCTAACATAAATCGAAAACACAGGAGGTGTATTTAATAAGGAGCCCGCTTCGATGTGTTTTTTATAATCTAATATCGCAGGAATAGATCGATTTGTTTTTCCTAATATTTCTTTTTTAACAACTACGATGGTAACCCCTGCTGCGCCCATATTTTTTTGCGCGCCTGCATAGATTAAATCAAATTGATGAAAGGCAGTAGGCCTACAAAAAATATCAGAACTCATATCACCAATTAATAAGCTACTTGTCTGAGGGTATTGATGCCATTGAGTTCCCTCCACTGTATTGTTGGTCGTAATATGCAAATAAGTAGTTCCTTTGGGTAAGTCCAATTGCTTATTGATATAAGTATGTTTTTGATCAGTGCTGTCTGACACCACTGCAACAGGTCCAAATAATTTTGCTTCTTTTACTGCTTTATTTCCCCACACACCATTATCACAAATAGCAGCCAACCCTTTTTCATCTAATAAATTCATGGGCACTTGCATAAATTGCATCGTTGCACCTCCCTGTAAAAAAAGTACTTCATAATCATCACCTAAGCCCATCAATCTTTTAATAATTTGTTGCGCTTCGGTGACCACATCAACAAAATGCGTAGTTCGATGTCCTATTTCTAAAATAGATAAACCAGTATTATTAAAATTATGAATCGCTGCAGCTGCTTGATCCAATACTTCCTTTGGTAAAATAGAAGGCCCTGAATTAAAGTTGTGTAATTGCATTTTATAAATTCGGTTGATCTTTTTGTTCCGTTTCATCCACAGTGGTCACGCCTCCTGATACCACATACTTCATAGCTTCGGATGCATTCACTCCCTTTGGCATTTTTTTAATGCGTTCTTGTGAAACAATATATGTTATACCAGATATGGCATAAGAGTGTGGCACATACACTGTAACAAATTCCTTCATTCCAAAATGTTCCGTACTTTTTTGTGTAATAAATCCAATGCGCCATACGTCTGTTGAATCCACATTAACCAAAACAGGTTCATCAAACTTTTTTTTATTTCCAGCAAATGCTTCTAAAAAATCTTTAACGGATGAATAAATAATTTTTACTCCTGGTGTTTTTTCTAATAACTTATCAAAGATGGACATTAATCTTTCTACAAAAAATAAAGACGATAACCAACCTACCAACAATACTAAAGTAATAGCAACCAAAAAGCCCAATCCGGTTACTTTAGGAACTTGTCCATTTACTTCGGCAAATTGAACTGGTAAAATAAAATGTAGCAGGTTAGGTAAAAAATTATCTACCCAATTAAATAAACTCACCACCACCCAAATCGTGACACCAATGGGTGCCAAAACCACTACTCCTTGAAAAAATAACTGAGCTATGGAACTTAATAGTTTTTGTCGGATCACTTGTGGCCTATCAATTGGCATTTTAGATTGGATTTAGGCTCAAATTTCAAACAAATTTGCCATTTAGCATAATATATAAAGAATTAACCTTGGAAACTTTGAAAACGCTTAAGGTTTCCCTAGTTTTGCGCCTTCAAACTATGCTATGCAAAATCGTATACTGAATAAGGCTAGGGAATTAATGTTCCAAACGGGGGTGAAACATGTCACCATGGATGATTTAGCCAATCAATTAGGTATCAGCAAAAAAACCATTTATCAATATTATAAGGACAAAGATAGTTTGGTTACCGCTGTAGTGGAAAATGAACTTACCAACCATGCCCTTCTTTGTGATAACAGTATGCTCGCAGCTGAAAATGCAGTGCATGAAATTTTCTTATTAATGGCGGTGGTGCAAGAAATGTTTACCCGAATGAATCCTTTGGCCTTATTTGAAATTGAAAAATATTATCCAATGGCTTATGAAAAAATTAAAAATCACAAAGACGATTATATTTTTTCAACCATTCGAACCAATTTAGAAAAAGGAATTAAAGAGGGATTATACCGAAAAGAATTAGATGTGAATATACTTTCAAAATACAGATTGGAAACCAGCTTAATTGCTTTTAATATTCATGTATTCCCTGCTCAGAAGTTTGATATACTAAAAGTGAATTTACAAATAATAGAACATTTTGTATATGGTGTGGCCACTATAGAAGGCCATCATTTAATGGATCGATATAAATCTGAAATCATAAAATAATTAGATAATAAAAAAATAGAAATGAAAAACGTTTTAATCCTTTTACTTGCTTTTATATCATGGAAACATGGTCAAGCACAAAATAAAGCAGTGTATGCTTTTTCACTTGACGAGTGTGTATCCTATGCTAAAAAAAATAATGTGCAAGTAAAAAATGCTTTACTCGCTATTGATGCACAGGTACAAACGAATCGTGAAATTAGTGCTGCGGCTTTCCCCACCATTAATACTAATATTGGTGGAAATGATTATTTAAAAATTCCAACCTCTTTATTGCCTGCACAAATTTTTGGTGGGGCTGCTGGAACCTATATACCTGTTCAGTTTGGAACAAAATTTAATGCTAATTATGGGGCTAATTTTCAACAATTGTTATTTGATGGTCAGGTATTTGTTGCCATTAAAGCAAGGGTCACTTCATTGGAATGGCAAAGGAAAAATGCAGCATTAACCGAAGAAGCCATTAAAACCAATATTTATAAAATATATTATCAGCTTTCGGCTAGTAAAACACAATTAAATATTTTAGACGCGAATATTGAACGCTTAAGCAAATTAGCACACGATGCCGAGATCATGTATAAAAATGGTTTCGCTGAAAAATTAGATGTAGATAAAGTAAGTGTCCAATTAAATAATATACAAACCGAAAAAATAAAAGCAACCAACAGTGTAGCGATTGGATTTATGGGTTTAAAAATGTTAATGGGCATGCCTGTTAAAGACAGCTTATCCTTAACCGAAGTGATTGATGAGAAGAGTTTAAATAATAATATACTATACGAAAATGATTTTCAGTATGGAGTAAGAAAAGATTTTCAATACTTAAGTGAAACAAAAAAGTTAACTGAATTTAATGTAAAGCGTTATCAATTAAGTTATTTACCAACAGTGAGTATGTCGGGGTCATATTCTCAAAATGCGATGCGCACTAAATTTGATTTTTTTGAAGGAGGTAGCTGGTTTAATACTTCAATCGTTAGCTTAAACATTAACCTTCCTTTATTTAATGGATTTGCTCGTGATGCTCGTGTAAAGCGCACAAAGATTGAGTTAAAGCAAATTGAAAATCAAATTGACGCATTAAAAAACAATATTGATAATGAAATTACGCAAGCCAAGTTAAATTATATTTCCTCGGTAGCCACGATGCAATTTCAAAAAAAGAATATGCAATTAGCAGAGGCTGTGTACCAACAAACTAAAAAGAAATTCGAAACAGGAACAGGTTCTAATACAGAAATATCAGCTGCTCAAGCTGATTTAGTAACTGCACAAAATAACTATATGAATGCTTTGTATAGTGCTTTAATTGCTAAAGTAGATTTATTAAAAGCAACCGGAAAATTATAAAATAATGAAAATGACAAAATCTAAAATAATGAAAAATTTCACAAAAGTATTGACAGGCAGTTTAATAATATTAGCTACAGCCTGTGGTGGTGATA
>JAPLEJ010000046.1 GCA_026391435.1 Bacteroidota bacterium
CATTGTTAACCATTTGCTTAATCATATTATTAGCTAATGGATAAGTATTACCAGCGGATGAATTAGCTGCAGGGAAAAAATCTAAGTACACTTTTTTTTGTTTTCAAATGGGTTGTTTTAACTTTAAAGCATTTACTATTTCTTCCGCTTGCTGTAAGTGTAAATTATAGTCTCCATCATCAGCGATCCAAGTTAATTGATTTCGCCAAGCACCTACATTGCTCCCAATTTGATAAGTAATCAGCTTACGAATTGCCGCGTCCGCTTCATTGCTATTTTTGGCAGGAATTCTTCCTACTGACAAAGCCAATTCTTGAATACCATTAGGTGTATTAATATCATCGCCCTGCTTAATAATGGCATAAAAATCATCGGTCGTATAGCTTGTCAATATAGAATTTGAAGTTACACTTTCATAGGATGGAACCTGCGTTTTAAGATCAATTTTTTTATAATCGAAGTTTCCCATACCCAATAGCAGCAAGTATTTTGGAGCTACTGTATTATTTTGCTTCGCTTTATCAAATAAATATTTAACGTAATTACGAATACCAATTGGACTGGGTTGCCCACCAGAAAACTCATTAAAAACTTTAGAGATAGTGGTAGTGAATGTTTTTAATCCATGACGAAGTGAATGAAATTTAGCTAAACTATCTGCCGCCTTTACATAATTGGAAGCGGTAATGATTAGATAATCTACAGTAGGGGTATTTAATAAAGAAGGATAATCAATATTCATTAACTCAATAAAACTTGGTGTCTCATAGCCCAATTTAGTAACACCAAAAAAAGACCGCAATGTATCTGCCTTTTGTATGATATTTCCGACCCCATTTTGAATAGCACAATTAAGTTCAACAGGATTTTCGGGTTGCGTCACATCCCACACTTTAGTAGTGGCATCCGCATCTTTTATTTGATATTGAACTACTTTTCCAAAACCCAAACTATTTGTATTGGCGAATCCAAATGATTTATTTGAATAAAAACCTAATTTTCGTTTGCCTTGCAATTCAATATAATTTATCCAACCTGTACTATTTGAATTCGCGCTCAAATAATTAATAGTTAAATTTAATGAGGCTAGATTTGCGTTCAACATTGCCGCATTCACTGGATACCTAAAAGTATCTAAAACTATATTGGCAGCATCGTCATATACAAAACCTGAAATAGGTGCAACAATAGTGTTTCTTATTTTTTGGTCATTGAATAAAAAATCAAAATTGGCTGGCGAAACAGTACTCGCAGCAGCATAATTGAGTTTGCAAATTAAATCACTAGAAGCAACCAAACCTTCCATATTCAAATTAGTGCTTATTTTAGATTGCTTTCCCGAACCTTTTCCCATTGCTGGCCCCCACCATAATTGACCCGAATTTAATATATTAATTGAATCCTTTTCGATTAGCCAATGATCATCAAAACTATCTAAATTGTCAGTTGCTTTTAAATTAGTATTTAATTTTTGTATACGCTTTCCGTCTTTACCTAAAGTAATAAAATAATAAATTGAATCCCCTTGCATAAATTGAATCCCCTTGCAAATTTTTATTGTGTTCGAACTTTTGTAATTCGACATTCCATTGCCATTGAACATTACCTTGGCTATAGAATAAAAAATGATCCTGTTGATCAAACTGTCCATCATTGCCGTCCTGAACATCAATTGAATTTTCAAATAACCCAACGGCCATTTTGTCCATATTTTTTTCAACCAAATTGGCCGTGTTGTAATTATATAATTGAACCTGATGACTAGCGAATGGAACGTTGAATCCCCAGGCCTTTAATTGACTGCCCGTGATTTGATACATACCCTGTTTTGACACGGCAATCTTGACCCATTTTCCTTGCGAAATAGGCACTGTTTGTGCATTTAAATTAGATAAATAAAATTGCGAACAGTAAAAAATGAATATAACACCCCATTTCATGACCTAAAATTAAGCTTTTACTAACATAAGATTCTATATACATATGAATAAAATGAGCAAAAACTAGCTATATTCGCATTGTATTTTTATCACTTATTTGATAACCCATTTACTATGAATTTTTTAAATAGTATTTTATTGTTTTTCGCGATGTTATTAATTAGCCCGGCCCTATTTGAGTCGGCCGAGCATTCCAATTTTAAGACAGTTTACACTGGGCTGTCTTTGGAGAATAAAAATGACCCCTATGAAGGCATGACCCGTATTCAAGGAGGCACTTTTGCTATGGGAATCAATCAAGAAGATGTTATTGGAGATTGGAACAACCGTCTAAGAAGGGTAACCGTAAGTTCGTTTTATATTGATCAAAAGGAAGTGAGTAACAAAAATTATAAGGATTATCTCCATTGGTTAGAGAAAGTGTACATTCCGACCAACCAAGATTCCATTGTGTATCAAGCAAGACCAGATACCCTTGTATGGCGTAGCGAATTGTCATACAATGAACCCATGGTTGAAGCCTATTTTAGGCACCCCTCCTTTAACGATTATCCTGTTGTTGGTATTTCTTGGAATCAAGCAAATGAATATTGCAGATGGAGAACCGACAGAGCGAATGAAAAGTTATTGACAAAATTGGGATACATCGATGCAAAAAATCAATCCAATAAAGCAGTAGGCGCAAATAATTTCAATAAGGAAGCCTATTTAACAGATGAATACAACGCCACACCCACTGCTAAAATCGCCAATAAAAAAGCAAAAAAGGGAGAGGATGCTCCTAGATTAAAAATAAATTTTGAAGATGGGGTCATGACCGCTGATTATCGCTTGCCTACTGAAGCCGAATGGGAATATGCCGCCAAAACAACTTTAGTAAGCGAGGGCTCCGTATTGGAAGCCTTTAAAAATGGAAATAATGCCAAGCATAAAAACGCATTACTTACTTCTTCTGATCTTCCATTTCCTTGGAGTGCCGACGGTAATAATAATTTAAGGGATACAAAAAAAGGAAAGTCACAAGGCCTTTATCTAGCTAATTTCAAAAATAGCAATGGTGATTTGATGGGAATGACAGGCTACCTGAATGATGGAAGTGGATTGCCTGGTAAAGTAAATAGCTATTTACAAAATTCAAGTTTGAAATTATATAATATGGCGGGCAATGTGAACGAATGGGTCGCTGATGTATATCGACCTATGAATACAATGGATATGGATGATTTTAATCCCTTTCGTGGAAATGTATTTCAATCCAATGACCCAAAATTAGAAAAAGGGAACCGCCGTGATGCTAAAGGCCGTCTAATAAAAGTACCAGAATCCGATTCTACACTAAAATTACACAATTTTGATAGTGCTAATTCAATTGATGCTTTAGATGGAGACGACAACAATAACTCAAGTTATCAATCTGGCGTTAATACTTTAATTTCTAATAAGTCTAGAGTATATAAAGGGGGAAGCTGGAAGGATCGTCCTTATTGGTTAAATCCTGGCACTAGAAGATATTTGGATCAAGATAAATCAAATAATAATATTGGATTTAGATGCGCCATGTCTGCATTTTACGAAACGCCTGCAAAAACCGGTTTATTTAATTTCAATTTTGGACGAAAAAATAACTAAACCATGAATATTCGCATTGGTTCTGGTATTGATTTTCATCAGCTAGTAGTAGGTCGTGATTTATGGATTGGGGGAATAAAAATACCGCATACCAAAGGCGCACTTGGTCACAGCGATGCTGATGTTTTACTACATGCTATATGCGATGCTTTATTAGGCGCTTTAAGTTTGGGTGATATTGGAACTCACTTCCCAGATAACGATACTGCATATAAAAATATAGATAGTAAAATTTTACTAAAGAAAACTTTTGATTTAATTACTGCACAAGGATATTATATTATTAATATTGATTCTACTTTATGTTTAGAGGAGCCTAAAATAAAACCACATGTACCTGCTATGCAACAATGCATTGCTTCCATTTTAGGAATAGGAGAAAATGATATTTCAATCAAAGCAACGACGACCGAAAAAATGGGATTTGCTGGTAGAGAGGAAGGACTAGTGGCAATGGCTACTTGTTTGTTAGCTAAACATTAGGTTTGTATTTTTAATATATTCAGTATGCAACTTTCTTCCATTGAGCAGTTATACGATATTTACTTAAAGCACCCACAGGTACAAACCGATACGCGTAAATTAAAATTGGGTGATTTATACTTTGCACTTAAAGGCCCCAATTTCAATGGAAATGAATTTGCACTATCTGCTTTAGAAGCTGGTGCAAGTTTTGCCATTGTGGATGAACCTATTCCTCATAGTGATGCCTTTCATGAAAGAATCATACAAGTAAAGGATGTACTTAGCACTTTGCAGACTTTAGCCAAACACCACCGTCTACAATTTGAAATTCCTTTTATCGGTATTACAGGAAGTAATGGGAAAACTACTACTAAGGAATTAATCGCAGCTGTTTTATCTAGTCATTTTATTACTTACACCACAAAAGGAAACTTAAACAACCATATTGGGGTTCCACTTACTATTTTAAGTATTCATCCTGATGCACAAATGGCAGTGATTGAAATGGGCGCTAACCATCTTCATGAAATTGCAAGTTATTGTGAATACGCTATGCCTAATTATGGATTAATTACCAACTGCGGAAAAGCACACTTAGAAGGATTTGGTTCGGAAGAAGGGGTGAAAAAAGGAAAAGGAGAATTATTTGACTATATAAAAATGAATCATGGCGCCGCCTTTGTGATGCAGGACTATGATTATTTAAACGCAATGAGTACGGGTATCAAAACGCTGATTTACTATGGCATGAATAAGGGAAGTATTCAGGGAAAGGGTACTAACGTAAATGGATTATTACAAGTCACCTTTACTAAAGGGACCTTACTGCAACAAGTACAAACTCAATTAGTAGGAGATTATAATTTACCCAATGTATTAGCAGCAGTATCTATTGGTGAACATTTTAAAGTGCCGGTAGAAAAAATAAAAAATGCGATCGAGCATTATATACCCTCTAATAGCCGATCTCAATTAGTTCAATGGAAAAATAATGACGTTATTTTAGATGCATATAACGCAAATCCTAGTAGTATGAAAGTGGCTATTGATAATTTTGCGCAATTAAAAATTGAAAATAAAATTATTTGTTTAGGAGGCATGAAGGAACTAGGGGAAGCTACAAAGCAGGAGCACGAATTTTTAGTAAAAAAAAAACAAAAATTTGAATGGAAGCATGTCGTATTAGTGGGTAGTGAATTTAAAGATCATATCCACCCCTATTTATATTTTGATGAAGTGAAAGATGCAAAAAAATGGCTATCTGAGCAACATTTCACAAACCATACTTTTTTAATAAAGGGGTCAAGGGGCATCCAAATGGAGCAACTCATTACAGATGAATCGTAAGTCTAACTAAAGATTGAAAAATAATACAATACCTTTGCGCCATGAAAAATACTTATTTATGGAGCACGCTCACCAACAAATGCCCAAGATGCAGGCAAGGTGACTTATTTGTTTCAAAGAATCCATATTTACTTTCCGATATCACAAAGATGAACGAAAAATGTCCGGTTTGCGGACAACCTACCGAAATTGAAGTTGGGTTTTATTATGGAACAGGCTATGTGAGTTATGCTTTAACTGTTGCTTATTTTGTAGCCACGTTTGTTGCATGGAAAGTTTTAATTGGAATGACTTTTGACTTAGATGACAACCGCATTTTTTATTGGATGGGCACTGCGATTGTCCTAATTATTTTTATACAACCTATCTTAATGCGACTATCAAGATCTATCTGGCTAGGCTGGTTTGTTTCTTTTAATAAGGATTGGGAAACCACGCCTATAGAATACAATGAAAGGATGGATCATTAAATTTGTCCCACAAACCCCATTTATAACAAAGGGTTTTAGTAACTTCGCCACCCTAATAGAGAGGTGTCCGAGTGGTTTAAGGAGCACGCTTGGAAAGCGTGTATACGGCAACGTATCGGGGGTTCGAATCCCTTCCTCTCTGCAAAGAGTATTTTATTTTTATTATAATTAATTGGTTTACAATTATTTATAATAATATTGATATTTTATTAGGATTCTTAGATCATATTTAGTCGACAATTACACTTCATAATAATATATTATAAATAAATTTATTAATTAATTGATTTCAATATCACTTTAAAAACAAGACAATGAATTTTTTAGAAAAAATTAAACTTCGCCATCGTGCTTTGAAATACAAAAATAGGGATGACAAGGGAGGGATAGCTTATATAATTGATTCAATAAAAATGGGCGACACGGTATTTGATATTGGGGCACATAAAGCAGGATACTTATACTTTATGGAGCAAAATGTAGGAAAGGAAGGTAAAATTTTTGCCTTTGAGCCACAATCATTGTTATATAATTATTTGATTAAGATAAAAGATATTATGCATTGGGGGAATGTTGCTATTGAAAAAAATGCAATGTCAGATAATGAAGGAAGTGTTACATTATTCATACCATCCAACAAAACAGGACAGTCCACTTCACCAGGTGCAACTATATTTGAAAATAATAATTCCTTAGGTAATGTAACAAATACTGAGACTGTTTTAACTACTACCCTTGATAGTTATTGCCTTAAAAATAATATTCGTCCAAATTTATTGAAGGTTGATGTAGAGGGTAATGAATTAAAAGTTTTTCAAGGCGGCGTTAACACATTAAAAGAATATAAGCCTAAAATCATTGTTGAAATTGAAGCGCTACATGTTGGTGAATCTAAGGTTTTGGAAACCTTTGAATTTCTTAAAAAATTAGGGTACGAAGGGAAAGTTGTTCATGATGAAAGACAATTTCCATTATCTGAATTTAGTTTTGAAAAGTATCAAAACAAAGGAGATCTGAAAAATTACTGTAACAATTTTATTTTTGAATAGCAGATAATTAAAAATCGAAATAGTTTCAAAGAGATTTACCTCACCCCAAAAACCCGTTCTGCATTTTGAGAGGTCATTTCTGCCACCGTATGTAATGGTAGATTTTTAATCTCGGCTAATTTTTTAGCAACTTCAATAATAAAAGCGGGTTCATTTTTTTTTCCACGATAAGGCACAGGTGATAAATAAGGTGCATCCGTTTCTAGCACTAGCCACTCCATTGGAATGTCCTTTATCGCTTCAGCAACGCCTGCATTTTTATAAGTAAGTACGCCACCTAAACCTAAATGAAAACCCATTCCAATAATTTGTTCAGCCGATTCCTTGCTTCCACTAAAGCAATGAAAAATACCACGCACTCCTTTTTGAGCATAAGGCTTTACAGCTTCAATAGTCTCGCCCATTGCATTGCGCGTATGAATGACAATAGGTAAATTAAAATCCAAAGCCCATTGCATTTGCGTATCAAAAGCATGGTATTGTTGAACCGTAAAAGTTTTATCCCAATAAAAATCCAACCCAATTTCACCAATGGCAGCAAAACTTCTTTTTTGTAACCACTCTTTTGCAATAGCTAATTCAGTATCCACATTTTCTTTTACATAACAAGGATGTAAACCCATCATCGCAAAACAATTTTTTGGATACGCTTGCTCCATCGCCAACATGGCATTCAAAGTAGAACTATCAATAGCGGGCATGTAAATTTTATCTACCCCCGCAGCAATCGCATCGCTCATCATCCTATCTAATTGTGGAGCTAGTTCCTGATCATATACGTGGGCATGTGTATCAATAAAGGTCATAGTTCATACTTATTAAATGCAAAACAAGTGTTTTTTTTACTCCTAGCATACTAAAATAGGAATTTATATCGTTTAAAGGGATGAATAGCATCTGCTATCACTTTCGAATTAAACTTTGTTTTTTATAGGGTACGGATTATACCGGCTGAGGTTTCTACCTTGGCCTTTTTTTGCCAATATTATCGGATGGCTTCAAAAGTATAACCCAAGGAGGTAAAATGATGAAGTACCATAGGCAATGCCACTTGCAATCTTTCCCATGCTTTCGCACTATCATGAAACACAACGATAGATCCAGGCACTGCATTTTTAATAACATGCTGGGCGCATTGCTCCCCTTGTAATCGAATATCAAAGTCGGCACTTAACACATCCCACATAATCATTTGCTGAGGTAAACTTGAATCTTGACTCAAACTTTTTATTTGTGATGGTTTTATTCGACCATAAGGTGGTCTAAATAAATTAGACGAAATTAATTTACTTGCCGCTTTTATATTTTGTATGTAATCCTGCCGACACACTTTCCACCCATTTAAATGATCATAAGTATGGTTGCCCACCGTATGACCCTGAGATAAAATAGATTCATATAAATTAGGGAAGGCAAGCACATTTTTTCCAATACAAAAAAAAGTCCCCTTAGCATTAAATTTATTTAATTGCTCCAAAACAAATGAAGTGGCTTGAGGGTGCGGCCCATCATCAAAACTGAGGTAAATCACCTTTTGCTTTGTTGGAATTCGCCATGTGCCAGATGGATAAATTGCCCTAAGCCAAAATGGGGTTTTTATCAAATACATACACAAAGATAAATAGTTCTTTTGCCCAATTGAATATTATCTTTGTATAAATAAACGAAAGCATGGATTCAAAGGTCAGAGTAAGGTTTGCGCCCTCTCCTACAGGCGGATTGCACATTGGTGGGGTCAGAACCGTTTTATTTAATTATCTATTTGCAAAACATCATGGGGGCGAATTTATTTTAAGGATCGAGGATACCGATCAGTCCCGTTTTGTAGCAGGTGCCGAACAATATATATTAGACACCTTAAATTGGTGCGGCATGGTGCCAGACGAAAGTCCAGTGCACCATGGTGCTTATGGCCCTTATCGTCAAAGCGAGCGCAAACATTTATATAAGCAATATGCCGATCAACTGATCGAACAAGGACATGCTTATTATGCATTTGATACCGCTGCTGATTTAGAAGCAAAGAGAAATCAGATTCCTAATTTTCAATACAGCCGAGCACATCGAATGGAAATGAAAAATTCCATTACTTTAAGTGAAAATGAAGTAAGTGATTTATTAAAAAGTAATACGCCCTATGTTATTCGTATTAAAATGCCGGAACAAGAAAATTTAACTTTTCACGACTTGATTCGTGGTGAAGTTTCATTTGACACGAGTACCGTAGATGATAAAGTTTTACTAAAGGCCGATGGAATGCCTACCTATCATTTAGCAGTTGTGGTAGATGATCATTTAATGAAAATTACACATGCTTTTCGTGGCGAAGAATGGCTACCTAGCGCGCCCGTTCATATCTTATTATGGAAATATTTATTTGGATTAGATAAAATGCCTAAGTGGGCGCATTTACCTTTAATCTTAAAGCCAGAAGGTCATGGGAAATTAAGCAAACGAGATGGAGAAAGATTGGGCTTTCCTGTGTTTGCGATGGATTGGATGGATCCCAACACCAAAGAGCAAACCATTGGTTTTAAAGAAAGAGGATTTTTACCGGAAGCACTTATTAATTTATTAGCCTTACTAGGTTGGAATGATGGAACAGATAAAGAAATTTTTTCGATAGAAGAGCTCATCTCGCAATTCTCATTAGAACGCGTCCATAAAGGAGGTGCTAAATTTGATTACGAAAAAGCTAAGTGGTTCAATCAGGAATGGATTAAAAAAACAGATGACGCCACACTTGCTACTTTAGTGAAACCTTTTTTCGATGACGCCCAAATTGAGGTACATGAACCCTCTTATTTAGTAAAAGTAATAGGACTCGTGAAAGACCGATGTCATTTACTCACTGATTTTATAACACAAAGTAGCTTCTTTTTTCAAGCACCAAGTCAAATTGATACTGCCGCCCTACTTCCTAAATGGGACGACAAAAAACAAGCATTTTTTACGGCTTTGATATTGGAATATCAAACGATGCTGAGCAAGGGCGAGGCTATTACGCAGGCTTCTGAATTAGAACTCCATTTTAAAAACTTGGCAGCGACCCACGAGATTAAACCAGGCGACCTCATGCTTCCTTTAAGAGTGATGCTGGTAGGCGGTAAATTTGGACCTGGTGTTTTTGATATTATACAATCCATCGAATTAGAAGATGCACAAAAAAGAATTGACCATAGTTTGAAATTACTTTCCAATAAATAATGTAAATTGTTACAACACTTAATATGTCCATTTCAAAACCAATAAGAGTATTAGTCGCCAAAGTAGGATTAGACGGTCACGACCGAGGCGCCAAAATTATTGCCACCGCTTTGCGCGATGCTGGAATGGAAGTCATTTATACTGGACTTCGTCAAAGTCCAGAGATGGTCGTGCAGGCAGCCTTACAAGAAGATGTGGATGCCATTGGCATTAGTATATTATCAGGAGCCCACATGACTGTTTTTCCCAAAGTATATAAGTTAATGCAGGAAAAAGGTTTACAAAATGTTTTACTAACAGGAGGCGGAATCATTCCTGAACAAGATAATATCGTATTACGAGAAATGGGGGTAGGTACTTTATTTGCACCGGGTACCAACACCATTGATATCGCTCAATATATCCGCGATTGGGTCGAAGAGCGCAGAAAATAAGGTGCAATAAAAATTAAATTTTTTATTATGTCATTTCAAACTTTGTTTACCAAATTGGAAGACCACACTTTAATCATCACTATAAATCGTCCTGACAAATTAAATGCACTCAACCAACAAGTGATGATGGATTTATCTGCCGTCATGGATAGAGTGTATAAATTTCCTGAAATTAAAAGTGTTGTAATTACTGGCGCAGGTTTAAAAAGCTTTGTCGCTGGGGCCGATATAAAAGAATTTGAATCCTTAACAAAAGCAGAAGCAACTGCACTTGCAAAAAAAGGACAGGAAGTTTTTTTTAAAATTGAAAATGCGCCCAAGCCAGTGATTGCTTGTGTGAATGGCTTTGCATTAGGAGGTGGTTGCGAATTAGCAATGGCCTGTCACTTTATCATTGCTTCAGAAAGTGCTGTGTTTGGTCAACCCGAAGTAAATTTAGGTATCATGGTAGGATATGGTGGTTCGCAAAGGCTGACACAAAGAGTAGGAAAAGGAAGGGCGATGGAGCTAGTCATTACAGGTAAAACCATCAATGCCACCCAGGCAATGAATTATGGATTAGTGAATTATGTTGTACCTCAATCTGAACTACTAGATAAAGCTTTTTCTATTTTAAGAGTATGTCATGAAAAAGCCCCATTAGCCGTTTCTAATTCAATTAAAGCGGTCAATGCAGCATGGAACGAAGCGGTGAATGGATTTGATGTGGAAGCCAACCTCTTTGGTGAATGTTTTGCAACTAGCGACTGTAAGGAAGGAATTCAAGCATTTATAGACAAAAGAAAGCCCAGTTTCAAGGGACATTAAATCTATTATTTATCCGAATTTAATACTGTCCACTGACGCTATTTTATGATAGCTGTAGTACCTTTGTGTTATCAAAATTTGCAATTATGGAATACAGAATTGAAAAAGATACGATGGGTGAAGTAAATGTACCTGCAGCTGTTTATTGGGGTGCACAAACACAAAGAAGTATTGAAAATTTTAAAATCGCGCAGGATATAAACAGAATGCCAAAGGAAATTATTAAGGCATTCGCATACTTAAAAAAAGCAGCTGCCATTACTAATTTTGAAGCAGGTGTACTTTCAAAAGAAAAATCAGATTTAATTGGAGTGGTTTGTGATGAAATATTAGCTGGCAAATTAGATGACCAATTTCCATTAGTGATTTGGCAAACTGGAAGCGGCACGCAAAGTAATATGAATGTGAATGAAGTCATCGCTTATCGCGGTCATGTGATTCAAGGTGGGAAATTAACGGACAAAGAAAAGTATTTACACCCCAATGATGATGTAAATAAATCGCAGTCTTCTAACGACACCTTCCCTACCGCCATGCATATTGCAGCCTATCAAATATTATCCAATATTACTTTACCAGGTATCACCAAATTAAAAGATACGTTAGAAGCAAAGAGTGTCGCTTTTATGGATGTCGTAAAAATTGGACGCACTCATTTCATGGACGCTACTCCATTAACACTTGGACAAGAAATAAGTGGTTATGCAAGTCAATTAAAGCATGGTATCAAAGCCATACATAATACATTATCTCATTTAAGCGAATTAGCCTTAGGTGGTACTGCAGTAGGTACGGGTATTAACACACCAAAAGGATATTCAGAAAATGTTGCAAAACATATTGCTACTTTAACAGGGCTTTCTTTTATTACAGCCGAAAATAAATTTGAAGCATTGGCAGCGCATGATGCCATTGTAGAATCACATGGTGCATTAAAAACAGTAGCAGCCAGCTTGATGAAAATTGCGAATGATATTCGTATGTTATCCTCAGGTCCAAGAAGTGGCATTGGAGAATTGTTTATTCCCGATAATGAACCAGGATCTTCAATTATGCCTGGCAAAGTAAATCCAACTCAAAGTGAAGCCTTAACCATGATTGCAGCACAAGTGATGGGTAATGATGTTGCGATTAATATTGGAGGTGCCATGGGGCATTTTGAATTAAATGTATTCAAGCCAGTTATGATTTATAACTTTTTACATAGCGCAAGATTAATAGGCGATGGTTGTGTCAGCTTTAATGACAAATGCGCTATGGGTATCGAGCCTATTGAGTCAAGCATTAAAAAACATGTCGACAATAGCTTAATGCTCGTTACTGCATTAAATACCAAAATTGGTTATTATAAGGCAGCCGAAATTGCACAAAAAGCACATAAAGAAGGGACCACTTTAAAAGAGATGGCAGTCAAATTAGGCTATGTTACCCCTGAAGAATTTGATGCATGGGTGATTCCAAAAGATATGGTAGGGCTGTAGTTTGAAATTTTATTTTATTCTTTATTAAAGAGAATGAATAACTATTTCTCTCTCAATCGCTTTGCTCAAATGTTCGTTCGAAATAGCATTCACTCTCTTTATAATATATTATCTAATATACTCTTTCTCCATTTAAATACGTCTTCAACACTTTAATGTGTAAAATACTATCCGTGGGTACTTTCATTAAATCCTTATCCAATAAAATAAAGTCGGCTTTCTTTCCTATTTCTAAACTACCCACTTGCTTTTCCATTCGATTGGCTTTCGCTGCCCAAATGGTCATTCCTCGAATGGTTTGCTCGCGCGTTAATGCATTCTCCATTTGAAAACCACCCGAAGGAAATCCTTTCGCATCTTGTCTTGCTACAGCAGCTAAAAACGTTTTAAATGGATTAATCTCTTCAACAGGAAAATCGGTACCTAAAGGAAGCCATCCATTTTGAGCCAACAATTGTTGAAAAGCATATCCTCCTTTTAATCTTTCAGCGCCTAATCTTTCTCCTGCCCAATACATATCACTCGAAGCATGCGTGGGTTGTACCGATGGAATAATGGCATTGTCACCAAAGTAATGAAAGTCATCTGCATTCAATATTTGCGCATGTTCAATTCTCCATCTTTTATCATTTTTCCCTTTTAAATATTTCGCATATACTTTTAAAATCATTCTGTTGGCACTATCTCCAATGGCATGGGTACACATTTGAAAATCGGTATTAATTAATTTTGAAGCTATGCTATCAAAATGAGCTGGGTTACTTAATAAAAATCCCGACCATCCTACTTTATCTGCATAAGGTTGTAATAAACAAGCCCCTCTTGAACCTAGGGCACCATCCCCATATACTTTAATACCCTTGACCATCATTTTATCGGTTACATAACCTCCACCAGTAAAATATTTTGAGAGATAAGTACTTGGTTGATCACTAAGCATCACATACAAGCGCATTTTTAAATCATTGGACTTTTGTAATGCGTCTATTTTGTCAACATCATCAATACTTAAACCACAATCAGTTAGCGTTGTCAATCCAGTTGCAAAACAATTTTGTTCTGCCGCCATTAACCATTCTTTATAATCTGCTTGGGTTGCAGCAGGCACCTGCCTTTCAACCACACCGACTGCGTTGTCTATTAACAAACCAGTTAACTTCCCGTTTTGCATAGTAAATTGTCCGCCTTGTATGCTTTGACCTGCTTTAATTCCTGCAAGCTGCAACGCAAAATCATTGGCAATACTAGCATGCCCATCCACCCTTTCTAAAATCACTGGACGATCAGGAAATAAAATATTGAGTTCTGCATTGGTAGGAAATGATTTCCCTGGAAAGCGATTTTGATCCCACCCTCTTCCCTTAATCCATCCTTTTTCTGGATGATTCACTGCAAAAGCTTTTACTTTCTCCAATGCTTGCTCCCATGAAGAAACAAACATTAAATCAACCGAAAATAAGGATTGCCCATACCCTAAAAAATGAGCATGTGCATCAATAAAACCTGGATAAACATTAGCCCCATGGGCATTCACCATACTATCCGATTTGTATTCTTTTAAAATATCATCGTTGTTTCCAATGGCTACAATTTTACCATCTTGTATGGCCATTGCTTCTGCTGAACTAAAATCATTGTTCACCGTAAAAATTTGTGCATGGTGCACGATCAAATCCACTCGTTGGTTGATACATGCACTAAATAAAAAAACAATAGAGAACGCTAATAATAATCGCATACAATTTATTTTAAGACGAATAAAACTAAGTAAAAAATGACAATACTACTCAAACACTAGAATAAAAATGAAACTAGTTTAATAATTCACAAGGCTTTAGCCCTGTATGCTTTTTAAAAGCAGCCGAAAAATGCGAAATAGAGGAATACCCAAGCAATGCAGAAACATCGGTTACGCTTAAAGATTTTTGGTATAACAAATACTTCGCGTGCTCCATTCTTTGCTGTTGGTAAAAATCAAATATGGTGGTTCCAAATACTTCCTTGAACCCTTTTTTGAGGTAGCATTCATTCATCGCCACTTTTCTGCTCAACTCCTTAATCGTAATAGGATCTCCAATATGTTGTAATAAAAATTCGCGTGCTTGATATATACTTTCTTTACCTCTTTCGTCGGCCAAAAACTTACATGAAAAAATAACTTCTTTCTCTTCCACCACACTTTCCAGACTGTACACCAACAACTCGTGTACCTTTGCATTCACAAAAATATTTTCTAAAGAACCACTGTAACTGTGGTTTAACAAGGCATCAAGGGTAGCACGCTTTTTTATGCTGAGTGTAAAAATTTTAGAAAAATCATCGGGGTGCTTAAAAGCCAACAACTCATCTTTTTTATTATTTAATTTTACATGGTGCACAAACTGGTGTAAAAAAGTGGAAGTAAAATGAAATGAAAAAACATCCACAGTGCGCAATGGCCCTGCACAATCACTAGTAGGTATTTGATTACAAGTGCCGCATAATTTGTTATCGCAATACCTATTACCTGAAATACAAAATCTTAGCTCTAAATAATTCTCCTTTGGCTTTTTAGCATTGTAATGATAAATGAACATACCGGTATCCTCAGCCGCCCAGCTATCTTGCACCGCATACCTTCTGATATGGTATTGGGTAGATCCTGGAATACGTTGCTCTTTATTGTAAAGCATAGCCATCCCGTCAAATCCATGTAAGGTATTTACCTGCTTTAATATTTCATGTGCTGTTGTCATCTACTGCAAAATTAATGTATAAACATTAAACGGCCCTATTCAAGAAAAAATTGCCCTTTTTGGCGCCATTTTAGGGCATTATTTAGGGGCCCATAATGCTGGAAAAAATGAGTGCTTTTTTAGGCTAAAAAACTATGCACAAAATGACTAAAATGGGGATAACTAAATTGCCTCCAAAAAAGGCTTTAAACCCTTAATTTTCTTAAGTTTGTATGCATTCAAGATGCCCATAAAAACAATCTAATTTCAACCATTTTATGTCCAACGATTTACAGTCAAGCGAATCAGCAGAAAACAAAAATTACGGTGCAGATAGTATCCAGGTTTTAGAAGGCTTGGAAGCCGTTCGAAAAAGACCTGCCATGTATATTGGCGATGTGGGGTCAAAAGGCTTGCACCACCTTGTATATGAGGTAGTTGACAACTCTATTGACGAAGCACTAGCAGGTTATTGCTCTCATATTGAAGTGTTTATTCACGAGGATAATTCCATTTGTGTTCAAGATAATGGTCGTGGTATCCCTACTGCCATGCATACGAAGGAAAAGCGTTCCGCCCTAGAAGTGGTGATGACCGTACTGCATGCTGGAGGTAAATTTGATAAAAATACCTACAAAGTATCGGGTGGTTTGCACGGAGTGGGTGTAAGTTGCGTGAATGCACTAAGTAAAAAATTATTAGTGACCGTTGAAAGAGAAGGAAAAATATTTGAACAAGAATATGCCATTGGCGCACCACAATATGCAGTTAGAGAAATTGGCACAAGTGATAAAACAGGTACACGCGTTCATTTTTGGCCCGACTTAACTATTTTCCAAGAATCAGTTTATAAGCGTGAAATTTTAGAAGGTCGCTTGCGTGAACTTTCTTATTTAAATAAAAGAATCAGCATTACATTAACCGATTTAAGAGAATTAGATGAAACCGGTACTGCTTATACTAAAAACTTTTATAGTGAAGGAGGTATTGTGGAGTTTGTACAAATGTTAGATAAAAACGGAAACAGAAATCCCATCATTGCGCAACCCTTATATGTAGAAGGTTTAGATGAAGCATCAAATGTAATGGTCGAAGTAGCATTGACTTACAATGACGATTTTAAGGAAAATATTTTTTCCTATGTCAATAACATTAATACCATTGAAGGTGGTACCCATGTAACAGGATTCAGAACAGCACTTACCCGCGTGTTCAAAAGTTACGGAGATAAGGAAGGTTTATTTGAAAGAGCCAAAGTCACTGTGGAAGGGGATGATTTTAGGGAAGGTCTAAGTGCCATCATCTCTGTAAAAGTGCCTGAGCCACAATTTGAGGGCCAAACCAAAACTAAATTAGGTAATAGTGAAGTAAGTGGTGTGGTGCAAACTACGGTTTCTAGGGTATTAGAAGCTTATCTAGAAGAGAATCCGAAGGAAGCTAAGTATGTTATCTCTAAAATTATTTTGGCTGCCCAAGCGCGCGTAGCGGCTAAAAAAGCCCGTGACATGGTGCAACGCAAAACCGTATTAACAGGCGGTGGACTTCCTGGTAAACTAGCCGATTGTTCAGATAGAGACCCTGAAAGATGTGAACTTTATTTAGTCGAAGGAGATTCGGCTGGCGGAACTGCAAAGCAAGGTCGTGATCGTGGTTATCAAGCCATTTTGCCTTTGCGTGGTAAAATTTTGAACGTAGAAAAAGCAATGGAACATAAGATATACGAGAATGAGGAAATTCGTAATATGTATACTGCACTTGGTGTTACAGTGGGAACACCTGAAGATCCAAAAGCTTTAAATATTACCAAGCTTAGGTATCACAAATTAATTATTATGACCGATGCGGATGTGGATGGTTCTCACATCGCAACATTAATTTTAACTTTCATCTTTAGATATATGAAAGAATTAGTGCAAAACGGATATGTATACATTGCGCAACCTCCTTTGTATTTAGTTAAAAAAGGTAAAGAGCAAGAATACGCTTACAGTGAAGAACAACGAAAAGGATTGGTCACTAAATTAGGCGGCGGGAAAGATGATTCAGTTACCATACAACGATATAAAGGTTTAGGAGAAATGAACGCTGATCAACTATGGGAAACCACAATGGATCCTTCTCGCAGAACCCTCAAACAAGTCACTATTGAGAGCGTCGCAGAAGCCGATCGCATATTCAGTATGTTGATGGGGGATGACGTAGCTCCAAGAAGGGAATTCATTGAAACTCATGCTAAATATGCTAAAATTGACGCTTAAACCCTAGGATTTCTCGTCATTTTGGCGTTTTTACCAAAAAACTGCGTCTGAACTCAAATGAATAACAATAAATAACCTACTTTCAATTAGAAACTTTCACTTTAAAATTTATACAAAATGGACACTTCAAAAATGATTAAAGCGTATTGCTTAAAAACAAAAGAAAAAAATGTACCCATGCTAGACGCGGTCATCACTAGAACTGCTAAAGGCGGTTACATGGCTGGTGGCAATGATGGTAAAGGAAATAAAATGGCAGCCATCCTAAGCGAAACAAATGCGCTTAAGGCAATTGCTGACGGTGTGGCTACAAAAGGATTCTAGTTTTTACTAGACCATTTTAAGCTCAACTTAATAAAAAAGCTCCTCCCTTTATTTGGGTTGGAGCTTTTTTATTTCATGCCCATGACCCCGGTATGAATTTTATTTAAAAGCTGATAGCATGATTCCATGCCCTTGATATCCTTAATGATCAAAATGAAATTTTTACCCACCTGTTTAAAATGCGCTGTGTTCATTGCCTTTTGAGCAAAAGCCAATAAATGTTTAAATGTATCACTTTCAAAATAGGGGGCATCAGGTCGATTGATAAAAAAACATCTCAACACTTCTTCTTTCAATGTCATCTTTTCAAAACCCAATGCAATGGCAATGCGCCTGCATTTGATGGTGGTGAATAAATCTTCTACCGAACTTGGTAAAGGTCCAAAACGATCCACTAATTCAATGCGTAATAAATCAAGTGACTCATCATCCTCTGCTTGATCCAATCTTGTATACAAGGACAATCGTTCTCCTATACTTTCTACATAACCGTCAGGAATCATAATTTCTAGATCAGTATCAATGGTGCAGTCCTGCACATAATCATCCTGTTGACTAATTTCTTCCTGAAATAATTCTTTAAAGTCTGATCTTTTTAATTCTCTTACGGCTTCTGCTAATATTTTTTGATACATTTCAAATCCAATCTCTGCCATGAAACCACTTTGCTCACCCCCCAATAAATTACCTGCACCCCGAATATCTAAATCACGCATGGCAATTTGAAAGCCGCTTCCTAGTTCACTAAACTGCTCTAAGGTTTGTAATCTTTTTCTAGAATCATCTGGCAGGGTACTAATGGGTGGTGCCAATAAATAACAAAATGCTTTTTTATTACTACGACCTACCCTACCTCTTAATTGATGTAAATCACTCAAACCGAATTGATGTGCGTTATTGATGATAATGGTATTGACATTGGGTATGTCTACACCACTTTCTACAATATTCGTACACACTAATACATCATACCTGCGTTCAATAAAATCTAATATTTTTTCTTCCAACTGATGTCCTTCTAATTGTCCGTGCGCATAACCAATACTAATATCTGGGCATAATCTTTGAATCAATGCACACATTTCGGCTAAACCTTGTACTCTATTATGAATAAAAAATACCTGACCTCCTCTTTCTGTTTCATAATAAATGGATTCCCTAATGATATCTTCATTAAATACTTGTACTTCGGTATGGATGGGTTGACGATTCGCAGGCGCTGTATTAATAATACTTAAATCACGTGCACCCATTAAACTAAAATGCAAGGTGCGAGGAATGGGTGTTGCAGTTAATGTTAAGCAATCAACACTCGACCTTAATGTTTTTAATTTTTCCTTATGCGCGACTCCAAATTTTTGTTCTTCATCAATGATCATTAATCCTAAATCTTTAAAAACAACATCTTTGCCTAACAACCCATGCGTTCCAACTAAAATGTCAATCTTTCCTTCTTTTACCTTTTCAATGGTATCCTTTTTTTGTGCTGCAGATTTAAATCGATTTAAGTAATCAACTGTGATTGGAAAGTCTTTTAAACGATCAAGAAATGTTTTATAATGTTGAAATGCCAATATGGTCGTGGGCACAAGCAATGCTACTTGTTTCCCATCAATGGCTGCCTTGAAAGCAGCGCGCACAGCTACTTCCGTCTTACCAAAACCTACATCACCACAAACCAATCTATCCATAGGAGCTGGTGTTTCCATGTCCTTTTTTACATCTGCAATCGCTTTGGCCTGGTCGAGTGTTTCTTCGTACATAAACGAAGCTTCTAATTCATAAACCATATAATTATCTGGCGAAAATGCGAAGCCTGCTTGTGCTTTTCGTTGTGCATATAATTTAATTAAATCAAATGCAATCTCTTTTACTTTTGCTTTCGTCTTGTCTTTTAATTTAACCCAAGCATCAGATCCCAATTTATTCACCTTAGGAGGAGACCCTTCTTTTCCAGTATATTTTGAAATTTTATGAAGTGAATTAATATTGACATATAAAATATCACTGTCTTTATAAATAATTCTGACCGCTTCTTGTAACAATCCATTCACTTCCATTTTTTGTAAGCCACTATACACACCCACACCATGATCAATATGGGTTACATAATCTCCTGGTTGTAAATCACGCAAAGTTCTAAGTGTAATTGCTTTACTTTTACTATAAGCTTGTTTGACTTTATATTTATGATAGCGTTGAAATATTTGGTGATCTGTGTAACAAACTACTTTATGATCGTGATCAATAAATCCTTCATGAATATTTTTAACAATCGGTGTAAAAGGAGTCTCTGTTTTTAAATCTGTAAAAATAGCATGCAAGCGCTCTAACTGCTTGGCTTGCTCGGCAAAAATAAATAAAGCGTATCCTTTTTTTTCTAGCTCCTGCAAATTGGCAATCAACAACTGAAACTGCCTATTAAAACTAGGCTGTACTTGTGTGTTAAAAACCATCAAATCCTTGACCAGGTTCGCTTGAAAGCCCCATTCTATAATAGATTTACCAAGCAAAGCTTGCTCCGTATTTTGTACCGATTCAAAGTCATCTAACTGCGTATACTTAGTATGCGCATCCCCGTCATCCATTATTTTTGATGAATGCGTATGTTCTAAAAAATCATTTAATGCCTCCCTTTGATCTAGCCCTCTTTGCTGAATCACATTCCAATCCTTTAACCAAATCAAAGTATTAGACGCCATAAAATCGATCAAAGGAATTTTTTCGGTGTCTTCAAACTGTGTAGTTACATTAGGAATAATATTAACTTGCAATAATTTACGCTCACTTAATTGTGTTGCGGGATCGAATAATCTAATACTATCCACTTCCTCTCCAAATAATTCAATTCGATAAGGCTTTTCATTTCCGAAAGAATAAATATCAAAAATGCCACCTCTTAAAGCAAATTGTCCAGGCTCATATACAAAATCAGTGCGCTCAAATCCATAGTCAATAAACTGTTGCATCATTGCATTTAAATCAATACTGTCATTGGTTTTAATCTGAATGATGTTTTTTTGTAAGGTTTTTGGAAGAATTACTTTTTCAAACAAAGCTTCTGGATAAGTAACAATAATTTTTTTATTTCCACCCATTGATATTTTAGTTAACGCCTCGGTGCGTAACATCACATGCGATGGGTTTAAAACATTAAAATTATGCGGTGTTTTGAAGGAAGAAGGAAAATAAAATAAATCCAATGCCTCTGTGACACTTTCAATAGAATTAAAAAAATAGGCCGCTTCTTCGGCATCGTTTAAAACAACAATATGATTCCATTGATTGGTTTGCTCATGAGTGAGAATGGATTGTAAAACAAAGGCAGCGGATGATCCATTTAAGTGTTGTAAAAAAATTTGAAAGGGCTTGTTTTGAGCATTGGACATAGCTATCCTGTCCACCAATGAATTAAGGAGGGGGGATAATCTAAACCGTTCAAACAAAGATTGCTCATTCATACATCACCCAACAAAGATACAATTCTGTCATCAATAACTTGCCTTGACGTTGATAATAACTTCCATAGATTGAAATAAGTTAGGCAATACCTGAACGACTGCTAATTCATTATATTGATTTAGAAAAGGAACAAAATAACCCCCTTCATACCCTACTAATATACTGTACTTCCCAGGTGCCAATGAAATTGAAAAATGTCCAGTACTATCAGTTGGGAAAGTACCTAATAATTGAGTAGCTGGTTTCGTATAAAGTCCCCCTACCAAAGTCTTAACAGAAGTCATGGTGGTGGGTTCAAAAACATAAATATTGGTTGCATATCCCTGGCCTTTTGAAATGGGTTTTCCTTTTTGAGGCATGGCATTCCCTTTTTGTTCAAAAACCTGACCTATCAATCCTTGTGTGGGTGGCAATTTGATGGGTTGTTTAAAGGAGATGCAACCCATCCCAATCAATACGATTAGAAATAATATAGAAATAATTGAAAATAGTCGTCTCATTGTATGTTCATTTAACTAAAGTTACAACTTATTAATTCACTTACCCGCATCGCCGGCATGAACGCCTCGCACTGACCTATTATTGCGCTGATAATTACAGGTAAATTAATATAAAATAGAGAATAAATTGTAATTTCGACTAACTCAATAAATGAGTTATTTTATAAAAATGCTGCCATGAGGAAATTGCTTCAATATGCCTTGTTTTTTTTCTTTTTCACTCCCTCTTTAAATGCTCAATTTAAAACAAGCAAATTAGTATTATTAAATACGGCAAAATCTTTAGACCTTGAATCACGAGAATCCTATTCAAAAGCAGTCATCAAAGCAAAAGAAAAAGGTTGGCCTTTATTTTATAAATCAAAAAATAATACGACCAATTCATTAAAGGGAATAGACGTTTTTGGGCAACCCATTTACTTTACTAGTTTTTCAGATCCTATACATGCAATTTCAGTCAACACTAATAAATTATGGCCTACCGCCAATTTAGGATTTAGCTTAACCGGAGAAAGTGATAGTTTAACCAATAAACTTGGAATTTGGGATGAAGCAGCAGTTAGAGCAACCCATTATGAATTAAAAAATAGAGTCGTTCAAAAAGACAATGCCACTTCTGCCCTAGACCATGGTACCCATGTCTTAGGAATTATGATGGCAAAAGGACTGAATCCCTTAGCAAAAGGGATGGCCTATAATTTAAAGGGCGCCTATTCCTATGATTGGAATAATGACAATAGTGAAATGGCTGCCGCCGCCGCCAATGGTTTACTTATTTCAAACCATTCTTATGGCATTGTAAGTGGATGGGATCAAAATTCGGATTCTTCCTGGAGATGGGAATTTAATGGTAGATGGAATGAAAAAGAAGATTACAGATTTGGATTGTATAATGATGAAGCTCAAATTAACGATTCTATTATGTACAATGCCCCCTATTATTTAATTGTTAAAGCAGCGGGGAATAATCATGCAACAACGGGTCCTAAAGTGGGTGAAATCTATTGGAGAAGGGACGCCAATGGTAAAATGTACAATGCTGGTGCAAGACCGGATAGCTTAAGTAGCAATGATGCTTATGAAACATTATCTACCGACATCAATGCAAAAAATATATTAGTAGTTGGTGCCGTGAACGGCTTGACAGCCCCTTATTCAAAAAAAGAAGATGTGGTCATGTCTTCCTTTAGTAGCTGGGGACCCACCGATGATGGCAGAATAAAACCTGATATCGTTGCTGATGGTGTGGGCGTATTCTCTGCTATTGCTGTCAATGACTCAAGTTACGATTCTAAAAATGGAACTTCGATGGCATCCCCCAATGCCGCTGGATCCTTATTACTATTACAAGAGCTGAGTCAACAATTAAGTCCCAAAAAATTTTTACGCGCAACTACTTTAAAAGCATTGGCAATTCATACTGCAAATGAGGCAGGCCCTAGCTTAGGTCCAGATTATAAATTTGGATGGGGATTACTCAATATGTATGATGCCGCGATGATGCTAAAAAATGCATTGACTTCTAAAAATAGCACCAGTAGTAATGATTTAGTTTATGAAAATGTAATTAATAATTCAGATTCTACTGTTTATAGTATCATTGCATCAGGTAAAAAACCGTTGAAAGCCACCATAGTCTGGAATGATATTAAGGGCGCTATTAAATCCACATTGAATGACAATACACCTCAATTAGTGAATGATTTAGATTTAACAATTTCAAAAGGCACTAAAATCACTAGGTCATGGATATTGGATCCGCAATTTCCATCAAATGCAGCAACAAAAGGCGATAATTTTTTAGATAATGTTGAAAAAGTTGAAATCGATTCTACAACAGTGGGCGCCACCTATACCGTTAAAGTAAAACATAAAAGAATTTTAGAACGAGGACAACAAGCTTATTCATTAGTAATCAGTGGCGCCGGTGGTGCGACCTATTGCACTTCAAGTCCAACCACTACAGCAGGAAGTAAAATTGACAGCATCAGCTTAAATAATATTCAATACGCCCCGGTTACTAATAAAGAATATGTAGATAATACCAACTTATTAATTAAAGCCGAACCTAGTGGCCTACTTAATATTTTTATGAAATTAGGCAGCGTAGATGCGACTAATAATAATCGCTTTGTAAAAACTTTTATTGACTATAATAATAATGGCGTATTTGAGACCAACGAATTAGTCAATACGAGTGCAGCTATTACCAATGGCAATTATACTAGCAGCATTAATTTACCTGATACTTTAAAATTGGGACAACTTTTAAAATTAAGAGTTGTGGTAATGGAAACAAGCAATAGTAGTAATGTATTGGCATGTGGCAGTTATGCGATTGGAGAAACGCAAGACTACTCTGTCATCATGGTGAACCCGTCTAGTGATTTACAAATGTCTGATCTCGTTAATCCACAAAGTGCCGCTTGTAAAAAAGGAATACAATATGTTACTGTTAAGATAACCAACAATGGCACTAGTTTGCAACAAAACTTTGCACTTAGCTTAATTGTATCAAAAGGGAATACGGGCATCCTGAATATAAATGAAATTTTTACTGGTCGTTTATATGGTGGTTCGTCTATGAACTATACTTTTCAAAAACCCATTAGTTTAGATGCGGCTACTACTTATACTTTCGCCGCAACGGTGACGGCTACTAATGATCAACAAAAAGATAATAATACTTTAAATGCAACCATTACGACTGCTTCCAATATTGCAGCGCCTGTTGGTAATGCAACCAATTGTAATAATACTCTAAGATTACAGGTATCAAATCCTATAAGCGGTGGTAATTATATATGGTATGATAGTTCCATACTATCCACTCCAATTGCAGTAGGCACTAATGTCAGCTATAATACCACTAAGAGTAATTTATATTTAACACAAGGATACCAAGGCTTTGTAGGGCCTGCTAACAATACTGTTTATGGTGGAGGAAGCTATAATAATTTCGTAGGAAGATACTATATGAAGATTATAACTGGCATGCCGCTCACCATCAATACAGTTAAACTTTATACTGCTAATGCAGGCAAAATTGATCTGGAACTCATGTATATGGCGACGGATAGCACTTACTACCCAAGTCTGTCTCAATTTGTCACCCTTAATGCAGTTGCTAGTTCGCCTAGTCCTGTAGCGGGTGCCTCTAGTTATGTAGCAGGTGATACTGGAAGAATTTATGAACTCAATTTTAAATTAAATGTAGCGGGCAGTTATTTTCTTGTTGCCTCTTGCGATAGCACTGCAAGTATTTACCGAAACAATGCCATCACGAGCAACCCCTATCCTATTGGTGTCGATAAAATTTTTAATTATACCAGCAACTCTGCAACGCCAACCTTTCAAAACTTTTATTACTTTTTTTATAACACACAAATTTCAACGAACGATTGCGTGAGTCAAACGAGCACCATTCCAATAACCATCGGAAGTAAGCCCACTATTGTTTTCAAAGGCGATAGCATCACTTCTAGTCCCGCTTTGGCTTACCAGTGGTTCATGAATGATAATCTCATCGCAGGTGCTACAAAACAAGTTTACAAGCCAACGGTGAACGCTAATTACAAAGTGATGACGACTAATAATAGCTGTCAAACTATTTCAGATAATTTACTTGTCTTAGTAAGAGACGCGAATGGCAATGTGATTACAGATGTGAGCGAAGGATCTACAAAAGAAATTAATTTGAAAATTACATCTACCGATTACATTGAAAATTTAATCAAAGGAAATTCTTTTTTCATACAATTTAGTAGCGTGCAAACTAAAGATATTTCATTAGATATTATTAATTCAATGGGGAATCGGGTTGGACACAAGGAAAACTTAATCAATCAACGAACACCTCAAAAAATAGATATTGGAAATTTATCGACTGGCGTATACTATGTTAAAATTTATGCTAATAACAAAGTATATGTACAAAGGGTATTCATTACAAACAATTAAAAAATTAAAATATGGCACTAGAATGGGTAGAAAGCACACTGATAAAAATTATTGACGAAACAGCCAATACAAAAAGATTTTACTTTGAAATCTCCGCCTTAGAAAAATTTGATTTTATTCCAGGTCAATTTGTGACACTTGACTTACCGATACATGAACAAAAAAATAAAAGATGGAGAAGCTACTCCATTGCCTCGGCACCCAATGGCACTAACACTTTCGAGTTAGTCATTGTTCATTTGGAAGGAGGCCTAGGAACAACTTACCTATTTAACGAAGCAAAAGTGGGTACAAAAATTACGCTAAGAGGTCCACAAGGTGTATTTGTGTTACCTAAAAATTTCGATAACGATGTTTACTTTATTTGTACTGGAACAGGCATCGCCCCTTTTAGATCAATGATTCGTTATATTCATGAACATAAAATTCCTCATAATAATATTCATTTGATTTTTGGTTGTCGTAAATTCCAAGATGGATTATATATTGATGAATTAAAAGAATTAGAATCAAAAGAACCTGGGTTTCATTTCCATCCTTGTTATTCTAGAGAAAACGAAGTCCCTGCTGGCGCACATAAAGGTTACGTGCACCCTGTTTACCAAGCATTATTACAACAAAACAAAGAAACGGCACATGTATGGCTATGTGGTTGGAAAGCCATGATTGACGATGCACGAAAAAACATGGCCGACTTAGGGCTTGATAAAAAGCAAGTACACTTTGAATCTTTTGGATAAAAGTAACTAGCTAATATGAGCTAATACTAATTCTTTCACTTTTGTAAGTGCGATTCGTTCCTGTAACATACTATCGCGGTAGCGAATGGTTACGGTACCATCCTCTTTAGTTTGATGATCGACGGTAACGCAAAATGGCGTTCCTATTGCATCTTGACGACGGTATCTTTTTCCAATGGCATCTTTTTCTTCATAAAAGCAATGGAAAGATTTTTTACAATCATTCATTAACTCTTTTGCCAATTCGGGCAAGCCATCCTTTTTGGTTAAAGGCAATATGGCTAATTTATTAGGCGCTAATCTAGCAGGCAAGTGCAATACCACTCTTGAATCAGTCGTACCATCTTCTTTTGGAATGGCTTCTTCCTCATAGGAATTGGCCAACAATAATAAAAACATCCTATCTAATCCGATCGAAGTTTCAATGACGTATGGAATATAATGCTGGTTGATTTCAGTATCAAAATACTGCATCTTCTTTTTACTAAATTCCTGATGACGACTTAAATCAAAATCAGTTCTTGAATGAATCCCTTCCACTTCTTTAAAACCAAATGGAAATTCATATTCAATATCCAAAGCGGCATCAGCATAATGCGCTAATTTAACATGATCATGAAAACGATATTTTTCGGGAGCAATGCCTAAACTTAAATGCCATTGCATTCTTTCGTTTTTCCAATGTTCGTACCACTCCTTTTGTGTACCTGGCTTAATGAAAAACTGCATTTCCATTTGCTCAAATTCACGCATTCTAAAAATAAATTGACGGGCCACAATCTCATTTCTGAATGCTTTCCCGGTTTGCGCAATACCAAAAGGAATTTTCATCCTAGCCGTTTTTTGCACATTTAAAAAATTCACAAAAATACCCTGTGCCGTTTCTGGTCTTAAATAAATGGTACTTGCTTCTTCAGCAACTGCACCAATCTCAGTTGAAAACATAAGATTAAACTGTCTTATTTCGGTCCAATTGCAGGTGCCACTAATACTACAAGTAATTTTATTGTCTTCAATTAATTTTTTTAATCCTTCAAAATCTTCCTTGGCCAACAGCGCATCCATGTCAGCTAATAACTGATCCGCAGCGGTCTGATTTCCTTTGATGATTAATGCTTCCGCGTGGCCTTCAATTAAATGATCAACACGATATCTTTTTTTACTTTCTTTATTATCTATTAATGGATCACTAAAACTATCTACATGACCACTGGCTTTCCAAGTAGTGGGATGCATAAATATAGCAGCGTCAATACCCACTATATTTTCATTCAATTGCGTCATACTATTCCACCAATAATCTCGAATATTCTTTTTTAATTGCGCTCCATAGGGGCCGTAATCATATACTGCACTTAACCCATCATAGATTTCACTACTTGGGAAAACAAAACCATATTCTTTGGCGTGCGATATAATCGCTTGTAATGTATTGTCGGTGGTTACCTTGCTCATAGACTGCAAATATACTGAGAATGAATTAACGATGTAATTTTTCATTGTTTTGGTGCCTAGAACTGTCTCTGAGGGTTTTCTTTTGAATATTTTTCTCAAAGGCAGTCGCTAAATCAATACCTGTTTGATTGGCTAAGCATACTAATACAAATAAAACATCGGCCATTTCGTCGGCCAACAATACCTCCTCCTCCTTATTTTTAAAGGATTGATCTCCAAATTTGCGCACCATAATTCTAGACAATTCGCCTACTTCTTCCATTAAAATACCCAAATTAGTGAGTTCGCTAAAATATTTCACCCCCACTGTTTTGATCCATTGATCTACTTGTTCTTGCGCTTGCTGTAAGGTTAAATTATTTGACATATTATTTATTCTTTATTTTTTGAATCAATGACGATGGTCACAGGACCATCATTTAAAATACTCACTTTCATATCCGCTCCAAATACACCTGTTTGAATCGATTTTCCTAGTTCAATGGAAAGCTGTTGAATAAATGCCTCATAGATAGGAATAGAAATAGCTGGTTTGGCCGCTGCAATATAAGAAGGTCGATTCCCTTTTTTAGTACTTGCATGTAAAGTAAATTGACTTACTAATAAAAGATCTCCGTCCACTTCTTTCAAACTCAGATTCATTACCCCTTCGGTATCATCAAATATTCGAATATTTGCTATTTTATTAGATAGCCATTGAATATCTTCCTCATTATCTGCATTTTCGATACCCACCAAAACTAATAGGCCCTTTTGTATGGACCCAGTTATCAGCCCATTTACAGTGACGCTTGCCTCTTTTGTTCGTTGAATGACCACTCTCATAATAGCATGAATTTCGACATGAAGATAAACAAAACTATTTTCACTAATTTAGCTGTAATTTCAAGCCCTTGAGTAGTATTAAAAAATTAGTAAGTCAAACCGCCTGGTATGGACTTAGCTCGATTGCAGCTAGGTTTATCAGTTATTTGTTGGTACCCTACCTTACTTATAAGTTTACTGAATCGGCTTATGGTGAAATGTCGATGGTATACTCCTTTATTCCCTTTTTAAATGTGATGGTGACCCATGGCATGGAAACGGCTTATTTTAGATTTGGCAGTAAGGAAAACGAGCTTAAAATTTATCATACCAGTAGCTTTTCAATGCTGATGGTCACTTCAGTGGTATTAATGGCGCTCATTCATTGGAGTGCCCCTGTTGCACAAATTTTACAAATTACAGCGCATCCCGAATACATTACACTCATAGCTTGGGTGGTTGGATTAGACGCACTCACCACCATTCCCTTTTCAAGATTAAGATTGCAAGAAAGACCCAAAAAATTCGCCTTTATAAAAATAGGAGGCATTGTTGTTAATATTTTAACTACCTATTTTTTTATCAGCGTTTTGCCACAATTTATACAAACACATCCTACTCATTTTCTAAATAGTATCTACAAACCTGACTGGCCTGTTGGATACATATTAATGGCAGGTATCATTCAAAATGTATTTGTTTTATTATTACTTAAAAAAGAAATAGGCGCATTGCGCTTTTCATTTGATTTTGATTTATGGAAACAAATGATGGTGTATGCCTTACCACTTATATTAGTTGGATTGGGCGGCATGATCAATGAAACTTTAGATAGAATCATGTTGGGCTGGTGGGCACCAGGGGGATCTCCAGAAGCAAATAAAGCCATTGTTGGAATTTATAGTGCTTGCTATAAATTAGCTATTTTAATTACCATTTCAGTACAAGCTTTTCGCATGGGCGCAGAACCATTTTTCTTTAAACAAGCTGAATCAGATAATGCGCAAAAAACATATGCAAGGGTGATGAAATTTTTTGTAATTACCTTATGTATCATGTTTTTAATGGTGGTACTTTACTTAGATATCTGGAAGGAGTTTATACGAAATCCCGCCATGCATGTGGGTTTGAAGGTGGTGCCCATTTTATTAATGGCGAATATATTTTTAGGAATTTATTATAATTTAAGTATTTGGTATAAGCTAAGTAATAAAACAATGGCCGGCGCTTGGATTACTTTATTGGGTGCCTTATTGACCATTGTAATCAATTATTTAGCGATTCCTTATTTTGGTTATATGGCAAGTGCCTGGGCAACCTTCTTTTGTTATGGCGCCATGATGGTGGTGAGTTACAAATGGGGACAAAAAGTATATCCTGTTCCTTATGCGACCAAAAAATTAATTGCTTACTTTATTATTGCATTACTAGTTTATGGTATTAATACTTTAATTCATTTAGTATCGCAAAACCAACCCTTCAATTATTTATTCGCTACCATTTTATTAATCACATTTATTGCATTTGTAGTAAGAATTGAAAAAAAGGAAATTAAATTATTGTTGAACAAGTCATAAAAAGAAAAATCATTTCATGGCCGAAGATTTACATATCATTCAAGGAGATAAAAAAACACAATACGAAACTTTAATTCCGCAAATACAAGGTTTGCTAGAAGGTGAATCCAATTGGGTAGCCAACTTGGCTAATATTGCTGCAGCACTTAAAGAACAATTCAATTGGTTTTGGGTAGGTTTTTATTGTGTCATTGAGAATGAATTAGTTTTAGGCCCTTTTCAAGGACCTGTTGCATGCACCCGCATTAAAAAAGGCAGAGGAGTTTGTGGAACTTGTTGGGAAAGGGAAGCAACAGTATTGGTAGATGATGTTGAAAAATTTCCAGGACATATTGCTTGTAGTAGTTTATCCAAATCAGAAATAGTCGTTCCCTTTTTTAAAGATGGGAAAGTGATAGGCGTATTAGATGTAGATAGTAGTGAATTATCCCAATTTGATGCCATTGACCAATTATACCTTGAAAAAATAGTGGCATTGATTTGCTAAGTCATTTCAAAAAATAGACAAATTTTAAAAAAATCAATTAAGTTTGCAACCCCTAAGCGGATGTGGCGAAATTGGCAGACGCACTAGACTTAGGATCTAGCGCCGTGAGGCGTGTGGGTTCGACCCCCTCCATCCGCACCAGACCTTATAAAAAAGCCCTTTCAGATTCATTTTGAAGGGCTTTTTTTATTTAATACGCTGTTTTTTAGGTGCAAAAACATACCTTTGCCCCCCTTAAACCCTAGAATTTACTAGAAAAAAGAAAAGTATATGGCAAGTATAAAAAGAGAGAACATGGGTCTTTTAAATGACAAATTAACTGTTCATTTAACTCCAGCGGATTATATAGGTGGATTTGAAACCATCTTAAAAAAGCATGCTAAAACAGCAAATATCCCAGGATTTAGAAAAGGCATGGTTCCTGCTGGTTTGATTAAGAAAATGTATGGTCAATCTGTTTTCACTGACGAAGTACTCAAAAAAGTAGAAGCCGAATTAAATAAATATTTAGCTGCGGAAAAAATTGAAATCTTCGCACAACCCCTTCCATTGGATTCTCAGTTGGCGAATATGGATTTTAATCAACCAACAGATTATGATTTTTCTTTTGAAATTGGATTAAAACCAAGTTTTGAAATCAAAACAAAGGACATTAAAGTGAAACGCTATCAAGTGAAAGTAACTCCTGAAATGATTCAAAATGAAGTGGAGCGTATTCAAACAAGACAAGGTAAAATGACAGAACCTGAAACAGCGGAATCAGAAGACAATGTTTTGAATGTTTCATTTATCGAATCGGATAAAGAGGGTAATGAAATAGAAGGGGGTATTAAAAAAGATAATTCTTTATTGATAAAATATTTTGCTGCAGCTACTCGTAAAAAATTAATAGGCAGTAAAAAAGATGATGCTCAAATCATTCAGTTAAAGAAAGCCTTTGAAGACAAAGAGCTTGAAGTGATTATAGGCGACCTTGGTATCACCAAAGAGCAATCCGATAAGTACTTTAACTTAGTCATCACCAAGGTTGGATTGGTTGAAAAAGCCAACTTAGATGAAGCTTTATTTTTAGCAAGCTACCCTAATCAAGAAATAAAAACGGAAGACGAATTCAGAGCAGCTATTCAAAAAGATATTGAAGGCTATTATGAACAACAAGCAAGAAATCAAATTCACGACCAAATATACCATAGCTTAATTGAGCATACTAAAATGGAATTTCCTACTGCATTTTTAAAGAGATGGTTGCAACAAGGTGGTGAAAAACAAAGAACATTAGAGGAAGCAGAAAAAGAATATCCTGTTTTTCAAGATCAGTTAAAATGGACTTTGATCAGTGGTCAATTAATGACTGCACAAAAAATTGAAGTGGTTGCCGAAGATTTAAAAGACTTTGCAAAACAACAATTGATGAGCTATATGGGTAATCAAATGGGCGCGATGGGCGACAATGATAAGTGGTTAGAAGATTACGCTGTTAGAATGATGCAAGACAAGAAATTTGTTGAAGATAGTTACCACCGAATTAGTACGGATAAATTATTCAAAGCCATCGAAACCGAGGTGCAAACCAAGGACGAACCTAATGAAGCTGAGAAGTTCGCTGATATGCTGAACAAGCACCAACACTAGGTTGGATGGTTGGAAACAACCCCCACTCCAATGAAATGGGCGGTAGTTTCAAATAAGACATTGATCTTCAAGGCCTTCTATTTTTAATAGAGGGCCTTTTTTGTGTCAGATCCTCAAACTTTGGCACCCTTTTTGTAGTTCCTTTGGGTACAAGGATTTACCTTTACCCACTGAAATCAGAAATTATGAACCTAGGAAAAGAATTTGAGCAATTTGCGATCAAAGGAAGAGGGATCAGCAGCAATAGTTTACACCAATACAAAAATAGTGTCACCAATTTGACGCCTTATATTATTGAGGAGCGACCTATGAATGTAGCGAGCATGGATGTGTTTAGTCGTTTAATGATGGATCGCATCATTTTTTTAGGCGAAGGCATTAATGACTATGTTGCTAATATCGTTACAGCGCAATTACTATTTTTAGAAAGCACAGATCGTACAAAAGATATTCAAATGTATATCAACAGCCCAGGCGGCAGTGTATATGCTGGATTAGGGATTTATGATACCATGCAATTTATAAGCCCTGATGTAGCTACCATCTGTACAGGAATGGCAGCAAGCATGGGTGCGATTTTATTGTGTGCAGGGGTAGAAGGAAAAAGAACTGCTTTAAAACACAGTCGCATTATGTTACACCAACCTAGTGGTGCGATTGGTGGACAAGCTTCAGATATTGAAATAACTGCGCGTGAAATTAAAAAATTAAGACACGAATTATATGAAGTGATTGCACACCATACTCACAAGGAAGTGGATATAGTGGCAAAGGATTGTGATCGAGATTTTTGGATGACAGCAGCCGAAGGAAAAGCATACGGATTGGTGGATGAGGTATTGTTAACCAATCCTAGAAAAGTAAAAAAATAAAAGAAGTAATAAAAATAATTGTATGATAATTACGAACCAATTTTTAATGGAGGACGACGAAGACCCTAAAGAAAATAAAAAGGAAGAAAGTGGACCTGGATTTTTGAATAAAAAAATGGAGCAAATCTTTTTTGAAAAAAGAGCTATTTATTTATGGGGCGTAGTAGACGATAAATCAGCAAAAGATATTGTAACCAAATTATTATTATTGGATGCCGACAAACCAGGTGCCGAGATAAAATTTTACATCAATAGCCCAGGCGGTGTAGTGACGAGCGGAATGGTCATGTTTGACACCATGAACTTAATTAAAAGTCCTGTTCATACTATTTGTATGGGCTTGGCTGCGAGTATGGGATCTATCTTATTGAGTATGGGTGAAAAAGGAAAGCGAACCATATTTCCACATGGCGAAGTCATGATACATCAACCTAGTATTGGAGGTTATTTCCAAGCGACAAGTGCCGATATTGAAATTCAAGCAGAGCAAATCGGAAAAACAAAGGAATTAGGCGCTCAAATACTAGCCAACAACTGTGGTAAAAAAGTAGATCAAATTATGGCCGATTTTGATAGGGATTACTGGATGAATGCAAAAGAAGCAGTGGCTTATGGTATTGTAGATAAAATAGCAAAATCGCTTTAATTAATTTAAAAAATCATGGCTAAAATAGAAGCAATACAATGTTCATTTTGTGGTCGCAAGCGCGAGGAAGTTAAAATCCTAATCGCTGGCCAGGAAGGACATATTTGCGAGCACTGTATTGAGCATGCGCATGAAATTATTCAAAAAGAATTTCATCAAAAAAAGGCAGACGGAAAGGCAGGAAATTTGAAAGTGCAAAAACCAATGGCCATTAAAGCATTTTTGGATCAATATATTATTGGGCAAGATGATGCTAAAAAAATATTATGCGTCGCTGTTTACAATCACTTTAAGCGCATCAATTTACCAGTGACAACCAAGAACGAAGTGGAGATTGAAAAAAGCAATGTCATCATGATTGGAGAAACGGGTACAGGTAAAACCTTGCTTGCTAAAACCATTGCAAAATTACTCAATGTCCCATTTGCAATTGTAGACGCTACTGTATTTACAGAAGCGGGTTATGTTGGTGAAGATGTAGAAAGTATGCTTACTAGATTATTACAAAATTGCGACTATGATGTGGAAGCAGCGCAAAGAGGTATTGTGTATATAGATGAAATAGATAAAATTGCACGCAAAGGAGATAATCCATCTATTACCCGTGATGTAAGTGGAGAGGGCGTACAACAAGGCTTATTAAAAATGCTAGAAGGTACCGAAGTGCTTGTTCCACCTCAAGGGGGACGCAAGCACCCAGATCAAAAAATGATTAAAGTAGATACAAAAAATATTTTATTCATTTGTGGTGGCGCATTTGACGGTATAGATAAAATCATTGCTAGACGCATTAATACCAATGCCATTGGATTTAGTGTCAATAAAAATGAGCAAGAATTACAACGAAAAAATTTATTGAGATTTGTGAATGCACAGGACATTAAAGGCTTTGGTTTAATTCCTGAACTTTTAGGCCGACTTCCTATCATCACCTATCTTGAGCCATTAGATGCCATTACTTTAAGAAGTATTTTAACCGAACCAAAAAATGCACTTATAAAACAATACACTCAATTATTCGCAATTGAAAAAATTAAGTTAACCATTGACAACGAAGTGTATGATTATATTGTTGAAAAGGCAATGGAATATAAATTAGGCGCTAGAGGATTGAGAAGTATTTGCGAAAGTTTATTTACGCAAGCGATGTTTGAAATGCCAGGTACCAATGCGACCGAATTTAATGTGACACTTGATTACGCTAAAAACATGTTTAATAAAAGTAAGTTAAGCACTTTAAAAGTGGCTTAGCTGATTTATACTATTATAACCACTTTAAAATCATTATTATGCAAGAACTTATTGATCGTTTAGTAAAAGAAACTGGCGTTACTCCAGAACAAGCAAAGCAATCTATTGAAACCATTGCAGCATTTGTAAAAGAAAAATTCCCAATGTTGGGCGGCGCAGTGAATCAAATTTTCAAAGCCGGAAAGTAATTGTTTGCAAAGAGGTTATAAAAGCAAAATCCTCCCGAAGGAGGATTTTCAAGCAAGCAATCGAAAACTAGGAACTTAATCCTAACTCAAACTAATACTTTTTTTTAGACTGGAATCTTTTTTTAGATAGATTTTATACAGACCTGCTGTTTTAGTTTTGCATTATATTGCTTATCAATCACTTATGACTATTTGGGTTTTTAACCAAAGGGCTTGATTTTGTGGCAAATCAAACAAAATAACCAAATGACGCCAGGTGATTTGCCCCGCTTGTTGTTTCCTTATTTTTAAAATTTGAAATATTTGTTGGTCATCAAATAAGCCAAGTGATTTCCATTGTTCAAAATTCATAGTACTGCTATTTAAAGTCGTTTTAAAGTTTTTTTGGACTATTAAATGAGGTCGCAAAAGTTGATAACTAGCATCTCCTAATCCATACACTTTATTCAGTTGTGTAACCGAACTAAATCCTCCTAAATGATTTTTATATTGTAAAATTTGTTGAATAATATGAAACGGTAACCTGGTTTTATTTGACCATTCATTCGCATCTGCAGTGTTGATGTCCATTTTCCAAATAGCATCACTTTTGCTTTTAGTTGAAAAAATAAACTTTGAATACTCCTTCCTTGTATAATTATTTTCAAATTTTCTATTTATTTCTTTGTTTGAAATGGAAGACAATTCAATCATTGGCAAAAGTTTTTCTGCTAGGGTTTTATCTAAACCATATAATTTAAAAATATCTTCTTTTTTATAAAATCTACCGCCCTTTTCTCGGTAATGAATTAATGTTTTTACTTGCTTTGGCGGAATACCCAAGGATAAGGCGGCCAGACTATCAATGGTATTGGGATCAAATTTAAATAAGTGAATGGGTGTTAAATTAACTTTTACATTTTTTGATACACTTTGTTTTTGGGGACTCATCAACAAACTGAGTAGGATACTAGCGGTTAATATGCACCCTAAAACAAGGATTCCCCTTTTTTCTTTTTCAGAAAAAATAAAATAAGCTTTCCACCAATGAGACATAAAGATAATTTCACGCTAATTAGTGAAAATAACTAAATGACTGAATGAATAAATACTTATCAAAATAGGTACAAATACCTCTATTTGTATTGTAGGGATTACTGCGAAAACCTAAGCCCATCATAGGCTAAGTGCATTCCTTTTGGCAAACTCGCTTCCACTTCATGATGCATCCCAATTTGATGGCTGAAATGAATAAAATAAACGGTGGGAATATTTAAGGAACCTGCTAGTTCAATGGCTTGGTCTAAATTAAAATGCGTTGGATGTTGTTGTTTTCGTAATGCATTTAAAATTAAAATTTTGGACCCTTTTATTTTTTCTATTTCCGAGGGCGCAATATAATTTGCATCAGTAACATAACTTACTTCCCCTATTCGAAAACCAAGTACTGGCATATCTCGATGCATTACTTGTATGGGTATGAAAGGAATATCGCCTACCTGAAAAGGATCTGTTTCAATAGTATGTAAAATCATTTCGGGCAAACCTGCTTCTTTTTTTTCATCAAAAGCATAATAAAAATCTCGCTTGATGGCCACTTGCGTTAATGCATTGGCATAGATAGGCATAGACTTATTAGAAAAAAAATTAAACGGTCTGATGTCATCTAAGCCTGCATAGTGATCTCGGTGTGGATGTGTAAATACCACTGCATCTAATTGTAAAGTTTGGGTACGCAACATTTGATACCTAAAATCGGGCGTCGTATCTATAACAACACAGGTAGTTGCACTTTGAATTTTGATACTTGTTCGAAGGCGTTTATCGGATGGGTCATCGGATTGGCATACATGACAATCGCAACCAATTAAGGGAACGCCCGTACTTGTTCCAGAACCAAGAATGGTAAAATCTAACAAAATAGAAGTTTTTGCTTATAACAAAATTAAAGCCGTATCAATAAATTATTCAGCGACGGTTAAACTCATTTTCTTTACTGTTTCATACAGTTTTTGTGAATCATGCGTTAATTTATCAAATTGAATATCTAACTGGGGAATTAATTCCAATAATGTATTTATACGCGCCTCCAAGTTTAAAAACTTATTTAAAACCACAATTCTTTTTGATTCCAACAAACACCAGCCACTTTGAAAATTACCTCGTTCATATCTTACTACATATTCAGATTCGCCTAAAATATCTTCTAATTTATCTAATGTAGTTTGTGTCAATTTCATATTAAGCATTGATTTATAGGGTAATAAGTGGTCGTACAAATATAGTTTTTTTGTTTCACTGACTATTTAAATTAGCGTGCCGAGTTATTCACATTTCGTACCTTTGCTATCACGAATACACTATGGCAACCAATACTCGAAAAATTATTAACGACCCCGTTCACGGATTTATTACCATCAACGATCCCCTGATTGCTGCATTGGTTAACCACCCCTTTTATCAACGCCTAAGGCGCATTCAACAAATGGCCCTAGCTCAAATGGTATACCCCGGTGCGGTTCATACCCGATTACACCATTCATTAGGCGCCTACCATTTAATGTGCAACGCCATCATAGAACTAAAGGACAAGGGCATTGAAATAACAGATGCCGAAGCCCAAGCTGCAAAAGCTGCCATTTTATTACACGATATTGGACATGGTCCATTTTCACATGCCTTAGAAAATGTAATATTAAAAGGAGTGACGCACGAAGATCTATCCTTATTAATTATGAATGCTTTAAATGAAGATGAAAATGAACAGCTCAAAGGAAAGCTAACCCTTGCTATTAAAATATTTACCAATCAATATCCAAAAACTTTTTTACACCAATTAATAAGTGGTCAATTAGATGTTGATCGTTTAGATTATTTATCTCGTGATAGTTTTTTTACCGGAGTAAGTGAAGGGGTGATTGGTTATCAAAGAATATTAAAAATGCTCACAGTACACAACAATGAATTGGTTGTGGAAGAAAAAGGAATTACAAGTGTTGAAAAGTTTTTAGTTTCTCGCCGTTTAATGTATTGGCAAGTATACATGCATAAATCTGTTGTCGCTGCCGAAAATATGTTGGTTAAAATTATTGAACGTGCACAATGGCTATTACAACAAAAAGACGAAGCCATTAACACCGGAACGGTGTTAGATTATTTCTTAAATGAATTTTCTGGAAAATTAGCCGACATCGACCTCAACGCTTATTGCCAATTAGATGATATTGATATATTAAGTGCTATTAAAAAATGGCAACATCATTCGGATCCTGTCTTGTCCCTATTATGCAACCGACTTTTGAATCGAAAAGGATTTAAGTGTAAAATGCAAGCGGAACCTATTAGCAACGAGGATTGGGACACCGCTCATCAGAAGGTTAAATCTCAATTTCCAATGAACGAAAAGGACCTTTCTTTTTTATGTTTTAAAGGCGAAGCCACCAACACTTTATACAAAAATGACGGAGAAACTATTAAAATTTTGCTAAAAACCGGTCAAATAAGCACTATTTCGGAGATTCAAAATGCATTAATTAACGAAAGTCTTTCAGCCCCGGTTAAAAAATTTTACATTTGCTCACTCCATGAATAACCCCCATTCAACCACTAGCGCATGATTTCATTTAGTGCCCAACAAATAGCTTTAATGATCCAAGGTCAAGTCGAAGGTGACGCTTCGGTCTTAGTCCATAATTTTGGAAAAATTGAAGATGCAAAACAAGGCGAAATTTCTTTTTTAGCCAACCCGAAATACGAGGAATTTTTATATACAACCAAGGCCTCCATTATTATCATTAACGATTCTTTGGTTTTAAAAAATAAATTAGCTGCTACCCTAATTAAAGTAACTGATGCGTATGCCGCATTTGCTACCTTACTTACAAAATACCAGGAATTAAAATCAAAAGAATTACAAGGCATACAGCAACCTTCTTTTATTGCCCCCGATGTTCAACTAGGAAAAAATCATTTTATTGCTGCGTTTTCATATATCAGCAGCAATGTAGCACTTGGAGATGATGTTAAAATTTTCCCCAATGTAGTCATAGGAGAAAATGTAAAACTTGGCAACAATGTTATTTTAAATTCAGGTGTCATTATTTATTCGGATTGTGTCATTGGAAATAATGTAACCATACATTCCAATGCAGTGATTGGAGCAGATGGATTTGGCTTTGCGCCTAAAGCAGACGGCAGTTTTCAAAAAATACCTCAATTAGGCAATGTCATTATTGAAGATGATGTAGAAATTGGTTCCAATACAACTATTGATAGAGCGACAATAGGGTCCACCATTATAAGAAAAGGAGTTAAGTTAGATAACTTAATACAGGTAGGTCACAATGTTGAAATTGGAGAAAATACAGTGATCGCTGCGCAATCTGGCATCAGCGGTAGTACTAAATTGGGTAAAAATGTAATGATGGGAGGACAAGCGGGGACCGCGGGACATATCATCATTGCCGATGGCGTTAAAATAGCAGCCCGAAGTGGCCTCACAAAAAGCATCAAACAAGCCAATTTGATCGTCACTGGGTACCCTGCAGGTGAACAAAATGCCACATTAAGAAGCCAAATACAGGTCAAAAACCTCCCTCAAATGGAGAAAAGGCTCAAGGATCTTGAAATATTAGTGCAACAACTGTCCCAAAAAGGGTAATTCAACCTAATTTTGCTGAAAATCATCGCTTTAACTAAGCGAAGCCTTAAACACGACCCATGGATCAACAATTTAATCCCGATAAGCAACACACTTTAAACAATAGTATTAGTATTAGTGGAACAGGTTTGCATACGGGGGTATTAGTGGATATGACTTTGAATCCTGCCAATCCAGGTTATGGCATCCAATTTCAAAGAATTGATTTACCTAATAAACCGATCATCAAAGCAGATTGCGATTTAGTCACCGACACAAGTCGAGGAACTACATTGCAAGTAGGAGATGCCAAAATAAGTACAGTGGAACATATCCTTGCTGCCCTAGTTGGTATGGGTATCGATAATTTATTGATCGAAGTCAATGGTCCAGAAATTCCAATCATTGACGGAAGCTCAAGTCCATTTATTGAAAAAATTGAAGAAGCAGGAATTCTCGAACAAGATGCAGCAAAAGCTTGGTACAGCATTGACGAAAATATTTTTCATTACGATGATAATAAGCGAGTCGAAATGGTTGCACTACCCGCCTTAGATTATCAAATTACCACTTTGATTGATTTTAATAGTCCTGTTTTAGGAACACAACATGCGGCTTTAAAAACCATCAATGATTTCAAAGCAGAAATTGCACCTTGTCGTACCTTTTGTTTCTTACATGAATTAGAGACTTTATTAGAGAACGATTTAATTAAGGGTGGTGATATTAATAACGCCATCGTGGTGGTTGACAAGCCCGTTTCAAGTGCCGAAATGAACCGTTTAGCGAAAGTGTTTAAGAGAGAAAAAATAGAAGTAAAAAGTGAAGGCTATTTAAATAATTTAGAATTAAGATTCCCGAATGAGCCTGCAAGACATAAACTATTAGATGTGGTGGGCGATTTAGCACTCATAGGCTATCCTATCAAGGCACGCATTATCGCCAATCGTCCAGGGCACAGCAGTAATGTGGAATTTGCTAAAAAAATAAAGCAGTACATCAAAAAGAATAAGCATGTTAAAGATGTTCCATTGTATAATCCTGCGGCAACGCCTGTTTTTACATTAGAACAAATCGAAAAAACACTTCCTCATCGTCATCCATTTTTATTTATTGATAAAATAATTGAACTTACCGATACGATGATAGTGGGAGTGAAAAATGTCACTTATAACGAATGGTTTTTCCCAGGACACTTTCCAGGTAATCCTGTCATGCCTGGCGTTTTACAAATTGAAGCCCTAGCACAAACTGGAGGTATCTTATGTATCAATGCGATGCCAAAAGGTCAATACGATACTTATTTTTTAAAGATAGATAATTGCAAATTTAAACAAATGGTTAAGCCAGGTGACACCATGTTATTGAAGATGGAATTAACCTCTCCTATTCGACGTGGCATTTGTGAAATGAGAGGAACCGTTTATGTGGGAGGAAAAGTAACCACCGAAGCGGACTTGGTAGCACAGGTAATTAAAAGACCAAAATAAAAAAATAATTGACACCCACTTATGACACATCCATTTACTTATATAGATCCTAATGCTAAAGTAGCTTCCAATGTAAAGATTGATCCATTTACAGTGATACATGGCGATGTATCCATTGGTGAAGGTACTTGGATTGGAAGTAGTGTTACCATCATGAATGGTACTAAAATTGGAAAAAATTGTCGCATTTTTCCTGGCGCTGTTATTGGTGCAGATCCACAAGATTTAAAATTTAATGGAGAAAAAACGAATGTTGAAATTGGTGACAATACTACCATTCGTGAATTTGTTACGATTAATAGAGGTACTTCTGATAGATGGATTACCAAAGTAGGTAACGACTGCTTAATCATGGCATATAGTCATATTGCGCATGATTGTATTATTGGAAACCATTGTATCTTAAGTAATAGTGTTCAAATTGCAGGGCATGTGACCCTTGGTGATTACGCATGGATTGCAGGCGTGAGTGCGGTACATCAATTTGTTAATATAGGTCAACATGCTTATATCGCTGGAGGAAGCTTGGTAAGTAAAGATGTTCCTCCTTATATTAAAGCGGTGCGTAATCCTTTAAGTTATGGCGGAGTGAATAGCGTGGGTTTAAAAAGAAGAGGTTTTGATTTGGAAAAAATTAATCATATCCTTGATATCTACAGATACATTTTTAGTAAAGGAATGAATACCACACAGGCTTTGGAATTTATTGAAGAAGAAATTCCAGCAACCGACGAACGCGATGAAATTTTAACTTTTATTAGAGAAAGTGGCCGAGGCGTTATTAAAAGATTCGGCAAAGGTGTCGTTGAAGAAGATTAATCAATATGCAAATTAGCTTACATCAAGCCAGCAAAAGATTCAATAAAGAATGGATTTTCAAAAATCTTGACTATACTTTTGAAGCAGGTCAACATTATGCATTAATTGGAAATAATGGATCTGGAAAAAGCACATTACTCCAAATCATTTCTGGCTATAGCACCTTGACCAAGGGAACAATCGAATGGACGCAATATAAAGACAGTACCATTTTTAATCAAATTAGTTTTGCAGCACCCTACTTAGAATTGGTAGAAGAATTAACAACGCTTGAACAGTTTCAATTTCATGCTACTTTTAAACCTTTGCAACAAAAAATAAGTGTAGATGAAATCATTGAATTGATTGGACTAAAATCAGCGTCACATAAGCAGATTAGGTATTTTAGTAGCGGAATGAAACAAAGACTCAAATTAGCATTAGCTATTTTTTCAGATAGCCCAATTTTATTATTAGATGAGCCTTGTAGTAATTTAGATAAGGAAGGTTATGCACTCTACGATCATCTGATCAAGCAATATGCTTTACATAAACTAATCATCGTAGGGAGCAATGACCCACAAGAGTACCAGTTTTGTAATCAACAGGTCAACTTAATGGACTACAAAAATAATTAGTGATTTAGCTTTTGCTTGCTATCAACAAATTTAAATCGGTATACTTAAGATTGAATTTTTCACTGATATAAATATCAGTTAATGC
>JAPLEJ010000007.1 GCA_026391435.1 Bacteroidota bacterium
CTATTCTTTTTTAAGCTTTCATTCAATTTATTTCTACCTCTTTAAGGCATTATTTGGTATCTTCACAGCTCAAATTGCAATATTTATGGGTTTTTATAATATCATTATTAAGTTCCGTTTTTGGCTAAGTTTAATTGCCATTTTTGGGGGTTTAGGGCTTGAACTTACCGGCATGGCTGGTTTTTGGCCTGTTTTCCCCCTCTATTTCATTGGTTTGATTGGTATTTTAAGCCATTTTTTTATTGGGCCCCTTCGTTTGGTGCAAGCGCCAATGGAAGCTGGTAATATGGACGAAGTAGAGCGCATTTTAAATACCGTTTGGTTCCCTTCCTTACTTTATAAGCCTGTCCGTAGTACTTATTATACCATCAAAGGTAATATTGCCATGGTGAAACAGGATTTTGATACGGCCGAAAAACATTTAAAGCACAGCAATGACCTTGGTTCTGCTATGCCCGAAGCTGAAGGCGCCAACAAATTACAATTGGGTATGATGGCGATGCAAAAAGGAGATACCAAACAAGGTGAATCTTATATTCGTGCCGCTATTCGTGCAGGCATTCCTGATAAAGAAAGTGAAGCCGTTGCTTTTTTAAGCATGTGTCAAATTTTTATGAACAAGCGCGAGTTTCGTGCCGCTAAAGATTATTTCCGAAAAGCAAAAGCTTGTAAGCCCACCACCAAGCAAGTGATTGATCAAATAAAAGAAATTGAGAAATACATTTCACGCATGCCTGGTTAGTTGGCTTGCTTCAAAAAATCTAATTCAAAACGATTCTTGTAAATGAAAATTACTTCCATTACCGATACCATTATTCCTGGAGCTAAATTAATTCACTTTGATAGGTTCCCCGATGTAAGAGGGTATTTTTCAGAAACCTTCAGAGCCTCCGATTTTATTCATCATGAATTAAATATTTTTCCTAATGGTATTTTACAAACCAATGAAAGCTTTTCATATCACAATGTTTTAAGAGGGTTGCATTTTCAGTGGAATCCAAACATGGGGAAATTGGTACGAACTATTTCGGGTCATATGGTTGATTTAATTTTAGATTTACGCAAAGGCTCTCCAACACTAGGTAAAATTGCTGCTTTTGATATGCCGACTGCACCTTCTGATACTTCCACTAGTTGGATTTGGGTTCCTGAAGGCTGCGCGCACGGCAACTTTTTTTTACAAGATTCACATATTGAATATTATTGCTCGGGCGCTTATAATGGCGCTTGTGAAGCAGGTATTTCTCCTTTTAGTGAGGATATTGATTGGTCTATCTGCGATACTTCGTTAAAGAATTTGTTTTTTGAATTAAAAGATAATTTTATTACTACCCCCAAGGATTTAAATGGTTTAAGTTTTACAAAATGGATGTCGTCTTCGGAAGCAACCGATGGCGCTCAATTTAAATGGTAACATGAAAAATATTTTAATTACGGGTGGGGCTGGTAAATTAGGATCGGCTTTACTTCATTGCATTCCGAATGCCATCATGGGCACGCGTGAAAATTTTGACATCACGAATGCAACTATGATGCACAATTTTTTACAAACAAATAGCGACATTAATACCATTGTTCATTGTGCCGCTTTAGTATCTCCGCCTAAAGTAAATGAACAAATTCCTACTGCCATTTCAACTAATATTATCGGCACCGCTTTATTAAGCGCCGAATGCTATCATCGCAATATTCGCCTCATTTATATTTCAACAGATTATGTTTTTAGTGGGGATGAAGGATCCTACAGCGAACAAGATGCCTTACTGCCTCAAAATAAGTATGCTTGGTCCAAACTAGGTGGTGAAACATCGGTTCATATGCTTGACAACTTTGTTATTATTCGTTTATCCTTTGGCCCCGATACATTTCCTTACAAAGCCGCCTTTGTGGATCAGTTCACTTCCCGTGAATCCGCATCTGTAATTAGTGTGAAAATAAAAAATATTGTACTTTCGGATTTCAAAGGTATTATTCATATTGGCGCCGATCGCAAATCGGTATATGATTATGCATTGAGCCTTGGTGCCGAGCACATTGAAAAAATTAGTATTAATGACATGTCCGTTAAAATGCCCAAGGACACTTCTTTAAATACAAGCCTTTACAAAAGCTTGTTCAAGTAATTATTATTCTATGAAAAAAATATTATTAGCAGGCGGAGCAGGATATATTGGCACTGAACTTTGTAAAAGGTTAATGAAACTTGATTACAGTGTTACCGTGATTGATGATCTTTGGTTTGGCAATCATTTAGATCCCAAAGTGCAACTTATTAAAAAGGATTTATTTCAAGTTTCGCATACCGAATTAAAAGGATACGATACCGTTATTTTTTTAGCGGGTGTTTCCAATGATCCAATGGCTGAATTTAGTCCTTCCGAAAATTTTATTCAAAATGCAGCATGCCCTGCTTATTTAGCATATGAAAGTAAGCGCGCTGGTGTTAAGCGTTTTATTTATGCTTCCTCTTGTTCGGTGTATGGTTATACAGTAGATGAATTATACGATGAATCGGCGCCTACCACTTGCGGCTATCCTTATGGCATTTCAAAATTACAAGGTGAGAATGGGGTAATGCAATTAGTAGACAAAAGTTTTTCTGGAATTTCATTACGTCAAGGTACAGTTTGCGGTTACAGCGATCGCATGCGTTTTGATTTAGTAGTGAACACTATGTTTAAAAATGCAATCACCAAAGGTGAAATTACTGTCAACAACCCTTCCATCTGGCGCCCTATCTATCATATTCAAGATGCTTGCTCTGCTTTTATTAGAGCAATTCAAGCACCTGAAAATATTTCTGGTGTTTTTAATGTAGCTTCTGATAATTATACCCTTGGTCAAATTGGCGACATTGTGAGTGTAGAGATGTCTAAAAATTTAAACAAGGAAATTAAAATGCATATTAACGATATGCAAGATTTTAGAAACTACAAAGTGTCTACTAAGCATGCAAAAAATACTTTAGGATTTACGCCTGTTTATGGCATCAAAGATATTATCAATCAGCTTTTTGAAAAAGCATCTTCGTTCACCAATTTTGAAGATGATAATTATTACAATATCCGCGTTTTTGAAGGCCTTGGTAAAAAGTAATTAAAATTTAAATGCTCGTAACGTGAGCTTTATTTTTGCGAGGCCAGTAATCTTACTTCCTCTGTGCTTAGCGCCCTATTATAGAATCTCAATTCATCAATACTTCCGTTAAAGAATTCAGTGATTTGTTTCAAGGCAGATGTAGACCCAATAGCGCCTAGTTTTTCTTTATATTTTATAGTTCCTGTTCTTACATAATCATCGGTTCCTATTTTAACGCCATCCACATATATGCTTCGTCCATAACAACAACTAATAGTGGCTGCTAAATGATGCCATGCGCTGTCCGCAAATTTACTTGGATTAATGGGTACATCTAATTCACTGTAATAATCCTGCTTTGTTCCAAAACTTAATGTGGTTCCTGAATCTTGAAAAGCGAATATCCAATCTGGCCTACTTACTTCGGGTCCCTCTTGTCGGCAAATAGTATGATACATTTTTGAAGTAATGTTCTTAGCCTTTATCCAAACTGAAATTGAAAATTCGGCAGTATCGGATAAGGGGCCAAATGATTTGGATAAATTAATAGTATTGATTGCGATTCGAGAATTTCTGCCATTAAAATTATAGGCCCTTCCCTCCACACCAAAGCGATCTTTGGTTAATAGGGTGCTATCACTTGCAACACCATTGTTTCCATTTCCTGTACTATCTATTGCATTTCCACTAAATGGATAATATGCGACTAAGCCTTCATCCAAGTTGACACTAGTGCTTTGCTTGGTGCAACTATTGGCATATAGGATGACCAAAAAAAAGCCTGCGATTTTAAGAAATTTCATGGATTGCTTATTCATAATTTAATAGCTACCCAAAGTTAATTTTTTATATGCTATAAATTAAATATTTAAGAACTTCATTTTTAATAACTTCTCAATCCTTGTTGCAAAATGTGCAGGTTCTAGCACCTGTTTTTTATCAACTACTCAATAACCCTTAGAAAACTTCCATAGGCCTATAAAGATGCCGCCGAAAATGACCAGAAACCCCATTAAATGATCAAAATAGGGTATAAATACGGTGTTGGTGCAATCCTTTTCGTGGCTATAATTCTGTAAATTTGAAATTGGGTTATGGTCAAATAGAAATAAGGTCACCCCAAGATATCATCGAATATGAAACAGGTAAATAAAACATTTGATACTGTTAAAGTTTTTAGAGGTATAAAAACGCAATTATCTGAAAAGTTAAGTAATATGAATGATGCTGAGATTAATGATTATTTAGCATCATACAATGAAACCTATTATAATCAATCAATTGCTGAAACAAGACTTAAATATAAAGATGTAATTGATAAAATGAGTTTTACTGAATTTGCAGCATTTTTAAAAAATAAATAAACCCACTTACTTTAAGTGGGTTATTTGTTATGCACATTGCTGAAAATTTTCGAACGTATAACTTTTCTGCATTTAATTATTAATTAAATCTATTTTTAATTTAAATAAATTAATACGGTGCAAAAATTTTCTAATTTTTTTTGGATTGCTTTTTTCTCAATTACAATTATCATCCATTTCTTTAAAATCGTATATATCTATTTTAAACCAACTTGGTTGAATCAGTATGAATCAATATCTAATACCAATATTTCAAAATATAAACTAAGCTTATATTACCTTCTTACCTTATTGGTTTTAATTAAAATTGTAATGGAAAAAATTTAAAATAGAATATTAATGATACATCAATCTGAAAAAACAGTTAGCAAAAAAAAGTTCAATTAAACTATTATGAATAAAGTTTTATCTCTTTCAAAATTCCAAAGTAATCTAGACGCTGAACTAGATTATGTCTGTAGTAATGCTAAAAATAAAATTATAATTAAGAGACGCAAAAGAAATTTTATTATCGTTTCTGAAGAATCTTATAATTTATTATTAAATAATTTGCGTTTAGTTTCTGAAGAAGCAAACACTCCATCTCCTAAATAGTATTCACGAACGAACATGGTGAGCGAAGCGATCTGAGAGAGAGGGAGTATTATTTAGGAAAAGTTAACTCCTAAAATTGCTATCTCAATAATTTTTCAATAGTAGGAGCAAAGTGCGCATGTTCAAGCGCATGTATTTTATTTGCTAAGGTATCTGGTGTATCGGACAATTCCACCGCGCAATTCGCTTGAAATATAATCGCACCTTCATCATAATGTTCATTTACCCAATGAATGGTGATTCCCGATTCAGTTTCTTTTGCCGCAATCACTGCCTCGTGCACTTTAGCACCATACATTCCCTTGCCTCCATATTTAGGTAACAATGCTGGATGTATATTAATTATGGCTTTTGGAAAAGCACGCACCAACACTTCGGGTACTTTCCATAAAAATCCTGCCAATACGATAAAATGGATGTCGGCATTTTGTAAACTTTCGACATATCCTGTAGTATCAAATTCGGTTTTATTAATAAGCAAAGTGGGGATCCCTTTTTCCTTTGCGATGGCCAACACCCCCGCTGTAGGAACATTAGTTACAATTAAGGAAACCTTAATTTGGGCCGATCCTTCAAAGTAGTCGATTATTTTTCGGGCATTGCTTCCCGCCCCCGATGCAAAAATGGCAATATGTTGGGGCGTTTTAGTATCTTTTCCACCTCCAAACAATTTGCCACTTACCCTACCCAAATAACCCCTAAAAAAGCGATATTGCCCTGTGAAGAAACTCACGAAAATGACCGAAAAAGGCCATAAAATGGTCAAAAATAGGGGATAAATGAGCCAAAAAGCCCAATTTTTCTCCAAAAACACCAAATTCAGTATTTTAGAACATAGCCTCCCACTTAGGCTCCCTCCTAAGGCAAATGTGACCATGATAAGCCAAAATTGTAGGGCGCCTACCTTCCACTTTTCCTGTAATTGTTTTAATACTTTCATTCTTTGTTTTATTAAAATCTAGCCCCTTAATTTTTAATGCCTCAAAGGTGCCTTTTTTTTCCAAAATCTGCCCATATCCCAATTATAATTTCCCCCACATCTACTTAACATTACAATATTATGACATTCGTCACCCTTTTTTGACCCACATCACTGAAAATCAATAATTTCTATAAAAAAAACTTCTCCTTTTGTTAGTATTCAACCACATTCTTAAGTAATTTTGCACCCGTTCGAGGACATTTTTACACCCTAGACACTTTTTGTGTATATGACAATTTTAAGAAGCCTAGCTAAGATCGTTTCGATCTTCCTATTTATCACCCTTAGTTCATCTATCGGAAATCAATTAAATGCGCAAGATGGGAAAGCACTTTTCTCGCAAAATTGTGCTTCATGTCACGCGGTTAATAAAAAATTAACGGGTCCTGCGTTAGCCGGTGTTGAAGATCGTTGGCCTGAGAAAAAGAATTTGTATGCCTGGATTAAAAACAGTGCTGCATTTTTAAAAACAGGTGATCCTTATGCCAACAAATTGTACAATGAGTACAATAAAACGGCAATGAACTTGTTTCCTACTTTAGCCGATAAAGATATCGATGCTATTTTAGCTTATATCAAAACGGTTCCTGCAGCAGGTGCAGCTCCAGTGGGTGGCGCAGCAGCAGGCGCTCCTGCCGAAGAATCCGACAGCACTTTAGTTTTTGGTTTACTTACTTTAATATTAGCAATTGTTTCATTAATACTTCTTCAAGTTAATAGCAACTTAAAAAAATTATCTGACGATAAAGCAGGTATTCCTGCTGTTGATCCCGTTCCTTTTTATCGTAACAAAGCTTACATCGCATTTATTACAATTGTATTATTTATTTTGGGTGGTTATATGACGACCGTTGGTGCAATGAACTTAGGTCGCTCTAAAGATTATCAACCTGAACAACCTATTTATTATTCTCATAAAGTACATGCTGGCGTGAATCAAATTAATTGTCAGTATTGTCATACTGGTACTTATCAAGGCAAACAAGCTACACTTCCTAGTGTGAATGTTTGTATGAACTGTCACATGGCGATTAACGAATACAAAGGCGCGCCTTTAGTAAGAGAAAATGGAGATGTAGTTGATGGTACTTCTGAAATTAAAAAATTATATAAATACGCTGGCTTTACCGAAGGGCAACCTTGGGATGCTTCTCAAGCCAAACCAATTGAGTGGGTGCGTATCCACAACTTACCAGATCATGTTTACTTTAACCATGCACAACACGTGAATGCAGGCCAAGTGGCTTGTCAACAATGTCATGGTAATATTCAAAACATGGGCGAAGTAAAACAGTTCTCTGACTTAAGCATGGGCTGGTGTATCAACTGTCACAGAGATTCGGAAGTGAAATTTAAAGACAATGGTTTTTATAGCATCTACGAAAAATTCCATGAAGATATGAAGAGTGGAAAATTAGATAGTGCAAAAGGAATTACTGTTGAAAAAATTGGTGGTACTGAGTGTCAAAAATGTCACTACTAAACTATTTGAATTTATAATCGAGATTAAATAAGAGGCGTAATATTATATATACATTATTATGGAGCAAAAAAAGCACTGGCAAAGTTTCGGAGAATTAAATCAATCCAAAGCTTATAACAATGAAGTTCAAAACGAATTCAAAGAGGAACTTCCTTTTGTTGAAGACGAATCTACTTTAGAAAAAGGAGAAAGTTTTTTACAGGCAAAAGCACCACGTCGTGATTTTTTAAAATATGTCGGCTTTAGTACTGCTGCAGCAGCAGTAGCAGCAAGTTGTGAAATGCCTATTAAAAAAGCAATTCCATTTGCAAACAAGCCTGAAGATATGGTCCCTGGTATTGCAGATTATTATGCAACTACTTATGTGCAAGATGGTGATGTAGTTAGTGTTCTTGCTAAAGTGCGTGATGGTCGTCCTATTAAATTAGAAGGAAATGATTTAAGTCCTTTAACAGGTGGCGGTACTTCGGCTCGTGTTCAAGCTGCTGTTTTAGATTTATATGATACGGCTCGTTTACGTTTCCCTACCATCGCTGGTAAGGAAGCCACTTTTGAAGATATTGATAAATCGGTGATGGGTGAATTGTCTGGTAATATTGTTATTGTTACTAGTTCCATTACTTCTCCTTCTACCAAAAAATTAATCGCTCAATTTTTAGCTAAGCATCCTGGTAGCAAACATGTTACTTATGATGCAGTGTCTCATAGTGCTATGCTTTTAGCTAATGAAGCTTGTTATGGTAAACGCGTTTTACCTAGCTATCATTTTGATAAAGCAAAAGCCATTGTAAGTTTAAGCGCCGACTTTTTAGGTACTTGGTTAAATCCAATTGAATTTGCAAAACAATATGCAGTTGGTAAAAGAATTGATGAAAAACATCCTGCGATGAGCAAGCATATCCACTTTGAAACAGTGGCAAGTATGACTGGTTCTAATGCAGATGAAAAATATTTATGCCGTCCTTCCGAAATGGGTTTAGTAGCCGCTGCTTTATTAAGTGCAGTAAAAGGCGCTCCCATCACTGGCATTACGGGTAGTAAATTAAAAACAGGTATCGCTGTTGCAGCGGATGCTTTAATTGCTAACATCGGTGCTGCTTTAGTAGTATCGGGTAGCAATGATGTAAATGTTCAAATTATTGTAAATGCTATTAATAATGCAGTAGGCGCCAACGGCACTACTATTAATTTTGGTACTACTGTTAATTACCGTCAAGGTATAGATAGCGATTTTGCTAATTTAGTAGATGACATGAATGCAGGTAAAGTAAATAGCATTTTATTTTACGGTGCAAATCCTGTTTACACTTGGCCGAATGCGGATAAAGTAAAATCAGGTTTAGCAAAAGTGAAAACAACTATTTCATTCAATGCTAAATTAGATGAAACAACAGCGCTTTGTAAATTCGTTATTCCTGCTCCTCACTTTTTAGAAAGTTGGGGTGATGCAGAAGCGGCTACTGGATATATTAGTTTTATACAACCTACTATCTCTCCTTTATTTAAAACTCGTGCTTTCCAAGATTCATTATTAAAATGGTCTGGTGATGCATCTGATTATACAAGTTATTTAAAAAATGAGTGGTCTGCTAAATTAGGTGGCGAAGCTGCTTGGAATAAAATTTTACAAGCAGGTGTTTCTAATCCTACTTCTGAAATTGTTGCAGGTGCTTCTTTAAATGCAACTGCAGTGACTGCTGCTTTAGCTGCGATCAACGCTGCTAAGCCTAGTAATAAAATTGAATTAGCCTTATACCAAAAAGTAGGTATCGGTGCTGGTCAAGGTGCAAGTAACCCTTGGTTACAAGAATTACCCGATCCAGTTACGCGTGCTACTTGGGACAACTATATTATAGTATCTCCTGCGATGGGAAAATCTTTATTAGGTATTGACTTAAACAAACCGGATCAAGCCGATGCATATGAAGTGCATCCTCCTAAAAAAGTAGTGAAGTTAACCGTTGATGGAAAATCAATTGAACTTCCTGTTTTAATTGTTCCTGGTACACATCCTCAAACCGTTGGTATCGCTGTTGGTTACGGCCGAACCGAAGCCTTAGGGAAATCGGTGGTAGGTACTGGTAAAAATGCATATCCTTTAGCATGCATCGAAAATGGTATGGTGCATTTTAATTGTCAAGATGTTTCTTTAACTGTAACAGGCGAAACTTATCCTGTTGCTTTAACTCAAACGCATTTCCGTTACGATACTGAACAAGGTGTGCGTACCGAAGTAATGAAAGAAATTAGTTTTGCATCTTACTTAAAAAATCCTACTGAAATTAGAGAAGAACGCGATCATGAATTGAGAAGCGTGACCGAAGGTGGTGATAAGATGAAGGAATTTGAAGCGCTTGAAAAATATGAAAAAGAAGGTACCATTTATCCTGTGTACGATCGCCCAGGTATTAAGTGGGGCATGAGCGTTGATTTAAATAGTTGTAATGGTTGCGGTGCTTGCGTAGTTGCATGTAACGCTGAAAATAATGTATCTGTTGTTGGTAAACCCGAAGTACTTCGCGGTCATGAAATGCATTGGTTGCGTATCGACAAATATTATAGTGGTGATATGGAAAACCCTAAAGTTGTTTTCCAACCTTTAATGTGTCAACATTGCGACAACGCTCCTTGTGAAAACGTTTGTCCTGTTGCCGCTACCAACCACAGCTCTGAAGGTTTAAACCAAATGACTTATAACCGTTGTATTGGTACTCGTTATTGCGCGAACAACTGTCCTTTTAAAGTGCGTCGTTTTAACTGGGCCGATTATACGGGTGCAGATAGCTTCCCTGATAACCAAGTAGGTGAAGTAAACGATGTCGTATTAGATATGTTTGACGATTTAACAAGAATGGTGTTAAACCCTGATGTAACGGTGCGTTCTCGTGGTGTTATCGAAAAATGTTCTTTCTGCGTTCAACGTTTACAAGCAGCTAAACTTGATGCGAAAAAAGATTCTCGTCCAATGGTAGATGCTGATATTAAAGTGGCTTGTCAACAATCTTGTCCTACACATGCCATTAGTTTTGGTAATGCTAATGACAAGCACAGTGCGATTTCAAAAGTGCGCGTTGATAATCCGAATCGTCAGTTTTATGTGTTAGAGCAATTACACGTATTACCTAATGTTACTTATTTAGCCAAAGTAAGAAACAGCGACGAAAAAACCGAAGCATAAAACATATAGATTAAAAAATTTAAGAAATAGATAAAGATGCATATTAAATACGAATCACAGTTGCGCGAACCTTTGGTGTATGGTGATAAAAATTTTCACCAAGTAACCGAAGATATTTTACGCCCTATCGAAGTGAAGCCATCTCGTTTATGGTATATTGGTTTTTTTATTGCCGTTACGCTTTTGTTATTTGGGGTGTACAGTTTGTACCGCGAAGTAACTTATGGTGTGGGCCAATGGAACCTTAATAAAACCATTGGATGGGGTTGGGATATTACCAATTTCGTTTGGTGGGTGGGTATTGGTCACGCAGGTACTTTGATTTCTGCTATCTTATTATTATTCCGTCAAGGCTGGAGAACGGGTGTTAACCGTGCAGCCGAAGCGATGACCATTTTCGCCGTTATGTGCGCTGGTCAATTTCCAATATTCCACATGGGTCGTGTTTGGTTGGCTTTCTTTATTATGCCTTACCCTAACTCTCGTGGTCCTTTATGGGTGAACTTTAACTCTCCTTTATTATGGGACGTTTTTGCGATCTCTACTTACTTCACTGTTTCTTTATTATTCTGGTATTCTGGTTTGATCCCCGATTTAGCTTCAGTGCGTGATCGTGCTTTCACTAAACTTAGAAAAAAATTATACGGTATCGCTTCATTTGGTTGGACAGGTTCTACTAAACATTGGCAAAGACATGAGAGTTTATCTTTAGTGTTGGCTGGTTTAAGTACTCCTTTAGTGTTGTCAGTACACACCATTGTATCTTTTGACTTTGCTACTTCTGTTATTCCAGGTTGGCATACGACCATCTTCCCTCCTTACTTTGTGGCAGGTGCGATTTTTTCTGGTTTCGCGATGGTGCAAACCCTAATGTTGGTGGTACGTAAAGTATTTGGTTTAACAGATTATATTACAATTGGTCACATTGAAATGATGAATAAAGTAATTGTACTTACTGGTTCTATTGTAGGTATTGCTTACTTAACCGAATTATTCATGGGTTGGTACTCTCAAAATAAATATGAGGGGTATACTTTTTGGTATAGTCGTGCTTATTTATTTAGTCCTTATGGCTGGAGCTATTGGGGTATGATGGCTTGTAACGTATTATCTCCTCAAATTTTCTGGTCTAAGAAAATGAGAAGAAATGTATTTGTTACTTTCTTCATGAGCATCATTGTAAACATTGGTATGTGGTTTGAGCGTTTTGTAATTATTGTTACTTCATTGTATCGTGATTACTTACCATCAAGCTGGTCTGTATATTATAGTCCTAGTATTTGGGAGATTGGTTTTTATGCAGGCACTTTTGGTTTGTTTTTTACTTGCTTCTTTTTATTCGCTAAATATTTCCCTGTCATTGCGGTGGCTGAAATTAAATATGTTTTAAAGAGAAGTGGAGAGTCGTATAAAACAGATATGAATACTTTAGAGGCACAGCCTTTGGATAAATTCATTCACGATAATGCGCATGCTCATTAATTAAATATCGATTAAGAAAAAGATTATGGCACAAAAGAAATTTGTAGTAGGTTGTTTTGATAATGAAAATGTTTTATTTCCTGCAGTGAAGCAAGTGCGTACTGCTGGCTATAAAATTAAAGATGTGTACACACCCTTTGCAGTGCATGGTTTAGACCACGCATTGGGAATGCGCGAAACTAGTTTACACACTGCCGGTTTTATTTACGGTATTACTGGTACCACGACAGCGGTGAGCGCTATTAGTTGGATTTTCACTAAAGACTGGCCTTTAAACATTGGTGGTAAACCGCATTTTGCTTTACCAGCTTGGGTTCCTATTATATTTGAGTTAACCGTATTGTTTGCAGCGGTGGGTATGGTGCTTACTTTTTGTTATTTATGTCAATTAGCACCTGGTGTTAAAAAACATCATTTTCACAAACGCGCTACCGATGATTTATTTGTCATGGTCATTGAGTGTACCGATAAAACAAACACAGAAGACCTTAAAGCTTTATTAAGTGCGAATGGTGCCATTGAAACAGATGTGCAAGTAGCTGAGGAAGGCTGGTGGTTTGGTACTTATGATAAAGAGGATAATTTATACAACGAAAAACAACTTGCATAAAAATTGCTCTTTAACCAAGCGCCAAAAACTTAGAACATTTTAAAAGAACTCGAATGAATAAATTTTTTACAATATTATCTTTAGCTACAGTAGTTGTTTTAACTAGCTGTAACGATATTAAGCGTACACCTGGTACTATTTATATGCCTGACATGGCATACAGTCGTGCTTACGAAACCTACGCCGATCACAGTAACTTAGCAAGCAAAGGAATCCATTACGACAATCGTCCTGTTGCAGGTACCATTGCGCGTGGTAAGGAAATGCCTTTCCCTTATGCAATTGATAAAGTAGGTGATTCTACTAATTATGTTGCTTCTAAAATGGTTCCCAATCCAATTGATTCTTTAAATGTAAAAGACGCTGCCGAAGCAGAAAGATTATACCTTATTAACTGTGGTATTTGTCATGGTACTAAATTAGATGGCAATGGTCCTTTATATAATGGCGGTAATGGTGCATTTGCTGCCAAGCCCGCTACTTTAGTAGGCGATGCGAAATATGAAAATATGCCTGCTGGTCAAATGTTTTATTCTGTTGCTTACGGAAAAAACTTGATGGGTTCTTATGCATCTCAATTAAGCAAGCATCAACGCTGGATGATTATAAAATATATTAAGAATAAACAAACGAAGTAAGATGGCATCTATTAAAGAGCAATTTGAAATTCCTGGTACACTTAAAACATGGTCTTATGCATTAATAGGCATAGGCGCCGCTGCTTTATTGTATGGTATGTTTACCAAAGGATTTGGTTCGGATGAACATGAGCAAGTGCATTTTTGGGGAACCTTAATGTACAATTCTATTTTTTGGACTTTAGTGACCAACGCTGCTATGTTCTTTTTATGTTTTAGTACTATGGCCATGGCCGCTTGGATGCAATCCTTTAGAAGAATTGCCGAAGCCATTTCTACTTTAGTACCCATCTTTAGTGGTATTACTTTATTAGTATTATTATATGTAGTGCTTTCACACAATCATCATATTTACCATTGGTTAGATGCCGAGGCTGTTGCAAAAGATCCTATCTTAAAAGGTAAAGCAGGTTTTTTAAATCCTACTTTCTTTATTATATGGACTACACTTACTATTACATTGTGGAGTTATTTTGGATACAGAATGCGTCAAATTAGTTTAGAAGCAGATATCGCTCCAATGGATGCGGACACTGCTCATAAATATAATGTGCGCAGCATGGTGCGCTCTGGTTTCTTTTTAGTGTGGTTTGGTTTAACTGTTGCAAGTACCATTCCTTGGTTATGGTTAATGAGTATAGATGCACATTGGTATTCGACTATGTACAGTTGGTATACTTTTGCTAGCTCCTTTGTTGCGGGTATGGCTTTGATTGCTTTATGGTTAATCTACATGAAAAACAAAGGCTACATGGAATTATCTACCAGCGATCATTTACATGATGTGGGTAAATTCATGTTTGCATTTTCTATCTTCTGGACTTACTTATGGTTCTCTCAATACATGCTTATTTGGTATGCGAATATTCCTGAAGAAACCATCTATTTTAAAAACCGCGTTCAAGGTTCTTATAAGCCTATCTTTTTCTTAAACTTATTCATCAACTTCCTTTGTCCTTTATTAATATTAATGAAGCGCTCTGCGAAACGCAACTTTACTTTAGTAGCGTTCATGGCAGTACTTATATTATTTGGTCACTGGATTGATTTTTACCAAATGGTGATGGGTAGCTTAATGAAAGAGCATGTCACTTTAGGCTGGTTGGATTTTGGTATACTTGCGTTTTTTGTTGGGGTAATGATTTTAATGGTTGCGCGCTCTTTGGCCAGCAAGCCTTTGATTGCAAAATACCATCCGTTTTTAAAGGAGAGTATTCTTCACCAAGTTTAATAAATTATTCGAGTAAGAAAATATTAATACGACTATGACTTTATTTTTATCTGTTGCAATTATCGTTCTCATCTTTGTGGTTATTTTCCAAATTGCCAAAGCAAGTGAGTATGTATCTATCCTTAAAGGGGAAGAAGCAAGCCGTCAACAAAACAACAAAATCAATGGATTTTTGATGGTTGCTTTTTTGGTGTTGGGCTTTGTCGGCATTTATGTTTGTAATAAAATGTATTATGGCAAAACCCAGATGGCGCAAGGTGCTGCAAGTATTCAGGGGGAAAAAGTAGATGAAATGCTTTTTGTTACCTTAATTATTACAGGTATCGTTTTTGTGATTACGCAAGTATTATTATTTTGGTTTGCTTATAAGTATCAAGAAGATACCAACCGCAAAGTTTTCTTTTTTGCGCACAGTACTAAATTAGAATTAATCTGGACCGTTATACCTGCCATCGCACTTACTGTATTAGTCGTGTTTGGTTTACGTAACTGGTTCTTCTTTACTGGTGAGCCTCCAAAGAATGCAATGGTGGTCGAAGTAACTGGTAAACAATTTGGTTGGATTTTCCGTTACCCAGGTAAGGACGCCATCTTCGGAAAAAAATATTATAAAAATATTGACCCTGCTACTAACTCTGTAGGTATTATTTGGGATGATGAATATTCAAAAGATGATATCTTAACAGAGCAAACCATGTATGTGGTGAAAGGAACGCCTATTAAATTAATTCTAGGATCTAGAGATGTGATCCATGATGTTGGTTTAACTCATTTCCGTTTAAAGATGGACGCCGTTCCGGGTATCCCAACTACCATGTGGTTTACCCCCATTTATACAACGAAGGAAATGCAAGAAAAAACGGGCAACCCGAATTTTCAATATGAAATTAGTTGTGATCAAATGTGTGGCAATGGTCACTATTCGATGAAAGGACTTATTCAAGTGGTGGATCAAGAAGAATACGATTTGTGGATGGCGAAACAAAAGCCGCAATACTTTACTGCATTCCCTGAAAAGGATCCATCTGCAGTTCCAGTAATAGACAGCACGGCAAAAAAAGCAACCATCGTAAAATTATAAAGATTAAAATTATTTAAATAAAAGGTATGAGTCACGAAGCAGCATTACATGAAGGTCACGGACATGATGATCACGGTCATCACGAACACCATGATACATTCTTAACTAAATATGTATTTAGTCAAGACCATAAAATGATCGCGAAGCAATTCTTGATCACTGGTATGGTTTGGGCGGTACTGGGTGGTTTAATGAGTGTACTTTTCCGTTTGCAATTAGGTTATCCTGATGCTAGTTTCCCTTGGTTAGAATCTATCTTAGGTAAATGGGCGAAAGGTGGTCAAATTACACCCGAAGCTTACTACGCTTTAGTAACTACGCATGGTACTGTTTTAGTATTCTTTGTATTAACAGCAGGCTTGTCGGGTACTTTTGCTAACTTTTTAATTCCATTACAAGTAGGTGCGCGCGATATGGCTTCGCCTTTCTTGAACATGTTATCTTACTGGTTCTTTTTTATAGCAAGTATTATTATGTTGTCCTCTCTGTTTGTTGAAACAGGCCCATTCAGTGGTGGTTGGACAGCTTATCCTCCTTTGTCTGCTTTGCATGATGCGTCTCCTGGTTCTAAAACAGGTATGGACTTATGGATCATTGCGATGGCTTTATTCGTTGTGTCTTCTTTATTAGGTGGTTTAAATTATATCACTACTATTTTAAATATGCGTACTAAGGGAATGAGCATGACGCGTTTACCTTTGACCATTTGGGCTTTATTTTTTACAGCAGTATTAGGGGTATTATCTTTCCCTGTATTATTGTCTGGTATGATTTTATTAATTTTTGATAGAAACTTTGGAACTAGTTTTTATCTGTCTGATATTTATGTAAATGGTGTAGGTGCTTTATCTAATGAAGGTGGTTCGGCCATTTTATTCCAACACTTATTCTGGTTCTTAGGTCACCCTGAGGTATACATTATATTATTACCTGCCATGGGTATGGTTTCTGAAATCATGTCGGTGAATTCTCGCAAACCTATCTTTGGTTACATGGCGATGTTAGGTTCCTTATTTGCAATTGCAATTTTGGCCTTCTTGGTTTGGGCGCACCATATGTTCGTAACAGGATTAAATCCATTGTTAGGTTCGGTGTTTGTATTATTAACTTTATTAATTGCGGTACCTTCTGCTATTAAAGTATTTAACTGGTTAACTACTTTATGGAGAGGCAATATTCGTTTCACACCTGCTATGTTATTTGCTATTGGTTTTGTGAGCTTATTTATTAGTGGTGGTTTAACGGGTATTTGGTTAGGTAACGCTGCTTTAGATATTTATTTACACGACAGTTATTTTGTAGTTGCGCATTTCCATATTGTAATGGGTGTGGCTAGTATGTTTGGTATGTTTGCGGGTGTATACCACTGGTTCCCTAAAATGTACGGTCGCTATTTAAATAATTCATTAGGGTACATTCACTTTTGGATCACGATGGCTGGTGCTTATCTTATTTTTTGGCCAATGCATTACCAAGGTTTAGCAGGTATGCCGCGTCGTTATTTTGATTTTAGTATTTGGGAAAGCTTTAAACAATTCGCTGAATTAAATCGTTTCATTAGTACGATTGCGATGATTGTTTTTGCAACACAAATTTTATTTTTAATTAATTTCTTTTACTCCATATTCAAAGGTCGTAAAGTAACAGTTTTAAATCCTTGGGAATCCAATACTTTAGAGTGGACTACTCCTATTCGTCCTGGTCATGGTAACTGGCCTGGTGAAATTCCTGAAGTACATCGCTGGCCTTATGATTACGGTAAAGATGGGCATGATTTCATTCCTCAAACCACACCAGTGGGTGAGGACGAAACAGGCACACACTAGTATAAAATATTCAGTTATTACAATGCCCTGATTTCAGGGCATTGTAATTTAAATCACCAATTCGATTTGAAACAAACGCTCAAAAATTACGCTCAGTTGATGAAGTTCACCTTAAGTTTTACGGTGGTGTTCACTTGCGTGATATGTTATATGTTGGCACCCACAGTGAAAGCGTACGATTGGTCCATGATTTTACTTTTAACCTTTGCGGGTTTGTGTATTACAGGTAGTGCCAATGCGATTAATCAAGCAGTCGAAAAAGATACCGATGCACAAATGAAGCGCACTGCTTCACGCCCAGTGGCGTCGGGCCGTATGTCACAAACAACGGCTTATACTTTTGCAATCATTACTGGTATTCTTGGCGTTGCAATTATGTGGAAGTATTTTAATATTTCATCTGCATTATTATCTGCGTTCAGTTTGTTTTTGTATGCGTTTATTTATACGCCTTTGAAAAAAATAAATTCAATTGCTGTTTTAGTAGGTGCCTTTCCTGGTGCGCTTCCTTGTTTAATTGGATGGGTAGCAGGCAATGATGATTTTGCTTATGCAGGTTGGGCTTTATTTTTAATTCAATTTTTATGGCAGTTCCCGCATTTTTGGGCGATTGCTTGGGTGTCGCATTCGGATTATTCTAAAGTAGGTTTTAAATTATTACCTGCGGATAAAGGACCTACAAAATTTACTGCATTACAATCCATCATGTATGCAGTGTTGATGATTCCTGTTGGTTTGTTACCTTATTATTTAGGTTTAACTGGACAGGTGAGTATGTGGATTGTATTAGTGGCAAATATTTTTATGGTAGTGCAATGCGTAAGACTATTTCAAAACATGGGCGTGCCTGCAGCGCGTCGTGTTATGTTTAGCAGCTATATTTATTTACCTATTGTATACCTTGCATTATTAGCAGATAAATTATAAAATTTATAATTATGGCAACAACACAAATTGAATCGAAAGCTAAAATACACCCCTACAAAATGTTGTTATGGGTAGGACTTGGTAGTATTGTTATGATGTTTGCAGGTTTAACAAGTGCTTACATTGTTAAAAAGAGCCAAGCCAATTGGTTGGAATTTGAGCTTCCTAAATTATTCTATATTTCCACCTTGGTGATTTTGATAAGTAGCTTTACC
>JAPLEJ010000041.1 GCA_026391435.1 Bacteroidota bacterium
GTGGCAACACCTGCTAACTGGGTAGATGGGGAAGATGTGATTGTAGGGTTGACAGTTAAAACAGAAGATGCATTGGTTCAATTTCCTAAAGGAGTTAAAGTAGTGAAGCCATATTTGCGCTATACGCCACAACCTAATAAATGATATTGAACTAACTATTCCATTTGTCTAATTGCTTTAATGTAGCAGTTAGATCCTTGGGTAAAGGGGCTTCAAATTGAAATGCTTTTCCATTCAATTCAAAACTTAAAGTATGTGCATGTAAAGCTTGTCTGGCTAACAAGGGTCGCTCTTCCTCTTCGGCTTTACTTAATTTAAAATTTTTCTTTTTGATAGAGGAGAGTAATAATTTTTCTCCATCTCCGTATATATCATCTGCCACAATAGGGTTGCCTAAATGTTGTGCATGAATTCTTATTTGATGTGTTCTGCCTGTATGAATTTGAAAGGATACCCAAGCAAATCGTTTATAGTATTTAATGACTTCAAAACTAGTCAATGAAGGTTTGCCTTTTGCGTGGGTCACCATTTGTCCTTTTTTACCAGGATGTTCCATGATGGCTTGCTCCATATTCCCAGATTGTGGCGGTCGTCCTATTACCAATCCCAAGTATTTTTTTTCAATACTTCGACCATCAAATAGTTCACTCAATTGTTGATGCGCTTCGGCTGTTTTAGCAAATAAAATTAAACCACTCGTATGCTGGTCTAAACGATGTACTGTAAAAATAGCAGGATATTTTTCTTGTAATAATGATTTAAGCGAAGCTTCTTTGCCAAATCGATCCGGGATACTAAATAAGCCTGCGGGTTTATTTAGAACAATCATATCCTCATTTTCAAATAATATATCTATCATAAATATACTACTGAGCGGATTTGCGAGTAAATGACTTATTCATGAATTTCAAAAGTCGCACTTCTTTTTCTGCTAAAAAACGCCATTTGCCTCTGTCCACGTTTTTCTTTGTTAAGTTGGCAAACATCACTCGGTCCAAATGTCTTACATCATAACCTAAGTGTTCAAAAATGCGTCTTACAATTCTGTTGCGACCGCTATGAATTTCAATACCGATTACATTTTTTGAGGTGTTGGACAAATAACTCACGGCATCTGCTGCGATAAACCCATCTTCTAAATCTACTCCTTTTGCAATCGCTTCCATGTCGGCCTTGGTAACAGGTTTGTCTAAAGTAACTTCGTATATTTTTTTAATCTCGTAGGAAGGGTGCGTTAATTTTTGTGCTAAGTCGCCATCGTTGGTTAAGATCAATACACCTGTTGTGTTTCTATCTAATCGACCTACTGGAAACATTCTTTGCGTGGTCGCATTTTTAATAATATCAAGTACCGTCTTTCTTCCTTCAGGATCATTGGCTGTACAGATATAATCTTTGGGTTTATTTAATAAGATATAAACAGGGGTTACTTGTAATTGTAATACTTTCCCTTTTAATCTCACCACATCTTTGTATTGAACTTTATAACCTGGTTCTAATACCGTATCTCCATTAACCGTAATATGCCCCGACTTCACCATCTGTGCAGCTTCACGACGACCTGAAATGCCAGCATGCGCTATGTATTTATTTAAAGGCATTTGTTCATAGGGCGTATCAGCGGAAGCAGTCACTTTTCCAATAGAGGCGGTACGTTTTTCGTCGGCCTTATCCATAGATGCAGGTGTTCTTTTATTTATGGTAGTTGGCCTTGCATTATAGGAAGGCTTTAGTTCGCCATACTTTGGAGGTGCTTCTGTTATTTTTTTTCGATCATAAGGCTTTTTCTCATAGCCTCCTGTTTTTTTAACATAAGCGCCTCTTTTTCCTTTTTCTGCTGGCACAGGATCGGTAACGATTCCCCTTGCTTTATCAATTTTTCTTTGACGAGCTGCTTCACCCATTGCCCTGGATTCAGCTTTTGCTTTTTTCTTATCCTGTCTTATAGATTCTTTGACAGCGCTGCCCTTTTTTTTAAGGGAAAACTTATCAAAATTATCGGATCTTTTTGTTTTCATTTCGCTGTGCAATTAAAAATTATCCTTGTTAGCGAGCTGTCCGCAAGCGGCGTCAATATCCTTACCTCTACTTCTTCTCACTCTCACATTCACTCTATTTTTTTGAAGCGCAGTGACAAAATTTTCAAAGCCATCTTCGTTGGGTTTGTCAAACGGAAATTTATCAATGGCATTATACTCAATCACATTGATTAAATCTGCAGGCACTTGTCGGTATATTTTAGTAAGCTCAACCACATCTCTTTCGGAATCATTAAAATCTTTAAATAAAATATATTCAAAGGTTATTTCGCTTCCTGTTTTTTTATAAAAATAATTAAGGGATTCAATAAGGGCATCGATATTATTACTTTCATTAATGGGCATGATTTCATTTCTTTTTTTATCATTGGCGGCATGCAATGACAATGCCAATTTAAAACGAACCTGATCATCACCTAGTTGCTTGATACCTTTAGCCACCCCTGCTGTTGATACAGTGATGCGTCTTGGGCTCATGCCCAAACCATCCTTTGCTGAAATGCGCTCCACTGCCTTTAAAACATTTTTATAATTTAATAAAGGCTCGCCCATTCCCATAAAAACAATATTGGATAAAGATTTTTCGTAAGTTTTTTCACTTTGCTGATTAATCATTACCACTTGATCATATATTTCATCAAAACTCAAATTTCGTTTGCGCTCCATATAACCCGTTGCACAAAATTTACAACTCAAACTGCATCCAATTTGCGATGATACACAAGCCGTTTTGCGTTCGGTAGTTGGAATTAAAACCCCTTCGATCATATGATGATCAAAAGTTTCAAACCTTGTTTTTAAAGTACCATCTTCACTTAATTGTGTGGTATTTAGGGTTAAGGCGGGCAGTGTAAAATGGTCGTGTAACTGCTGGCGTAATTCCTTGCTCAAATTGGTCATGTCATCAAAGCTGTGGGCATGCTTTTGCCATAGCCATTCATGAATTTGTTTTACGCGGAATGATTTTTCACCTAGTTTTCCTATAAATCGTTCAATGTCAGCGATTTCGACTTGTCTGATATTAACTTTAGTATGCTCCATTCTGCAAAGATACTTGATCAGATTTGTATCTATTTATTTCTTTTTTCACCCATTTTTACAACTTTTTGAGCAAGATGATGTTAAGTTTTAGGAAACCTTTCATTTTTGCTTTTATATTATGGGCTATTCCCCTAATTTCGATAAAATTGGAAAAAATTTGGAATCCAAACAACCAATCATTTTAAAATAATCATTATGAAAAAATTGTTATTAATGGGTATCGTATTATTAGGTGTATTTATGAAAGTACAAGCACAAAATAGTCCTCTTAAAGATTATCTTGGTAAGTATGCTTTTGCGGAAGGAAGTCCAGTAACCGAAGTGACTTTAACCATCGAGGATACTGTTTTAATTTCCACCTCTGCAGTAGGCGCTTTCCCTTTAGAAAAAAAAGGAGTGGATACTTTTTATTTAGCAGCCTATGACGCTTTAGTCGTGTTTAAAAGAAATAGCAGTAATGTAGTTGAAAGTGTGGGCATCAATGTGCAAGGGATGGAGTTGATTGGAAAAAAAGTAGCCAGCCCAAGTGCTTTAAAGCAAGATGATTTTTACAATCAAATTTGGGCGGATAAATTATATTAGGCTTCTACTAAAATTGAAAGTCAATTAATTCCTCAAAAGAAATGGTCGTTTGAATTCCAGTTGATAAATTTTTAACGGTACATTTTTTTGAAGCTAATTCTTCGCTACCTAAAATTACAATAGTAGGAATATTTTTTTTCTCAGCATATTTAAATTGCTTGTCAAATTTGCTCTTTTCCGGGTAAATTTCACAAGCAATTTTTTTATTTCTCAAGGTCAACATTAATTGGTAAGCTTGCAATGCTTCGGCTTCACCTAAATTAAAAAATAGTACCTGTGTTGATTGAGAAATGGAAGTAGGGAATAAATTTTTCTCTTCCATCACATCATAAATACGATCAACGCCAAAACTAATTCCAACACCTGGAATATTAGGCACACCAAATAAACTAGTGAGATCATTGTACCTGCCGCCACCACCAATACTACCCATGTCAGCGTCTTTTGCCTTTACTTCAAATATCAGACCTGTATAATAATTTAAGCCTCTTGCTAAAGTGAAATCAGCCACCAGATGGCTTTCCATGCCAGTATGCGCATGGTAGTTTAAAATATAATTTAATGCTGCGATACCTTCTTGTCCAGCTGCGTTGTCTCCTAAAAGCGCACTCAGTTTTTTTATTTTTTCGGCGTTGGTGCCAGATAAATTTAAGTAAGCTTGGATGTTATTTTGTTGTTCGGAGGTAAATCCTTTTGTGGTTAATTCTTGTTGTACTTTTTCCCAACCTATTTTATCAAGCTTATCAATAGCGATGGTTAAATTAATAAGTTGATCACTTCCTCCGCAAAGTTCAGCGAGTGCTAATAAAATTTGTCGACTATTGATTTTGATTTCAACAGGTACATTTAATCTTTGAAAAGCAGTCACATATAAAGCAATTAAATCAACTTCATTCAATAAGCTTTCACTTCCAACAATATCAGCATCGCACTGATAAAATTCTCGGTATCTTCCTTTTTGTGGACGATCAGCACGCCATACAGGTTGAATTTGATAACGCTTAAAAGGGAAAGTTAAAGCGCCATGGTTCATCGCAACATACCTTGCAAATGGGATAGTCAAATCATATCTTAATGCTCGTTCCGTGATAGTGGATGTACTTTTTCCTTCTAAAATTTTATCAAAGCCCTGAA